>NZ_SRUN01000179.1:0-325 GCF_004791595.1 Mesorhizobium sp. M8A.F.Ca.ET.202.01.1.1 | reverse complement strand
GCCTCCGTTCGGAGTTTCGATGCAACTGGCGCCGCAAGTTGCGGGAACGCAGCGTACTCGGACAGCGCAGCCGCAACGACAATTGCATCACGCCTTTTACCTGCCTCGACATAATATGCCGAGATCAGGGCCACCATCGCCTTGCGTGCGGCGGACAGATCGCCAAACTCTCCGAGAGCCGCCTCAACCGCCTCCCCGGTCGCAATGGTGAGTCCTTTGATTTGGCGCAGGGCCTCTTCATGGGCAATAGATGCGACTTGCGCCGCCTTATTTGCGGCGCCCGTTACGAAGTCATTGAAGGATTGGATCCGCCCCGCGGCGTCCG
>NZ_SRUN01000178.1:0-325 GCF_004791595.1 Mesorhizobium sp. M8A.F.Ca.ET.202.01.1.1 | reverse complement strand
CCCCAAGGTGCTGCCCGAACTGGTGATCTACGATCCGGAGCTGACGCTTGGCCTGCCGGTCGGCATCAGCGTGACAAGCGGCCTCAACGCCATCGCGCATGCCGCCGAAGGCCTCTATGCCGAGGACCGCAACCCGATCACCTCGATGATGGCGACCGAGGGCATGCGCGCGCTGAAGGAAGCGTTGCCGGTGATCGTCGTCAGCCCTCGCGAAGCGGATGCACGCGCCAAGGCGCTCTACGGCGCATGGCTTTGCGGCACCGTGCTCGGGCAGGTCGCCATGGCGCTGCACCACAAGATCTGCCACACGCTGGGCGGCAGTTTC
>NZ_SRUN01000177.1:0-325 GCF_004791595.1 Mesorhizobium sp. M8A.F.Ca.ET.202.01.1.1 | reverse complement strand
GGTCGCCGCCCGGAAGGCTCGTCATCGAAGCTGTCGACCTTCAGGGACGGCGCCAGGATCCTGTGGATGTTCGCCATGCTGGTGAAGGAGACGCAGCCGCAGCGATTCTTCGGCACGTTCGCGCTGTTCTTCCTGGCGGCCAGCATCGGCCTGATGATCCCCCTGCTGGTCGAGTTCGCCGAGACCGGGCTTGTGCCGCGCATGCCGACCTGGGTGCTGTCGGTCGGCCTGCTCCTCTCATCCATGCTGGCGATGGTCACCGGCCTGATCCTCGATTCGGTGTCGCGCGGCCGCGCCGAACAGAAGCGCATCTTCTATCTTTCGA
>NZ_SRUN01000176.1:0-325 GCF_004791595.1 Mesorhizobium sp. M8A.F.Ca.ET.202.01.1.1 | reverse complement strand
CGCACCCGGAGCCTCCCGATGACCGACCTGTCCGCCTTTCCGATCACCAAGCGCTGGCCGGCCAAAAAACCAGACCTCCTGCAGCTCTACTCCTCCACGACGCCCAACGGGGTGAAGATCTCGATCGCGCTGGAGGAGATCGGCCTGCCCTACGAGCCGCACTATGTCGACATCGGCAAGAACGAGAGCTGGACGCCGGAATTCCTGTCGCTCAACCCGAACGGCAAGATACCGGCGATCATCGACCCGGACGGTCCTGGCGGCAAGCCGATCGGCCTGTTCGAATCGGGCGCCATCCTGCTCTATCTGGCCGACAAGACCCGCA
>NZ_SRUN01000175.1:0-327 GCF_004791595.1 Mesorhizobium sp. M8A.F.Ca.ET.202.01.1.1 | reverse complement strand
CGGCCGAGCAGGCGCAGGAGGGTTTGCCGCTGATCGGCCAGACGCCGGCGATGGAGCGGCTGCGCCGCACGCTCAGACAGATCGCCGACACCGATGTCGACGTGCTGGTGACAGGCGAGACCGGCTCCGGCAAGGAAGTGGTGGCGAGCCTGCTGCACCGCTGGAGCCGCCGCGCCCATGGCAATTTCGTGGCGCTGAACTGCGGCACGCTGCCGGAGACCGTGATCGAGAGCGAATTGTTCGGCCATGAGGCCGGCGCCTTTACCGGCGCGCAGAAGAAGCGCATTGGCCGCATCGAGCATTCGAGCGGCGGCACGCTGTTCCTCG
>NZ_SRUN01000174.1:0-327 GCF_004791595.1 Mesorhizobium sp. M8A.F.Ca.ET.202.01.1.1 | reverse complement strand
GATCGCCCGTCTCGACCAGATGTCGGCCTTCACGACGCAGATTTCGCAGGCGCGCGCCAAACTCGAGGACTTCTATCGTCTCGAGTACTCCGCCGCCGAGACCATCGAGCCCGATGGCCTGCGCGAGCTCACCAACGTCACCGGCCATGTGCGCTTCGAGGACGTGAGCTTCGAGTTCGCCAATTCCGGCCACGGCATCGAGGACGTTTCGTTCGAGGTCCAGGCTGGCCAGACCGTTGCCATCGTCGGCCCGACCGGCGCCGGCAAGACGACGCTCATCAATCTCTTGCAGCGCGTCTTCACGCCGTCCAGCGGCCGCATCCTGAT
>NZ_SRUN01000173.1:0-327 GCF_004791595.1 Mesorhizobium sp. M8A.F.Ca.ET.202.01.1.1 | reverse complement strand
CTTTTCTGAACCATACGCATAGCGTATGGTTTTCTTTATACAAAAAGAAAAGAATGGTTAGTAAATAACCACTCTTTTCCCTAAAAACTAACAATACTATGTTTAAATATTTTTTTGTTTTTGTATAGTTAAATATTTTAGACCTAGTGCAAAGATAGCATATCCAATGACACCTTTTAATAATAAATTAGAAAGTGAAGTTTTCTTCAATATAATGTTTGAAATAAATGTACTCAACAAATACAGAAAGAGTATTTTTATATATCTTTTATTAATTTTCATTATAATCTACCCTCTTAAACTTGAAAACTTAGTCTTGGTATAAAT
>NZ_SRUN01000172.1:0-328 GCF_004791595.1 Mesorhizobium sp. M8A.F.Ca.ET.202.01.1.1 | reverse complement strand
CGTCAGGCTCTAAGCGTCTTCCGACCACTCCGACAGCGCCGCGATCGTGCTGCCGAGTTCCGCGAAGCGGCGGATGACCGTCTCGGCGCCCGCCTCGGTCAGCGCATCGGCATGGCCCGGATAGCTGTGTCCCGCGCCGGTGAAGCCGATGACCCGCATGCCCGCCGCCCTGGCGCCGGTGATGCCGTGCACGGAATCCTCGATCACGAAAGTGTTCTTCGGGTCCGCGCCGAGCTTTTCGGCGGCAAACAGGAACACGTCCGGCGCCGGTTTGGTCTTCTTGCTGGGGATGTCCAGCCCCGAGAAGATGCGGCCGGCGAAGAACGGC
>NZ_SRUN01000171.1:0-329 GCF_004791595.1 Mesorhizobium sp. M8A.F.Ca.ET.202.01.1.1 | reverse complement strand
TTTGCCACATAAAAGGAGTAGTTTTGCCACATAAAAGGAGTGTTTTTTTTTTATTTTTGGAGTAGTTTAAATATAATCACTCCTTTTATTCATTGACGCCGCTATAAAAGTGTTTTATGCTTATATTCAATTGGTATAAAGGAGTATTCATTTTTTTAGTACTCCTTTATATGATGTAGTTAATGATGGAGTGATAATAAAATGTCTGGTGAAACAGTTGTATATAAAAACGATCTAAACCTCGTCCCATTAAGAAAATTTACAAGCATAGAAATTAATTTGTTTTTTGCGATGTGCAATAAGTTAAAAGAACAAGACACCTACACGTT
>NZ_SRUN01000170.1:0-329 GCF_004791595.1 Mesorhizobium sp. M8A.F.Ca.ET.202.01.1.1 | reverse complement strand
TTTTACAATTAAAATTAAATCTTATTTCGAGAAGCAGAGGGACTTGGCCCAATGAAGCTTCAGCAACCGACTTTAGAAGCACGGTGCTAATACCAACGATTCGCTCGAATAATAAGTATTGTAACTTCTTACTTATTATAAATAGGTAGGAAGTTTTTTTACTAAGTAGGAGGTAAATGATGACAAATTATACGGTTGATACATTAGAATTGGGACCATTTACAACTGAATCAGGTGAAACGATCTTAAATTTAAAATTACGTTATGAACATGTTGGATATGAAGGGCAGCCACTTGTACTTGTATGCCATGCGCTGACAGGTAATCAT
>NZ_SRUN01000016.1:0-157343 GCF_004791595.1 Mesorhizobium sp. M8A.F.Ca.ET.202.01.1.1 | reverse complement strand
CACTCCAGCCCAGCATTACCGCCCGTCACAACGAGCCATGCCAAGGACGCCACCCGAGCCCGATTATCCGCAAGAGGCCGCGGTTCGCTGGGTGCGCCACAATGGCGAGATCAGGTGGAATGGCGGCTTCGTCTATGTCTCGCAATCACTGGCCGGCGAAGCCGTCGCGGCCATCGAAGCCGAGGACGGCCAATGGGCACTTACCTTCCATGATTATCCGCTTGGCATCATCGACACCAGACGTATGAAGCTCGTCCGCCGCAGCGCCGCGCCAACCAAACCGCTTGGCGCTGCGGCGGATGCATAGGGGGAGAACTGTTACCTATGTATCCGGTTCAATCTGTTACCCATCTATCGGCTGGACACAATCTCCCCCCTCGTGGACCGGTTGGGTGTTCCGGCCACGGCCATTCTGGGCGCCGTGGCAAATGAGTACGGTCAGCGCGCGCGGCGGTAATGCATGGCGACCACGCCGCTGCGGAGCGGCTTGGCCGAGATCAGCTCGAGCCGTCGCGTGCTGGGCAGCCCGCTCTGGTAGAGGGTCGGGCCGTGGCCTGCGATCCTGGGGTGCACGAGGAGCTTGTACTCGTCGATTAGATCCAGCCGGTCCAGCTCGGTCGCGAGCTTGCCGCTACCGAGGAGCACGCCGGCCGGGGTCGCATCCTTGAGCCTCTGCACGCCGGTGCGCAGGTCGCCGCCGATGTGGTGGCTGTTGGTCCACGGGAAGGCCTTTCGCGTCGATGACACGACGTATTTCGGCTTTGCCTCCAGCTTGACCGCCCACTCGCGTATCGCCGGCGGCGCCTCCGCGTCGCCGCGGGCGACTGCCGGCCAGTAGCTCTCCATCATCTCGTAGGTGACGCGACCCCACAGCATTGCTCCGCCCTCATCCATGAGGCGGGTGAAGAAGGCGTGCGTCTCGTCGTCGGCAATTCCCTCCTGGTGGTCGACGCAGCCGTCCAGGGTGACGTTGATGCTGAAGGTCAATAGTCCCATGCGGCGAGTCTAAGCCATACAATGGAGAACATGAAGGCCGATTGCTCACGGTTGATGTTGAACTTCCGCAATGGGTCGGCACACGAAGTGCACGAATTCCCGCCGTTCTCACGACTCCGCCGGTTGTCCGGTGATCCAATCCAGAAATGCTTCTTCGCCTGACGGACAGCCGCGCTCTTGTCGATGCTACGTCGTCAAAAAGTGCACTGTCACCATGTATATTAGAATCTGCTTAATTATTGCGCGACATATCTTCGAATGTTTGCGAGCTTCTCATTTTGGCGAAGTGATGCTGAAATAGCACAGTAAAGTATCGTGCTTTGACATATTCTCAAGTTGAGGGTTTCTGTGGGGCGGGAGAAGGCAGTGTACAAATTTCTTGCAATTCTTGCGGTTGCTGGGCTCGGCGCAACTGGCGCGTCGGCAGCCGACATGGCGGGGCCCGTTGTGGGCTCGGCTTACGATTGGAGCGGCTTCTACGCCGGCGCGCACCTTGGCGTAGCAAACGGTGATATCACCGCTACCGATGTCACGGAGCCATCCGGGGGCTTTTTTACAGACGCGGTTCCCGCGGGCACGGAGGGTTTCGATTTCAACAAGGCCGGCGTTGCCGGAGGCGCTCACATCGGCGCCCAGTATCAGTGGAACCAGTTCGTCCTGGGTGGCGAAGCGACCTGGACCGCGACGGATATCAAGAAGACGATCGTCAGCCCCTACTTCCCGGACAGCGATACCGAGACCGGCAAGATCTCCAACTACGTCACGGCAGTCGGGCGCATTGGCTATGCCTTCGATCGGGTCCTGATCTATGCGAAGGCCGGCTATGCCGGCGGCAAGGTCCGGTTCACGGCGCGCGACAACGATGCCTTGGTTACATATGAGAAGAACGACTGGCAAAACGGCTACGCGCTCGGCGCCGGGCTCGATTATGCCATTACCGACAACATATTGCTGGGCGTGGATTACACCCATGTCGATCTTGGGTCCAAGACCAGCACCGGCAACAACGTGTTCGATGACGGCTCTCTTGGAGCAAATCCGGAGACCTATCGTACCGATGCCAAGGTGGATGCGGTGATGGCGCGCATTACATACAAGTTCGGGATGGGTCAGTAGTCTTTCGAGCCCAGGTCCGTGTAGCATTACGGCGACAGCGCACTTTTTGCTGCTGTCGCCTGCCTCGGATGGCGGTGGCAGGTGCACGAATTCCTGTCGCCGGCCTGAAGGCCCCCGGAGCGATGGTGGCATGTGCGACAATTAGGAATTTTTTCCTAATTATATGCGTGACATAGCGATTCTCCGCTGTTATGGTTCGAAGGAACAGGCCGGCATGTAATGGAACTTAGGAAGATTTCCCGTGGCCAACGACAAAGCAGGACGTGCGAGGAAAATCTTAGCTGCTAGGCTTGCCGATCTGGCTACGGTGCACGGAAATGATTAGCCCGAGATCGTGAACGGGCTGTTAGATAACAATGCTGGTTTGCTCGTTGCGAGTTTGCTCGCGAGACAATTTCAATCTTCGGGGTGTGATCGAAAGCCTCGGAGTATGCGAACAGCGCGCGATAGAGCACTTTGCCGAGATCAGCCCGTCAGAGCGCTACTAACCGAAGATCAGCGCTTACATCCAGCGGTTCATTGTATTTGTTCCCCGCGTCAACACTCAGCGCGGGATCACAACATTCGCTCGCGAGAAGGTCGGTATCAAAAACTGGCACGACGGCGCTTCCGAATGCACCTATCATGTCCCATTCCCCCGCCGCAGCTACACAGAGATTACCGTTTTTTCGGATTCCGGCGCTCAGCTTGGCGACTCGACCGCTTACAAGGGTCATTTCTGTGCCGTGCATCGTGGCAATTGAGAATAGAACGAGGCCGCGTTCGACCGGCTTGAGCAGCTTTTGTTCTCTGTCTTCCAGAAGATTGTTCTTCTTGAGAACGAAGCAAAAGTCCCGCCATAAGGCTGCTTGTGTAAGCGTCGGCGTTGGCATCATTGAATTGAGGGAAGTCGTGAGGATTGCAGCCTCGTCTTTGGTCCTTGCAGATGTCAAACTGAGTTCGCCATTGGGGCCGGTGGAAAACTTCTGAAGTACGGCTTTTAGCGCCAACTCCGCCGCCTTCCGATTGAGCCCGGTTGTTCGGTTGATCTCCGACGAGTCCAGCTTACGGAACCGCTCCATTACGATTGAAGGGAAATCCGGAGGCAGGTTTTCTAGCTTGATTTGGAGGAAGGCTGGCTTCTTGCCTTGTTCGTTTAGGTTTGTCGAATTCATCCGCAGTTCTAAATATCGGAAAAAATCTCTTAGTTCCTGGGTCACGGCCCCTTTCGTCTTTGTGTCCGAGTGCGCCACGAAATCACCGATCTCGCGTATTGATGAGACGCCATAGCTTCGCTCTCGCAACCACAGAAGCAGTTTTGTGATATCGTCGTGGCGAAAGCCTTCGGCCAGAAGCCGTTCGACCCTCTTTCGCATCTCGTCGTTTCTGGCCATTGCCAACCTGATAGGACTGAATTGATACGCCATGACACCAACGGGACAAAGCGAACCGCACGATCAACGGCTTGACGAACGATAGAGCAACGGCGCGACGACGCATTACGTCGCGCAATGAAAACCCCTCCGTCCAAGCACGAGACGAAGGGGGAAGCCAAAGAAACAGAAGAGTCAATCTTCGGATCGAAAGCGCTGACGCTTCCGCCAGCGCAAGAATGCCTTGGCCTTCTGCCTAGGCGTGGCCGGCTTGGTCAGTTTGTAGATAGGTCAGCCGCTTGCCGGTCGTGCCGCGAATGAGGTCGTCGGCCCGCTCGGTATCGGTGACGCCAAGAGCCGTGCGGCGATTGTAGCGGAAATCGAACTCGGCAAGGTAGCGGTGCAGATGATCTTCGCCGCAGTGCTGGTAGACGCCGACCATGCCGCGCTTGAAGACTGAAAACACGTTCTCAATCGTGTTCGAGTGGATTGACACGCCACCCTCGTAGCGAGCGTATTCGCCAGCGAAATGATTGGTCGCCTTGTGTGAGGCATATTCCTCGCCGGTCACGGTGTAGAGCTTGGATTGGTCCGTGCGGAGAATTTATTCCTATAATCCTGTTGACTGCGTGAGGGCAGCAATGGTATATTTTATCCATGGTGCTGATTTGCGCCAACGACCCGCCCACGAGGCGGGTTTTGTTTTTTGGCGATGGTGCTTTCAGTCCCAGAAGGGGTGCGCCTCATGACCCTTCGCATCATCCCCGCCACGCTGCGCGATCTCTCCTACGTCGCCGCCAATCTGCGCCCCGAAGACCGCGCCGAGATCGACTGCCAGCTCGACCAGTGGTCGCCGTCGCTCTTGGCGCTGACCGCACTGCAGGGCTTTGCCTATGTCGCCGAGCTCGACGGCAATCCGGAGGCGGGGTTCGGCGCGGCCGAGCAGCGCGGCGGCCTGTGGATCGCCTGGAGCTGGGGTACGCGCCGCATGCGGCGCTGCGTGCCCGGGATCACCGAGTTCTTTCACGCCGTGCTTGGGCCTCAGGTGGCGGCGCGGGGCGCCTGGCGGGTCGAGGCGCGGGCGCTTGCCGCCAATGATCTGGCGCTGCGCTGGCTTGGCCGGCTGGGCGCCACGCAACGCTGCCTGTTGCCGGGCTATGGCCGCAACGGCGAAGATTTCTTCCTCTATGACTGGACAAGAGAAGGCTGGAACCATGTGTCTGTTTCAAAAACCACCGGAACTGAAGCCGCTGCCGCCGACGCCGACCGTGCAGGACAAGGATGTGCAGGCGCGCGAGGCGGCCCTGCGGGCTGAACTCGAACAGCGCCAGGGCACCGCCAGCACCATCAAGACCGACCTCGCACCGGGCAGCCTCACCGGCCAGCGCCGCGTGCTGCTTGGAGTGTGAACCATGACCGCGATGAAGCGCAGTTTTCGAAGGCGCGTGCTGGACTGGTGGTACTGGCGCCGGCACGCAAGGGCGGTGAAGAGGCGGGGTGGGTGAGGCTGCCGATCTCCCCCCTCGTGGGGGAGATGCCCGGCAGGGCAGAGGGGGGCGCGAAGGAACGCCTGCCGCTCCGGTTTGTAGCGTAACAACTTGCAGGACGGATGGGCCGGCGGGACAGTGCCCCCTCTCGCCTGCCGACCCGGCCCTTCGCTTTCGCTTCGGGCGTTCGTCGTTCGGAAAGCCAAGCAATTGGCTTCCCGTCCGCTACGCGGACCACTCCTCACCCCACAAGGGGGGAAGGCAACAGCGCCGCGCTCACCCTTTTCTTGCGAACGCCCAGACCATGAGCGGGTATTCCTCGTCGTTGCTGAGATCCCGCCATAACCCGTAAGCCCGTACCGGGCCGCCGATGTGGGCGCGGGCGCAGGCCTTGTTGCCCCAGCCATGGACCTTGACATTGGCTTCGGGGAAGCCGCCCTCGACCATCAGCTGTTTCAGGCCGGCGGGCGTCCATCTGTTGTAGTCGTGCGGCCTGGCGTGCACCCGAAACAGAAAGGGTGTCGCCACCATCGCCCAGCCTCCGGGCCTGGTCATGGCATGGATGTTCCGCACCGCCGCTTGCGGGCGCTGGACATGTTCCAGCACCTGGTCGGCGATGACGATGGAGTATTGCTCCTCGGTACGATCCTTGCAGATGTCGAAGGCGGGGAAGTCGACCGACCGATAGTTCGGGCACATCGCCCGCCAGTATCGGTTCCAGCCGGGCGAAACCTCGATGACGTCGGAGGCCTTGCGGTTTCCCGCTTCGAGGAAAAGGCTGAACGCCTCGATCTGGCGGATGCGCAGCCAGTTGCGGCTGTCATAGCCAATCAGCCGCTTGGCCACTTGTTTGCCGCGGTTTTTCAGGGTGCCGGCAAGGCTTGTCGTCGTCACATCGACCTCCTCGAAAACCCGCCCGCAAGGACAGCCTAGCCCCAGGAAGTGGGCAAAAGATGACAGGAAGAGGTGATCTCCCCCCAAGTGGGGGAGATGCCCGGCAGGGCTGAAGGGGGCGCTGTCCCGCCGGCGCTTCCGCCAAGCTTCTTCGATCTGTTCACCTGGCCAAGTTGGCTGAATTCACTTCAGAGGTCGGCGCTCTACGGCACCCCCCTCTGGCCTGCCGGCGTTCGTCGCTCAGAAAGCCAAGCAGTTGGCTTTCTGTCTGCTTCGCAAACCGCTCCTCAACCCCCGCGAGGGGGGAGATGGCAGCTCCAACCTCCGCGCAAACAAGCGAGGCCACCCATGACCGATTCCCGTGCCCGCGATATTCTTTCGCGCCAGTCCGAACTCGAGACCGAACGCAGCCAGTATGAGGCGGTTTGGGAGCAGGTGGCGGAGTTTTGCGACCCCGATGCCCCCGACATCTGGAACGGCCGGCGCGCTGGCGGGCCGGACTCGCAGGCCGAGCGGCAGGAGCGGCGCGGGTCCCGCGTCTACGCCAACACCATCAACTCGGCCGCCAATCGGCTGGCCGCGGGCCTGGAAAGCCTGATCATTCCGCAGTCGGAAAAATGGCATGGCCTGTCGACCGCCGCCATGAACGACGAGGAGACCGACGAGGAGAAGGAATGGGCCGAAAGCCTTCGCGATTTCCTGTTCTCGCTGCGCTACTCCGCCAATTCCAACTTCGTGCCGGCAACGCAAGCCTGCCTGCGCAATGTCGTGCGCTACGGCCCGGCCTATCTCTATGCCGAGGAAGGGTTCGGCGGCACGCTGATCCGCTATGCCTCGATCCCCGTGGTCGAGGGCTATCTCTGCCGCAACCGCTGGGGCCAGGTCGACATCTTCCACCGCCGCTACGAGCGCACGGCGCGGCAGGCCGCGCAGCTGCTCGGCTACGAAAAACTGCCGGCGCGCATCAAGGTGCTGGTCGACGATCCGGCCAAGTGCGAGGAAAAGATCTCGCTGATCCAGTGCATCCAGCCGCGCGACGAGCGCCAGCTATACGGGCAGGGCGGCCGCACCCGGTATCTCGACATGGCGTTCGCCTCCTATCACGTCATCGAGGACGAGGAGGAAATCGTCAGGGAAAGCGGGTTCCGCACCTTCCCGGTGTCGACCTTCAACTGGCGCCGCTATGAGGGCGACCCCTATGGCGTCTCGCCTGCTATCGAGGCGCTGACCACTGTGCGCGAGGAAAACGCCGTGCGCCGCTCCGGCCTGCGCGCGCTGCAGCAGATCACCGATCCGGCCACCGCCTCGAAGGCCAGGCTCGACTATGTGCCGGTGCTCAATCCCGGCGAGAATTATCCCGGCCTGATCGACGACAATGGCCGGCCGCTGATCCAGCCGATCTCGACCGGGCAGAACCCGACCTATGCCTTCAACTACGCCCAGAGCCGCGCCGACGAGATCCGCGACATGATGTTCGTCAACCTGTTCCAGACCCTGGTGCAGAACCCGCAGATGACGGCGACCGAAGCGCTGATCCGCCAGGAGGAGAAGGGCGCGCTACTCGGGCCCTCGGGCTCGATCATCCAGGCGGGCTTTGCCAGCAATCTCGACCGCGAGCTCGGCATTCTCGAGGACAAGGGGCTCTATGACGAGGACAGCCGGTTCGTGCCGCCGGAAAGCCTGGTCGGCAAGGCGGTGCGGCCGACCTTCACCGGCCCGCTCGACGTGCTGCGCCGCTCGGCCGAGGCGCGCGACACCATCCAGCTGGTGACGACGGCCATGCAGATGGCGCAGTTCGACCCCGGCGTCATGGACAACATAGACAGCGACGAGGCGATCAAGATCGTGCAGAGCGCCGGGCGCAGCCCGCAACGCATCTTCCGCCGCAAGGAAGAGGTGGAAGGTCTGCGGGATGCCCGCACCAAGGCACAGACCGCGCAGGCCGGCATGGCTGCGATCGCCACCGCCGGCAAGGCGGCCAAGGACGCGGTGCCGGCCGCCGTGCAGGCGCGCGACAGCGGGCTGCTCGACGGCCTGCAGCAGATGATGCAGGGCGGCGCGGCACCGGTCGCGGACGCCGGCGCCCAGGGCGCGATGCCGGCGGGTGGCGGCGCATGAGCCGCAAGCGTTTCGCCCACGCGGCGCAAAATGGCGGCCCGGCCAAGGCGCGCGAGGCGCTGGCCAAGGCCTATCTCCGGGCCTTTTCCGGCGAGGACGGCGAGATGGTGCTGGCCGATCTCACCGCCACGGTCGGCTATTTCAGGCGCCCGTCCTATGGCGAGTGGATGGCGCGGACCAGGACGCCCGCCGGCTTCGAACTGCACAGCGCGCTCAGCAATGCGCGGGCCGAGGTGGTGCAGCACATTATGGGGTTCCTGATGCTGGACGAAGCGCAGCTCGCGGCCCTGGAAAGGGCGGCGCGGGCGGAGGAGAGGTGAGGCGTCGAAGCTGCCCATCTCCCCCCTCGAGGGGGAGATGTCCGGCAGGACAGAGGGGGGCGCTGGCCCGCTGACGTATCCGCTATTCAACCGCGCCGCCGAGGCCAGCCGCGATCACGACATGCTGGCAGACATTGTCGATGTCGCGGATCACATCGTCATTCCAGAACCTCAGGACGGTCCAGCCGTCCTGCTCCAGGCGCACCGACCTTGCGTTATCGGCTGCCGCGGCATCGGCTCTGGCATGCTGGGAGCCATCGACTTCGACGATCAGCTTCTTCTCTGGGCACGCGAAGTCGACAATGTAACCCGCGATCGGAAATTGTCGCCGGAAGCCGAGCCCCATCAGCCTGTGCGCCCGCAGCTCGTTCCAGAGCTTCAATTCTGCATCGGTCATGACCTTGCGCATGGATTTGGCGTTCAGGCGCTGTCGGGGAGGCAATGGCGTATGAGGCAATGCGGTTCCCCTAGGGTGATCACGGTTGGCGCTCTACGGCGCCCCCCTCTGTCCTGCCGGACATCTCCCCCACGAGGGGGGAGATTAGCCGCTTCGCCGCCGGCGTCTCAACAATTGCCGTTGTAGCACCGGTCGTTAAGCGGCGGCAGTCGTCTGAAAATCCGCATACCCCGCCACACCCGCCGAAACCCACCATCCGCACTGCCGAACCGGCTGCCATCCCGGCGGCCCGTCGCTGCCTGCGCGCCTCTCAAAACCAGCTGGCAGGAAACAGCCAATGGTCCACGTCATTCCCCTTTCCGTCGGCCAGCGCCGGCTCGATACCGGCAATGCGGTGCAGTACCCGCAGGGCTCGCCGATCGGCGGCGCCATGCAGGGGCTGGGCGATCACCTCTCTGCCGTCGCCGAGCGCTACCAGCAGATGATGGCCCAGCAGGAGGCGTTCGACGCCGAGCTGGCGCGGCGCAAGTTCAATGGCCAGATCGCGCAGGCGGAAGACGAGGTGACGGCCAACGCACCAGCCGACGGCACCGGCCTGCATGAGGCCATGTATGGCCAGGTCAATCCGTACGACGGCCGGGTGGTGAAGGCCGGGCTGTTCGACAGGCTGTTCGCCGCCGCCTTGCCCGGCATGCCCGAAAGCCAGCGCGCCAACTTCGCCAGGCAGAAAGAGGCGCTGCGTGAGGCCGGCTCGCTTCGCATGGCGGCACGGCAGCTTCAGCGGCGCAAGGATTATGAGCAGGCCGAGGTCGACACGGCGCTGAAGACCAGCGCCATCGCCATCGGTAGCGCCGATCCCGACGATCACGTCACCTTCGAAGCGGCCCGGCAGCAAGGGCTCGACCTGATCGACAAGATGGGTGTCGACCCCGGCATCAAACAACAGAAGGCGAAGGACTGGTTCGGCACCGCGGCCAAGACCCGGTTCGAGGCGCTGATCGCCAAGGACCCGCAGCGGGCGCTGGCGATGTTCGGGGTGGGGATGGCGAAGGCTGGGAGCGACGGCGATACCGCGCAGGCTGACGGCAGTTCCCTTGCGGACGGCCCTAAGATGGCCGGCGGGAAACAAGGCCGCGTCGGCATTCAAACACCGGATGAACGCATAGCACAGGCGTTCAGGGACGACCTGCCGCGGCAGGAGCAGGAGGCGCTGGCTCTAAAGGCAAAGGTGGCGAAGTTCACCCAGGACGTCGAGCTTCGCGTCGCCATCGCTCGCGCCGAGGCGGACGCGCCAGACGAGATCGCGCGAACGGGCGCCTATTCCGGCGAGCTACCGGGCGAAGATGCTTACAAGATCATCTATGGCCGCGACGAGGGCATCAGGCGCCGGCAGGGTCTCGAATGGCAGACCGATGTCGGGAAGCAGATTTTCGACATGGGGACCATGCCGAACCAGGCGATCCATGCCGCCCTTCGCGATGCCGATGCGGGGCCGAATACGTCACCGGAGGACCAGGCGCGCCGTGAGGCAACCGCTGTCGCGGCAAAGCTGGTCCTGGAGAGGAGACGGGCCGATTCCGGTGGCTACGTCAGCGACTTGTCTTCAGACATTTCCACGGGTTGGAACGCTGTATTTGGCAGTGGGCCTTCCGATCCAGAGGCTTACGACCAAGACACATATGACAGAACGATAGAATTGTCTGTCGCCAAGCAAAAGGCACTGGGCATCGATGATGAAAATCTTCAGCCCGTGCCGTTCTCCATTCTCCTCAAGCTTGCCGAAGCTCGCGACAGCGGAGGCATGTACTTCATGGACAATTACGCCAAGGCAAGCGAGCTGTTCGCGCGCACGAAGGGGCCTGTGGCACGAGCAACCCTGGTCCGGGAATTGGACGATGCCGGTCTGGGCGGGATTCTCCCCGGCGGCAAGCCACGCCTTTCGGCGATCGAGGTGTTGCCAGCGGACGCCAACGCCCTTGGCAAGGTAGCTGCGAATGCCGGGATCGCTGTGGCCAACGTAAATGATTGGATTGCCTATGGCATGTCCGGAGGAACGATCAGCCCTCCAGACTACAAGGATGCCTACTACGAGCCTTCGAACAATGTCGAGAAGGTGATGATGCGTCAAGGCAGTGACGCATTGGGCTGGGCGATACCGATGCCCGCTTTCGGTCGAACCGCAGAGGCAGCGATACCGCGAGCAATTGGGTCGGTTGGTTCTGGTGCGGCAAAGCGATCTACAAGTAGCCTAGAAACCGCGAGTGCGCCAACCTCCGACGTTGCTGTTGGTCGGCTTGAGAAGGTAGGTGGCGGTGAGGGCACCGAGTCAGCCAGGCCGGCGAACGTACAGCCGGAGGATTTCAACAAACAATTCACGGAGTCGCTGGATGCAGCCGGGGGACTTCCGACCGTTGACTCCAACGCCCTCTCTGACGCTACGATGCCCAGCCCCGCTCAAGGCGTGCGCCGAGCGATCCGTTCGCCTCGGAAGTCAAAGCTGGACCGCCGGATATTCGCCGAAGTGGCAAGCGAGCTATTCGCCAGAGACGTCAATCGCGTAGAGCATCCTGGTGCGAAATTTGGCGAGGCGACTACAAATAACTACCGGAAAACGTATGCTGAGGCGAATCCAGACGTGGACATCAAGGATTTAGTTATTCATCATCAAGCCGAGCAGCAATTACTTAACAGGATTCTAAGCTTTCTGTCTGATAAAAAGATGAATTCGATAGAGAATCTTCGCGGAATCCCTAAGAAAATAAACGATATTCTTCATCTTGTTATATTAAGAATGGAAAACGACAAATTTCATGAAATGTTCCCTCACCCGACAGAGCAACAGATCCTGGATCATTCGACAATGATGGACAAGAAATATGGGCATCTTTTCGTTCCGCCCGTTGGGAAATATAGGTGAGTAATGGATTATTATTATGTGCAGCCATTCGTCGCTGGCGACTTTGGCAAAAATACGGTTCTCGACAACCGTGTTCATCCGCCGATTGTGCACAAGCTTCACTACGAGATTGACGTTTGGATCGGAGATGTCCTGATAAGAAGCTTTCCCTGTTATCTTGTCACGGACGAGGCTGAGCGGGAATTGTTGAAGATAGGTGTTTCTGGGGTGACATTTGCCGATGTCGAGGTCACTGCCTCGGAGCTGTTTCGTCGGCTGCAGCCAGAGACGAAACTTCCACATTTCGTCTGGATGAAGATCCATGGGCGGCCAGGTCATGACGACTTCGGCATGGCTCCGAACCACCAACTTGTCGTCTCAGAGTATGCTCTGGACGTGTTTGAGCGCCTCGGCAATCACTCGGCTGGGATTCGTTTATTCGACGAGCCGGAAAAGGATTGAATGATCTGGCATTACGGTGACAGTGCACTGTCTCGGGTCTCCAACAAGTCACTGGGTCAAGCTGCCTGAAAGACCTGGGAGGATAGCAGTGGCATATAGTTTAACTGAGGGGCAGTTCGACGCACCGGCTGAATCCGCAATCGTCGATGGCCTGTCCGCACGCTTGGGTGTCTATCTGCCCAAGGATTACACCGACTTCCTCAAAGAGCATAATGGGGGTGAAGGCTTCGTTGGCGACAACTACATTATTTTCTTCAAAGCCGAAGAGTTGGCAGACTTCAATCGAGAATATGAGGTTGAAAAATACGCACCAGGCATCCTGTTGTTTGCGTCAAACGGAGGAGGGGAAGCCTATGGCTTCGACACCCACGATGTGGAAATGCCAATCGTGCGCATCCCGTTTATATTTATGGAACGGCAATCCGCCGAGACGATAGCGCGAGACCTCGCCGAGCTATTTGCTACGCTGGAGGACTTGAAATGAGCGTACAAGATACAGCTTCTCGCTCCAAGGGCATGGAACTGTTCGAGATCAAACCGATTGCGGTTGGTGGCGATCCAGTTAGTTTGGAGAACAAGATCTGGTTGACCAGACAAGAGCATTTTGAAGTGGTGCGCTTCTGGAATCGAACTATCGAAAATCAGCGCAAGTCGTCGCTGGATCCACCATCAGGTGATTAGTGGAATATTCTTACATAAAGCCAGATGTTTGGGGAGGAGGAATATGCTGCGGCACTGTCATGGACATAAGCATTCATCCCCCTCTTGTCCGAAAACTTGTCTATCAGATGGAAGGATGGTTCGGTGATGTTATGATAACAACGTTCCCATGTTCCTCGTCGTGGCTGAGGTCAAGCAGGCGTTGCAGATTCCCGCATGATCCTGAGACTATCTTTCAGAAAACACTGCATCCGAATGGCCGAGGAGGGTTTTCCCTATGGGGAAAAAATGAAGTTGCTGGATATCGTTGGGCGGTTGTCGGAATTTGACGAGGAGGACCCGGTCTACGCAGCGGAGCCTTGGACAGAGGATTCAGACGCAATGGTTTTGCCTCAGCAGGATGGGGTGTTGGTACCACGCGAGGCAGCTAAAGAGGGCCTGGCATACTTTCTCGAAATCAACCTTGCGATCGAGATTACCGAGGCTTTAGTTGTATCGCAGAAAGAAAAGCCAAACATTTCTGCCATCTGCGAACGCGTTATCTATTATGCCACCTATGATGCGTGAGAGGTTAAATGTCGACTAACCCACGTTATGACGGACAGCCGCTGCTTAGACTGCTGGATGTTTATGTGCTCTGGGCGATCGGAGAACTTTCTCAAGAGTCGGAGGAGGGCCTGAAAAGAATGGCCCCCAAACTGCAATCTCTATTTGGTGGTGATGGACAATGGCATGATGCAGTCGCCCAGTCCATGCACATGCCCGAGGGAATGCCGGCAGCAATCCGGATATGTGGCGGAGGAATGTCGAAATCGCTCGCGTCAACGGCACGACCCTCTCGCCCGAGAGATTTGCCGAGATGTTCGTGGACGAGAATTTCAGAAGTTGAACGTTTCCCCTATCCTGCCTGACGTTCACCCTTGCCTGATTTCACAGCTCGGCGCATGACCGCAGCGACTGGATAGAATTACGAATTACGGTGACAGTGCTGGACTGCAGCCCATCAGTGAGACACGGCAATCTCTGTGACAGGGTGTTTTTACCGACGCGTCCATGTGGCTGGCGTGAGCCACCGGACCGAGACATAGGCAAAAAGTGCACTGTCACCGGAATTCCTTTTCAACCGTCAGTAGGTAAGAAATGAAATATTATTATCTCGAGCCAGAGGTTTCTGGCGGGCCTGGTGAAAACGCCACTATGGACACAACCGTCCATCCTCCTCTCGTAACCCATTTGCATTATGAGTTTGATGGCTGGTTGGGCGATGGGATGGTGACGTCATTCCCGTGCTACTTGGTCACTGAAGATGTCAGAGATAAGATTATCAAGAGTGACTTTTCCGATGTGACATTCGACACGGTCGAAGTGACCACTTCCGAGTTGTTCGAAGAAATGCAACCGGACCAGAAGCTTCCCCCCTTCGTATGGCTGAAAGTGAACGGGAATGCCGGCCGCGATGATTTCGGAATAGCGCAAGACTACCGCCTTGTCGTTTCCGAGCGCGTTCTCGATGCCCTCAAGCCATTAGGAATCTCCAATGCCTTGACTGAGCCTTTCGAAGCGCCTTGACGTCGTCAGTCTTGGCGGCCCTGTTGTCGGTAGCTCGACCCGAAAATGCTTCTTCGCCTGGCGGACGGCTGCGCTCGGACGTGTTTGAGCGCCTCGGCAATCAGTCGGCTGGGATTCGTTTATTCGACGAGCCGGAAAAGGATGAATGATGGCAAACAATCAGCGTCCATAGCTTGCATGTACAAGATACAGCTTCTCGCTCCAAGGGCATGGAACTGTTCGAGATCAAACCTATAGCGGTTGGTGGCGATCCAGTTAGCTTGGAGAACAAGATCTGGTTGACCAGACAAGAGCATTTTGAAGTGGTGCGCTTCTGGAATCGAACTATCGAAATTCAGCGTAAGATGGCGGTGGAGAAGGCGGCGCGGGCGGACCGGTAGGGGGTCCGCACTGCCTTGCGGGGGGCCACGCCCGCTTCCGCCGTTTATTGTCCAAGGAGTCGCAGCTCGCGGCCCTGGAAAGGGCGGCGCGGCGGAGGAGAGATGAAACGCTGAAGCTGCCAATCTCCCCTTGTGGGGGGAGATCGGCTGTTTCGCGGCCGGCGCCTCAATCCGTTCACGCACGCCAGCGGCATCGCCACTCCGCGATTTTTAAGAAACGCCAATCCAACCAAGCCCGCGAAAATCAGCCCCAGCCTGCGCGCGATCCGGCCGTGCCGCGGTCGCCGGCGCAACGCGCCCTTTTTCAAAACCATTCGAGCAGGAAACAGCCAATGGTCCACATCATCCCCCTTTCCGTCGGCCAGCGCCGGCTCGATACCGGCAACGGGGTGCAATACCCGCAGGGCTCGCCGATCGGCGGCGCCATGCAGGGTTTGGGCGATCAGCTTTCCGCCGTCGCCGAGCGCTACCAGCAGATGACAGCCCAGCAGGAGGCGTTCGACGCCGAGCTGGCGCGCCGCAAGTTCAATGGCCAGATCGCGCAGGCGGAAGACGAGGCGACGGCCAACGCGCCGGCCGACGGCGCCGGGCTGCATGAGGCCATGTATGGCCAGGTCAATCCGTATGACGGCCGGGTGGTGAAGGCCGGCTGTTCGACAGGTTGTTTGCCGCCGCCTTGCCCGGCATGCCCGAGAGCCAGCGCGCCAACTTCGCCAGGCAGAAAGAAGCGCTGCGTGAGGCCGGCTCGCTTCGCATGGCGGCACGGCAGCTTCAGCGACGCAAGGATTATGAGCAGGACCAGTTATCGCGGGTACACGCCGTCGAGCTCAACAATATAGTGCGGAGCGATCCGAACGACCACGCCGCCTTCGATGCCGCGCGCCGGCGCGGCCTCGATCTCATCACCAAGATGGGCCTTGATCCACAAAGCAAGGCACAAGCCGAAGCCGCTTGGTTCGACCGCTCGGCAAAGACCCGATTTGAAACTCTAATCGCCAGGAATCCGCGAACAGCCCTCAATCTACTGGGGCTGAAAATGGCGCAGGCAGCGGAAGCGACCTTCCGCCTGAGGCTGTTGACGAGGTCACAACCGGCTCTGTTGCACAAGCCGACAGCTTTGGCGCGTCAAACGGGAAGGAAGATCGTATTCGCAAGGTCGACCCAAGTGAGCGAGTTGGACAGGCGTTTCAGGACAATGTTCCGGTCGACGTGCTGCTTGCACAGCTATCGCCTGAGTCATACGGCGACCTGGTTCGCCAGGCCCGCAGCGCCGATGCCGCGAGCTTCATATCCATGCATGCCGGCCTCAACACTGACACGCAGAAGGCAAAGGCGGCCCTAGCCAATATGGAGCCCTATTCCGGTTCAAGATATGACGATTCCGAATTCGCCCATTTTTTTGGCGCGGAAGAGGGCGGCAATCGATCCAGGAATTTCAACTGGAGGGCGGATGTCAGCCCATAGGTTGCCGATATGCGTGTTACGCCCACCAGTGAAGTAGATGCGTCTATCTTCGCGGCAAAGCCGGTCCCGAACCGCTTCGCGCCGAAGCAAGACCCCGAAATGTACAAGCAGGACCAGGCGCGCTTTGAACGAGATCAGAGACGCTATGAGCTGAACGCGGATGCTGCCGCATTCGTCATACAGCAAAGGCAAGTCGACCCGGCCGGCTATGCCCGCAAAGTCACGCCCGCTCTCGACGCTGCCCTCAAGGATTTATCGACGCCAGAGAGCCTGCGGACCGCGCTTGCGCTGTCATTCGCCTCCCAGCGTCAGTTGGGTATTGCAAAGCCTCAGCCGCTGCCCCAGTCCGATGCCGAGGGTTTGCTCAAGACCTGGGCCGATGCGCCTGATCCCGAGCAAGCGCGGCAGCAGGCGCTGAAGGGAATAGTGGACCCGAAGTGGCGCAAGTCGTTGGCCAAGCAGTTGGATGATATTGAGGCGGCTCGAGCACAGCCGCCTGCTGCGCTTGATAGTGACCGAATTGATGACGTCGATTCCGAACGCCCAGCTGAATTCGCGAAATCCATCCACCTTTCGCCAGCAGACATTATTCGGTTGAAGAAGACGCTGATGACCGAATGGTTCGTCAAGGACGGCGATGACGAGGCCAAAGGTGTCATCGATACGATTCTAAATCGGTTGGCGTCAGAGCATTGGGGGCACAATATCTCAGACGTGGTCAATTCCTGGGCACAATTCTCGGACGTTAACAGCAAAAACACTATTCCTCTTGGTCGAAACGACATCGACCAACTGTCGGTCGATGATCCTCGCTTTGCCAAGGCGTCAAAAATGGTCGATGAGTATCTGTTACAACGGGCAAGCGGCACGCCGTCCAAGGTTGGCGACAATTTGAACTATGCCAACCCGAAGGTGTCGGATGCGGCGAATCTCGTCTGGATAAATAAGCTTGACGGCCCGAGACTTGGACAGCACTGGCACGGTACGACCGATGAAAATCAGCGATACCGCCCCGGCAAATTCCGTATCAACCTGCCCAAGGATTATTACCCATTGGCGAATTAGACATCGAGCAAACCCCGCAACAAGGCCTTGCGTCGTTGTTGTGGTCCGTTTGCAAGTGAATTAGATGTGATCACATAAGATTGGATCAGGTCGAGAGGTTCACGAACGTGCGTTTAGTCTTGTTAGCCTTTTTGCTCGTGGGGCTCCATGTAACGCCGGCTGTCGCAATCACCCTTTCCGCCAAAGAGTGGAGGGCATTCTCTTGCGTACTGAAGAAGGCTCGTAATCAAGGCAATCCCGACGTGGCGGCCGGATATGCAATCGACGAATGTCCGACCGGAGGCCTCAATGAAGCACAGAAGGAGCGTATCAGAAACTTGGTCACCCGCCGGCTGATGAAGGAATACGGAATGACGTGCCTGGGGACAGGGTGCGGCCCCAAGTAAGTGGGAAGCAGCATTATGGTGCACAGCGGTGACGGCGCACTATTTTGCTTGATGGTACGTTGCTGCAGCTTTGCTTTTTGCCCCAGAGTCGATTTGTCTTTATTTGGTGATTAGGCGGGGCGCAAAAATCACAGCCGAAATTGCAATTTGCAACAAGTCAGTGCTCGCTCTGGCGGCAGCTTTGGGGGCGGATGCCCTTGATTCCGAACAGGGGGAACCCAGTGAGTTGTTAAGGTTCACCTCAGTTTGTCGAAGTGAAATAGTGCACTGTCACCGTAAACCCACGACAACAACGGCCCAACAATTTGCCGAGATGTTGGTGGCAACAACTTCGCGGGTTGAGCGTTCGGCGGCACCGGCTTTTCAGACCTTGGCGCTGCCCCTCATCCCCCTCCGGGACCTTCTCCCCGTGAACGGGGAGAAGGCGGCTAACGATCAATAATTGCCGTTGTAGTAGCGGTCGTCGCAGGGCGCGGTGTAGATGCGGCCGTAGCGGTCCTGGTAGCGGCAGAGCTGGTCCTCGCGGCGCTGCGGGGTGGTGGCGGAGCCGACGACGGCGCCGAGCAGCGCGCCGCCGGCCGCGCCGATGACCGTGCTCTTGGTGTTGCCGCCGATCGCCTGGCCGACCAGCGCGCCGCCGGCGCCGCCGAGGAGCGCACCGGTGGTGGCGCGCTGCTGGCCTTCGGTCTGCGACTGGCAGCCTGCAAGCGCGGCGGTCATGAGGACGGCGGCCATTGCTTTGTGAAAGATCATGCGAGGTCTCCCTTAAAGGTCTGAAATCCCTATAGATCGTCCCGTGCGGCCGCATTGCGGCGGAACGGGGGCATGGCTGCTCACGAAGTGAGTCATGGTTTCTCGGGCGTTGATGGGCCAGGGCGTCCGAAACAACCCTTTGGAACAAGGCGATAGCGCCGATCCCTGCCAAAATGATTCAGTCTTGTCGATACGATCCGCGCCCTGGCCTGCGTCGGCCGTCCACTGTCGCCGCGGGCGTTCGTCATCTGAAAAGCCAAGCGGTTTGGCTTCCGCGCGCTGCGCGCACCCACCCAACAATGGAGAATGAAATGACGCGTGGTCTTCCCCGCACCCTTGCCCGTGCCGCCGCCCGCGAGGCCGGTCTTGCCCCGCCCAAGCTCGGCCTGAAAGCCGTCACCACGGGGCAGGGCGGTTCTTATCGCACTGTTTTCACCTTTGCCGGCATGCAGGTGCCGGTCACCGATGCGCTGGCCTATGCCTCGCAGAAGATCTTCGATTTTTCCGACGGCAAGCTGCGCATCAAGGGCGGCACGGCCAGGCTGCAGTTCGCGGTGCCGACCACGCGCGCATCAACCATCAACGACGCCGCCGCGCTTACCTGGTCGCTGGGTTCGGCGGCCGCGTCGAGCGCCACGCTTGCCGGCACCATGGTCAATGTGCTGGCGTCCACCGGCCGCACGCTGGACGGCGCGGGCTCCGCGCTCTCCACCGCCTCGACCGCCGACATCGCCGCCGCCTCGACGCTGGACGGCACCACGACGCCGGCCGACCTCTATCTCAACCTCGCCTTTGCCACCGGCACCGATATCGATGCGGATGGCACGTTGGCCGTGACGGGGACGGTGACGCTGCTGTGGGAGAACTGGGGCGATAACAATTAGCGATCTCCCCCACGAGGGGGGAGATTGGCAGCTTCGCCGCCGGCTCCTTTTCTGAAATCTCAAACAAAGGAATCTCACACATGACAGATCTGGCAGACGCCGGGTCCGTGGCGGCGCGTGCGCAGCCGGCGGGCAACCCAGTACGGCCATCGGCAGGCGCGGACAACGGGTCCGCCGCGGCTGTCGCCCAAAGTTGGTTTGACGGTCTTTCCGAAGGCAACCGCAAGCTCGCTGAAACCAAGGGCTGGACCAAGGCCGAAAACCTCGATCGGGTTTTCACATCCTATGCGGAGCTGGAACGGCAGCAGGGCGAAAGCCTGCGCGTGCCGGGCAAGGACGCATCCAGGGAAGACTGGGACAAGTTCCACGCCCGGCTGCCCGAGGAGATGCGTCCGCTGACATCGGCCGAGAAGGTCGAGTACCGGCGCCCGGAAGGCCTGCCGGAGAACTTCGCCTATTCGGACGAGCTCGCTCAGGCGTCCAAGGCCTGGGCGGTCGAAGCGGGTGCAAGCCCGAAGATCGCGCAGGCCTATCACGACAGGTTCGTCGGCTACATGGCCGAGCAGGCGCAAGCGCAGCAAGTCGCGCTCGCCCGTTCGGTCGAAGCCACCCATGACGACCTCGTCAAGGACTGGGGACCGACCGACAGCGACGGCTTTCGCCAGAAGCTGGAAGTCGCCAACCGGGCGATGAAGAAGCTCGGCCTGGTCGACGCCTACAAGGCGAAGGGCATCCTTCTGCCTGACGGGGCGCTGACCGATCCGCAAATCGCCAAGGCGTTCCAGGCGATCGGCGAAGCGATGTTCAGGGAAGACACGATCGACGGCGGTGCCCGTTCAAGCGGAGCCAATCCGTTCAAGCGCAACGCCGCCGGCGAACGCAACCTGACGGCCATTTCAGCCCTCGTCAAAAGCGACCCCGCCCGCGCAAGGCGGCTGGCCCGCGAGGCTGGAGAGAACCCCGACCGCTGGATGCCGAACAACCCGCTTTGACTCTCAAACTCACCGCCAAACCCCAAGCTGAAGGAAGACAAAAATGGCAGATGCCTACACCCGCATCGCGGACGCGATCGTTCCGTCCGTCTATGCGCAATACGCTTTCGAGGAACATGTCCAGTCGCTCGAGATCTATCAGGCCGGAATCCTGTTTTCCGACCCGGCCATCTCGTCGAAACTGTCGATGGGCGGCCGCTCCGTCGACATGCCCGGTTGGAAGGATCTTGGCAATGACCCGTCCGAACCGGTCAATGACGACCCGGCCGATTCCATCGAGATGAAGAAGGTCGGCTCGCGCCGCGAGGTCGCCGCCCGCAACGTCCGCGCCCAGGCATGGGGCGTTCCGGACCTGACCTCGATCCTGGCCGGCGACGACCCGCAGAAGCTGATCGTCAAGCGGCAGACCGAGTACTGGCAGCGCGCCAACAAGCTGACGTTGCTCGGCATCCTGAAAGGCGTCGTCGCCGACAACATCGCCAATGACGCCGGCGATCTCGTCCGCACCACCGGCGCCTCCATCGTCGACACCGACATCATCGAGGCGGCCTATCTGATGGGCGACCGCGCCGACAAGTTCAAGACGATCTGGATGCACTCCAAGCAGATGAAGGCACTGAAGCTCGCCGACCTCATCGACTATGTGCCGTCCTCCGAGCAGGGCGGGCCGCTCATCCCCTACTACATGGGGCTGCGCTGCGTGGTCGACGACGACATTCCGGTGGCGGCGGGCGTCTACACCGCCTTCATGTTCAAGGACAAGGCGATCCTGTGGAACGAGCTGCCGGTCAACACCGAAGGCGGCCCGCTCGAGTTCGACCGCAAGCCGCGCCAGGGCCATGGCGGCGGCGTCACCGAAATGGTCGGCCGCCGGCATTTCGTGCCGCACGTGCCGGGCACCCGCTTCCTCGACGCCGCCTCGGCCGGCGAGTTCGCCACCGACGCCGAACTGGCGCTGGCGGCGAACTGGGACCGCACAGCGTCGAGCGTCAAGAACATGACGTTCATCGCGCTGAAGACGACCGAGGCATGACCGGCTGAGGCGAGGGGCGGGGCTGGCGCTCCGCCCTTTTTCTAAGGCTGAGTTCTGCCGCGCCCCCCTCTGGCCTGCCGGCCATCTCCCCCACGGGTGGGGAGATTGGCAGCGTTGACGGCCGCGCTTTTTCTTCAACGTCGAGAGTTGGCGAAAGCGATGCCACATGCAATCTCCCCCCTCGTGGGGGAGATGGCCGGCAGGCCAGAGGGGGGCGCCGTAACACGCCAGCCATGGCGAATAGCAAGTACGTCAAGCCGCCTCCGCGCGGCTTTTTTCATGTCCGCAACAACCACGACCCACGAGGTGCCGACCCATGGCCATCACCCCGACCGATATCGCCAACATGGCGCTCGCCGTGCTCGACGAGGCACCGATCGACAGCCTCGACCAGGACGTCAAGGCGGCGCGGTTGCTCAATTTGCATTTCGACCTCGCGCGGGAAGCGGAGCTGACCAAACATGCCTGGGTGTTCGCGATCCTGCGCGCCACGGTGGTCGGGTCGATGACCGCCGGCGGCGATTGTGGCTTGAACGTTGCCTATGAGCTTCCGGCCGACTGCTTGCGGCCGCTGCCGCTGACGCACAATGGCGAACCCGACGGCGTGCCGATCTCCTGGCGCCAGGAGGCGGGACTGATCTATTGCGACCAGCCGGGTCCGCTCACCATCCGCTACGTCGCCAACCTCACCGACCCGAATGACTGGGACGCGCTTTTCACCGAGGTGCTGGTGGCCGCGCTCGCCATCAAGGTCGCGCATCCGCTGACCCACAAGTCGGGCATGATCGACATTGCGCGCTCGGCCTATGACCGGGCGCTGGACGCTGCCTTCAACGCCAACGCCATCCAGCGCGGCGGGCGTCTCTACACCGCCTCGTGGTCAAGCCAGCGCGGCGACAGCAGGGGTGCGCGCTGATGGCCACGCTCTATCCGGTTCAGGACGTCTTCACCCGTGGCGAAATCTCGCCCCGCCTGCATGCCCGCGCCTCGCTCGATTTCTATCGGGCGGCCCTTGCCCGATGCGAGAACTTCGTCACCTTGCCGCATGGCGGCATCCGCAAGCGCGGCGGCACCTATTTTGCCGGCGAGGTCAAGACTTCGGCCAGGAAGACGCGGCTGATCCCGTTTATCTTCTCGGCCGACCAGGCCTACGCGCTCGAATTCGGCGACCAGTATATCCGCGTCTACGCCTACGGCGCGCGTGTCGGCACGGTGGAGGTCGCTTCGCCCTATCTGGAGGCGGATCTGTTCGAGCTGGCCTACGTCCAGTCGGCAGACCAGATGTGGATCAGTCACCGGGACTACCCGTTGAAGGTGCTGACCAGAACCGCGCACACCAGCTGGGCCCTGGCCGACTTCAACTTCCTCGACGGTCCCTATGACGACATCAACACCACGTCGACGACGCTGAAGCCGGCGAGCACCGGTCATGCGACGCCGAAGATGACTTCGGCGACAGCCCCGAGCGGCACGGTTACGGACAATGGCACAGGCACGAACAGCTGGAGGGTATTTGACCGCGCGATCAATGGCGTCGTCACCATATCGACGGGCAGCAGCGGCCTTCTGCAGTATCAATTCCCGGCCGGCCAGGGAAAGGCGGTGAACGCCTACTGGATATCCGCATCCGAAGATGCCGCAAAATGGGGCGACACGCCGACGCAATGGAAGCTGTCGGCCTCCAACGATGGCGTGAACTACGTCTCATTGGACGGCAGGACATCGGAGCGCGGCTGGTCCGGCTCCGAGGTTCGCTTCTACGATTTCCTGAACTCGACCACCTACGAGTATTACAAGTTCGACTTTTCCGGTGGCGGTGGCGACGATGCCAACAACACCTCGCTCTCCGAGATCGCACTGACCGAGAACGGCGACCTGATGGCGCCCTTCGACCTCACGGCATCGGCGGTTGCCGGGATCAATGACGGCACCGGGTTCCAGACAAGCGACATTGGAAGGTCGGTCCGGCTGCTTGGCAGCGACAATGTGTGGCGTTGGGCCAAGGTCACCGGCAGGACGAGCACCACTGTCGTGCAGATCAGGCTCTATGGTCATGCCTTGCCCGATCTTTCGCCAATCACGCGGTGGCGGCTGGGTACTTTCGTGCCCGGCAAATATGTCGAGAGCGGCTCGCTCTATGAAGAGCGCCTGGCCTTCAGCCGGAAGTTCTCGGTCTACGGATCGAAGACCGGCGACTTCGACAATTTCGCGCTCGGCGAAAATGATGACGATGCGCTGGAGTTCGTCCAGGCCGGCGGCGGCCAGGCCAACGACATTGTCTGGATCGCCGATTCCGACGGTGCGCTGTTGATCGGCACGTCCGGTGGCGTGCGTGCCTTGTCGGGCTCGGGCATCGACGAGGCGCTGACGCCGTCCTCGTTCAAGAACCGGCGCTCGCGCACCTTCGGCTGCGCCCGCATCCGCCCGGTCGATGCCGGCCAGTCGTTCCTCTATGTGACGCGCTCGCGCAAATCGATCGCCGAGCTGACACAGACCGCGCAGAGCCGGTTCACCTCGGACGATGTCGGCCAGATTTCCGAGCATATTCCCAAGCAAGGCGTGGTCGAGCTGGCCTTCCAGACCGACCCCGACCCGATGCTGTGGTTTCCGCTCGATAATGGCGAGCTTGGCGGCTACACGCACCAGCCATCCCAGGATGTCAGGGGCATGCATCGTCATCGCCTGGGCGGCGCCTTCAGCGGCGCTGGCTGGGCGGTCGTCGAAAGTGCTGCCGTGACGCCTGGCCAAGACGGCAATGACGACCTGTGGCTGGTCGTCAAGCGCACCATTGGCGGCGTGACCAAGCGCTATATCGAGATCAAGACCGCTCCGTTCGAATATGGCGCCGTCGCCGACGCCTTCGAGGTCGATTGCGGGCTGACCTACACGGGCGCCGCGGTGACCACGGTGGGCGGCGCGATGCATCTCGCCGGCCAGTCGGTCGATGTGCTGGCCGACGGCAAGGTCTATCGCGGCCTGGCGGTCAGCGGCGGCGGAACTGTGACGCTGCCAGGCGGCTCGATCGCCGCCAAATGGCAGCTCGGACTGCCCTATGCGGCGGGCGCCGACACGCTGGAACTCGATGTCGGCGGCCGCGACGGCTCCATCATCGGCCGCCGCAAGAAGGTGGCGAAGGCCATCCTGTCGCTGCTCGAGACCGATATCACGGGGCTCCAGGTACAGTCCTTCATGCGTGGCCGCTGGGAGCCGGTGCGCCTGCCCTCGATCGTCGCGCCGGACGGGAGGGCCACACTGTTCACCGGCAATGTCGAAGTGCCGATCGACGACAGCTGGGAAGGCCAGGGCCGCGTGCGCATCCGTCATGTCAACCCGACGCCGTGCACGATCCGGGCGTTCACACCGGTGTTCGACGCCGAGCCGTAGTTGATCTGGCGAAGGCCGAGGTGACGGCCAATCTCCCACAGGTGGGGAGATCGGCAGCTTCGCGGACCGCCTCTCTCCCCAAAAAA
The DNA here is from genome assembly GCF_004791595.1 of Mesorhizobium sp. M8A.F.Ca.ET.202.01.1.1. Lineage (NCBI taxonomy): Bacteria > Pseudomonadati > Pseudomonadota > Alphaproteobacteria > Hyphomicrobiales > Phyllobacteriaceae > Mesorhizobium > Mesorhizobium sp. M8A.F.Ca.ET.202.01.1.1. The sequence continues at coordinate 132,649 of NZ_SRUN01000016.1, read as the reverse complement.
GGACAACCCCAATGACATCTCCCCTTGCCGAGCAGCTCGGCAGGGCGCGGACGGCTGCCGAATTCGCGGCCGTCATCGCCTTGCTCGACACCGACCTCAACGACGCGCTCGTGCGCAAAAGCGAACTGGCGCAGGCCGAGGACCGCGCGGTCTTCGGCGATGGCGATCTTGCCGCCGCGCGCGCCGCGCTCGACGATTGCAACGACCGGATCGCGCTTCTGGAAAAAACCATCGACGCCGCCGGCAAGCGCCGGGCGGAGGCGGCGCGCGGCCAAGCCCGCGCCGACATCGCCGCGCTCGGCGAGGACATCAAGGCCAGGGCGGCAACGCTGACGCAGCGCTGGCGCGGTGTCCATCGTCTGGTCGAGCAACTGCGCCAGGAACTGTTCGAGGCCGATGCGCTTGCCCGTGCCGTCGCCACCGCCAATGGCCTTTTCGAGGCCGCCGGCGTGACCGAACTGAAGGTGAACCTGACCACCACGCGCCGCGCCGCGATGGCCGGCCCGCGCGCCGCGGCGCCCGCCCGCCTCAGCCGCCCGGCGCTGCAGGCCGACAGGCTGTTGCTCTCCTTCCTCAGCGCCGGCGGCGCACTCGACCCGCGCCCGGCGCTCGGCGCGCCGATCAAGAGCAACAAAGCCAGGCACTTGGAAGGCAAGCAAGCCGAAGGCCGGGGCGCCAAAAGCCAATTCATCCCCGCAAGAAAATCCCTTTAACGAACGAGGTTGACCATGTGCACACTCGCCCTTCTAGGGCTGGCAGGGACGGCCCTGTCGGTCGGCGGCTCTCTGCTCGAGGGCCAGCAGCAGAAGCAGATGGCCGACTATCAGGCCAGGGCCTATGAGCAGCAGGCGCGGGCCGAGGCGCAAAGTTCTGCCTTCGAGCAGAGCCAGGAACGTCACAAGCAGGATCTGCTGCAGGCCCAGGCGCGCGCCCAGGCCGGCGCTTCCGGCGTCGGCATAGCAGGCTCACCAACCGAGGTGCTGGCCGCCAATGCCAGGCAGGGCCAGATGGACCTCAAGGCGCTTCAGTACAGCTCGGACCTGCGCCAGAACAACCTTAACAGCCAGGCCGCCATCTCGCGCTTCTCCGGCAAGCAGGCGGCCACGGCGTCGATCTTCAGCGCCGGTAGCGCGCTGGTTGGCGGCCTCTCCAAAATCTACGACCCGACCAAGGCTGTGACCTTCGGCGGTTCGATGCTTTCACCTCGGGCGAGCGCGGCCATGGCCAACGGCTATTCGGGGCTCTACTAAAATGGTCCACGTCATTCCCCTTTCCGTTGGCCAGCGCCGGCTCGATACCGGCAACGCGCCGCAATACCCGCAGGGATCGCCGGTCGGCGGCGCCATGCAGGGTTTTGGCGACGAGCTTTCCGCTCTTGCCGAGCACTACCGGCAGATGACAGAGCGGCAGGAGGCGTTCGACGCCGAGCTGGCGCGCCGCAAGTTCAATGGCCAGATCGCAAAGGAGGAAGACGAGGCGACGGCTAACGCTCCGGCCGACGGCGCCGGCCTGCATGACGCGATGTATGGCCAGGTCGACCCGCGCAACGGCCGGGTGGTGAAGACAGGCCTGTTCGACAAGCTGTTTGCCGCCGCCTTGCCCGGCATACCCGAAAGCCAGCGCGCCAACTTCGCCAGGCAGAAGGAGGTGCTGCGCGGGGCCGGCTCGCTTCGCATGGCGCAGCGGCAGCTTCAGCGGCGCGACGATTATGAGCTCGCCGAGTGGACCAAGGTCGACACCATGTCGACGAGCGCCATCGCAAATGGCGACCCGAGCGACACCGCGACCTTCGAGGCGATCCGGCAGAGCGGGTCCGACCTGATCGCCAAGATCGGCAACCCGCTTGCCCGGCAAGCGGCGGAAGCCGCCTGGCGCACCAACACGGCCAAGGCGCTAGTCCAGGCGATGATCGCCCAGGACCCGAAGCGGGCCGCCGAGATGCTGGGCGCGGCGCAGGGTCGGAGGAAGGACGACACGGCAGAGGTGGCTGGTGGTTCGCAGGCAAATGCCACAAGTTCTGTTGCGCCAAAGGGCGATCGCCTTGGCAGGCTCACGCCGGACGAGCGAGTGGCGCAGGCCTTCCGGGACGACATCCTGCCTGAGGACCGGTCGGCCTTAGCCCAGCAAGCCCGGGCCGCCGACGCGTTCCGGCAAGTCGAAATGCGTACCGGTATTAGCCTGGCCGAACAGAACGCGCCGGCCGCCATCAGGGAAACCGGAACGTATTCTGGCCCAACTCCCACTCCGGAGCAATTCGTAGCCCTCTATGGCGCCACCGAAGGCGCCAGGCGCTTCCAAGCCTTCAATCAGGCGATCGATGTCAGTCGGCAATTTTACGGCATGCGCGGCATGTCGAACGAGGGCGTACGGGCCAAGATCAAGGATTCTGCAACGAGGGCGGACAGTGCGAACCCTGAGGAAGATAAAGCGCGTCATGACGTCATCGTAACCGCCGCCGACCTGACCTTCAGAGCCAGGCAAGGGGATCCCGGCGACTATGTTCGCAAGACATTCGCAAACCTAGACGCAGCCTGGAACAACCTGTCGAAGCCGGAAGACTATCGGGCGGCGATCATCGGCTCGATCGCCGCCCAGAAGCAATTGGGTTTCGACACCGTCCAGCCGTTGCCGAATTCCGTGGCAGGCAGCGTCGTCGGCGAACTAAAAAACGGAACCAAACCGCAAGATCACATCCTAGACAACATCTTTGCTGCGCTCCCTACCGAAGCTGCCCAACAGGCAATGCTAGACCAGCTAGTTCGGACAAGTGCTGACCAGACAGAGAGAAGCCTAGCTGAGCGAACACGTCGCGATTGGATAGTCGACCCCAAAATGCTGCTCGACTTGGGCAAAGCAGCCGAGTTGGGGTTGCGGGACTCGAATGTAGAAGTCACGAATTACATTCCTACACCTCAAGATAAGCTTGGTCGGCTTATCGTGGGCGATAGTAAGCCAGAAAGTATGCGGCGTAAGCTGGCACGGTTGCTGGTTGGCTCCGAGGGAGCCGGCGAGCAGGGCATTTCGCTGCTCGGTATCACGCCCATGGTCGCTGCCGATAAGGCTGTTGCGTCCGCGATGTCTGGGAACGTCGGCGACACGGTTCTCAATGCCTTAGGAGTAATTCCCACTGAGCGACTGGCGTCCGTCGGTCTGCAACAAGCCGGCAAGATTGCGGGGCCTTTGGTTAAGGAACTCGCGCAGATATTGAAGCGGCCCGACGACCTGGCTGAGGGAGCCGAGGCGCTTGTTCTGGGAAGCCGAGGTAAGCTCCCCAACTCGACTGAGGACGTTCTTTCTGAAGGATTAGACCTTTACAAAGGTATAGACGATTTACCTGCGCCTGGGTCCGAACTGCTGACAGAAGAAGCAGGTGACGGCGCTAGTCGAGGGCCGACGGGCCAGTTCTATAGCGTGGTGTTCGAAACAAGGCTGGATCCTGCCTTATATCCAAACGTTTCGCGCCCGCGCCATTTCCAGGCAGCCAACGAAGCCCTGTTGGTTCTGATGGAAAGAGAGCAGGATTTCGCGAAAGTTATGCAAGAAGCAGGAATTAACCTTCAGCGCACAAAGAGGGGCCTCGTTCCCCGCAGAGCACCCCCTGGCTACACGTGGCATCACGCCCCGGAACCCGGTGTGATGCAACTCGTCCCTAGATCACAACATGATCCTGGGACTATCTTCCAGAAAGCACTGCACCCGAATCGCCGAGGAGGATTTTCTTTATGGGGAAAATAAGCAGGTTGATCGACATCGTTGGCCGGTTGTCTGAATATGACAATGACGATGAAGATGAGGACGAGACTTACACGATCTATGTGTCGGAGCCTTGGACCGAGAATTCAGACGCGATGGTTGCGATTGCCCCGGACGATGCATTGGTGCCAGCGAAGGCAGCCAAGGCAGGCCTGACATATTTCATTGAAGTATACATCGCGATCGAATTTACCGAGGCTTGGGTAGCGTCGCTGGATGAAAAGCCCAGCCTGTCGGCCATCTGCCAACGCCTCATCGAATACGCCACCAATGATGCATGAGGGGAAAAATGGCGACGCACCCACGTTATGACGGAAAACCGCTGCTCAGGCTTCTTGAGCTATACGTGCTCAAGGCGATTGGAGAGCTCTCTGAGGAATCGGAAGATGGCCTGAAAGCGATGGGTCCGAAACTGCAAGCCATCTATGGCGGCGACGGACGGTGGGACGACGCAATCGCCAAGGCTCTTCACATGCCTAACACGATGCCTGAGGCAATCCGGGATATGTGGTCAAGGAACCTGAAAATCGCCCACGACAACAACGTAACACTCACGCCCCAGCAATTTTCCGAGATGTTTGTGGACAACAACTTCGCGGATTGAGGCTTAGGGAAGATCTCATTCGGCACCACAACAAAGCTGGGGATTTTCAGCGCTGGGCCAAGAGACGATGGCGCCAGAAAAAAACGAGTATTGGAGAGACGTCGTGAACGCAGCTATGCCAGACCTCAGTAAAGTCAGTCGTTTGCCGCTGGCTGCCAACGATCCTGACTCGGGGGATGATATTGACGCAGCTCTTCTGGAAGCCCGTCAATACCTCCGGTCTTATAACTGGGGGAAAAATATTAAAGCCGAGTATCTTGGGTATGGCGCCGAGGGTATAGTATACATTTTTCTCTTCGAGATTTTACCTGGAAGGCCAGATGTGCCTCAATGGATATGGGTGATCGTGGGCGATGTGCCTCCGGCCTATATGCCCGGCGATGACGTCCAGACACCGTATGAGGTGCTGGATGGTTACATCGGTGCAATGGAAGATTGGGTTGAAGCTGCGCGGCAAGGGAAATCCGTAGCGAAATTGATACCTGTCAATGTCGATGCCAATCCCGCCAACGCCGAAATGTTGGCGAGCCGGCTCGCGTTCCTCGATGAAAAGGTTCTGCCACTGCTTCAAGAGTGATTTACTGAATTTTCCCGAGATGTTCGTCGATGAAAATTTCGGGATTTGAATGCTATTTGGAATTGCGATGACAGTGCACTTTTTCAATTATATTCGTATGACCTAGAGTGAGGCCTGGAGTAGAATAAAGGTAAAAGTGCACTGTCACCGTAATCCCGGTTTGATACTTCCGGCGGCCGGCATATCGTCTGTCATTGGAGCGGGCGGATCAAACGCGCCAGATACGCGAACTCAAGCTCTCGGATCGGATAACGGACTCCCCAGGAATGCGCGTTGAAAGGTGCATCAACGGTGGGTACAATGGGCGCGTGCGGGATTTGTGCGTGATCGCGGTCCGATGGGAGTCGCAAAAATGCGGAAGCCGACGATTGAATACGAGAACATTTCCCCCGAGATGCAGAAACTGCGCGACGAGCAAAAGGCAGCCCAGATAGCTTGGCGCTTGCGGTTGGCCATCAGCGATCCTGCGGAGAGAAAAGCGCTGGAAGCCCAAAAAACGCAAGAAATGGCCGAATGGCAGGAGAAGACCGGAGTTACGTTTTTCTTGAATCTCGGCGGTGTCCTTGATTACGTCAAGAAACATAAGAAGTCTCAGGGTTAGACGTTCTGCTTCCTGCTTCTACGGCAATTCATCCAACTGAACAGTCTGGTCGCTATGGTTGGTGGTGCCGAATTATGGTCACAGTGCACTCTTAACGATCTCCACGTGATTGGAGTGAACCTCTGGACCGAACCGTGGAAAAGAATTCAATCACATAGAGCGGCATCGGGATGCCGGAGACCATTCACGCTGGCCTAGACAAAGGCGGCAAGGGAGTTGGTCATAGAGAATAATAGCAAACCCGACCTGAGCAGCGTCACACGCCTGCCTTCGGCTAATATCAGCACCGGCCACGACGAGCTGGATTCTGCCCGGATCGAGGCCCGCCAATATCTCGAATTCTACACTTGGGTATCGGCCATTAAGGACGAATATCTTGGTTGCGCCGCGGAAGGGATAATCTATATTTTCCTTTTCGAGATAGAGACCAGTCGACCGGACGTGAATCCATGGACTTGGGTGATCGTCGGGGATGTGCCGCCGACGTACCTGCCAGCTGATGACGGAAAGACGCCTTTCGAGGCGCTGGATGGTTATCTCGGTGCGCTTGAAGACTGGGTTGAGGCTGCACGCCACGGAAGGTCCGTAGCGAAATTGATACCGGTCAATGTCGATGCCAATCCCGCCAACGCCGAGATGCTGGCGAGCCGGCTCCAATTCCTCGACGAGAAAATCCTGCCAGAGCTTAAAAGGTAATGCGCAGGATTTGTTGAGAGATTTGCGGCAGCTCTATTGTGTTTGGTGCAACCTTGGGTAGAATTTGAGTTGCGGGGTTTATTGGCGCAGACATTGCGGGGACAGCTTAGGCTGAACGGCAGATATAATGGGGGGTGCGTTGTACGAGACATTTCGACAACATTTTCCGGTTGAAAGTAGGATGGCGGCTGGCGGAGGCAATGCGGCTTTCGACGCGAAAATATTTGGTTTAAGCGAATTGCTGACCAGCTTCGGCGGGGCTTCGTTCAGGAAAGGTCTCTACCGGGTCATCCGCGCACAGGACGTGGCACTTTGGAACGCCAGGGTAACCTTGGGTTTTCCGGAGTTTGTCGGCCGGATCACTTGCTTCGGGTACGATTGGCAGGGCTCTGCGTTTGCAGTTGACGGTGAGAGACTTGAACAAGGGCAACCTGGAGTGCTCCTGTTTGAGCCGGGTACAGGCGAAGCGCTTGAAATCCCTGCCAACATCGAGACTTTCCATGATGTTCTGGCCATAGAAGATCCTGATGCCGCGCTGAGTGCCAATATATTTGTGGAGGATTGGCTGGCGGCTGGCGGGGCACCGCCAACCTACGACCAGTGTATTGGTTACAAGATACCGCTGTTTCTTGGGGGAGTGGACGACGTCTCAAACCAGGAACTGACGGACCTTGAGGTCTACTGGCACATAATGGGCCAAGTCATAGCCAAGATAAAAGGGTTGCCGCCGGGCACGCCTGTAAACATCCGCAAAGCCCCTGAACCAGAACTCGCAGCACCGAAGAGTTCCATGCTGGGCAAATTGTGGAGATCATTCACCAAGCAGGCCTGATCGCCGGCTGCGCATTTGTGGCCGCCGTGATGGCGGTTTCTGCCGACCTTCGCACGATAAGTTGGCATCGATACTCAACCTTCTTCAAGCCTCGCTTTCGCGGGGCTTTTTTCATGGAGCAAGCCTCATGGCCCGACCTGCAACCGCCGCCGTTCGCCTGTTGACCGGCGAGCGTGAACCCGTGCGCCTGGCGACCACGGTCAACATTGCCCTTTACGGGCTGCAAACCATCGATGGCGTGGCCACCGAGGTAGGCGACCGGGTGCTGGTGAAGAACCAGGCCGATGCAAGCGAGAACGGCATCTATACGGCGAGCGAAGGCCAGTGGTTCCGCGCCGCCGACGCACGCACCGCGCGCACCATGCAGAAGGGGACCACGGTGCATGTGCAGCAGGGCGCCGTCTCGGCCGATTTCGTGTACGCCTTCGAAACCTTGAACCCGGTAATCGGTGTCAGTGACATCGTGATCAACTTCTATATATCGGACGATATTGTCGGCGACCTCAACGAGTCTGGCGCGCCTATTCTAGCTGCTGCCGAGGCAGCTCGTGATGCTGCCTTGGCAGCGGCGGCCGGTGTGAGTCTGCCGCCCGTCGTGGCTGACAGAATGCTTGTCGACAACTCTACCGGCACAGCGCGCGAAAGCAAAACATTCGCCCAAGTTCGCACGAGGCTTCAGTCGATCGCCTTCTCAGACCTGCCGGTAATAGAGGCATGGAACAACAACGTTCCCGGCGATGCTACCGACCAGACTGCGCGGCTTACCACGCTCATCAATTCGATGCCGGCCGAGGGCGGAAACATTTTGTTGAAAGGCGATGTGCGTGTGACTGCCCCGTTCACGGCTCTCCAGGGGAAGCACAATGTCCGCCTGATGGGCCTGGGCGGTCTCGGCACTGGATCCGCACAACAGACTTATCTTCGCTCATCCGCCGGTGCTGGTGTGGGCCGGGTGCTAGACCTGCGGGACACGTTTAATGTGTCGCTTGAAAAACTTTGGATCGAAGCGCTCGACAAGACAGTGTTCAATGCGGCTCTGATTGATTACGGCCTGATCGCTACGGGCTCGTCTTACATGCACATGACGGACTGCTTTGTGTTGGCCGATAGCGCAGCAATTGGCTGTCGTGGCGTGAGTCTATATGGCTCGACGCAGGGGTCTTTCAAGGACGTGTCGTTCAACGGCAAGGCATCGGGCGGCGTCCTGGCGCTACAGGATACGAATGCCGTCGGCTTCTGCAACGCTCACACCTTCACGTCCTGCCACTTCAAGGGAGCGAACGGCAACTACCCGGTGCACGGGTCTGGCGAAGGCCTTACCTTCATTGGGTGCAACGTGCAGGCCGGCGCAGATGGCATTGGCCGGTTCTGGTCTGGGTCGACGATCCAGGACTTTCGAGGCATCGGTATTCTCGGCTGTACTTTCTATGATCAGCTCGCCGGCGGTGGCGAATGGATCGCAGCTTATCGAGGCAACGCACTCAACGTTATTGGGTGCCGCTTCGGCGGGTATGATACAGCTGGCGCCTACAGTGCTGCTGTTCGACTTGGCGGAGCTGCGGCGGGCAACGGCAACGACGGCGTGCATGGCGCAAACATCTGGGGCAACAATTTCGACCATTGTTCGCCTGCGGTGTCGTTTGCCGGTGTGGTTGCGAACCGCACGCATGCAATGGAAGTCGACATTCGCGGCAACCAATTCGTCGGCCTGACAAACAACCTTGTGGGTTCGATTACTCTTGCCGAGAGGCTAAGCTTCGGGCCGAACAACATCAACGGCACAACTGGCACCCTTGTGGGTGTAGACGGCGCGATGATGCAGCTCTACAAAGTTCTCCCTACCAGCGCCGGCACTGCGCCAGTGGGTGCTAAGTCCGGGGTACTGTGGGTGGACACGTCAGCGGGTAACGTTGTCAAAATCATCCCATAACCCCTTGTGGCACTTGATCTGCAAGCTAGGGATGTGTTTTGAACGCTGCTGTGAAAGAATCAATTTTCGCCTCTATCCTAATATGCCTTGCGCTGGTGAGTGCGGGCATTTCCAGCCAGCATTTTTCGACGATTTGGCAGCTAGATGCGAGCAAAGAAGCGGCCATCCCGATATCCAGCGTTCCGAACGATGCGCTAGACTTGGAACCTGGCGAGAGCCAACTAGGGTATGTCAAGCGCATCACCGAGACCGTGCACAATGCCACCGGCCACTGCGAGCCCACAAGTTATCAATTGAGCGTCCTTGAGCAGATGGTCGTACGGCTGTCCGGAGGCCCTGACGCGTTCGCAACAGAAGGGGTTTTGGTCAAAGACCGCTTTACATGTGGGTTCTGCCATCAACGGGCTTTTCTCGTTCACCAGGCACTGCAACAAAACGGTATTGACTCGGAAGTCTTTGGCCTGACGGGCCATGTTGTTGTCCGAGCCTTGATCGAAGGCAATCAGTATTTCACCGACCCAGACTATGGGGTCGGGCCATTTCCGGCGATGGCCGAGATGCTGGCCGGCAACGTTCGGAGTTCTTACAATTCGTTTGGAAATGTGGATGAACTGGTGGGGTATTACACAACCCCGAATGACAACGAAGCATATGGCGGCCTAGACAGCGTTTTTGAGCAGCAATCGACTATCGTCCACACTGCCAGTGACGCCGCAAAGTTGCTTTTGGGACTATCCATGCTATGCCTTTCCGTATGCGCTCTCGTCACCCGTCGCAAGGCCAGCATGTTTCTAAATCGCAAATCCTTCTGATCTGCGTGGCAGGCGCCTTGGCCGCCTTGGTCTGCGCGATGACAATTTATCAGATGGGGAACAGTGGTCCGCCACCGGCACTTTCGAAGTGCACTGACAGTCCGCAGTGCATTAGCTTTTCGCGTAAGATCTAGCTTACAGCTTCAGCGAGGTAGCGTTGTGAAGGGCCCGCCAAAGATTGCTGGTATATTCGCGCACCGAGCCGTCTTCCAGTCGAATCCATCCGAAGCCTGAACCGCTTTCGTAAACCACCAACCAGTTCCGTTGTTCTCGAAGCATTCCCGCTAGGATCGCTTCTCTGTCGCTCGACTGCACTAGGCGGTCACGGGTGCCATCGCTCAAGCTAATTGTGTAGCCGCTGGTCAACAACCCGTCGACAACGCGGCCGACCACCGACTTCTCAACGCTTAGCGCTGTCATTGATTTCAATCCCCAAACTGCCCACCTGCAATTTATACGAAATATCGGGCAAAGTCACCTTGCCGTGAGCGGAACGGGCCGCGCGATTCCCGTCCGGTACGAGTTCGACTCCATAGTTCCCCGTCGGCCCGGCTATCAGGCGCCGACAATAGCCATCACCATCCGAAAGGAACCCCCATGGACCGCAACTTCGTGCGGGCGCTTGCGCTCGTCTTGAAATCCGAAGGCGGCTGGTCGGACAATCCGGCCGATCCGGGCGGCGCCACGATGAAGGGCGTCACCCTCGCCAATTTTCGCCGCTACGTGAAAGCCGACGCCACCAAGGCCGATCTGAAGAAGATCGACGATGATCAGGTGGCAACGGTTTATCGCCGCTTCTATTGGGATGCCGTGCTCGGCGCGGAACTGCCTGACGGGGTGGACTATGCCGTCTTCGATTTCGCCGTGAACAGCGGCCCGGGCAGGGCGGCGAAGTATCTGCAGGCGATGGTGGGGGCTCTTCAGGACGGCCGCATCGGGCCGGCCACGTTGGCGGCGGTCAGGGCAAGACCGGCCGGCGTCGTGATCGACCAGCTCTGCGATGCGCGGCTGGCGTTCCTGCAACGCTTGCCGACATGGGCGACATTCGGGCGCGGCTGGTCGGATCGGATCAAGTCGGTGCGGGCTCACGCGTTGCTGATGTCGAGCCCGGCGGCAGTGCCCGCGACTGCGCAATTTGCAAAGCCGGCGCCGGACGTGACTCGATCAAACGACACGGTGCCTGCCGGCAACGCGCCGGCCGTCGAGCCCGCGTCGCCGGCGCCTGACAAATCCGGGATGCCGATGGCGGCAAAGGCGGGCGGGATCATCGCTGCCTGCCTATTCGTCATCCTCGCCGCGTGGCGCCACGTCGCCGCCGCCCTTGAAGGGATGTTCTGACCATGGCCAGCGTTACCCAGCCGACCATCCGTCCAACCAACAAGCTGACGGCCGCCACGATCGCCGCTGCCGCAGTTTCCGTTTCCGGCGTCTTCGTGCGCAATCTCTGGCCTTCCTGGTACGACGCCGAGACATGGGCCACGCTTCTGCCGATCGCGGTCTTTGCCGTCGGCTATCTGGTCAAGGATGAGCCAAACCAATGAGCGCGCTGATTGATTTCCTGCTCACCAATCCGACCGTTCTGGCCATTGGTGCCGCCATCCTGGCGGCATTCGGCTGGGGTGTTCGCCTGCGGCTGGCCGGCGAGCGCGCGGAGCGCGCGCGACAGGCCGCCACCGAAGCCGCGGCGCGCGAAGTTGCCGACCAGATCCAGAACGACATCGGCGCACTGCCGGCCGCCGCCGCCCGAAAGGAGCTCGGATCATGGGCAAGGGAGTGATGCTCGCCTCGGTCGTGGCCGCGCTGGTTGGCTGTACCACCGCCAAGGGCGGATTTTGCGCGGTGTCGAGCCCGCTGCGCGTGTCGGCGGCCGCGATTGACGCGCTGTCGGATGCCGAGGTCAAGGCGCTGCTGGCGCACAACCGCAAGGGCGAAAGACTGTGCGGGTGGAAGCCATGACTGTCGTCTTCCTTCCGATGGGCTCGGTCCTGCTGCTTGGCGGCGTGATCATTTTCAGCGCCGGATCGATCTTCGGCTTTCTCGTTGCGAGGGCGGTGAAATGATGCACGACCTGTTCGACCTGCTCGGCATCAAGGGGCCGGTGGTTGCCGCTGGTCTCGCCGGCGGCGTCCTGCGGGCGTTGTCGCGTCATCGCTACAAGCTGCGCGAGATGGTGGCGTCGCCAATCTGCGGCGCGCTGGCCGCGGCCTATCTGACGCTGCCCGTGGTCCAGTATGCCCGCGCCACCGGGCTGCCGCTGGCCAATGACGACACGACGACGCTGGCGGCGGCTTTTCTTATCGGCGTCTGCGCCATGTGGATCTCGGATATTCTGTTCGAGGTGATCGTGCGGAGGTTCAGGCCCGCGGCGGAGGAATAGCCCGACACTTTGCTCGGCGTCGAAAATCTGCACCTGTCGGCTCTATCGAGCCAAAGCCCGCCTCGGCTCGCGCCGAGGCGGGCTTTTTTGCATTTGTGGCTCCCGACCGGCCACTGCTATATCCCGACGCAAGGCTGCCGCGTTCGCGGCGGCGTTGATTCAGTTTGGGTTTGCGGATGCACATTGAACGATATGACGGGGACCGCGACGCGTTGCGGCCGCTGTTTGCCCTTGCCGACGATTCAGCCATGCAGATCTCCAGCTATATCGGTCAGGGCGAGGTGCTCGTCGCGCGGGATGGCGGGAGGATCGTCGGCCATGCGCAGATCATCGAGACAGGCGACGGCGGTGTCTTCGAACTCAAGAGCCTTGCCGTGCGTCCGGCAAGACAGAGCGAGGGGTTGGGGCGTGCCCTTGTCGCGGCGGCAATCATCCGCTGCCGCGAGTGCGGCGGCCGACGTCTGATCGTTTCGACGGCGAGCGCCGATATCGGCAACCTGCGATTTTACCAGCGGCAGGGCTTTCGGATGTACCGCATCGTTCGGGATGCGTTCGGGCCATCGACCGGTTATCCCGAAGGCCTGCTCGTGAACGGCATTCCGTTGTGCGACCAGGTGGTCTTTGAACGGGATCTCGGCGCCGATTGACGGCGGCGGATTGCCGCCTGCGATGCAATGCCATTGGACTAGCGACAGCCATCGCACACAACCAATAGCCCGCTCCGGTTCGCCGGGGCGGGCTATTGGTGTTTCTGGGCCTAACGCGCATCTTCGGATTTTTCATGCATGGCGTGCTCCAAAGCCGGGTTACTTCGGTAGACCTGCCTTAGGCCAGGATGTTGACGGCGCGGGCCGCGACCAGCGCGATCGTCAGCAGCGAGATCATCGCCTCCGCCATCATCAAAAGCTTGGCGCGCCGGGAAAGCGGCAATGTGTCGGTTGGTGAAAACGCCGTCGCATTGGTGAAGGCGAGGAAGAAATAGTCGACGAAGCCGGGCAGCCAGTCGCGGATCTCGCGATCATTCAGGGTCATTTGCGGAAACAGGAAATCGGCATGGGCGCGTTTGACCAGGCCGCAGGTCGGCGGCCCGCCCCGGTCGGTGCTCCAGAACCACAAGGCAAAGACGATCACGTTGGTGACCCAGATGTTGAGCGCGTCGACCAGCAGCGTCTGGCCGCTGGAGCCGGCATGGCCAGCCAGCAAGGCACGCACCAGGAGCACCAGCGAACCGCAATTCATGACGCTGACGACGCCGGTCATCACCAGGGCCGTCCGGCGGATCATGACGCGAAACCGTCCGACCAGATACCAGTGCTCCTCCTCGACCGCTTTCTGGGTGGCGGCCTGCGTCCAGGCGGTGGCCACGGACAGCGGCGCGAGCAGGGCGGCCTCCAGCGCCGGCGCCAGCCAGCGGGGACCGAATGAAAGATCGTTGATGACCAGAAGCTGCAGGCAGATGATGACGAGGACCGCCGCGCGCGCCAGCCAGAAGTCGAGCGCGCGGTGGTGGATGACGGCATGCGGGTGACGCATCGAATATCCGGGATTTTCTAGTGGGATCAGGTGTGCGGGCTGTTCTGCCCGGTAAGGGCAACGGGACGCCGAAGTTCCCGCTCAATCTTGGTCTTGCAATGACCTGCAAGTATACTTTTTTGTAAGCTTTGACGTTGGGGCTGTTCGGCAAACCGGGCAATGTGGTTTAAGCCGCGCATGGCGGGAATTGACGACTCCATCGATCGTTGGGTGCCGGCAGGGCTGCCTGCCGTGGCGCTGGACTCGTCGTCGTTCTGGTCCGCCCTGCTTCGGCACCCCTGGGGTTTGCTGGCACTTTTGTGTCTGGTGCAGACGCTGTGCTGGACCGTGGTGCCAACACTCATCGATCCCGCACCGCCCGGCGATGTCGTGGAAGGCTTCATGTGGGGCCGCGAATGGGTGCTTTTGACCTACAAGCACCCGCAGCTCCCCGGCTGGCTGCTCGAGGCCAGCCATCTCCTGACCGGATCGTTCCGCTGGCCGCAATATCTGCTGGCCCAACTGACGATCTCGGCCACGTTCGTCCTGGTCTATCTGCTGGCCCGCGACATGCTCGGACAACGCCGCGCGCTGGCCGCCGTGCTTTTGATGCCATCGGTCTATTTCTTCGGCTGGCCGACGCCGCAATTCAATCACGACTATGCGCAAATGCCGTTCTGGGCCGCGATCTGCTGGCTGCTGTGGCGCGCCGGCCGCGGTGGCGGGCCAGGCTGGTGGCTGGCGCTCGGACTGGTGTCGGGCGTCGGGCTTTATGCCAAGTTTTCCACCGGCCTGCTGCTTGCCTTCGGCGCTCTCTGGCTGCTGTCCGACGCGCGCGCGCGCAGTCGGCTGGCGACGCCCTGGCCGTGGCTTGGCCTGGCCGTTTGTCTCGCGGTCGCCGCGCCGTTGGCCATCGCACTCTACCGCATCGATTTCCTGCCGTTGACCTATTTCGCCGGCCGCGATGCCTGGGTAACCGAGCACCGTGCGCGCCTCTACTATATCGGTGTCCAGCTGGCCGGGTTTTCCGGCTTCCTCCTGGTGCTGGCGATATCAGGGCTGCTGCGGCGTACGTCGGCTCCGCAGGACCCCGTCGAGCGCGGTAAGCTGGTCTATCTCACCTGGATGGGACTTGGGCCGGCGACGCTGATCATGGTCGCCTCTTTGTTCACCGGCACCGGCGAGGCCTGGGGCGCGCCGATGTACAATCTCGTCGGCGTCGTCGCGCTCGCCTTTCTCGGTCACCGGCTCGGTGCCCCCGAGATGCGAAGGTTGGCGATCTGCGCCTTCATCTGCATCGTGGCCATGTCGGGGGCCTATGCGGCCATCCGCTGGACGGATTGCAATGTGCGCGGGCGGATGGACGCCGTCTGCTGGCCGGCGCGGCCGATCTCGGACGAGGCCGAGGCGGTGTGGCACGCCGCGGTGCCCGGCCGGCTCGACATTGTCGGCGGCGATACCAATCTTGCCATGCTGGCGGGCCTCAACGCCTATGACAAGCCGTCGATCTTCACCGATCTCGATATGCGGTTCGCACCCTGGATCACGAGGCAGCGGTTGCGCGACCATGGCATGCTGATGGTTTGGTCGGGTCCTCACGTGCCGTCGCAGCTGCGGGCATGGTTGGACAACGTTCCGGTCAAGACCGTTCTTTTCAACTGGTCGCGCGAGGCGCCGCCTGTGGCGATCAGTTTTGCGGCCATTCCGCCTGGTATCCGATATCTGCCGGTCGCCGCCAGCAGCCGGACTCGGCATCCGCGCATCTAAGGTTTCCCCGTTCCTTAGGGGGCGCCTTTCACCGGTATAGCCGAATGGCCCGCTCGTCCGACTGGACGAAGCAGGCGACAATGCCCATTTATGGGACTATCCAAATTTGTTGTCGCGCAATTCCCCGGGGAACGCCGCTACAGTTTTCCCGGAATTGCCTTTTGAGGAGACGTTACATGGCGACTTCGAGCGAACGTGCAGTGCTTGCCGGCGGCTGTTTCTGGGGCATGCAGGATCTGATCCGGCGCATGCCGGGCGTCCTCGCCACGCGTGTCGGCTACAGCGGCGGCGACGTGCCGAATGCCACCTATCGCAATCATGGCACGCATGCCGAAGCCATCGAGATCAGCTTCGATCCGGCGAAAATCAGCTTCCGCCAGCTTCTGGAATTCTTCTTCCAGATCCACGATCCGACGACGCGCAACCGCCAGGGCAACGATGTCGGCATGAGCTATCGCTCGGCAATCTACTACACCAGTGAGGAGCAGAAGCGTGTGGCGGAGGACACCATCGCCGATGTCGATGCCTCTGGCCTGTGGCCCGGCAAGGTTGTCACCGAGCTCGCTCCAGCCGGAGCGTTCTGGGAGGCCGAGCCCGAGCACCAGGATTATCTGGAGAAGTATCCGAACGGCTACACCTGCCATTTCGTCAGGCCGGATTGGAAACTGCCGGTTCGTGAAAAGGCCGTTTCATAAGGCTCGCGGATCAGTCTTTGCGGCAGTGGGTTTAAGCGCCCGCCGATTGCCGCGAGGCCATATCAATAGCGGCTGTCAGCCCCGCCCGGCGGTTGACAGTCCGCGGCACTGCTGACCAACTGCGCGGGTTGATTGATTTCAGGGGGAGCATGAGGAAACTCTACGAAAAACCTGTGTTGGTGAAGCGGGAAAGGCTCTCAAGTGTCGCCGCGGCAGGACCGCTTTCTCCCAAACCAGGCTGACGGCTCGGCCGGTCTTTTGGTAGTGACTGGACCGGTTCGTTACGGTGCTCGGATTGCCGGGCGATGTCTTGCCCCGCCGGATCTGAAAAGATGATTTCTTTCGAGCCTGTGGCCGGCGCCCGGCAGCTCAATGCAGTTTTCATCCTGGATGTTTCTGCTTACACCGGGCCTCTGCTTTCCGGCTGGATCGAGGCGGGAAACCGTATTGGCGCGATCATCGTGCCTGGCTTTCAGCGCCCATCCAGAGGCTTCAGCATTGGCAATTTTCGACGCCGGCTGAGGCGCCAGCTTCTGCTCAGGCGCTATCTCGGCAACACGCCGGTAAAGTTGATCGAATTCGGCCGGCCTTACGACTGGGACGAGCTTGGCCGGCAATTGCCTGACGTCGCCGCGGATGTACTGATCTGCTACGCTTTCCCGACCCTGATCCCGCAACAACTGCTCGGCCTCTTTCCCAAGGGCGGGCTTAATTTTCATCCAGCGCTGCTGCCCAACTACCGGGGTCCGCATCCTCTCCATCGCCTGGTCGCGGACGGCCAGCATGCCGTCCATGGCGGCGTGACATTGCACAAGATGTCCGCCAATTTCGATGACGGTGACATCCTCGGACAGGTGCCGTTCTGCGAAGCACACTGGGCAACGCGGCGGGATGTGGCCGACAGCGTGGCGACCGCGATGCGCGCGTTGGTGCGCGAGGTGGCGCCAGCCTATTGCAAGGATTTGGTGTCCGGGACGCGGCAGCCAACCGGTGATTTCGTCTGGGCGCGACTTGAGCGGAACCACATGGCGATTTCATCCGACATGTCGATCGAGCACGTTGCCCGATTGTGGCACGTCCTGGGCGGCAATCCCGGTATCTATCTGGACGTTGCCGGCCGCGAGGTTCGGTTGGCCTTTCAGATCGCGCGACTGGGTCCGCCAACTGGAAAAGGTCCGGTCAGGCGATGGGGGAGGGTGGAGTTCGATCTTGCCAATGGCCGGGTTCGATACCTCACCTATGGCCGCCTGCTCAAACGGCTGATGAAAATGCACACCGCATTCGCACGGCCAAAAGCCGGAAAACCGTGCCCCGAAATAAGAGTGTATGGCAAAGTAGCCAGCGAATCGGCGCCAGAGGTACCGCCGGCCGGTCGTGGCGGATAGTGAAGCCAATGCGCATGGCGGAACTTGCGTCCGCGCTTTTCCTGCTGCGAAAACTACTTACCGCAGTTCTTGTCGTTCACGGTCGGCGCGGTCGCCCTGCCATTGGCATCCGTCCGCGTGCTGGTCGGGCAATTCTGGTCCGCGTTGGAATTTCATGTCGCCCGGCGTGATGGTCGGGCTGTTGGCTGCGCCCGGATCGAGACAAATTTCCGGGCCGCAACACCCGGTTGCGCCTGCGCTGGCGCAATGCTTTTGGCGCAGCTTGCTGAAAAAACAGCTTCCCCAACCGATCGAATGGTGCTTTAACGCCGCCATCCACAGGGGTGCTCCGTACGGTCGGGGCTGAGACGGGGGCGGCAAGCCCACAGACCCTAGAAGCTGATCTGGGTAATACCAGCGGAGCGAGGCGGGCGATGTTTTCAGGCGCACAGGTTTCCCTATATCCCATGGCCGACGATTTTGTCGGCGTCATCCTGGGTGCGCTCGGCGTGCTCGATCCGTATCGCGACAAGCTCAGGATCGAGACCGACGACATCTCGACCTTGCTGGTCGGGCCCCCCGAGGTGCTATTCCCGGCGCTGCGCGACCTTTTCGTGGCTGCGTCTGGCAGCGGTAAGCATTGCGTGCTGTCGGCGACCATTTCGCGTGGTTGCCCAGGTGAGCCGGACGATCCGATCTGCCGCTCCGACACGTTTGGCGGACCTGCCGGGCCACTCGGCCCGCGCAAGCAAGCCGCCATTTCCGCCGTGCGCGGCGCGCCCGCCACTGGGCAGCCAGCGGCGGCGCAGTTCTCGCTCTATGTGATGGGCACGGACGACCATATGGACGAGATCTATGGCTGCATCGATTTCCTGAAGCAGTCTGGCGTCTATGATCGCTCCAAGAATTTCTGCACCAAGCTGCGCGGCGATGCTGGCGCGATCTTCTCGGCGCTCGACGAAGCCTTCTGCCGCTTCGGACCGGGCGCCGGCCACGTAACCCTCGACGTCACGGTTTCGGCCAACAGTCCCACTGCCGTCTGAACCGTTCGCGCCGACGCGCGAACGCCGTCAAGGTCATCCTCTCGTGGCTTCATCGTCATTCAACCCGCGTCAGCTCGCGGGCTTCCTCGCCCAGGCAGCGCCGGCCGTGATATCGATCGGCCTGGTGCTCGTGGCGTGGGAACTCTACGCAAACCATTCCGGCATCAAGCCGACGGTTCTGCCGGCACCCTCGCGCGTCTTCGAACAGGCGATGCTCAATCGTGACGCGCTGCTCGACAACGCCATTCCCACCATCCGCGCCACGCTGATCGGTTTTGCCTGCTCGCTCAGCGCCGCCTTCGCGCTGTCGATGCTGGTCGACTTCTTCCAGCCTTTGCGGCGCGCGCTGTTTCCTGTCTTCATAGTCAGCCAGACCTTGCCGCTGGTCGCCATCGCGCCATTGGTGGTGCTGTGGTTCGGTTTCGGGCTGACGCCCAAGATCATGCTGGTGGCACTGGTCACCTTCTTCCCGATGCTGGTGGCCCTGGTGCAGGGCTACGAGGCTACCGAGGTCGAGATCGGGCAGATGCTGCGCGCCATGGGAGCAGGGCGCTGGCGGGTCTTCATCCTGGCACGGTTGCCTTCGGCGCTGCCTTATTTCTTCGCTGGCCTCAGGATCTCCATCACCTATGCCGTCGTCGGCGCCATCTTCGCCGAATATGCGGGCGCGGCCAAAGGGCTGGGCATCTACATGCTCAACGCCAAAAACAATTTCCGTCCCGACCTGGTGCTCGCCGCCGTCGGCGTCAGCGCCGCCCTTACCCTCGTCCTGTTCGGGCTGACGGTGGTGCTGCAACGACTTGCCATGCCCTGGGAAAGAGCCGCTGGCAGGCAAGCCGCCCGAAAAGGCCCGCAAGCATGAGCCGGCTCGAATTGCGGCATATGCGCAAGGCCTTTGGCGGGCTCGAAGTGCTCGCCGACATTTCGCTGCGCGTGGATGCCGGCGAATTCGTCTCGATCCTTGGGCCTTCGGGTGCCGGCAAGTCGACGCTGTTCCAGCTTCTGACCGGCGCCGAGCATGGCGAGGGTGAGATGTTTTTCGACGGCGCGCCGCTCGACGATCATGGCAGGCATTTCGCCTTCATGCCGCAGCGGGACGCGCTGATGCCGTGGCGGCGCATCCTCGATAACACGACGCTCGGGCTCGAGGTGCAGGGCCTCGGCCGCAAGGCGGCGCGGACGCGTGTCGCGCCGCTGTTTGCCGAGTTTGGGCTTGCCGGCTTCGAGCGGCATTTTCCGGCGCAGCTTTCAGGCGGCATGCGGCAGCGCGCGGCGCTGCTGCGTACTGTCGTGCAGGAACGCGACATGTTGCTGCTCGACGAGCCGTTCGGCGCGCTCGATGCACTGACGCGCGCGGCCATGCAGCGCTGGCTCGAACAGATGTGGCGGCACCATCGATGGACGGCGTTGCTGATCACCCATGACGTGCGCGAAGCCGTGTTCCTGTCAGACCGCATCTATGTGCTGTCGGCCCGGCCTGCCCGTGTCGTGCGCGAGATCCAGGTGCCACTGCCGCGCCCGCGCGATCCGACCAGCGCCGCCACACGGCAGGCCGGGGCACTCGAGGCCGAGATCCTCGACATTCTGCTCAACCTCCAGCCAACCAAAGGACATGACCATGACTGACTTGACGCGAAGGCAGGCTCTGCTGCTCACCCTTGCCGCTAGCGTACCGCTGGCCACCGGATCGAGCCGCTCCTTCGCGGCAACGCAAAAAGTCACTGTCGCGCTGGACTGGACGGTCAACACCAACCACATCGGGCTGTTCGTCGCGCGCGAAAAGGGTTTTTATCGCGAGGCCGGTCTGGAGGTCGATATCGTGCCTTACAGCGACACCGGCGCCGGCACGCTTGTCGCCAACCGCGTCGCCGATTTCGGCATCAGCGGCACCATCAGCCTGTTCACCCAGAAGACCGCCGGCGCCGACTTGAAGGCCGTCTATGCCGTCGTGCAGTCCGAAACTGGTCGGCTGGTGTTCAATGCGGCGCGCAGCGAGATGAAGAGCCCGAAGGATCTGGATGGCCTGACCTATGGCGGTTTCGGCAGCGCCTGGGAAAACGCACTGATCTCGACCATCATCCGGCATGATGGCGGCAAGGGCGATTTCGAGACGGTGACGCTCGGCACTTCCGCCTATGAGGCGCTCGCCAACGGTTCGGTCGACTTCACCCTCGAAGTGTCGACCTGGGAGGGCGTCGAAGCCGAGCTCAAGGGCGTCAAGCAACGCAGCTTCGTCTATGCCGACTATGGCGTTCCCGACGAGCACACGACGCTCATCTCTTCGAGCGAAGCGTTTCTCCAGTCAAATCCCCAACTGGCGTCGTCCTTCATCCAGGCAACGCGGCGCGGCTATCAGTTCGCGGTGGATCATCCAGAGGAAGCCGCGACGCTGCTGATCGCCGCCAACAAGGATGCCCTCACCAATCCGGCGTTGATCCAGACTTCGCTGAAGGCACTGATCGACGGGCACTATCTGCGCGGGCAAGACGGCACTATCGGCATCATGGATCCCGCCAAGATGGAAGCGATCGGCTCCTACCTCCTCGCCGCGGGTATCCTGCATGATGCCGATGGCAAGGTTGTCGCGCAACGTCCGGATTTCGTGGGATATTTCAGCAATGGGTACCTCAGATAGGTGCCGACGCTGAGACTGCGAAAAGGTCGTATCGTCCGATGCTGGAGGCGAGGATGTCGCTAGGTCGCAGCCCGACAAAACCGCGGCTACGGCCTTCACCTTCGACCCGGTTTGATGCCGATCTGATCTTCTCGGTTAACGGCACGGCAATGGTTACGTGCAAAGGTCGCCCCCGAGGGATCATCGGGATGCTTGCCTTGCTAATGTCAAAAAGTGAAGCGCTTTCGCGTGCGCCAGACAAAAGGCTTTTGTCGGCGGCGCGCAAGCACGAGATCATGCTCGACTTGCGCGAAGGCTTCTTTCGCGCCTGTGCGCTGCTGTGCGCGGGGCTGTTCGTCTATCGCGGCGTCTATCAGCTTCTCGAGGATCCGACCCGGCTCAACACCGCGCTGGTGGCGATTTCCGAGATACTCACCTTCACCTGGCTGCTGCTGTCGCGGCGTCCGGTCACGCGTGACTGGAATCTGCTTACCGTCATCGTTTCGGTGACAGCCAGTTTTGGCGTTGCGTTGATCAGTCTCAAGCCAGGCATTGCGCTCATCCCTCTCTACGTCGCCGCGCCGTTACAGATCATCGCATTGTTGTTCGTTATCTGGGGCAAGATCTCGCTGGGGCGCTCTTTTGCGATCCTGCCGGCCAATCGCGGTGTGATGACGGGCGGTGCCTATCGGCTGGTGCGGCATCCGATCTATGCCGGCTACCTCGCCGGCCATGTGCTCTACCTCCTGTCGGCCTTTTCCTTCCACAATCTCGCTGTCTATGCGGTCATCACCTACATGCAGCTGTATCGAATCCTGCGCGAGGAGGCCTTGCTGGCCGCCGAGCCGGAGTATCGCGCTTACATGGAACATGTACACTACCGGCTGTTCTACCGGTTATTCTGAAGGCCAGGCTGTGAGGGTTGGCCAACAGGCTCATCAGCGTCCAGTGGTCGGAGCTGCTCCCCAGGCGAGGGCGCTGTAGCTCGGCGCTCCGGTCGGCGGCAGCAACGGCGCGAATGCCGGGCCGGCGTCAATATCGGAGATTCGGGCGGCATCAACGCCGGGCTCGGCGCCAATGCTGGTGGAACAGGCGGTATCAACGCGGGGCTTGGCGCCAATGTTGGCGGTACTAGTGGTGTCGGCGTCGGCGTGGGCATCGGCAACGTAACCAATCCCAGCAACCCGTCGAACGTGGGCATATCGCCCAACCCTAGCCAGCTCAACGTTCCGCGTGCCGTGGCCCAGGTGTCGAGCTCCCAGCTGAGGCGCATGAAGAAGCGCTGCGTCGACGTTCTCGGCAGCGAGGGGACTTATGACCGCGACCTGCGCCAGCTCTGCCTGCTGATCGCACGCCGCTGAGGTTGAAGGAGGCTGCGGAACCAGCCCTGAGGCTTTGACCGCACTCTCCTGGCCTCCGACCGGTCGGAAAGCCGCCGTCCAGGCGGGCTTTCTGCTTTGCGGGCTGGATGCTCCGTAGCCGGGATGGCCCGGGGGAACGCCAGCTCCCCTAAAACGTTCATACCTTACAACATCTGAAATAGCGCGATGTTGAAACGGCGCGAAAGCGCGCATTTAGGAGCTGGGAAAGTCATGGGTCTCGGAACAATACTTATCATCATTCTAATCCTCGCGCTGCTTGGCGGCTTCAGCGGTATCGGTGGTGGTCCGTTCTACGGAACCGGCTATTATGGTGGCGGTGGTCTCGGACTTGTGCTGATCATCATCATCATTCTTGTCGTCCTGGGCCGCATTTAGCAGTTCGATCACGGGAGCAATCGCGATCGCGTGACCGCGCTTACGTTGCCGAGCACCGGATTGTGATGCATCAGGCATTTCGCGGGGTTCAGGTATGGTGATCGCGGTCCACACCTCCCGTGAAAACAAGAGGAGAGGGTCCACCCCTTCATCCTCCCCAAGGCCCGCTCCGGCTTCCCGGAGCGGGCCTTTTTTCGTCAAAGCGGTTCCTCGAAGGGCGGCTCCGGGCGAATTGCGATGAAGCGTCCCTGCGCTGGTGGTTGACAGAATTGGCTTGGCACGGTCATCGAGGACCAGTTCGTCGCCGTGTTCACTGGCCGCTCGGGGAAGCACTGTCCTTCTTCCTGCTCGCCGTCGTGCTGGTCATCCTGGCGGTGGCTTCGCCGCTGCTGCGGAGGGTGGCGTGATGGCGACGACGCGCATCCTCGAATGGCTGGGTCGCCTCTATGTCGGGCTGCTGCTCGCCTTCCTTTATTTGCCTATCATCATGGCGCTGATGTCGTTCAACGTCTCGCCCCTCTATCAGCCGCCGTTCGAATGGACGACCGAGTGGTACGCCTCGCTGTGGCAGAACGACCAGCTGATCGCGGCGACCTGGAACAGCATCGAGATCGCGGTCATCACCACGATCATTTCAACCGTGCTCGGCTCGGCGGCGTCGCTGGCGCTCTTTCGTCATGAGTTTCGTGGCAAGAAATTCCTGCAGGCGCTGCTGTTTCCGCCGATCGCCATTCCTTGGCTGATCACCGGCACGGCGATGCTGATCTTCTTCTTCGGCGTCGGGCGCGGCCTGTTCGCCATCCTGCTCGGCCATGTCGCGCTGGCCAGGGGCAGGCTGGGCCGTGCGGCCCGAGCGCATCCGCATTGCCGCCGATGCCGGCCCGTGGATGCCGCCAATGTCACCATGCTCGAGGGGCAGGTGTCGAAGCGCATCTTCGCCGGCAACAACAGCACCTATTTCGTCGAGCGCGCCGGACAGACGCTGAAGGTCATCGTGCAAAACACCGGTGCCGACAGGCTGGCGGAGGGGCAGGATGTGGTGCTGCGATGGTCGCCGGACAGCACGGTGTTGATCGGCGGTTAGGATGCAGTCGACGGTTGGGATGGATGGCGTTCCTTGGCGCCCCCCTCTGTCCTGCCGGACATCTCCCCCACGAGGGGGGAGATTGACTGTCATCGCTGGTTTCGCAAATCTCTCACGTCGCAAAAAACGAGCGCCAAGGCTGAAGCCGCCGATCTCCCCGCTCGTGGGGGAGATGCCCGGTAGGGCAGAGGGGGGCGCTGTCCCGCCATACGGTCGGGTAGGCCTAGGAGCACATCGATGACGCTTGAACTGGATGCCCGCGACCAATCCATGCTCGGCGGCGAGCACGGCCCGTCCGCTGCGGCGGCCATGAAAATCCTGGCCGCTTTTTCCAACGCGATCGGAGCAAACAGCCTGCTCGACATCACCGGCGCCCATATCGACGGTTGCCTCTATCACGGCAAAGCCGGGCTCGATTTCGTCGAACGGCTGGTCGAGGGCGGCGGTCGTGTTCAAGTGCCGACAACGCTCAATGTCGGCTCGTTCGACCTCATCCATCCCGGCATGGTGAAGATGCCGGCGGCGGAGGAAGCACCGGCGCGGCGGTTGATGCAGGCGCATCTCGAACTTGGCTGTCAGGCGACATTCACCTGCGCGCCCTACCAAACGCGGTTCCGACCCAAATTCGGCCAGCAGATCGCCTGGGGGGAATCCAATGCCATTGTCTTCGCCAATTCGGTGATCGGCGCGCGCACCAACCGCTACGGCGATTTCATCGATCTGTGCTGCGCCATGACCGGACGCGCACCGGCCTGGGGCCTGCATCTCAGCGAAAACCGGCGCGGCCGTGTCCTGTTCGAACTGGACGTTGCCGAGCTGGAACCGACTGACAGCCTGTTCGTCGGCGTCGGGCTGATCATCGGGCAAGCCAGCGGCGACCGCGTTCCGGTGATTGCGGGCCTGCCCAGGCCGCGCGACGAGGACCAGTTGAAAGCGCTCGGTGCCGCGGCGGCAACGACAGGCGCGGTGGCGCTGTTCCATGCGGTTGGCATCACGCCGGAGGCCAGAACCGGCGACGAGGCGTTTCAAGGCATGGTGCCCGAGGAGATCGTCCGCGTCAGCCGTGCCGACATCGACCATGCATTGGCCAGGCTGTCGATGGTGCCTGATGGTGCGCCGCTCCGCGCCGTGTCGCTGGGCACGCCGCATTTCTCGCATGAGGAATGGATGCGCCTGCTGCCGCTGCTGCGCGAGGCAGCACCCGGCAAGGGCATCCCGATCTATGTCAACACCGGACGCGCGACGCTGACGCGATTGCAGGAGGAGGGGGCGCTCGACGGCATGGAGGCATTCGGCCTGATCCCGGTTGCCGATACCTGCACCTATGTCACCTCGATCCTCGAACGTCTCGATGGCGTGGTGATGACCAATTCCGGCAAATGGGCGCATTACGCGCCGGGCAATATCGGCGTGACCGTCGCCTTCGCCGAGATGAGGGACTGCATCCGCTCCGCCGCGGTTGGCCACGTCGTGCGGAGTGTGTCGTGACGCGCCGGATTGAAACGGACGCGGCTGACCGGCTGGGCACTTTCCAACTGGCCGGCACCGCCGAAGGGCAGGCCTTAGTGTTCTCGCAGCCGCTCAGCTTCTGGGGCGGCATCGATGCCGAGACCGGCGACATAACAGATCATTCGCATCCAGGTCTTGGCCAGAATGTCGCCGGCAAGATCCTTGTCATGCCGAGCGGCCGGGGATCGTCATCCTCGTCCTCGGTGCTGGCCGAGGCGATCCGCATTGGCACGGCGCCGGCGGGTATTCTTCTGGAGCGGCCGGACCCGATCCTGGCGGTGGGCGCGATCGTCGCCGAGTTTCTCTACGACATTCGCATGCCGCTTGTGGTGTGCGATATTTCCGGCATTGGTTCCGGTGGTCGGATTTTCATCGGTGTTGGTGGGGATGGCGCTGCGGTCGTTCGCAAGGTCTAGGAACATGCGTTCCTAATCAAGCTCGCTGCGGACATCGCGGATGGAAGCCGCCGCTGCTTCCCAAGTCTCATTTCTTCCAAGGCGGCCTTCTCTCGAACAAACCTGCCGGCGCGGCCCCGAACATTGGCACGATATTCTAAGCTGCGCGGTTGACCGTGGGCGTGCCCTGCGGCGTATAATTCTACTAAATTCATAGACTAACTGCGGTGCCTGGGCGCTTGCCGCTTGACCTGTGAAAGCCGGCTGAAGGGAGAGCATCGATGCCGAAGACTGAATCCAATCCGATCGAGCTTGGCACCGAGGCCGCCGACTTCCTGTTGCCGGACGCACAGGGCGTGCTGCACCGGCTGGCCGATTTCGATGTCGGGCCGGCCTTGCTCGTTGCCTTCATTTCGAACCGTTGCCCCTTTGTCGTGCTGATCCGCGAACAGCTCGCCGCATTCGCGAGAGACTACGCGGCCAAGGGCCTGCATGTGGTGGCGATCAACGCCAACGACCATCTGGAGCATCCCGAGGAGACACTGGCGCGGATCGGCGAGGAGTCTGAAAAGGTCGGTTATTCCTTCCCCTATCTGAAGGACGCCTCGCAGCAGGTGGCGAAAGCCTATGGCGCGGCCTGCACGCCCGACTTCTTCCTGTTCGGCGCCGATCGCCGGCTCGCCTATCACGGCCAGTTCGACGACGCGCGGCCAGGCAATGGCAAGCCGGTGACCGGTGCTGATCTGCGCGCGGCTGTCGACACGGTGCTGGAAGGCGGCAGGCCCGCCGCAAGCCAAGTGCCGTCGATCGGCTGCAACATCAAATGGAGCGCCGGCAATGAGCCGGTGTGGTTCTCCGGTGCGGCCCGCGCCGCATAGCGCCGGCCACGTCGCACTCCTTCGCCGAGCATCCATGCCCAAGTCGCAAAAATCAGCTTCCGACAACTTGCATCTCCAGGCCGATGTGCTGGTGCTGGGCGGCGGTCCGTCGGCGGCCTGGGCGGCGGTGGCGGCGGCCGAAAGCGGCGCCAGGGTGGCGCTGGCCGACAAGGGCTATCTCGGTACCAGCGGCGCCACGGCGCCGTCGAACACCGGCACATGGTGCGTGCCGCCGGGCGATAACAGGCATGCCGTGGTGGAGCGGCGCTGGCAGCGAACCGGCGAACTCGCCGACCAGCGGTGGATGCTGCGTTGCGTCGACACCGCCTACCGCAATCTGCTCAGGCTTTCGGAGTGGGGTTATCCCTTCCCAAGCGAGGATGACGGGCGGCTCTACATCGCCAATCTGCGCGGGCCGGACTACATGCGCTTC
The DNA here is from genome assembly GCF_004791595.1 of Mesorhizobium sp. M8A.F.Ca.ET.202.01.1.1. Lineage (NCBI taxonomy): Bacteria > Pseudomonadati > Pseudomonadota > Alphaproteobacteria > Hyphomicrobiales > Phyllobacteriaceae > Mesorhizobium > Mesorhizobium sp. M8A.F.Ca.ET.202.01.1.1. The sequence goes on along the minus strand of NZ_SRUN01000016.1, from coordinate 105,416 downwards.
ATGCGCCGCCGCGTGCTGCTGGCCGGCGTAACCGTGCTCGACCATCATCCCGCGCTCGAACTCCTGTCCGACGGCGATGCCATCGTCGGCGCAGGCGGTGTCGCCCGGCAGGCGGGCCATGACTGGCGCGTCGACGCCAAGGCCGTGGTGCTGGCGACCGGCGGCTGTGCGTTCCGCGAGCGCATCCTCGGTGGCACCGGGCTGACCGGGGACGGCTATCTGATGGCGGCGGAAGCGGGCGCCAGCCTTTCCGGCATGGAATTCACTGGCAAGTACACGTTGGCGCCGTACGGTTCCTCGCTGAACAAGGGGTTGCCGTTCCGCTGGGCCTCGTTCCATCGCGAGGATGGCTCGCCGATCCTCGGACCCACGGGCGAGCCGTTGCGGAACGGCATCGGCGACCGCGAGGACGAGGTGGCGCGCGCACTGATCGACGGTCCGGTCTATGCGCGGCTCGACCAGGCCGAACCGGCGTTGCAGGGCTGGCTGCGTCAGGGTCAGCCGAACTGCTTCGTGCCCTATGACCGGGCCGGCATCGATCCGTTCATTGACCTGTTTCGCATCACGCTGCGCGCCGAAGGCACGGTGCGTGGCACCGGCGGCATCGACATTGTCTCCGACGACTGCGCCACAGGCGTGCCTGGCCTCTATGTCGCCGGTGACGCCGCAAGCCGCGAGATCATGACCGGGGCGGTGTCGGGTGGTGGCGCCGTGAATTCCTCCTGGGCGCTGGCCAGCGGCTGGTGGGCAGGCAAGGGTGCATCGACCCATGCCAAGCGCCGCGCCGGCAAGGCGTTTCGGAGCACCGTGCAACCGCTCGGTCAGGCCGGGCTGCGTCCTGCGGCAACGCCGCGCGCCGATATCGCGGCGGGCGAGGTCATCGAGGCGGTGCGTAACGAAGTGACGCCACTCGACAAGAACTTCTTCCGCAGCGGCGCAGGCCTGGAGAGAAGCAGCGAACGGCTGGAGAGCGTCTGGCGCGCTGTGCGCGACCATCTGCGGGGCGAGGGCGCGGACAAAGTCCGCGCACGCGAGGCGGCATCGATCGCCGCTGCCGGGCGCTGGTCCGTGGCCTCGGCGTTGCACCGCACCGAGAGCCGCGGCATGCACCGCCGCACCGATCTGCCGGGTAAGAGCCCAGCCTTGGCGCGCCGCCTTATCATCACCGGTGTCGACGCGTTCCGCATCGAAGGGACGCCTGAGCGGCCGGCGGAGTTGGCATCATGATCGAGATCGTCTCGGCCACGCGCTGCGTGGAATGCGACATATGCGTCAAGGTATGCCCGACCAATGTCTTCGACGCGACCGAGCATGGTGCCCCCGTCATCGCACGCCAAGACGACTGCCAGACCTGCTTCCTCTGTGAAATCTATTGCCCGAGCGACGCGCTTTACGTTGCCGAGTTCGCCGAAGGGCCAACCGGCATCAGTGAGGCGGAGGTCGAGGAGCGCCTTCTGTTCGGCAGCTATGCCCGCGCGCTCGGCTGGGCGCGCGGCAAGGCCGGCGGCTCCCAGTTCGACCCGACGCACCGCATCCGCGTGGCGCAATAGGAGCGAGGGACCATGGACCGCATCGTCGTCAACGACATCAGCAAGACCTTCCAGCTCAAGCCGGGGCAGTTCGTCACTGTCGACGGCGAGGCGACAGACCGCGTCACCGTCCTCGACGGCGTCGATCTTGCCATCCGCAAGGGCGAGTTCATCACGCTGGTCGGTCCGAGTGGTTCGGGCAAGTCGGTGCTGCTCGACATCATCGGCGGGCTGACGCAGGCGACGGGTGGCGAGGTCCAGCTCGACGGCAGGCGGATTACAAAGCCTGATCCGAAGACCGGCTATGTCTTCCAGCAATATGCGCTGTTCCCCTGGCGCACGGCGCTGGCAAACATCGAATATGCGCTGGAAGTGCGCAGCGTCGCCAAGGCCGAGCGGACGGCGACGGCCCGGCATTTGTTGTCGCTGTTCGGCCTTGCCGGCTTCGAGGACCGTTTTCCCAATCAGCTGTCCGGCGGCATGCAGCAGCGCGTGGCGATCGCGCGCGCCTTGGCCAGCAATCCGGAAGTGCTGTTGATGGACGAGCCCTTCGCCGCGCTCGACCAGCAGACGCGTGAGCTGCTGCAGGGCGAGCTGTTGCGCATCTGGGGCAAGATCAAGACCACTGTCATCTTCGTCACCCACTCGATCGACGAGGCGATCTTCCTGGCCGACCGCGTGGTGGTGATGACGGCGCGGCCCGGCGCAGTGAAGGAGATCATCGATATCGACCTGCCAAGGCCACGCGACGGCGATATCCGCGCCAGCACCGAATTCAACCTGTATCGCGCCCGCGTCTGGGACGTGCTGCGCGACGAGGTCAACAAGGCGCAGAAGGACTGGACGCTGTCGCCGGCCTTCAGCCATTGAGGAGCTAGACCCATGGCCTATCTGACCGAAAAGCTCGGCCCCGCCATCGGCTTTCGCAGCGCTGCCGGCGAGGCTGCGGTTTCGACGAACGTCCCTGCGATCAAGACGCGCGGTGTCGCCGCAGGTGCCAAGGTTCGCGGGAAGGGAGCGCATGCCGGCACCTTCCTTTATGGCTTGCCGCTGCTTGGCCTGTTCTTTCTCTCCTGGGAGATCGCGCCGCGGCTCGGCTGGCTGAACCGCATCTTCTTCCCGCCATTGAGCGAGGTGCTGATCGCCTGGTGGGCGTTGCTCGCCTCGGGCGTGCTGGTCGAACATATCGGCATCAGCTTGCAGCGCGCCGCGATCGGCTTTGCGCTCGGTGTGGTGGTGGCCATACCGCTCGGCCTCTTGATGGGCCGCTATGCGCTGTTCGAGAAGGTCAGCGATCTTCTGGTGCAGACGCTGCGCAACACCTCGCAATTCGCGCTGCTGCCGGTGTTCATCCTGTTGCTCGGCATTGGCGAGGAATCGAAGGTGGCGATCACCTTCTACTCCTCGGTGTTCTTTCTCCTGGTCAACACTATCAGCGGGGTCAAGTCGGTCGATCCGCTGCTTATCAAGGCGGCACGCTCGATGGGTACGTCCGACTTCGACCTGTTTCGAAAAGTCATCCTGCCGGCGAGCATTCCCTCGATCGTCGCCGGCGCGCGGCTGGCGGTCAAATCCTCGCTGTTCGCGGTGATCGGCGCCGAGATGCTGGCGGCCAAATCCGGTCTCGGTTTCCTCATCCAGAACTCGCAGCTGATGATGGAAACGGCCGACATGTATGCCGGCATTTTGACGCTCACTGTCATCGGGCTGACCGTCAACTACCTGCTCGTCTGGTTCGAGCGCTGGGCCACGGCCTGGAAGGGGCAGTCCGAGTCTTCGCTCATTTAAGCCATCCATTCATACCAATCAGGAAGGATTTTTCCATGACCAGCATCGCATTCGATGGATTTCGCCGGCTGCTCCTCAAGGGCGCCATTGCCGTCGTCATAGGCCTTGGCGGCATGCCGGCCTTCGCGCAGGACAAGCCCGATGTCATCCGCATCGGCAGCACCGCGCCCGGGCATCTCAAATTCATCCTCGCCCAGAAGGATGGCTGGTGGGAAAAGGAATTCGCCAAGGACGGCATCAAGGTCGAACTGGTGACCTTTAATGGCGGCTCGGAGGCAACGACGGCGCTGGCGACCGGAGCGATCGAGTTCACCTACACCGGCAACAACCCGGCGCTGCGTGTCGCCGCCTCCGGCGCCGACGTCAAGCTGATCGGCCTGTCGAGCTATGTCAGGACAGGCGGCTCCTACATCGTCGTCAAGACCGATTCTCCGCTGAAGACATTGCAGGACCTCAAGGGCAAGAAGGTCGCCTATCTTACCGGCACGGTGCGGCATTCAAATTTCAGCAAGGCGTTGAACAGCGTCGGCCTGACGACGAATGATGTCGAGGGTCTGAACCTGCCTTTCGAGGCATCCGGCCCGGCACTGCTGCGCGGCGACATCGACGCCATCGTCGAGACGGATTCGACGGCGGCCAAGCTGGTCGATACCAGCGAGGCCCGCATCCTCTTCGACACCGGCACCCATCCGGAATGGAACGTGCCCAATGTCATCTCGGTCAACGGCGCCTTCGCGGCGAAATATCCCGATCTGGTCAAGCGCCTGCTGAAGGTCGATATCGAGATTTCGCGCTGGGCCGACGCTCATCCCGATGAGACGATCAAGACCTTCGTGGAGGCGACCAAGTCGTCGGAAAAATCGGTGCGCAAGACTTATGCCGATGGGGCGTTTCACCAGGACCCGAAACTCACCGACGATGCGATCGAGGCCCTGAAGGGCGAGGAAAAATTCATGGCCAGCGCCGGGCTTTTGAAAGGCTCGATCGATTACGGCAAATGGATCGACAAGAGCTTTGTCGACGCCGCCGCGGCGGAAGTCGCCGCTGTCCAGTAAGCCGGAGTGATCGGGGCAGCGCGCGTTCGCGGCGCTGTCCCGTTCGTCCGAGGATATCAAATCTCCGGGATGTTCTCCTTGAAGATCACCTGCAGCCTCGGCTGGTGCAATTCATAGGGCAGCCCCCGGACGGCATGGGTCAGGATGTTGAGCGCCTCGCGGGCCTCGACGCGCGGGTTCTGGTCGATGACCGCGTCGAGCGTGCCGTCGAGCAGCAATTCCTTGGTGCCGTCCGTCGCCTCATGGCCGAGGAAAACCATGGATCGCGCACGGCCGCGCTCCTTGAGCGCGCGCGCGATGCCGGTGTTGCCGGCGCCGACATTGTAGATCGCGGCAAGGTCCGGGTGCCGCTCCAGAAGGGCTGACGCCTCCGAATAGGCCTTTTCGCGGTCGTCGAGCATTTCGCGCATCTCGACGATCTGCAGGTTGGGTGACTCTTCCGTCAATATGTGCCGGAATCCCATCTCGCGTTCCTCATGGCCGCGATAGGACAGCGAGCCGGCAAACAGTGCCACCTTGCCGGGGCGTCCAGACCCCATGAAACGGTTGAGCAGATAGCCGGCCAGCCGCCCGGCAGCGCGGTTGTCGATGCCGATATAGGCGACTCTCGGCACATGCAGGATGTCGGAGGCGATGGTCACCACCTTGACGTCGTTGGCCGACAGCGAGCGGATCGCCTCGCGCACCGTCGGATGGTCGAGCGCGATGACGCCGACGCCTTGCGTCTGGCCGCGCAGATCCTGCAGCAAGCGGGCGAGCCGGTCGGGATTGAAGCCCTCTGTGGTGGCGATGTGAACGTCGAGATCGGGGCGGGCCAAGGCCTGCGCCTCGATATGGCGGTGCAGCATCTTGATGAAGGAATTCGTGCCCGCCGGCAGGGCGAAGTCGAGCCGGATGATCTCGCCGGGCACGGGCCTGGGCGGCGCGCCGTTCGGGCTCTCGGCGATGTAGCCGAGGCGCTGCGCCATCTCGAGCACGACCTCGCGCGTGCGCGGCCGTACACCGGGTCGATTGTTGAGCACGCGGTCGACGGTGGCGGCGGAGACGCCGGCTTCCCGGGCTATGTCAGTCAGGGTGGAACGCACCGTCTTTCATCTCCTCAATGCATCAGGATCACGCAATGCGGGCTGCCGGCCCGATGCTGCCAACGCCTCGCTATCCGCGATTCTGATGGGAAATGATGTATCCGGCCTTGGCCGATGCGCAAGCCGCCAGGCTAAATCAAGTCGCCCGGGGCGATCGTGCCGGGAAGGGAAAACACATTTCCCATCAAATCGAGGCATCTGGAGAGGTGTATGAACTCCGGTATGACGCATTCCCCGCCTCGTTGCGATGTTGTGAGGTATTTTGATCATTTATGATGTTGACAGCCTTCCGATACTGCCGTCAATATCCCTCATGGGCTCGTGGAGGAAACGTTGGCCCTGAGGGAGGAATTCCAATGTCTGATCTGATCCGCATCTCGCGGCGCCGGTTATTGGCGTCCGGAGGAAAGGCCGCGGTGTTCGTCGCCGCGACAGGTATCGCGCCACAATTCATTCGTCCCGGCCGCGCTTATGCAGCCGACGCACTGGCGCCCGGCATGATCGGCGGGCCGACCGGCTTCGACGGCGCCGAGCGTTATCAATACGGCCCCGACACGCCGGAAGGCCGCGCGGTCGAGGCCGCCAAGGCGCTGAAGGGGGCCGGCAAGGCGCCGGCCAAGATCGTGCTTGGCCTGTCGGACGGCTCGATCGGCCAGCTCACCCAGCCTTTCCCGGCCGGCGCGCCGTCGATCAAGGAGCTCTGGGAAAAGGAGACCGGCATCCCGATCGAGATCGTCGGCCTGCCGAATGGCCAGGAATTCACCAAGACCATGCAGGACATCTCCACCAAGGGTGGAGCCTATGACATCTATTCGACCGAGTGGAACCGCCTTGGCGACCTCGCCGAGACCGGCGGCATCGCCAAGCTCGACGACTTCGTCGCCCAGTACAAGCCGGAATGGGACGATCCCAAGACCGGCTATGTCGACGGCGCCAAGGGCGTGTCGCTGCTCAACAAATATCGCGGCTCGAACTACGGCGTGTCGCTGGACGGCGACTTCCAGACCTGGGTCTACCGCACCGACCTGTTCGGCGACGAAGCCGAGAAGAAGGCCTTCAAGGACAAATACGGCTACGACCTGGCACCGCCGAAGACCTGGAAGCAGCATGGCGACATCGCCGCCTTCTTCCAGCGTCCCGACAAGGGCCTGTTCGGCTCGACCGACCTGCGCAACCAGGGCTGGGGCTACACCAACTGGTATCAGCGCTATGTGTCGATGGCCTCGCCCAACCAGTTCCTGTTCGGCGATGACGGCAAGCCGCTGATCAATTCCGAGCACGGCATCGCGGCCACCAACGAATATGTCGAATCGCTCGCCCATCATTCGCCGGATGCGATCTCGTGGGGCTGGCCGGAGCAGTACGGCAATTTCGCCAAGGGCGGCGCGGCGATGACCTGCGCCTTCTCCAACCTGCCGAAATTCCTCGACAATGCCGGCAACAAGGACTCCAAGGTCACCGGCAAGATCGGCACGATGCTGCCACCCGGCCGCGAGATCGACGGCAAGCTGATCAGCCGCTCGGTGCTCTGGTTCTCGCTGACCGGCATGGTCTCGTCGCAGTCGAAGAACCAGGAGGTCGCCTATCTCCTGCTGCAATGGCTGGGCTCGGCGCGCATCTATGCCTGGATGAGCGCCAACCCCGGCGGCTATCTCGATCCGTTCCGGCTTTCGGATTTCTCCGATCCGCTGGTGCGCCAGACCTATCATGCCTACCACATGGACGTGGTGCGCGAGACGGTCGCCCGAACGGTGCCGACCATCAACTATCCCGGCGCCACCGCCTTCCACAACGCGCTGGACGAAAACCTCATGGCCTCGCTGACCAAGGCCAAGACGTCGGAGCAGGCGATGGCCGACACCGAAACCGAGTGGAAGAAGATCGCCCGGCGCATCGGCGAGGACAAATTGCTCGAAGCCATCAGGACCAACAAGGAGGCCTGGCCGACCGTTCTCGATCCGATCAGCTGATCCGTCTCCCTGGATCAGATCCGGAGGGGGAGGGGCGAAAGCTCTTCCCCTCCGCAACCGACGCCACCAGCAAAAGCAGCCAGATGAAGCGTTCCGTCCCCTTCGAGATATTCCGCTACGCCGCGATCCTGGCGGCGATGGCCGTCACGCTGGTGCCGATCCTGTGGATGGTCTCGATGGCCTTCAAGCCGATCGCCGAATGGTCGGCGACTGGTGCGGACCTGACATGGTGGCCGAAGAACCCGACGCTCAGCAATTTCCAGTTCGTGTTCGGCGAATCCACCAACAATCTGATCGTCGCGCTCGACCGCACCGCGCTGAAGCCGATCCTGTCGTCACTGCTGTCGGCGGTGTTCGGCACCGCGATCGCCATGTCGGCCGGCACGGCCGCCGCCTACGGCCTGTCGCGCTTCGGCTCCGGGCAGAACCTGCCGCTGGCGCTGATCCAGCTCAGGCTGTTTCCGCCGATGGCCGTCATGATCCCCGTGATGATCATGTGGGCTTTCCTCAACTTCACCGACAGCTGGTGGGGTCTGGCGCTGATCTATGGCATCGTCACGCTGCCGTTCGCCTTCTGGCTGATGAAGACCTTCTTCGACGACATGCCGCGCGAGATCGAGGAAGCCGCCTTGGTCGAAGGCTGCTCGCGGCTGCGGGTCTTCACCCGCATCACGTTGCCGATGATGCGCGCGCCGCTGGCTAGCGCTGCCCTCTTCGTCTTCATCCTCAACTGGTCGGACTATCTGATCGCGCTGCTTCTGACGACGCGCGAATGGGTGACGATCCCGGTCTACATGGCCTCGCTGTCGTCCTCGATGACCGGCCAGCTCTATGGCGCCAAGGCAGCACTCGGGCTGATCGCCGCCGTGCCGCCGGTCATCATGGGCATCGCCATCCAGCGCCATCTGGTGCGCGGGCTGACCTTTGGGGCGCTCAAGCAATGAGCGCCTTGACCGCAACGATTTCGGAGGACGAGATGGGCGCCGTGCGCGGCAAGCCAGTCCTGCGCGACGAAGGCACGCGGCTGGGCTTTCGCCTGACCTTGCCGGCGCAAATCCTGGTGCTGTTTATCTCGGCCTTTCCGCTGTTGATGCAGCTCTACATCAGCGTCACCGACTGGTCGCCGCTCTCGGGCCTCGGCTGGTGGAACGCCTGGGAGATGTGGAACAGCTTCGCCAACTACACCGATCTCGCCGCCGACGCGCGCTTCTGGAGCGCGCTGAAGCGCACTGCCATCGTCATGACCGTCTGCGTGCCAGCCGAGTTCCTGCTCGGCCTGGCACTTGCGACGCTGTTCGCCGACGATTTTCCCGGCAAGCGCATCTTCTATTCGATCCTCTTGATGCCGATGATGGTGGTGCCGGCGGTGGCCGGCTACATGTTCTTCATGCTGTTCCAGTCGGGCGGCCCGGTGAACGACATCCTGTCGGCAGTCACCGGCACGCAAGTCACCATCGCCTGGCTGTCGGACCCGACGCTGGCGCTGATCGCGGTGATGATCGCCGATATCTGGCAGTGGACGCCGCTGATGTTCCTGATCCTGCTTGCGGGCCTCGTCGGCGTGCCGGAGGACCAGATCAAGGCGGCGACGCTGCTCGGCGCCAATCCCTGGCAGCGCTTCACCACCATCGTGCTGCCGAAGATGAAGACGATCATCATCATCGCGCTGGCGATCCGGGTGATCGAGAACTTCAAGATCTTCGACACGCTCTACATCATGACCGGCGGCGGCCCCGGCGTCGCCACCGAAACCATCTCCGTCTACATCTACAAGGTCACCACGCAGGACCTAATCTGGGGCTATGTCGCGGCGATCGCGCTGGCCACCCTGGTCGTGCTCTCCATCGTCGCCGTGTTCGCCATGAAGCGCATGGCGCGGGCAAGGCAGGTGCCGGCATGAGCACGATCCAACTCAAGCACCTCACCAAGACATTCGGCGACTTCACGGCGCTGAAGACCATGGACCTCGACATATCGGACGGCGAGTTCATGGCGCTGCTCGGGCCGTCCGGCTGCGGCAAGTCGACGACGATGAACATGATCGCCGGCATGGAAGAGCCGAGCAGCGGCAAGATCCTGTTCGGCGAGCGCGACATGGCCGGGGTGCCGATGGGCCGGCGCGGCGTCGGCTTCGTGTTCCAGAATTATGCCATCTTCACCCATATGACGGTGCGCCAGAACCTTGCCTACGGGCCGAGGATGCGGGGTGCCGCCAAGGCCGAGATCGACCGGCGCGTCGGCGCCATCGCCGAACTGTTGCAACTGACGCCGCTGCTCGACCGCAAGGCAGACCGGCTCTCGGTCAATATCCTGCAGCGCGTGGCGATCGGCCGCTCCGCGATCATGGAGCCGGCGATCTTCCTGCTCGACGAGCCGCTGTCCAATGTCGACGCGGCCTTCCGCGCGGTCATGCGCACCGAGCTGAAACAGCTGCAGCGCCAGTTCAAGCAGACCATGGTCTATGTCACCCACGACCAGTTGGAAGCCATGACCATGGCCGACCGCATCGCGGTCATGGACCATGGCGTGCTGCAGCAGGTCGGCACGCCGCTCGAAGTCTACAACAATCCGGCCAATGTGTTCGTCGCCCGCTTCATCGGCGCGCCCGGCATGAACCTGCTCAAGGGCAGGCCGGCGGAGAGCGACCGGGGTCTGGTCGTCGATCTCGGGCCGCTGGGCATCACGCCGCCATTGCCGGATGAGCTGGCGGCCAGCGTGCGCGGCGCAGGCGGCGAGGTCCTCTACGGTTTCCGGCCGGAACAAGTGGCCTTGGCGCAAGACGGGCGCGGGCTTGCCATGCCTGTCACCTTCGTCGAACGCATCGGCGCACGTACCATCGTTCATCTCGGCCAGGGCGAGGGCGCCGTGAAAGCGGTCTTCGACAATGATGTCGGGTTGTCGATCGGGCAGGCCGCCGTCGTCGCACCCGCGGCGTCCTCGGTGCGCGTCTTCGACGCCGTCAGCGGCCTTGCGATGGGGGCGGGCTGAGCCATGGCCGATATCGTCTTCCGCAATGTCACGAAACGCTACGGCGACACACTCGCCGTCGACGATGCCTCGTTCACCGTCAACGACAACGAGTTCTTTTGCTTCTTCGGGCCGCCGCTGTCGGGCAAGTCGACCATCCTGCGGCTGGTGCTCGGGCTGGAGACGCCGGATGCCGGCGAAATCCTCATCGGTGGCAGGCCGGTCAACACCGTGTCGCCGGCCGAGCGCAACGTGGCGATGGTGTTCCAGAACCTGGCGTTGTTCCCGCATATGAGCGCGCTCGACAATGTCCGCTTTCCGCTGGTCGAGCGGAAGGTCGCCGACGTCGATATCAAGCGGCGCGTCGCCGATGTCGCGGCCAAGCTGCATATCGGCCATATCCTGCACAAGCCGCCGGCACAGCTTTCGGGCGGCGAGCGGCAGCGCGTGGCGATCGCACGGGCGCTGGTGCGCGATCCCAATGCCTACCTGATGGACGATCCGATCTCGGCGCTCGATGCGCGGCTGCGCGAGGAAACGCGCGTTGAGTTGAAGCGCATCCAGCGCGACCTCGGCAAGACGCTGATCTATGTCACCCATGACCAGGAAGAGGCGATGTCGATCGCCGACCGCATCGCCATCCTGGACAATGGCAGGATCAGGCAGATCGGCGCGCCGGCCGAGATCTATGACCGCCCGGTCAGCACCTATGTGGCGCGGCTGCTCGGTTCGCCTGTCATGAACATCCTCAAATCCGTTCGCGGCGAGAGCGGCGTCGAAGCCGCCGAAGGCGCGCTCAGCATCGCCGACCGCGCGGCTCCGGCCGACGCAGTCGAGATCGGACTGAGGCCGGAAGACATCAAGGTCAGCCCCTGGAGCGACAACGAGAAGGCGGGCCGGGGCCGCCCGGCGCGGGTGTTCGAGGTCGAGCCGCTTGGCGGCTACACCGTGGTGACGCTCGCCGCCGGGCAGGCGCGGCTGAAGGCACTGCTGCGCGGCCAGCCCGATATCAGGCCCGATGCGATGGTGGCGATATTCTGCGAGCCGGCACGCGTGCATTATTTCGGACAGGGCGGAGGCGCGTTGGCAAGATGAATGCGGCCGCGAGGACAGAATTTCGGGAGGAAGGCATGACAGGCAAGGGCTTCGAGCCGGATGTGAAGGTCCGCACGAAGGAATACAGGATCGGCTGCGTCGGCGCCGGCATGATCATGGCCGAGTGCCACCTGGCCGCTTACAAGGAGGCGGGGTTCCCGGTGGTGGCGATCGCTTCGCGCACAAAGGCGAATGCGCAAAAGGTCGCCGACCGTTGGAGCATCCCGACCGTCCACGACACGCCTGAACAACTGATCGAGGACGCAAACGTCGAGATCATCGACCTTGCCTTTCCGCCCGACCAGCAGCCGGCGCTGATCCGCCATGCGCTGAAGCAGAAGCACATCAAGGCGATCCTGGCGCAGAAGCCATTGGCGCTTTCGGTCGAGGAAGCGGTCAAGCTGCGCGACGAGGCGACGAAGGCCGGCAAGATCCTCTCGGTCAACCAGAACATGCGCTACGACCAGTCGATGCGCGTGCTGAAGCAGATCATCGACAGCGGCGCGCTCGGCGACATCGTCTTCGCGCAGATCGACATGCATGCCATCCCGCATTGGCAGACTTTCCTTCAGGGTTACGACCGGCTGACGCTCGCCAATATGAGCGTGCATCACCTCGACGTGCTGCGCTTCCTGTTCGGCGATCCCGACGAGATCACGACGCTGACGCGTAAGGATCCGCGCACGCAGTTCGACCATTCCGACGGCATCACCGTCTCGACGCTGCGTTTCCCCACAGGCGTGCTCGCCGTGTCGCTGGAGGACGTCTGGTCCGGTCCGCGCCAGGAGGGCTATCGCGACGACCAGCACATCAACTGGCGCGTCGACGGCACCAAGGGCGTCGCCAAGGGCATGATCGGCTGGCCGACGGGTGCCGCCTCGACACTGACTTACGCCTCGGCGGAGACGACCGGGGGCGAGTGGGTCAGCCCGAGCTGGGAGACGATGTGGTTCCCGCATGCCTTCATCGGCGTGATGGAGCAGCTGCAGCACGCGGTGAAGACAGGCACGCCGCCGGCGCTGTCGGTCGCCGACAACGTCAAGACCATGGCGCTGGTCGAAGCGGGCTACCGCTCGATCGACGAGGGCCGAACGGTCAAGCTTTCCGAAATCGCCACCTGATCATCGCAACTGAAACACCAGACAACTGAATCGCTTACAGGGAGGAATTCACATCATGATGCAGGCAGGTATTTTCACGGGCTATTTCCCGTACGGCCTTGAAGAGACGGCGAAGAAGATCCGCGGGCTCGGTTTCAATACGGTGCAGCTCGACCTGCATTTCAGGGATGTCGACCTGTCGGCCGGCCAGATCACCAAGGACAAGGCCAAGAAGGTGCGCGACGTCTTCCGCGACAACAATCTGCCGGTCTGCTGCGTATCGGGCTACACCAACATCATTCATCCTGACAACGCCGAGCGTGACAAGCGCGTCGGCTATCTCAAGGAGATTATCCGTAACGCCCGTCATTTCGGCTCGCCTTACGTGATCTCGGAAACCGGCACCTACAACACCGAATCCGACTGGGTGCATCACCCCAAGAACAAGACCGAGGAAGGGTTCGAGGAATGCCGCAAGGTGATCGCCGACCTCGCCCAGACGGCCTATGACCACGGCGCGGTGTTCCTGCTCGAAACCTATGTCAACAACGTCGTCGGCTCGGTCGAGGAGACGGTCAGGATGTTCGCGCAGGTCGATCATCCCGGTCTCGGCCTGCTGATGGATCCGACCAATTATTTCGAGACCCACAACATCGACCGGATGGACCAGATCCTGAACCAGGTGTTCGACACGCTGACCGACAAGATCAAGATCGCGCATGCCAAGGACGTCAAGCGCTCGGGCGACGACAAGTCGGAGAAGCATGCCGACATCGGTGACGCCGACGCGATGGAAAGCCACACCTTCCGTGGGGTTGGTGAAATCGAACTGCCGGCGCCCGGCCTCGGTTCGCTGAACTACGACCTCTATCTCCAGCGGCTGGCTGAAAAGCATCCGAACATCCCTGTGATCATCGAGCATCTGTCGGAGGACGACGTGCCGCGCGCCAAGACGTTCCTCGACGGGAAGTTCCGCGCCAACGGCCTGTGACGGCTAGCCGCGCCGCCCGGTGCGTGGCGGCGCGGCGTCAAACAAGGGAGGAAAGAATGTTGAAATTCGCTTGGAAACTGGCTGCCGCCGCGACAGTGCTCGCCGGCGTCGCCCTTGGCACGACGGCGCAGGCGCAGGACAGCCAGAAGACCTTCTATCTCTTGTCGCATGGCGGCCCGTCGGATGCGTTCTGGATCGACTGGAACGCCGGCGCGACCAAGGCCTGCGACCAGCTCAAGGTGACCTGCAAGATCTCCTTCAGCGGCGGCGACATGGCGGCACAGAAGGAGGCCTTCAATTCGGCGCTTGCCGCCAAGCCCGACGGCATCGCCACCACCTCGGCGCAGCCGGGCCTGTGGACCGAGGAGGTGAAAGCGGCAAAGTCGGCCGGCATCCCGATCGTGTTCTTCAACACCGACGATCCGGCGACCGGACGGCAGGCCTATGTCGGCGCGGATCTCAAGGAAGCGGGCGTCACCTGGGCCAAATACCTCGTCGACCACAAGATGGTGAAGCAGGGCGACAAGGTTTTCCTGCCGGTCGAGGTTCCCGGCGCCAGCTATCAGCAGCTCGAGACTGAGGGCATTGCCAGCGTTTTCGATCCGTTGGGGATCAAATATGACGTGGTCGATTGCGGCACCGACCCGGCCGGCATCATCGCCAAGATGACCGACTACATGGTCGCCAACAATCCGCCGGCGATCATCGCGCTCGGCGATTCCGTGGCGGCCAGCGTCAAGCGCGTGTTCGATGGCGCCGGTGTGCCGGCGGGCAAAATCCCCGTCGTCGGCTGGGGCAATTCCAAGGAGACGGCGCAGGCCGTCAAGGATGGCTTCGTCAACGCCGCCGCCTGGCAGTACCCGTCCGCGCAGGGCTTCATGCCGGTGGCGCTGCTCGGGCTCGCTGCCTCGGGCGAACCGATCGGCTACGACATCCATACTTTCGGTCTCTACGACGCCGCCAGCGTCGAGCCGATCCTGAAGCTCTACGACAAGAAATGAGAAGCCGGCGCCCGCCTAAAGCGGCGGGCGTTTTTCCAAGCATGGTCCAAGCAGTCATGACAATTGCCGCAGAAGACGACGCGCCGAGGGCGAAAGGCAGGTCCAGCCTGCTGTGCTCGCCGCAATTCTCCTCCTTCATCATCCTCATCGTCCTGCTGGCGGTGTTTGCTGTCGCCGACGCCAATTTCCTGTCGCCGCTCAACATCTCCAACATGATGGCGTTCCTGCCCGAACTCGGCATCATCGCGCTCGGCATGACGCTGCTTTTGACGGCAGGCGAATTCGACCTTTCCGTCGGCGCCGTGTTCGGGCTGGCGCCTGTGGTGGTGATGCTGCTGGTGCAGAATGGGGGCGTCGATATCGGCGTGGCGCTGCTTACCGGGCTGCTGCTCTGCATCGCGATCGGCGCGATCAACGGACTGATCGTCACCAAGATCGGCATTTCGTCCTTCCTGGTGACACTGTCGATGCTGCTCGTCGTGCGCGGGGCAGCGCTTTACATCACGCAGGGCTTTCCGCTGAAATCCTGGGACCAGCCGGGATTCTTCGTGACACTGCTGGCGGGCAGCTTCAACATCGGTTCGTTCCGCTTCTACACATCGCTGTGGTGGTTCATCGGCCTTTCGGCGTTTGCCATCTACATCCTGCGTTACGCCAAGCTCGGCAACTGGATCAGCGCCATTGGTTCGAACCGCAACGCGGCGGTGGCGCGCGGCGTGCCCGCCGATAGCGTCAAGATCTGGCTGTTCGTCGCGACCTCCATGCTGGCCGGCCTTGCCGGCATGATCAGCGCCTTCCGCATCTCCGCCGCCTCGCCGGTGGCCGGCACCGGCTACGAGTTGGAGGTGATCGCCATGGTGGTCGTCGGCGGCACGGCGCTGACCGGCGGACGCGGTACGATCCTCGGCACCATCGTCGGCGCGCTGATGCTGCGCGCCATCCGAAACGGCATCGTGCTGATCGGCGTGCCGGGGCTCGCCTACAACATCTTTGTCGGCCTGATCATCCTCGCCATGCTCATCCTGCACGCTTTGCTGCAGAAGAACGCCGCAAGGGGCTGACGATGATGCAAGAAGTACTTCGGCTGCAGAACCTGCAAAAGTCCTTCGGCAGCGTGCGGGCGCTGAAGAACGCCTCGCTGACATTGCGGGAAGGCGAGGTGGTGGCGCTGCTCGGCGACAATGGCGCCGGCAAATCGACGCTGATCAAGGCGATCTCGGGTGTCTTCCCCGTCGATCGCGGCGACATCTATGTGCGCGGCGAGAAGGTTTCGATCCGCTCGACGCGCGATGCCATGGACCTCGGCATCGAGACCATCCACCAGGACACGTCGCTGGCGCCGGACCTCAGCATCGCGCGCAATCTTTTCCTCGGCCGCGAGCCGGTCAATTTCGGCTGGCTCGGCGTGTTCGCGCCGCTCGACCTCGCCAAGCTGCGCGAAGCCGCCTCGGCGTTGCTGAAGCGCGTCGGCATCTCGAAAAAGCTCGACGCGGACGCGCTGGTGAGCACACTTTCGGGCGGCGAACGTCAGTCGATCGCGATCTCGCGCGCCATGCAGTTTGCCGCCAAGGTCATCATCCTCGACGAGCCGACCAACAATCTCGGCGTCGAGGAGACCCATGGCGTGCTGCGTTTCGTCAAGGAGGTGCGCGACGCCGGCCATTCGGTGCTGCTGATCACCCACAACATCCACCATGTCTTCCAGGTCGCCGACCGCATCGTCGTGATGCGGCGCGGTGAGATCGTCGCCGAACAGACGGTCGCCGACACCGACCTCTTGACCGTGGAAAGCATCATCACCGGCGCCGACATGTCGGCCTTGCTCAAGGAGGCGAGGGCAAAGTGAAGGGCGTCGCATGGTAGAGCTATACGGCAAGACGCTGTCACGCCGGCAAGTGGCCGAGCGATCCGGCATGCTGTCGCAATTCGCCGGCGTGCGGCTGATGACGCTCGGCGACGGTGTGGAGCGCGGCATCCGTATGCTCGAATTCCGCACCGGCTCGGGCCTGCGCTTCACCGCGCTGGTCGACCGGGCGCTCGACATCGCCGATTGCGACTTCAAGGGCCAGGCGATCGGCTGGCATTCACCGAGCGGCTTTCGCCATCCGGGCCTGCACGAGTATGAAGGGGAAGGGGGGCTGGCCTGGGCGCGCTCGTTCTCCGGCCTGCTCGTCACCTGCGGCCTCGACCATGTTCTGGGCCGTGAGACCGTACCCGCCGACAGCTACAACTACCCCGGCAGGAAGACGGTGCTCCATTCGCTGCATGGCCGTGTCGGCACCATCCCGGCGCGGCTGACCGGCTATGGCGAGCGTTGGGACGGCGACCGTTGCGTGCTGTGGGCCGAAGGCATCGTCCAGCAATCGGCGGTATTCGGCGAGGACCTCCATCTCATCCGCCGCATCGAGGCCGATGTCGGCGGCAACGAGATCCGGCTTTCCGACCATGTCGTCAATCACGGCTTCAACCGCACGCCGCATATGTATTTCTATCATGTCAATATCAGCCATCCCTTGCTGGATGAGGGCTCGCGTTATCTGGCGCCGATCCGCGACGTCGTCTGGGCCGGCCATGCCGGCGAGCGCTACGCGGCGCAGAAGGTCGGCTATCGCACGGCGCCTGCGCCGCAACCGGGCTTCAGCGAACAGGTCTGGCAGCATGAGATGGCTGCCGATGCCAATGGCGAGGTGCCGGTGGCCGTCGTCAACGACCGCATCGGGCTCGGTCTCGAACTGGTGACGCGCAAGGACCAGTTGCCGTGTGCCTACCAGTGGCAGAATTTCCAGGCCGGGCAGTACGCGCTGGGGATGGAGCCTTCGACCCACCATGTGCTGGGCGATCTCGCCGCCCGCGAGCGCGGCGAGATGATCTGGCTGGAGCATGGCGAAAGCCGGGCCTACGACGCGGTGTTCCGGGTTCTCGACGGCGCCGGTGAGATCGCGGCGGCCGAAGCCAGGATCGCGGCTATCGCCCGACAGCCCGAGCAGGATTATCCTGAGCCTTCCGGAAACTTTCCAAGACTGGCCGGCAGGACATGAGCGCGACATTCATCCAAAGCAAGCCCTCCGGCCGGCGGACCGGATTGCCAGCGGTGCGCGACGATTGGAGGTCAGTGTGACGACGATGGCAAAGAAGCGCGACTACAGCCTGGTCGGCGAAAGCACCCGGGCCGCGATCGAGACCGGCCTGGCCTCGGCCGAGTGGTACCACACCGACGTCTCACGCAAGGCGATGAAGGAACTTATGCAGCGTTCCGACGGCCCGGCGATCCGCGACACCGTCATCTGGATTGTCGCGATCCTGGGTTCGGCCGCCGGCATCGTCTGGTTCTGGGGTTCGTGGTGGACGGTGCCGTTCCTGTTCGTCTACGGCGTGCTCTACGGCTCGTCGAGCGACTCGCGCTGGCACGAGTGCGGCCACGGCACGGCGTTCCGCACGCGCTGGATGAACGATGTCGTTTATCACATCGCCTCGTTCATGCTGATGCGCAATCCCGTGCAATGGCGCTGGAGCCATGCCCGCCACCACACCGACACCATCATCGTCGGCCGCGACGCCGAGATCGCCGTCATGCGTCCGCCGGACCTGTTGAAGGCGGGGCTGGCGTTCACCGGCATTCTCGATTTCCGCTATTCGCTGCCGACGCTGGTGCGACAGGCCTTCGGCAGGCTGTCGGATGAAGAGAAGAGCTATATCCCCGAGATGGAACAGCATAGGGCGGTCGTCGCCGCCCGCTGGCACGTCGCCATCTATGTCGGGACGATCGCGCTTGCCATCGCGCTGAGGTCGTGGATACCGCTGGTGCTGATCGGCCTGCCGCGCCTCTACGGCACCTGGCACATGGTGACGACCGGCCTGCTGCAGCATATCGGTCTGGCCGACAATGTCGTCGACCACCGGCTCAACACCCGCACCGTCTACATGAACCCGATCAGCCGGTTCATTTACTGGAACATGAACTACCATGTGGAGCACCACATGTTCCCGATGGTGCCCTATCACGCGCTGCCCAGGCTGCACGAACTGATCAAGCATGATCTGCCCCAGCCGAACCCGTCGATGTGGCATGCCTACCGCGAGGTTTGGCCGGTGCTGCTCCGGCAGCTGAAATACGAGGATTATTACCTCAAGCGCGAACTGCCGCCGACGGCCAGCCCCTATCGCGGCGAGTTCCACGAGGTCGATATGTCGGCGGCGGCCGAATAGCGATCGATAATGTCCGCAGGAGATTGAGATGGCCGAGTGGCTGGAAGCGTGCGCCGTGGACGATGTCGAGGAAGAGGATGTCATCCGCTTCGACCATGGTGGGCGGAGCTTCGCGATCTATCGCTCGCCGGATGACGAGTTCTTCGCCACCGATGGTTTTTGCACGCATGAAAAGGCGCATCTGGCCGACGGGCTTGTCATGGACGACATCATCGAATGTCCCAAGCACAATGGCCGCTTCAACTACAAGACCGGCCAGGCCAAGGGCGCGCCGGTCTGCGTCAACCTCAAGACCTATCCAGTCCGAATCGAAGCTGGCAAGGTGATGATCGAGATCGGCTGACGAGCCGCCATCCAGAAACAGGGACAAGAGTTCAATGAGCCGAAAGAGACCGACCGTCGCCGATCTGCGCGCCATGAAGGGCAAGCGGCAGCTGACCATGCTGCGCGTGCTGACACTGGATGAGGCGGAAGCCGCCGAGCGGGCAGGGGTCGACATCGTCTCGGTGCCGCCCGAACTGGTGCTCAATCCGCAATACCGCGATGCGGCGCCCAGCCTGTTCACCATGCCGGGCGACAATTTCTACGAGATCGGCACATCGGACGATTTCCTGCGTTGGGCTTTTCGGCTCTACAAGGCCGGCGCCGACGCGGTCTATTGCAGCGCCGGCTATGCCACCATCAAGCGGATGGCGGACGATGCCATTCCCGTCATCGGCCATGTCGGCCTCATTCCATCGCGCGCGACCTGGACAGGCGGCTTCAAGGCTGTCGGCAAGTCCGCCGACACGGCCATGCAGGTGTTCGAGGCGGTGAAGCAACTGGAGGCAGTGGGCGCCATCGGCGCCGAAATAGAAGTTGTGCCGGTCGAAGTGGCGAAGGCGATCTCGGAGCGGACGTCGCTGATCATGCTGTCGATGGGCGCGGGCACCGGCTGCGACGCGCAATATCTATTCGCCGACGACATCCTTGGCCAGAACAGAGGCCACATGCCGCGCCACTCCAAGGTCTATCGCAACTTCGCCGCCGAGTATGACCGGCTGCAGGCCGAGCGGGTGGCGGCGTTCTCCGAATATGTCGCCGACGTCAACAGCGGCGCCTATCCCGAGGACAGGCACATCGTGCACATGGACCCGACCGAGCTACGCCTGTTTCTCGACAAGGTCGGCCGGAGCTAGGGCCGGCCGCCACGCATTGCCGGCCAGCGCGGCGTGGAGTGCCTCCGCATCGACGCCGAGCGGCCGGTCCTCCTTCAGGGAAGGGACCAGCGCGCGTATCGCCGTGTGGACGGCTGACGTGCCTGGTGCCAGCGTCAACCCTTCACGCAGGTCGACGGCCTGGGCGGCCGCCATCAGTTCGAAAGCGATCAACCGCCGCCACAGCACGATCATGTCAGCGCATTTCGAAACCGCCAGCGGCGTCTGCGTGGCGTGATCCTCGACGCCTTCCGAGACGGGCAGGAAGTCGAGCATCACCGGATTGGCCTTGTGACGGATGGCAGCCAGGATCGATGTCACCGTCTTCTGCAGCGGCACGAAACCGGCCGAGGCGCCGCCGACCGGCGACAGATATTTCGGCAGGCTGTTGCGGCCCGAGCCGGTGAGCTGGACGAAGCGGGCTGCACTGGCGGCCGCGCATTGAGCGATTGCCAGGCTGAGCGCCTCGAAGGCGAGCGCCAGCGAAGCGGTGTGGAAGTTGCCGGTCGACAGCACCAGCCCGTCGTCGCTCAGAACCAGCGGGTTGTCGGCGGCGGCATTGAGTTCGATCTCGACGGCGCGTTTTGCCTGGCCGATCGCCTCGATCAGCACGCCATGGATCGAGGGCATGCAGCGGATCGACAGCGGATCCTGTAGGGTGGTGGGCGCCGGCGCTTCGTCGCGGGCGAGAAGATCGTGCAGCGCCTTGGCGGCTTCCTGCTGGCCAGCGGCTGGCCGCGCCATGTGCAGGCGCGGGTCGAGGATGGTGCGGTTGGCGCCAAACCCTTCCATGGTCAGCGCGCCGGCCTGCTGCTGCTGGTCAAGGGCCGACAACGCGTCCGTGACCACAAGCGAGCCGCCGCCAGCGGAGACGGCGGAAGCGTTGATCAGCGACAGCCCATCCGTGGGCGCCAGGCCGATGGGGCCGAGACGGGCCATCATCAGCGCCTTGACCGCCGGCATGCGCCTTCCCTGATAATCGGCTTCGCCTTCGCCGATCAGCAGGCGGGCGATCGCGGTCATCAGCACCAGGTCGCCGGCGCCGATGGAGCCGAGCGACGGCATCACCGGATGGACGCCGGCGTTGAGGACATCGACCAGGGCAACGAACACTGCGGGCGACAGGCCGGAGCCGCCCGCCGACAGCATCGTCAGGCGGGCGAGCATGGTTGCCCGCACGGTTTCGACCGGCAGGGCCCCGCCGACCGCGCCGCTGCGGCCTTCGAGCAACTGGCGCTGGAAGGCGCTGGCGTCACCCTCGACCGATGTGCCGAGATTGGCGCCGAGACCGGTGTTCAGGCCGTAGATCTGCTGGCCCGAGGCTGCGGCCTGGTCGAGCACCTTTCGTGCCTTCTCCAGCCTGCCGATGACATCGGCTCCGATTTCCACCTTGCGCGCCTCGCGGGCGACGGCGGCGACATCGCCGACACTGACGCCGGCCCCGGTGAGGACGAGCGCGCTCATGCGAAGCGCAGCCTCTGGCCGATGCCTTGCGCCTGTGCCTTGGCCAGCATCGCCTTGCCAAGCGCGATGTCGGACAGCGACAGGCCACGATGCCAGAACAGGATGGTCTCGTCGTCGCTCTGCCGTCCCGGCCTCAGGCCGGCGGCGATCTGGCCGAGTTCGGCATGCAGCGTCGTCTCGCTCAGCCGCCCGGTCTCGACATGGGCGCGCAGCGAGCCGAACTTGCCGCCCTTGCACTGGCCCCAATCGTCGACGACCATCTTCTGCATGATGTCGGTCAGCGACAGCTCCACCGCGCTCATCGTGCCATAGGGCACCACCAGCGCGCCGGGCTTGATCCATTCGGTCTTGAGCAGCGGTTGCGGCTCCGGCAGGCGCGAGGCCTCGACGACAATGTCGGCCCCTTCGACGCAGCTTTTCCAGTCGGCCACGGCGGTGACCGTCTTGCCGAGGTCGGCCGACAATTTGGCGGCAAAGCCGTCGCGGCTTTCCGGCCGGCGCGAGTGGACGCGGATTTCGTCGAAATCGAAGAGATGGTCGAGCAGGCGCACGTTCCAGTAGGCGGTGCCGCGCGCGCCGATATGGGCCAGCACTTTCGAGTTCTTGCGCGCCAGATGTTTGGCGCCGATGGCGGTGACGGCGCCGGTGCGCATGTCGGTGATGACGGTGGCGTCGAGGATGGCGCGTGGGGTGCCGGTGCGCGGATCGAACAAATTGAGGATGCCGAATTCCGAAGGCAGGCCGTGAAGGTAGTTGTCGACATAGTCGCCGACGATCTTGACGCCCGCGGTATCGAGCGGCGCGACGTAGCCGCGCAGGACATTGAAATGGCCGTGGAAGGACGGGTCGGGTTCGAGGTGGACACGCGGCTCGATCACCGTCTGGCCCTTGCCTTGTGCGATGAGCCCGGCCTCGACCGCACCGATGATCTCGGCATCGGTCATGGCAAGGGCTTCGATGTCGAGGGCATTGAGGTAGTCGATATAGATAGGCTTCATGCGTCTGCGTTCCTCGGCCACCCCGCTCATCCATAACAGGCCGCGGCGCGACACGAAAGTTTGTTGGCTGTTGTCTGGACGCCATCGGCCAAATGCTGTTCAAAGCGGTCCGTCATGACTGCCATTTCCGAGACCGAAGCTTCAGCCGACCCAGCCGGGAATTCGCGGCGCGTGGCGCTGATCGTCGCCATCGCCTTCTTCATGCAACTGCTGGATTCGACGATCATCTCGACCTCGCTGCCGCAGATGGGGGAATCGTTCGGCGTGCCGGCGGTGGCGATGAGCATCGGCATCACCGTCTACATGCTGATCATGGCGGTGTTCGTGCCGCTGTCGGGCTGGCTCGCCGACCGTTTCGGCGCGCGCAACATCTTCCTTGTCGCCATCGCGCTGTTCACGCTGGCTTCGCTTGCCTGCGGCTTTTCGCAGAACCTGACCGAATTCGTCATTGCCCGTGCCGTGCAGGGGCATGATGACGCCGGTCGGCCGCATTCTGGTGCTGCGCAACGCGTCGAAATCCGAATTGCTCAACGCCACGGCGCTGATCACCTGGCCGGCGCTGTTCGCGCCTGTCGTCGGGCCGGTGCTCGGTGGCTTCATCACCACCTATCTGTCCTGGCACTGGAATTTCTTCATCAACATTCCGCTCGGCATGATCGGGCTGGCGCTGGTCGCCCGCTTCATCCCCGGTGACCGTGAAGCCGATCCCAAGCCGCTCGATTGGCCGGGTTTCTTCCTGACGTCGCTGGGGCTCGCCTGCCTGCTCTATGGCCTGGAGCGCATCGCGCATCCGGAGGATGGCGCCTTGCCGACGGTGGGGCTGATCGCGGCGGGGATCGTCGTCGGATGGCTGGCGGTGCGTCATCTCCATCGCGCGCCGCATCCGCTGCTCGACCTGTCGTCGTTCAAGGTGCAGACCTTCGCCATCTCGACGCTTGCCGCCGGCACCATCTTCCGGGTTGCGATCAACGCCACGCCGTTTCTATTGCCGCTGTTGTTCCAGGTCGGCTTCGGCCTCTCGCCCGTCGACGCCGGCATGATGATCCTGGCCTATTTCCTTGGCAATCTCGGCATGAAGACGGTGACGACGCCGATGCTGCGTCGCTTCGGCTTTCGCTCGGTGATGGTCGTCAACGGCATCATCGCGTCGGCATCGATCATGGCTTGCGCGGCGATCTCGCCGCAGACGCCGCAGGCGCTGGTGGTGGCGCTGATGCTGATTGCCGGCCTGTCGCGCTCGATGCAGTTCACCGCGCTCAACACGCTGGCCTTCGCCGATATCGCCGCCGGGCAGCGGAGTTCCGCAGCGACCTTGTCTTCGATGCTGCAGCAGGTGGCGATGCTGTTCGGCGTTGCCGTGGCGGCGGCGATCCTCAACCTGTCGCAGATCGCGAGAGGCCGGCCGGCGCTCGATCTCGTGGATTTTCGAGCAGCCTTCCTGGTGATCGGCGTCATCGGGCTGGTGACGTCGTTTCGTTTCCTGATGTTGCCGAGGACCGCCGGCGCCGAGGTCTCGGGCCATGTTGCCGGGAACTGAAATCGAATTTTCCCGACCATCGCGGGGTTAAATTCCGTCTTCGCCTTTCGCCTTGGTGTGACGCTTTCGCAATGCGCCGAGATGGTGCAAACAATTGCCAAAAGCGTTTAAGTTTCCGGGCATTGCGCCAGATTCGGCAATCAATGCGTCCACTTTGCGAATCTCATCGCAAGCCCACGTTTTGAACGCGGATTCATTTGACGAAGCGACGCTGAGCCGATTAGTTTTCGACCCAGGGGTGGCAGCGCTGCCATCGGGGTGAAAGCAGACAATGAACATGGCCGGCTGGCTGAACTTCAGGAGCCTGAATCAGGAAGGCATTGTCTTTGCCATAGCGGTGGTGCTGTTCGTCGCCGCCGCAATTGGCCTGCCGGGTTTCATAGATCCCAACAATCTCGTCGCCATCGTCCGCTCGGTGTCGGTGCTGGGCATACTGGCGCTCGGCATGGCCGTCGTCATCATCGGCCGCGGCATCGACCTGTCGGCGGTGGCGATCATGGCGATGTCGGTCGCCTGGTACCTGCAATTGCTCAACACCGGAACGCCGGACGGGCTGGCCTTCGCCTATGTGCTGGCCGGCGTGCTCGCCATCGGCCTGCTCAACGGCTTTCTCGTCGCCTATGCCGATGTGCCGGCGATCTTCGTCACGCTGGCGACCGGCTCCTTCGTCTTCGGCTATGTGCGTTCGCAATTGATCACGCAGGACGCGGTGCCGGTGCCTCAGGGCCATTGGGTGGAACTGCTCGGCGGTCTGCGCTTTCTCGACGTTCCGATCGAGGTGTTCGTCTTCGCCGGGCTCGCCTTCCTGTTCTTCCTGTTCCTGCGCTACACCAAATGGGGCCGCTACATCTATTTCGCCGGCGACAATCCGGTGGCGGCGCGCAACATCGGCATTCCGGTGCGGCCGATGCTGGTGCTGCGCTATGTGCTGTCCGCTTTCGTGGCGCTGATCGCGGGCCTTTTGACGGCGGCCAGCCTGCACTCGATCAACACGCGGGTCGTCAACTCGACGCTGCTCTACGACATCGTGCTGGTGGCGGTGATCGGCGGCATCGGATTGTCGGGCGGGCGAGGCGGCGTGCGCAACGTGCTGGTGGGCGCAGCACTGATCGGCATCCTGCTCAACGCCATGACCATCATCGACATTCCGCTGCTCTACCAGAACCTGATCAAGGCGGCGATCCTGCTCGGCGCCATCATCGTCGACGGCATCATCAATCCGCGCGACGAACAGACCGCGCAGCAGGGCGATATTTAGGGCAGATGGGCTAGCCCATCTTGCTCGGGGTACCCGGTGCGATCGGAACGATCGGCCGGCAATGAAAACCGAACCAGAGGATGACACATGAAACTGATCAGAACACTCATGGCGGCTGCCACGGCCCTTGCCGTCACCGCCTTCGTGGCGCCGACCTTCGCCGCTGACGATCCAGGCCCTGCTGCCTATGCACAAGCGCTGAAAGGCAAGCGCGTCATGCTGGTACCGCTGGCGATGGGCTTCGACCTGGCGCAGGGCTGGGCGCATTACCTGAAGAAGGAGGTCGAGGCCTGGGGCGGCACGTTCGAGACGCGCGACCCGAACTGGGTGGTCGATGCCGGCGCGCAGGCGATCACCGATGCGATCTCGTCGGACACAAGACCAGATGTGCTGATCATCCATGCACCGGACCTCAACTCCTATTCCAAGCTGATGAAGAAGGCGCAGGCGGCCGGCACCTATGTAATCCTGGTCGACAATCCGGCGAATTTTCCCGCCGACGCCTTTGTCGGCAGCGACTGGGACCGGCTCGGCCAGCTCGAGGCTGAAGCGGCGATCAAGGGTTGCGGCGAGGACTCGTCCAAGAAAATCGGATTGGTGCAGGGCGACCAGGCCAACTCTTCCAGCCTCTACCAGTATGCCGGCATCATGAAGGTGCTGGACAAGCATCCCGACTTCAAGGTCGTGGCAAAGCCCGACTCCAACTGGGATGCCACGACCTCGCGCAATGTGACCACGACCATGCTGCAGCAGAACCCCGACATCTGCTCGATCATCGATTTCTGGGATGGTGACGCGACCGGTGCATCCGCCGCGATCCGCGACGCCAAGCTCGACGGCAAGGTGTTTTTGGTCACCACCGGCGGCGGCGAAAAGGCGGCCGATTGCGACAAGCTGAACGACGGCACCTATGGCGCCGTGGTGATGACCGATCTTGCACGCCAGTCGGGCGACATGAACGCCATCATAAAATTCCTGCTGCAGAGCGGCCAGCCGGCCGGCACCTCGCACACCTACATCTACACGCTGGAGAAGGCGACGACCAAGGCCGACCTCAGGCCCGACAGCTGCTGGGACCTGAAGGCGCTGCAGGCCGAGGCGGCGGCGAAATAGTGTCGCGCGGTTAATGTCAGCGAGGTGGCTTGGGCCATCTCTAATCGCTAGCGGTTTGCGCTGCCCTCACCCTTACCCTCTCCCCGTGAAGAACGGGGAGAGGGGGACGCCGACGTTGGTGCGCTTCCCTTCTCCCCGTCTCTATACGGGGAGAAGGTGCCGGCAGGCGGATGAGGGCAGCGGCGAGATCGAGAATTACCCGAAGCCATGCCTCGGGAACAACCCGGCCCTTTTTCTCATGGAATAGCAGCAGCCGATGACCTTTCGCGAACGCCTTCAGTCCTGGCGCTACAATCTCGTGCCCGACCATCTGGTCGGCGAGATCCTGACCAAGCGCTGGACCGACAACGCCATTCCTTTCCTGGCGCTGGTGGTGACGTTGGCCACGTTCGGCTCGCTCATTCCGGGCTTCTTCAAGCTCTCCTCGCTGCAGGAATCGACCCGCCAGCTCGGCGAGTTCTCGATGGTGGTCACCGGCATGACCGTGGTGATGCTGGGCGGCGGCATCGATCTCTCAGTCGGCTCGATCTTCGCGCTGTCCTGTTTCTCCGCCGTCTATGTCTTCTTCATCCTGGAACAGTCGATCTGGCTGGCGCTGGCCGCCTCGCTCGCCACTGGGTTGATCTTCGGTGCCATCAATGGATACCTCGTCGGGTACCTCAGGCTGCGCGCCTTCCTCACCACGCTGGTGACCTTCATCTTCGGGCGGGCGCTGTTCGACATCCTGGTCACCACCTATGCAGCCGATGTGCAGCTTTCGACGGCCACATCGGATGTGCTCGACTTCATCGGCGACAGCACCTTCTGGGGGCTCTCCGTCTCGGTGTGGCTGGCAATCATCCTCGCCATCGTCACCCATATCGCGCTGACGCGCTCGCGGCCCGGCTGGCATGTCCTGGCGGTCGGCGGTTCCCGCCGCTCGGCGCACAATGCCGGCATCCGGGTGCGCCGCACCGTGTTCATGACCTATGTCTTTTCCGGCTTCTGCGCCTCGATCGGCGGCTTTCTCATCGCCTGCCGGTTGAGTGGGGCAGGGCCAGGCACCGGCCTCAACCTGGAGATCATGGCGCTGACCGCTGCGGTGGTCGGCGGCGTCAGCCTCGGCGGCGGGCGCGGTTCGGTGATCAAGGGCCTGATGGGCGCCATCATTGTGCTCACCATGACCAACGGGCTGATCCGGCTCGGCTACGGCACCGGCACCAACCAGATGGTTCTGGGCATCATGCTTGCGGTGGCTGTGACCATCGACATCCGCTGGCTGAAGAACCGCCACAAGGTACTGAACGAGGTCTATGTCGCGCCGGTCTATCTCAAGATGGGCGAAACACAGTCCGCGGTGCCGGGCTCCGGCACGCCTTACGCGCTCGACAACCGGTTGTCTTCAGCCGACCATATCGGGCTTGGCGAACTGGAGGGGCCTGAAGACGTCATCCTCGACCGCGACGACAATCTCTATTGCGGCACCCGCCATGGCGAGATCGTCCGCTTCTTCGCGCCCGATTATGTCAGGTCGGAAGTGTTTGCCCATATTGGCGGCTTTCCGCTGGGGCTCGCCTTCGATAAATCGGGCAACCTGATCAGCTGCGTTGGCGCCATGGGGCTGTATTCGGTTTCACCGCAGCGCGAGGTCAAGCGTCTATCCGCCGAGACGTCGCGTTCCTGGACGTCGATCGTCGACGATGCACGGCTGCGCGATCCCAATGATTGCGATATCGCGCCGGACGGCCGCATTTATTTCACGGACTCGACCAAGCGCTATGATGCGCATGACTGGGCGCTGGACTCGATCGAGAACCGCGCCACCGGCCGCCTGCTGGTCTACGATCCCCGGGATGGCTCGACGAAGACGCTGCTCGACGGCTACCGCTACACCAATGGCGTCTGCATGGCGCATGACGGCAAGTCGCTGTTCTTCGCCGAAAGCTGGGCCTGCCGCGTGCATCGCTACTGGCTGGAAGGGCCGAAGGCGGGCACCGCCGAATGTGTCATCCGCGACATGCCGGGGTATCCCGACAACATCAACCGGGCCTCGGACGGCAATTACTGGATGGCGTGGCTGGGTATGCGCACGCCGAGCTTCGACCTTTCGCTGCGCCATCCCGACATGCGCAAGCGCATGACGCGCCGGCTGCCGCAGGACGAATGGCTGTTTCCCAACATCAACACCGGCGGCGTGGTGAAATTCAACGAGAAGGGCGGCATCGTCGAGGCGATGGGCGACTTGACGGGCGGCGCGCACCCGATGGTCACCTCGATGCGCGAGCACAAGGGATATCTGTTCGTCGGCGGCATCCTCAACAACCGCATCGGCCGCTACAAGATCAGGGGTGCCGACCCGAACTGGACCAGCCCCGCTTCCTATTGGGGGGCGCAACCATGATCCTCGATCCGATCCTGGATATGTTTCGCGGCAAGGCAGTGACCATCCCGCCGCTCGACGGCGCCTTCCGGCCGAACACGCGGCTCGATGATGCGCCGGCTTTCGCCGAACTGACCGAGCCCGACAATCTGCTGGTTGCCGGTGGCCGGCTGCTCGCCTCAAGCGGCAACGCCGTCCTTGGGATTGCTGTCGGTGTGGAACCCGTCGTGGTCGAGACCTTTCCGTCTCCTGTCACGGCGCTGTCGCTGTCGCCTTCAGGCGAACTCACGGTAGGGCTGGAGAGCGGCAAGCTGTTCATCGCGGGCAGGGAGGTGTCGCTGCCAGCCGGAATCCGTTGCATCACCGCTCTTGCCTATGCCGAGGACGGCGGGCTTTGGCTGGCTAATGGGTCGGCCGAGCACACGCCGTCGCAATGGGCCGCCGATCTGATGAAGAAGGGCGCCTCCGGTTCGCTTTGGAAGCGGGATGCGGCAGGCGGTGAGTTCCGCAAGCTGGCCGGCGACATCGCCTTCCCTTATGGGCTGCATCCGATCGGCAAGGATGTGCTGGTGAGTGAAAGCTGGCGCCACCAGCTCGTCCGTTTCGATGGCACAACCGGCAATCGCTCGACCGTGCTGACGCATCTGCCCGGTTATCCCGCGCGGCTGTCGCCGGCCGGCGATGGCGGAGCGTGGCTGACCCTGTTCGCGCCGCGCAACCGGCTGATCGAATTCGTGCTGCAGGAAACGCACTATCGCCAGGATATGATCGGACAGGTGCCGCCGGCCTACTGGATCGCGCCGGCGCTGGCCTCCAACCGCAGTTTCCTCGAGCCGCTGCAATGCGGCGGCATCCGAACCATGGGCATCCACAAGCCATGGTCGCCGAGCCGCTCCTACGGGCTGGTGGTCAGGCTCGACCAAAACATGCAGCCGCGGTTCAGCCTGCACAGCCGCGCCAACGGCACGCGCCACGGCATCTGCAGCGTGGCGGAAAGGGACGGAGGGCTGTTGATCGCCTCGAAGGGCGGCGACTGCGTGCTGGCCGTCGACCTTGCCTCGGGAGGTTTCTGATGCAACCGATCGTTCGCCTCGAGAACGTCACCAAGAATTACCGCGGCGTGCCTGCGGTGAAGAACGTCACCTTCGAGCTACGCAAGGGCGAAATCCATGCGCTGCTCGGCGAGAACGGTGCAGGCAAGTCGACGCTGACCAAGATCATCGCCGGAGTGGTCGATGCCACCTCGGGCAAGATGTTCCATAAGGGCCAGGAGATCGCCTACGCCTCACCGCATGCCGCGCTCGAAGCGGGCATTGCCATGGTGTTCCAGGAGACCAGCCTGGTGCCGTCGATGACGGTGGCGCAGAACCTCTATCTCGGTACTGAAAAATTCCTCAACCGGCTGCGCGGCACGTATATCTCAGCACAGCAGTTCCTGCAGTCGCTGAATTTTCCGGTCGATCCGAACGCCATGGTGGCGACGTTGGGCGCCGCCAAGCGGCAGATGGTCGAAATCGCGCGCGCCGTGCACCACAATGCCGAGATCATCATCTTCGACGAACCGACAGCGACGCTGACGCCGGAGGAGAAGCGCCACTTTTTCGCGCTCATCCGGCGGCTGAAGGCGAACGGTGTCTCGATCGTCTTCATCAGCCACGCGCTGGAAGAGGCATTGATGATTGCCGACCGCATCACCATCCTGCGCGACGGCGAACTGGTCGTCACCGACGACGCGTCGGCCTTCGACCGCGACAAGATCGTCGCCGCCATGGTCGGGCGCACGCTGTCGGGCCAGATCTACCGCCAGCGCGATGAGGCCAGGCTGCGCAAGGCCGGCAAGAAAGTGCTGTCGGTGCAGGACATTTCGATGAGCAACGTCGTGCGCAACAATTCCTTCTCGATCTTCGAGGGCCAGATCACCGGCGTGTTCGGGCTGATCGGCTCGGGCCGCACCGAGACGTTCAAGATCGTGTCGGGCATCTACAAGCGCGATTTTTTGCGCGGCGGTGCGATCGAACTGGACGATAAGCCCGTGCGCTATCTCGTGCCGAGCCAAGCGGTGGCCGACGGCATTGTCTATGTCACCGAGGACCGCAAGAGCGAAGGCATCTTCGAGACGATGGGCATCGCCGAGAACCTGTTCGGCGGGCTGCTGGCGGCGGGCCGTGAAAAGGCCTGGGTGATCAACCAGCAGGAGATGCGGCAGCTTTCGGCGGAATGGACCAAGACGCTGAACATCAAGGCGATCAACGACAATGCGCGAGTCGTCGAACTCTCCGGCGGCAACCAGCAGAAGGTGGTGATCGGCAAGGGGCTGGTGCAGAAGCCGCGCATCGTCATCTTCGACGAGCCGACGCGCGGCGTCGACGTCGGCGCGATCGCCGAGATCCACCAGATCATCAACCGGCTGGCGGATGAGGGATTGGCCGTGGTGGTGATCTCTTCCTATTTGCCGGAGATCATGAACCTGTCGGACCGCATTTTGGTCTGCCGCCAAGGGCGCATCGTCGAGGAGTTTTCGCCGGCGGAGGCGACGGAGGAGAGGATCATGTACGCGGCGGTGCATTAGGTGGCGAGACAAGGTGGATGATCGCACCATTGGATCGAACACCGGAGGCTAGTCGAGGCATCCGTCATTTCGTCATCCACGGGCGGAGCAAGGAGCGTAGCGACGCGGCGCAGACCCGAGGATCCATGCCGAGACTCAGAAGCGCTGCTATGGTGCAGGATTTGGCTCCGCTGCACTCTACGGTGAAAGTCGCGGCATGGATCCCAGGGTCTCCGCGACGGCGCTTCGCGCCTGCTTCGCCCAGGGATGACGAAGTTTAAGTGCTTCGGCCAACCTTCAAGGCGCCACGCCATTGAGCGCCAAAAACCGAGTCAAAAAAGTTGGTTAGCCGCCGCATTTGCTCGAAACTTGTTTCAACGACCTTATTCATCCAAACGAAAGGACCCGATCATGGCCACCACAAAGCTCCTCAGCGATGCCGAGGTCGAGAAAATCCCGGCGGTGAAGGCGGTGTTCGACGACATCAGGGCGACGCGCAAATCGGATTTCGTCAACAATTTCTGGCGTGGGCTCGCCAATGATCCGGCGGCGCTGAAGCGGATCTGGGAACAGTTGAAGGCGGTGATGGTGGCGGACAGCACGATCGATCCGCTGACCAAGGAAATGATCTACATCGCGGTGTCGACGGCCAATGGCTGCTCCTACTGCGTCCACTCGCACACGGCGGCGGCGCGCGCCAAGGGCATGACCGACGCGCAGCACGGCGAGCTTGTGTCGATCATCGGGCTCGCCGGCCAGACCAATCATCTGGTTACGGCGATGCAGATTCCAGTCGATCCGCAATTCGAGGTGAAAAGCTAGAGCCGTTCCGGGAAACGCGCATAGCGGCCTTCCATCTGAAATTACGCAAAAACAAAGAGTTAGAGCGGTTCGGCAATTCTATCGCACGCTGAACCGCGCCGGCGGCCAGCCGGCCCATCGGCGCGATGGGAACATTTGTCCCCACGCTGTTAAGGAAGTGACATGTAACGGCACTAAGGAAGCCACACGCGAGGTCGCCCGGTGGTTTTCCGGCAGCAGGCTCTCGCAGTGGAGCCGGCATGAAAATCGTCCAGATCACCGATACCCATTTCAGCCCGACCAAGCCGCATTTCAACGGCAATTGGCAGCCGCTCGCCGCCTGGATCGAGCAGAGCGCTGCGAACCTCGTCATCCATACCGGCGATCTCAGCGTCGATGGCGCAGACAAGGATGCCGACATCAGCTTCTGCATGGACCTGATGCGGGAAATCTCAGTCCCGATGCTGCTTGTGCCCGGCAATCACGATGTCGGCCATCTGCCCGGCTCCTTGCAGCCGGTCAATGCGGAACGTCTCGAGCGCTGGCGCCGGCTGGTTGGTCCCGACTATTGGATGGAGGACGCCGGAAACTGGCGGCTCATCGGCCTCGACAGCCTGCTGATGGGCTTTGATGATGCCGAAGAAGAGAACCAGTTCGAATGGCTGCGTGCGGCGCTGGAAAGCCGAGGCGGCCGGCGCGTCGCGCTCTTCGCCCACAAGCCCTTGTTCATCGATGAGCCGGGCGAGGGCGACACCGGTTACTGGAGCATCCGCCCGGCACAGCGGCAGCGTCTCTACGATCTGATCGCCGCCCATGATGTCGCGCTGTTCGCCAGCGGGCACTTGCACCGGGCATGGCAAGGCAAATACCAAAACACTTCGCTGATATGGGGTCCGTCGGCTGCCTTCGTCGTCGGGGACATGGAGCGCGACATGCCGGGCGAGCGGTTGCTCGGCGCCGTCGTGCTTGAGTTCGGCGACACGGTCACCAGCGAGATCGTCGCAATTCCCGGCATGACCGTCCATGTCCTCGATGACGTGGTCGAGGAGGTCTACCCGCACGAGGCGCACAAGGTCCGCGGGAAGGTCGCGTCATGAGCGCGCTCTCGCTTCGCGGCCTGAACAAGGCCTTTGGCGGCAACGCCGTCCTGAACGGCGTCAGCCTCGATGCCGAAGCGGGCGAGTTCATCGCTCTCGTCGGCCCCTCGGGCTGCGGCAAGAGCACCTTGCTGCGCATCCTTGCTGGGCTCGATCATGCCGACAGCGGCGAGATCTTCGTTGGCGGCAAGGACATGTCGGCGGTCGCCGCGGCCGATCGCAACATCGCCATGGTGTTCCAGTCCTACGCGCTCTATCCGCATCTGACGGCCGGCCAGAACATTGCCGTTCCGCTGGCCATGAAGCGGTTGAGCCGGACACAGCGCCTGCCGCTGGTCGGCTCGGCCCTGCCGGGCCAGAAGGAGATCCGGGCCGGGATTTCGCGCGATGTCCGCGAGATGGCGACGGTGCTCAAGATCGATCATCTGCTCGACCGCAAGCCTGGTCAGATGTCAGGTGGGCAGCGGCAGCGCGTCGCGCTGGCGCGCGCCATGGTGCGCCATCCCAGCATCTTCCTGATGGACGAACCTCTGTCCAACCTCGACGCCAATCTGCGCGTCCATGCCCGTGGCGAGATCGTCGAACTGCACCGGCGCGCCGGCGTGCCGACGCTCTATGTGACGCATGACCAGGCGGAGTCGCTGTCGATGGCCGACCGCGTGGCGGTGATGATCGGCGGCAATCTGCTGCAACTCGCCGCGCCCGAGGCGATCTACAACGATCCCGCTCATATCGAGGTCGCCCGCTTCGTCGGCCAGCCGAGGATCAACATCATCTCGGCGCTCGCCGAGAATGGCCGCGTCGATTTCTCGGGCATCCGGCTTGCCCTGCTGGAGAAAGTGGCGAACGGCCCGGTCAGCCTCGGCATCCGGCCTGAATTCGTCAAGCTGTCGCCCAGCGGCCGGAGCGGGCTTGCCGGACGCATCGAGCGCCTGGAATTCCTCGGGTCGGAAGTCATTGCCCATTGCCGGCTCGACGCTTCCGGCGACGTCGTCATCGCCAAGCTTGCGCCGCATGAGGCGAGGGAACTGATTGCGGGAATGCCGGTGGGTATCCTTCTGTCCCCCGAACAGGCCATGGTCTTCGGGCCGGAGGGACGGCGGCTGCGTACGGCAAGCGCCGCGCCCGCACGCCAGGAGCCGGCCTATGTCTAGCGTCGCGCTGGCGGGCCGCGCTTCGGATGCAGCGGCACTTCATCGGCGCAGCGATGACCGCACCGCCTGGCTGCTGGCAGCTCCGGCGATCGTGCTGTTGCTGCTGTTCGTGCTGCTGCCGGTGGTTGCCGTCATCTTCCTCGGCTTCACCGATTTCGAACTCGGCTACGGCAAATTTCGCCTGGTCGGCTTCGAGAACTACGCGCATCTGATCACCGATCGAACCTTCCGCAAATCATTGTGGAACACATCGGTCTATACGGCGATCGTGGCGCCGGTCTCGATCATGCTCGGCCTCGGCGTCGCCTTGCTGATCGAAGGCGAACCGCGTGCGCGCGGCTTCTTCCGCACCGTCTATTTCCTGCCGGTGGCGTCGCTGATCGTCGCCATGGCGACCGTCTGGCAATACCTCTTCCATCCGACGATCGGGCCGCTCAACGCGCTGCTTTCGCTCGCCGGCATTCCCGGTCCGAACTGGCTCGGTGCCTCAAACACCGTGCTCTACAGCCTGTCGATCATCGGCATCTGGCAGTCGGTGGGCTTCAACATGGTGCTGTTCCTGGCGGGCCTGACGGCTATCCCGCGCGAACTCTATGCCGCCGCACACGTCGACGGCGCGAAATCGGCGCTCGACCGGTTCTTCCTGGTCACCTGGCCGATGCTCGGACCGACGACGCTGTTCGTCGTCACCATCAGCATCACCAATGCGGTGAAGGTTTTCGAGACCGTGAAGATGCTGACCGATGGCGGCCCCAACAAGGCGTCGGAAGTGCTGCTGTTCACCATCTACCAGGAAGGTTTCGTCTATCTGCGTGTCGGCTACGCCTCGGCGATGACCGTCGTCTTCCTGGCGATCCTGGTCGTGCTGATGCTTCTCCAGTATCGCGTGCTCGACCGACGGGTGCACTACACATGACCAGCATCCCGGCCGGCCGCCTCATCCGCTTCGCGCTGCTTTCGCTCGGCGCGCTGATGATCCTTGCCCCCTATATCTTCATGATCTCGACGGCGGGCAAGACGCAGAGCGACATCTTCACCTCGTCGCTGTCGCTCATCCCCGAGCATTTCTACTTCGCCGAGAATTTCGCCAAGGCGTTTGCCAAGGTGCCGATGGCAACGCTGCTGTGGAACGGCGTCATCGTGTGCGGCCTGATCTTCTTCTTTCAGGTGCTGGTCGCCATCCCTTGCGCCTACGCCATGGCCAAGCTGAAATTCCGCGCGGCGCGATTGATGATGGTGCTGGTCATGCTCGGCCTGCTGGTGCCGATCCACGCCACGGCGCTGCCGCTCTATGTCGCCTTCGACCGGATGTCGCTGTTGAACAGCTACACATCGCTGGTGGCGCCTTTCACCATTTCGGTGTTCGCGATCTTCATGTTCCTGCAGTTCTTCCGCGCCATGCCCGACGATCTCATCCACGCGGCGCGGCTCGACGGCATGTCAGAACTCGGCATCGTCGCGCGCGTCATCGTCCCCAACGCCTGGCCGGCCGTCACCGCCTTCGCGATCTTCTCGGTGGTCGCGCACTGGAACGATCTCTACTGGCCGCTGATCGTCGTCAGCAAGCAGGCCTACGCCACGCCGCCGCTCGGCCTGATGTATTTCCGCGCCGCGGAGGCCGGCGACGACTACGGCGCACTGATGGCCGCAACGCTGATCATCACCCTCCCACTCGTCGTCGCCTTCCTGTTCGCACAGAAGCGCTTCGTCGAAGGCATCACCATGACCGGTCTCAAAGGCTGACCGGGTCGAACCAGGAGCACGAGCACATGAAGCAACTTCCCAGGATTCTTGCGGCGGCGGTCTCGCTGACCTTCGCCCTTCCGGCCTATGCCGACACGACGCTGACGGTTCATTATCCGATGCCCGGCTTCTTCAAGAACGTGATGGACACGATCTCGAAGAAGTTCATGGCAGAAAACCCCGACATCAAGATCCAGTTCGCCAGCCCGTCCGCCACCTATGAGGAAGGCATCCAGACCATCCTTCGCCAGGCCGGCACCGACGAGATGCCCGACATCACCTTCATCGGCCTCAATCGCCTGCGCATGCTGAACGAGCGCGACGTTGCCGTCGATCTTGGCCCGCTGGTCAAGAAGGAAGGCAACATGGCGGAACTCGGTTTCTCCGACACGATCCTGAAGCTGGCGCAAGTCAACGGCAAGCAGGTCGGCCTCGCCTTCGCCACCTCGAACCCGATCATGTATTACAATGCCGACCTGGTGAAGGCCGCCGGCGGCGATCCGGACAACCCGCCCAAGACCTGGGACGAGGTGATCGCGCTCGGCGGCAAGATCAAGGCGCTCGGCAATGGCGTCGACGGCATCGACTTCCGCTGGCAGGGCGACGACTGGATGTTTTCGGCGCTGCTGTTCGGCGCCGGCGGCAAGATGCTGAACGAGGACGAAAGCAAGGTCGCCTTCAATGGGCCGGAAGGCGAGAAGGCCGTCGAGATCCTGGAGCGGATGGTGAAGGAGGGCGGCATGCCGGTCTTCACCAAGCCGGCTGGCGAGCAAGCGTTCGCGGCCGGCAAGGTCGGCTTCGAATTCCAGACCACCGGCGCCCTGGTCAACACCATCAAGAATGTCGGCGACAAGTTCACGCTGCGCACGGCCAAGATCCCGCTGATCGATCCGGTCAACGGCCATCTGCCGACCGGCGGCAACGCCGTGGTCATCCTGACCAAGGACGCGGCCAAGCAGGACGCCGCCTGGAAGTTCGCGAAGTTCGCCGCTGGCCCTTATGGCGCGTCGGTCGTCGTGCCCGGCACGGGCTATGTCCCCAACAACGAACTGGCGGCGAAATCGCCGGAATATCTCGGCGATTTCTACAAGAAGAACCCGCTGTTCCAGGCTGGTCTGAGCCAAATGCCGCTGATGGTTCCGTGGTATGCTTTCCCCGGCACCAACGGTGTGAAGGTGACACAGACCATCGTAGACAATCTGTCGCGGATCGTCGACCAGTCGGCAACGCCCAGGGAGGCGCTCGGCGACGCTGCAAGCGACGTCGAAGGCATGCTGCCCACGCAATAAGGAAGCACGGCGGCTCTTTCCTTCTCCCACAACAAGGGGAGAAGGAAGACCGCTGCGTTAAACCGGCCGATACACCCGCTCCGCCGTATTCCAGAAGATATCCGCCTCGGCGGCCGGACCGTGCTTCGCCACCGCATCGCGGTGCGCCTTGATCAGTTCGGCGTGGCTGGCCCACAGCTTTTCGATCGGGAAGTTCGAGCCGAACATCAGGTGATCGGTTCCGAGAATGTCGATCGCGTTGTCGACGATATAGGCGATGAGAGCCGGGTCGTTGCGGTGGACGAAAGTGCCGAGACCGGAGAGCTTGGCATAGAAATTGGGCGCAGCCGACAGCGTGCGCAGGCCGGCCTTCCAGGCCTCGGTGGTTTCCGTGTCCATGCCGGTCAGCATGCCGGCATGGGTGAGGATGAATTTGGTTTGCGGATTCTCGCCGACCAGCGCCAGTCCGTCCTTCATCTGGGCGGGGAAGAGCTGCAGGTCGAAGGACAGGTCGTAATCTTTCAGCCGCGCGACATTGGCGCGCACTCTCGGGTCGATCACCTGGTCGGCCGAGGCGGCGAAGCGGAAGGCCGGCGTCTCGTGCCAGTGCAGCTGCATGCGCACGCCGCGCAGCAGCGGATATTTTTTCAAGCGGTCGATCTGAGACCTGACATCGTCGACCGTCATGTCGGCATAGCCGACGATGGCGTGCGGCCAGCCGGTTTCATCTGCCGTTTTCTGCAGGAAGGCGACTTCCTTTTCGAAATCCTCCTTGGCCCAGTTGGTCTGGACATAGACCGCTTTTTCTACGCCGGAACCCTGCTGGTCGGCGAGAAACTCCCCGATCGGATAATCGCGGCGGATCGGCTCGTAAGGGCCGAAGATGCGCGGCACCATCGGCCCGACCAGCCAGGGCTGGTCCTGCTGGCGCCAGATGTGGAAATGCGCGTCGATGGCTTTTTGCATCACGATACCCTCTTCCAGATTGCCGCCGCCACGGGCGCGGGGCGGGCAAGCGACAGGATGAAATCGGTGAGACCGGCAAGTGACGAGCCGTCGACCAGATCGTCAAGCACTGGCAGGATGGCACTGAGCGCGGCGGTCTCCGGCCGGAAGCGCGGGTCGCCGGCCAAAGGGGTCGCCAGCGACAGCCGGAAGGCGCGGGCGCTCAGCCGGCGGATGGCCGTTTCCAGTTCGGCATGATCGCCGCGCTCCAGCGCGTCGGACAGGATGACGACGGCTGCACCGCGCGCAAAGGAGGAGAAACGCGGCACGGAGAGGAAGGCAAGCAGCGTCGGCCCCATGCGGGTGCCTCCGTCCCAGTCGTCGACCTGGGCGGCCGCGCGCGCCAGCGCCTGGTCCCG
Organism: Mesorhizobium sp. M8A.F.Ca.ET.202.01.1.1; assembly: GCF_004791595.1. Classification (NCBI taxonomy): domain Bacteria; kingdom Pseudomonadati; phylum Pseudomonadota; class Alphaproteobacteria; order Hyphomicrobiales; family Phyllobacteriaceae; genus Mesorhizobium; species Mesorhizobium sp. M8A.F.Ca.ET.202.01.1.1. The sequence continues at coordinate 66,729 of NZ_SRUN01000016.1, read as the reverse complement.
GTCGCGGACGCGCAACGCCGTGGTGATGCGGGTCAGACGCGTGCCGAAGGTGAATATTTCTGCCCGGTCAGCACCCTGAACGGCGGCATGCGCCAGCTTGAGATAGTCCGCTGTGTGCAACTTCATCGAGCCTGAAACGTCGATGAGGATCAGCAGCTTGCGCGGCACGGTCTGGCGGCGGCGCAGCAGCGGCGAGGGGACATCGCCATCGGCGCTGACGATTTCCCTGAGCGAGCGGCGCAGGTCGAGCTTGCCGCGTGAATGGGTGCGCACCGTGCGGAACGAGCGGCGCGCGGGGAGCGCGGATGACAGTTGGCGGTGAAAGGCGGTCAGCCTGTCATCGTCGCGTTGGAAGTCGCGGGTGCTCAACTGCTCCAGCGCCGAGGACAGTTCGCCGCCTTCTTGTTGCTGCTCGGCTTCGATCCGTTCGTCGTCGGCGCCGCCATCATCCTTGATGCGGGTCTCGTCGTCGGCGTCGCCTTCGACAACGGCTGATGTGTTGCCGTAGAAATGGCTTTGGAAATGCGCCTCGAATTCGTCGCGGCGATCCGGCGGCGGCGCCAACGTGGCAAGGGCCGCCTCGCGGATATCGGCCATCGAGCGGGGGCCAAGCAAGGTTATCGCCTGCATGAAGCCGGAGGCTTGTTCGGGGGCAATGGCGAAACCGTACTGGCGCAGCAGTCGGGCGAAGCCGAGGAAGGGTGCCGAGGCCGGAGGTAGGCTACGGTCGCGCGGCATGGCAGAAATATTCCGACCGTTGCGTTCCTTCGCGCCCCCCTCTGTCCTGCCGGACATCTCCCCCACGAGGGGGGAGATCGGATGTCATCCCGGCTTTCGCCAATCTCCAACGTAGCAGGATTGAGCGAAGCGCCGAGGCGCGAAGCGCCGAGGTTGCTAATCTCCCCCCTTGTGGGGGAGATGTCCGGCAGGACAGAGGGGGGCGCTGTCCCGCCGACGTTAGAGACAGAGGCTCGTTGACTCCCCGCATCACGCCAGCGCCTCCTCGACGATGCGGCCTAGCTCGGGCGCGATGTAGGAGAGGTCTTCCTCGTCCTTGATCAGCACGCCGATGGCGCGGCGGAAGGCTTCCGGCCAGGGGCTACCGCCTTTTTCAAGAATGGTCGCGGCATTGGCCCATTCGACGGCTTCGGCGATGCCGGGTGGCTTGGCGAGCGGCCGGGCGCGGATGGTCTGTACAGCCGCCGCCACGGCGCGAGCAGTGGCCTGCGCCACATCGCCGGCGCGCAGCATGATGATGGCGGCCTCGCGTTCGGCGTCGGGATAGCCGATCCAGTGGTAGACGCAGCGTCGACGCAGCGCCTCGGCGAGTTCGCGGGTGCGGTTCGACGTCAGGACGACGATCGGCTGTGCCTCGGCGCGGATGGGGCCGCGCTCGGGAATGCTGATCTGGAAGTCGGAGAGGAACTCCAGCAGCAGCGCTTCGAATTCATGGTCCGAGCGGTCGATCTCATCGACCAGCAACACGCGCTGCTGCGGCGCCTTCAGCACTTGCAACAGGGGACGGGCGATGAGGAAACGGTCGTCATAGATGTCGATCTCGTGCTCGCCGGCATGACGGATGGCGAGCAACTGGCGCTGATAATTCCATTCGTAGAGCGCGTGCGCGGCGTCGATGCCTTCGTAGCATTGCAGCCGCACCAGATCGCGCCCGAGCAGCGCGGCGATCGCCTTGGCCGCTTCCGTCTTGCCGACGCCCGGCGCGCCTTCGAGCAGCAGCGGCTTGCCGAGCCGGATAGCAAGAAAGATGGCGGTGGCGAGGCTTTCGTCGGCCAGATAGCGCGAGGCGGCGAGATGCTGTGCCACCGCCTCCGGCGAGGTCGCGACAGTCTCGGTGTTCACCTCGGGCATTTTCGGCACTCAGTTCGCTTGCGCCTTGAGCGCCCGCAAAATGCGCTCCGGCGTGATCGGCAGCGTGTCGATGCGCACGCCGACGGCGTCGAAGACGGCATTGGCGACCGCCGGTATTTGCGGGTTGGCGCACATTTCGCCCGGCCCCTTGGCGCCATATGGTCCGTCGCCGGACGGACGCTCCAGAACGATGATTTCGGTCTCGGCGAGGTCGCCGGGACCGGGCATCAAATACTGGTTGAAATCGGTGCCGCCATGGTCGCGGTTGGGATAATAGGGCTCGGTCGTCTCGTAGAGTGCGTGGCTGATGCCCATCCAGGAGCCGCCGACCAGCTGCTGCTCGACCATTTTCGGGTTCAGCGCGCGGCCGATCTCGAAGACGTTCTTCACGGTGAGCACGGTCACTTCGCCGGTCTCGTCGTCGACCTCGACTTCAGCGACCGTGCACGCATGCGCGTAGCAGGTCGACGGCTTCATCGCGCCGGTTTCCTTCTCCGGATAGGAGCGGGGGATCAAAAACATGCCGCGGCCGGAGATCGAGCGGCCGCGTTTGAAATGCGCCGACAGCGCGACGTCGAAGATCGAGATCGACTTTTGCGGCGCGCCCTTGACCAATATGTTGCCCTGGCCGTCGGTTTCGAGGTCCGAGGCATTCACCTCCAGCTCTTCAGCGGCCACTTCCAGCATCACCTGACGGGCCTCCTTGGCGGCCTGGATCACGGCATTGCCAGCGCGGTGGGTGCCGCGCGAGGCGAAGGTGCCCATGCAGTGCGGGCCGGTGTCGGTGTCGGCGGTGTCGACGACGACGCGGTCGGTCGGCACGCCGATCGTCTCGGCGCAGATCTGCGCCATGATCTGCTTCATGCCCTGGCCGAGATCCACGCTGGAAAGCGTCACCATGAAATTGCCGGTCGGGGTCGAATGCACCAGCGCCTGGGTCGGATCGCCGCCGAGATTCATGCCCGTGGGGTAGTTGATCGCGGCGACGCCGCGTCCGCGCCGGATCGCCATCTCAGGCTCCCTTCTTGTAGGAGGACATCGCCATGTATTTCTCCGCCACCGGCCAGTTGGCGGCGCGCGCTGCTTCCTGCATGCACTCGATCAGTGCCGCGCCCTCGGTCGGCTGGCGATGCGCTTTCATGTCTTCGTCGCGATAGGCGTTGATGAAGCGGAATTCGAGCGGGTCCATGCCGATCAGCCGGGCCAGCTTGTCCATCTGCACCTCCAGCGCGAAGTCGCCGATGGTGACGCCGAAGCCGCGCATGGCCGACGACGGTGTGCGGTTGGTGTAGACGCAGTAGGTGTCGATCCAGACATTGGGGATGGTGTAGGGGCCGGGATAGTGCCCGGCGCCCTTCTGCGCGCCATAGGGCGAGTGGCGAGAGTAGGCGCCGGCATCGGTGTAGCCTGTGACTTTGCGCGCTACGATGCGGCCGTCCTTCATGACGCCGTCCTTGATGACGACTTTTTCGGCCGCGCGCGGCGAGGAGATCTGCATCTCCTCCTCCCGGCTGTAGATAAAACAGACCGGTCGCCCGGTTAATTTTGCGCCGAGGATGGCGATCGGCTCGACGATGACGTCGACCTTGCCGCCAAAACCGCCGCCGACGGTGCCGCCGACGAAATGCAGCTTCGAGCCCGGCATCTGCAGGATGATCGAAGTGTTGTCGAGGGTGAAGAACATCGCCTGCGTGTTGGTGTAGCAGGTGAAGCGATCATTGCCTTCGGGCGCCACCACGCAGCCGGTGGTCTCGGTCGGCGCGTGCTCGATGGGCGAGGATTGATAGCTTTGCTCCAGCACGTGATCGGCCCCGGCAAACCCCGCCTCGACATCGCCGAAGCGCACCTTGCGGCACTCGCCGCTGTCATAGAGGTAATAATTCTGGCCGTGATATTCGTTGACGATGGGCGCGCCGGGCTTCAGCGCTTCCTCCATGTCGAAGACCGCCGGCAGCACTTCGTAGTCGACCTTGACCTTGGCGGCGGCTTCCTGGGCGGCCCGTTCGGTTTCGGCCAGCACCGCCACCACGGCCTCGCCCTTCCAGCGCACCTTGCCGTCGGCCAGGACCGTCTCATCCTCGGGACCGATCTGGATGAGGATCAGGATGGTGTAGACATTGTGCGGCACGTCCTTGGCCGTCAGCACCTTGACGACGCCCGGATGCATCTCGGCCTCGGAGGTGTCGATCGAGCGGATGCGGGCATGGTGGTGCGGGCTGCGCACCATCTTCAGATGCAGCATGCCGGGGAAGTTACGGTCGGCGAAAAAGGTGGTCTTGCCGGTGACATGGCCGGGCGAATCCGAGCGTGGCCGGGCCTGGCCGATCTCGTGCAGATCGTCCTTGCGGACATCGGCGAAGTAGCTCTTGCGCAGTTCCATTCTTTTGGTCCCTCAGGCCGCGTTCTGCGAGTTGGCGCGGGCGGCGGTGAGCACCGCCTGGATGATCGGCTCGTAACCGGTGCAACGGCAGATGTTCCCGGACAGCGCTTCGACGACCTCGTCGCGGCTGGGGTTGGGCGTGTGGTCGAGCAGCACCTTGGCGGCCATGATCATGCCCGGCGTGCAGAAGCCGCATTGGCTGGCGAAAGTGTCGAGGAAGGCGCGCTGCAGCGGGTGCAACACGCCGCCTTCGGCAAGGCCCGATGTGGTGGTGATCGTTGCGCCGTTGCAGGTTTCGGCCAGCGTCAGGCAGGAGAGCCTCAACTCGCCGTCGACGATGACGGAGCAGGCGCCGCACGTGCCCTGGTGGCAGCCGCCCTTTGGCGAGGTGTCGCCGATCTTGTCGCGCAACGCATTGAGCAGCGTCGTGCCGCTGTCGACGAATTCGGCCTTTTCAGAGCCATTGAGCGTGAATTGAACCGGGACCTTTGCCATTCTTCCTCCTTGCGCGCCTGCCCCGCAGGGCAAGCGCGCGCCCCCCGACGTGTTCATTTTTGTGCTTGTCGTTCTCCCAGAACCGCTTCACATTTTGGGCGACAGGCATCAGCCGAGCAGCAGCCGGCCGAGATGGACCGGCAGCACTTCGGCGCGGTACCAGGCGCTGGCGATTGGATCGGTGATCGGCGCGGTGCGGTCGGTGGCGGCGGCCAGCGCTGCCGCGATGCCGTCTTGATCAAGCGTTTTTCCCAGCAGTGCGTTTTCCGCCGCCCTGGCGCGCACCGGCCGATCGGCCATGCAGCCGAGCGCGATCCGCGCCGAGGACACGGTCCCGTTTCCAGCCTGTTCCAGAACGATCGCAATGCTCAGCACCGAGACCCCCTTGGGCTTGACCCGCGACACTTTGAGGAAGCGGAAACTGCCGGTCCTCGGAAGCGTCAAGCTGACCGACGTGACGATGGCGCGGCTGTCGTCCCGCCCGGCCAGGAAGGTTTCGATTGGCGTGTCGCCGTCATCGGTGCCGACCGCTGCGTCGAGCGCCAGCAGGGCTACCGCAAAATCACCATAGGGCGACGGCGCGAACAGATTGCCGCCGACGGTCGCCATGTTGCGGATCGCCGGACCGCCAACGGCGCGCGCGGCCTCGGCAAGGGTACCGAGATCCGGATGGCGGGCGATCTCCGCCATGGTCGCCGAGGCGCCGATGCGGACCTTGCCGCCGGACAGGGCGATGGTGGACAGGGCTGGGTCGGTGGCGCGGACAAGAGTGGCGACGGAGATATCGCCTTCATTGGCGGCTCGAACTACAAGCGTCCCGCCGCCGAGATAGCGGCTGCCAGCCGCCGTCAGCGCAGCATTGGCGTCCTTTACCGTTGTAAAAGTCTGCAGCGCCAGTGCCATGGCCCGCTCCTTCAGCTCTGGCCGGCGAAATGGGTCTTAAGGGCATTGAAGCCGCCCTGGAAGACATTGGCGCCCATGCCCTCGGCCAGCTTGTCCGCATCCTCGGGGGCCGCGTCGAAGCTGGCGGTCCATTCGGCATAAGTGCGGTCGCCGTCGGTGACGCGCCTGAGTTGCAGCGTCGCCTTGTGGTTGGTGAGCGGCTGCGGCGTCTCCAGGATGGAATAGCTGACGAGGAAATCGTCATCGGAAAAGTCGAGCAGTTTTTCGCGCAGGCGGGCACCGCTGGCGAGCTGGAAGTTGCGCACGCAGCCGATCGTGGTCGCATCCTTGCCGTCCTCGATATGGCTCTCGACCATGCGCGGGTGCCAGCCCGGCAGCCCGTTGAAGTCGCGTATGCGCGCCCAGACCTTTTCGACCGGCGCGTCGATGACGCTGGAGATGGTGACTTTGGGCATATGGTGTTCCCTTGCGGAGTTCGTTGCGGCAAGGGTAGGGCGCTGGAGCGGGCAGCGCTTATCAATGCGTCTTGAGCGCGTATCAACCAGTCTGAAAAACAGATGGCGCCGACTTAGGCCGTGGCCCGCGCGGCCTCGCGGTAGAGCGTCGGCGGCACGCCGACATGGTCGCGGAAGAAGCGCGAGAAATTGCCCTGCGTGGTGAAGCCGAGATTGCAGGCGACCGAGATCAGCGGCTCCTGCGACCATTGCAGCTGCCGCACCGCTTCCTCCATGCGCAGCGTGTTCCAGTAGACGTTTGGCGTCAGATTGGTCTGTTCCTTGAACAAGGCGAAGAAATGCGGCCGCGACAGGCCGACGCTGCGGGCTACATCGTCGAAGGAGATGCGCTCGCAGACATTGGCCTTCATCAGCTGGATCGCCTTGCGGACGCGGAAATCCTGCATGGTGCTGATGCGGCCGCGCGCTTCCTGCGGCGCCGAGGCGTCGGCGGCATCGAGCACCGAGTCGATGAAGCGCTCGATCTCGTAGTTGGCGACGTCGTCGACGCTTTCATTGTCGGTGAGATGATCGAGCAGGCTGGCGGCGGCCTGGTGCAGCCACGGCTCGAGCGCGATCGCCGCCTGTGAGAACAGCGGCGCGCTGGACGGCAGGTCGCGGCGGCGGCGCGCCCAGTCCGGGTCGATGTAGAAGGCCAGGAACAGGCCCGGCCGTCCGTCCTGAGACAGGACGTGGCTATGCGGCTGGAGCGAGTTGATGCCGGCGGCAGTACCCGGGCCGAGGCGGACCGTCTCACGGCCGATGGTCATCTCGCCGGCGGTGCCTTCGAGCCAGATGATCAGATGCGCCTCGACATGGGCATGGGTGACGAAGTCGCTCGCGACATTCAGGACAGAAACATGTCCGAACCGGCCCCAGTAGAGCCTGATCGCTTCCGTCATGGGTATATCCTCCCGCAGGCGACTGGCCTCCCTTCGCCTGCAGGGGGATTGTGCGGCCGGTTTTCGGTATCCGTCAAGGCATCGGTTGTTGGCCGGAACCAATGGCGGTCGGCTTCAGCCGATTTTCAGACTGAGCGATAGGAACCAGAACGAATTGCGCTTCGACGACGTGCTCTCAGTCGCTGCGCCTGAAATTGCGGATGCGGTCGAACAGAACCGCCAGCAGGATGGCGCCGCCGATGAAGGTGCCTTGCCAGAAGGCGTTGATGCCAAGCAGGCCAAGGCTGTTTCGGATCACCTCGATGAGGGCAGCACCGACAATGGCGCCGAAGGCGGTGCCGACGCCGCCGGCCAGATTGGCGCCGCCGATGACGGTGGCGGCGATCACTTGCAGTTCCATGCCGTTGCCGAGATTGGTGGTGACGGCGCCGAGCCACCCGGTCTCGATGATGCCGGCAATGCCGGCTGACAGCGCCGAGATCATGTAGACGGCGACCTTGATCTGCTTGACCGGTACGCCGGTCAGCGTCGCCGCGTGCTCGTTGCCGCCAATGGCGAAGATATGGCGGCCGAACTTCGTCCAGCGCAGGATGAAGCCGGTGATCAGCGCCAGGATGATCATGTAGAGCACCGGATTGGCGATGCCGAACACCCAGGCGCCGCCGCCGAGCGCCAGCAGCTTGTTGTGGTCCGGCCCGAACTGGAAGACGACGGTGTTGTTTGAGGCGACCATGGCAAGGCTACGGGCGATCGACAGCATGCCGAGCGTCACCACGAAGGGGGGAAAGCCCAGGTAGGCGATAAAAATGCCATTGAAGGCGCCGATGACGAGCGCGGTGGCGATAGTGGCCAGAATGCCGATCTCTATCGAATAACCGGCATGCATGGTGACCGCCAGCACCATCGAGCACAGGCACAGCACCGAACCGACAGACAGGTCGATGCCGCCGGTGATGATGACGAAGGTCATGCCGAGCGCGACGATGGCGACGAAGGTGATGTTGCGGGTGATGTTGTAGAGGTTCTTGGAGGTGGCGAATGCGTCGGTGGCGAAGGACAGGAAAATACAGGCCAGGATGACGGCGATCACCACCCAGAAAGTCTGGCTGGAGAACAGGCGCGACAGGAAGGTGTGCTGCTTCTGCGCGATCGTCTGGTCAAGGGTGACTGCCATTATCGACCTTTCCTGCGCTGCCGATGCGCGGTGAAATCCGGGTTCGCCATTCTCATGCCACCTGCTCGATGGCGCCGGTGATCAGCCCGGTGACTTCCTCGGGCGAACTCGACGCGATCGCCTTGTCGGCGACCTTCCTGCCGCGCCGCATGACGATGACGCGGTCGGCGACGTCGAAGACGTCGGGCATGCGGTGGCTGATCAGCACGACAGCGATGCCCTGGTCGCGCAGATGACGGATGAGGTTCAGCACTTCGGCGACCTGCCGCACCGAGATCGCCGCCGTCGGCTCGTCCATCAGCACGATCTTGGCCTGAGACAGCATGGTGCGGGCGATCGCCACCGCCTGGCGCTGGCCGCCCGACATCTGCTTGACGAGGTCGCGCGGGCGGGTCTCGGATTTCAGTTCGGCGAAGATCTGGCCAGCGCGCTTGTACATGGCGGCGTAGTCGAGGATGCGGAACGGGCCGACGCCGCGGCGCAATTCGCGGCCGAGATAGACATTGGCCGCCGCAGTCAGATTGTTGCAGAGCGCCAGGTCCTGGTGGACGATCTCGATGCCGTGCTGGCGCGCCTCGACCGGCTTATGCAGGATCAGCTCCTTGTCATCCATCCGCATCGTGCCATGGCTCGGCCGGAAATTGCCGGCTATCATCTTGACCAGCGTCGATTTGCCGGCGCCATTGTCTCCCATCAGGCCGACAACCTGTCCGGGCTCGATCGACAGCGACACGTCGTTGACCGCCTGGATGGCGCCGAAATGCTTCGAGATGTTGGTGAGTTCGAGAACCGCCACCAGTCTTTGCCTCCCATGCCTGGCCCATCCGCCCGCGGACAGGCGACGGCTTCCATTCGCCTTCCCCAACTCCTCCCGGGGCAGCGATGCCGTCATTTACGCGAATGGCGTCGCGGGCGTCAATTGTCGACGGGCAATTGTCAGACGAATAGTGCCGTGCTGTTTTTGAAAAATCAGTTTTGTAGGACAAATAGCAATTGACGTTGGCGGCAAGCCGTTATTAGTTGAGCGTCGGAGGAAGACATGCCGGCCTTGACGACGCCATCGGCGGCGCCACCGGTCGGAAGGTTTTGGCGATCGTGCGGCGTCATCGCTGAACTGGTCGCATCTGAAAATGCTTATCGGCCTGGCCGGATTGAGTGAGCGCACGCGTCTCAGTCATCTCGCATCCTGGCTGGTTTGTGTGGCGGGCACGCCGTGTCCGTCTGTTTCCAAGGGAGGACTGACATGAGGAAAACAGTATTGCTCGCCGCCGTCGCCGCCGTCGCCGCCATGGCGCTGGGCGCCGGGCCGGCTTTGGCCAAGAAGCAGCTCGTCATCGTGGTGAAAGGTCTCGACAATCCGTTCTTCGAAGCCATCCACCAGGGCTGCGAGAAGTGGAACAAGGAAAACGCCAGCTCGGAATATGAATGCTTCTACACCGGCCCGGCATCGACTTCCGACGAGGCCGGCGAGGCGCAGATCGTGCAGGATATGCTGAGCAAGGCCGACACGGTGGCGATGGCGATCTCGCCGTCCAACGCGCCGCTGATCGCGCAGACGATCAAGACCGCCAATCCGTCGATCCCGATCATGACCGTCGACGCCGACCTCGCCAAGGAAGACGCGGCGCTGCGCAAGACCTATCTCGGCACCGACAACTATCTGATGGGCAAGAAGATCGGCGAGTACATCAAGAAGGCCAAGCCGAACGGCGGCACGATCTGCACCATCGAGGGCAATCCGGCGGCCGACAACATCCTGCGCCGCGCGCAAGGCATGCGCGACGCGCTGACGGGCAAGGAGGGCCTCGCGGCCCTTGCCGGCGAAGGCGGCTGGACGGAAGTCGCCGGCTGCCCGGTGTTCACCAATGACGACGGCGCCAAGGGCGTTCAGGCGATGACCGACATCCTCGCCGCCAATCCCAAGCTCGACGCGTTCGGCATCATGGGCGGCTGGCCGCTGTTCGGCGCGCCGCAGCCCTATCGCGACCTGGTCGGACCGCTGAAGGACCGGCTGGCCAAGAACGACTTCGTCATCGGCGCCGCCGACACGATCGGCGACGAGGTGGCGATCGCCAGGGACGGCCTTGTCACCGCGCTGGTCGGCCAGCGGCCCTTCGAAATGGGCTACAAGGCGCCATCGGTGATGATCGACCTGGTCACGGGCAAGAAGGTTGACGATCCGGTGTTCACCGGTCTCGACGAATGCACCAAGGACACGGTCGACACCTGCATCCAGAAGTAGGGTTTTCGATCAGGGGCGCCCGCCAAGCGGGCGCCCCTCCACCTCGTCGGATGATTGGGGCAGACGCTTCAGGGGCCAGCGGCTCCGGCTTTGTCGCGCCCATGGTTTGGTTTTTCGGCAACGGGATCGGCGCGCCGCGCGGCTCCGGATCAATCCGGGCGACAGACGGCCGACCTATTGGAACGTGGATGCCGGACGAAAAGGCAAAGAAACAGGCTGGTCGGGCGAAGGCGCAAGCCAACCGCGATACGGCGGTCGTCCGCAGGGCGGATGCGGCGCACTTTCCCGGGTCCAGCGTTCATGCATCGCTCGCCAGCGAGATCGGGCTCAGGATCGTGCGCGGCGACTATCCGCCCGGCAGCATCCTGCCAAATGAGGCCAAATGGGCCGAAACCTTCAATGTCAGCCGTTCGGCGGTGCGCGAGGCGATCAAGATGCTGATGGCCAAGAGCCTTCTGGCATCGCGTCCCAAGATCGGCAGCTGGGTCGAGCCGAAGGAGCGCTGGAACCTGCTCGACCGCGACGTGCTGGCCTGGTACGCGACCGCACCGGATCGCGAGGCGTTCCTGCGCACCGTGCAGGAGTTCCGTCACATCATCGAACCGGAGGCCTCCGCCTTTGCCGCGATGCGGCGCAGCGACGAGGAGATGGCCGAGATCAGCCTGGCGTGCCGCGAGATGGGGGAGGCGGCCAACCTGGCCGAGCGCATCCGTGCCGATACGCGCTTCCACCTCGCCATCCTGCGGGCGTCGGGCAACGACCTGCTGGTGCCGCTCGGCGTGCTGATCGAATCGGCGCTCGACCATCTCTTCGCTTTCACCACGCGCCAGGTCGGCGATCAGCGGCGGGCGCAGAATCTGCACGAGGCGATCGAGAAGAGCATCCGCCTGCAGCGGCCGGCAGCCGCCCGCAACGCCGTGCACAAGCTGCTCGCCGACACCGATGAGGGGATCGGAAGAGGCCGGCGGTAAGGCCAGCCGTCCGGGCCTCAGATCGTCTGCTTCTTGCCATCCTTCATCGGCATCAGGTCGATACCATTCACCTTGGCGATATGGGTCGCCAGCATCGGCACGAACTGCTCGGCCGGCCCGGTGGCATGGGCGCCGGCGAAGGAATTCTTGGTGGCGTTGCCGAGCGGGTTGGCGATGCCCGCCGCGCCCGCCATCGATTCCAGATAGGTCAGGTCCTTGAAGGCATTGGCGATGGTGAATTTGTGGGCGTCGCGGTCGCCCTCCAGCGTCCAGCGCATGAAGGTCTGGTAGAAGCCGCAATCCATGCGGCCGTTGCGGATGACGCTGTCGAAACGCGGCGGCGAGATGCCGACCTTCTCGGCCAGCGCCAATGCCTCGGAATAGATGGCGGCGTAACCGAGCGAGATGAAATTGTTGAGCAGCTTCATGCGATGGCCGTCGCCGGTGTCGCCGATATGGACGATGCGGCCAGCCCAGGTGTCGATCACCGGCTTGACCCTGGCGAAGACGGCGTCGGGCGCGCCGACCATGGCGTCGAGCGTGCCTTCCCACGCTTCCTTCGGCGTGCGGCTTAGCGGCGCGTCGACATAGTCGACGCCGAGCGCCTTGAGTTCGGCCGCGAGCGCCACCGTCGAGACCGGATCCGAGGTCGAGCAGTCGACGACGACCGACCCCTTCTTCAAACCCTCCTTGAGGCCGCCGGGACCGCGAATGATGGCCTCCACCTCGCGCGAGCCGGTGACGCAGATGAAGACGATATCGGATGCAGCCGCCACGTCTCGGGAGGTCGATGCCTCACGAGCGCCCCGGCCGAGAAGATCCTCCGCCGGCTTGCGGTTCTTGCGGCCGAGAAAGGTCAGGGAATAGCCCTTGTCGACGATGTTCTTGGCGATGCCGTGACCCATCAGGCCAAGGCCGACAAAGCCGATTGTCTCGCTGGTGGCGGTGGTGTTCATGCTGTCTGTCCTGTCCTGTGATTATCGATAATGTTGCCGCTGTTTTAGCCATAGACGGTTGCAGAAAGCAATATTGTCTGACAATAGACGTAAATCCCAGGACTTTCGTGGAGACCAGAAATGACCAAGCGGATCATGTTCACCGGCGGCAGCGGCAAGGCTGGACGCCACGTCGTGCAATATCTGGTGGAGCAGGGCTGCCAGGTGCTCAACATCGACACCAAACCGCTCGACAATCCCAAGGTGCGCACGCTGATCACCGACATCACCGACAGCGGCCAGGTGTTCAACGCGCTGTCGAGCTATATGGGGCTGCACGAATTCGATCCGTCGCTGCGGCCGCAGCCCGTCGACGCCGTGGTGCATTTCGCCGCCATCCCACGCATCATGATCACACCCGACAACGAGGTGTTCCGCATCAACGCGATGGGCACCTACAACGTCATCGAGGCCGCGGTGAAGCTCGGCATCCGCAAGGTGATCATCGCTTCCAGCGAGACGACCTACGGCCTGGTGTTCGCCAACGAGCCGCGCGACCCCACGCATTTCCCGCTCGACGAGGAGTATGACGTCGATCCGATGGACAGCTATGCGCTGTCCAAGATCGTCAACGAGAAGACGGCGCGCGCCTTCGCGCAGCGCAATGGCACGGACATCTATGCCTTGCGCATCGGCAACGTCATCGAGCCGCATGAGTATTCGCTGTTTCCGAAATGGTTCGCCGATCCGGGCTTCCGCAAACGTATCGCCTGGAGCTATATCGACGCGCGCGACCTTGGCCAGATCACGCTGCGCGCCATCGAGAAGGATGGGCTGGGCTACCAGGTATTCAACGCCGCCAATGACGACACCTCGTCCGATCTGCCGACCGCCGAACTCCTGAAGCGGTTCTATCCCGGCGTGCCGGTCAAGGGCGAACTCGGCGAATACGAGACGCTGCTATCGAACCGCAAGGCGCGCAACATGCTCGGCTTCCGGCCGGAGCATAGCTGGCGCAAATACGTCAAGACCGCCTGAGCGAGGTCAAATCGCGCTGGGTTGTGCATAGAAGCCGGCTTTGCCGCCCAATGGCCGCACCGCGCTTGACAGCTTCCCTAAACCGGCCTTTCTGGAATTCATGCGGGACGCGAGGCCGAACAAGGAAAAATCGCCCAAAAAGGCTGTAGCCGCCGAACGCCCGGCCGGTGTTCGCCGGCCCGACGCGGCGCGCATTCCCGGCTCCAGCGTACACACGTCGCTGGCCAGCGAGATCGGGCTCAGGATCGTGCGCGGCGACTATCCGCCCGGCACCATCCTGCCCAATGAAGCCAAGTGGTCGGAGACCTTCAGCGTCAGCCGGTCGGCGGTGCGCGAGGCGATCAAGATGCTGATGGCCAAGAGCCTGCTGGCATCGCGCCCCAAGATCGGCAGTTGGGTCGAACCGAAAGAACGCTGGAACCTGCTCGACCGCGATGTGCTCGCCTGGTATGCGACGTCGCCCGACCGCGAGGTGTTCCTGAGGACGGTGCAGGAATTCCGCCACATCATCGAGCCGGAAGCGACCGCCTTTGCCGCCATGCGGCGGACCGACGAGCAGATGGCCGAGATCAGCCAGGCTTGCCGGGAGATGGGCGAGGCGAAAAGTCTGCAGGAACGGACCCGCGCCGACACCCGCTTCCACCTCGCAATCCTGCGTGCCTCCGGCAATGACCTGCTGGTCCCGCTCGGCGTGCTGATCGAATCCGCCTTCGATCACCTGTTTGCCTACACGACCCGCGAACTCGACGATTTGCAGCTCGCCCAGAAGATGCACGAGGCGATCGAAAAGAATATCCGCCTGCAGCGGCCGGATGCGGCGCGCAATGCCGTGCGCAAGCTCCTGGCCAATACCGACAACGTCATCCGTTCGCGATAGGTTTCCGCGAGACCGCCGTTGGGCTTAGGTGTTTCCATCTTGCCGGATCGAAGCAATTTCGGAGCCGCCACCGTCAAAAAACTCAAAAGCCTGTGTCGGATCGGCGGTGTGGTAACCGTCCTTGGGGTATCGAACAGAGACCACGAAGGAGTATCGACATGCCCAGCACCGTTCGTCTGCACCGCGTTCTGACCACCAGCCCGGAGAAGGTCTACCGCGCGTTTCTCGAGGCCGATGCGCTTGCCAAATGGCTTCCGCCGAACGGCTTCACCTGCACGGTCCATCACCTCGAGGGCAAGGTCGGCGGCACATTCAAGATGTCGTTCCGCAACTTCACCACTGGCGACAGCCACTCGTTTGGCGGTGAGTATGTCGAGCTCGTCGCGGGCGAACTTCTGCGCTACACCGACAGATTCGACGATCCCAACTTGCCCGGCGAGATCGAGGTGACCGTGACGTTGAAGAAAGTGTCCGTGGGCACCGAAGTGAACATTACCCAGGCCGGCATCCCGGATGTCATTCCGGCGGAAGCTTGCTATCTCGGCTGGCAGGAATCGCTGCGGAACCTGGCCAGGCTCGTCGAACCCGAAATCAAGCAATAGGACGCCCTAATCAGTCAGGAGCCATTGGCGAGCGAGGGCGGCTAGTCCTCCTTTGGCCGCCCGAATGCGGTGCGCAGTTCATCCTTGGCGTCCTCGAGGACCTTCTTGCGCGCCGCGGGCAGGTTTCTGCCGGCCCTGTTGATGTAGAAATTCAGCATCGACATGGCGGATTGGAAGGGCTCGGCCTTGCGACGGTGGCTGTGTTGGGCCGACCGCTTGAGCGAGGCGGCGATCTTCTTGGCGTCGTCGGATTCGAAGACATGCTCCTCGAGATCCATCGCATCGCTGTGCTCGGTTACCTCGGCCGACCATTTCTGCTTGGTGGCGGTCATGGCTGGACTCCTTGGCGGGGTTGCTGATCGGAAACTCCACACATGGATGTCGGTTCCCACCTGCCTTTCCGCTCTGGAGCCACGGATTTGCCTGTCGTGGCGCTGCTATGGACGGGGAATGCGCGGATAGTGGCGACAACGGCGACCGGTATTCGAGACCGCCGACAGGAAACGCCTTTGACCCGAACCGACTTGAGCCGGCCCAGTCCCGGTATCGACAGTTCCTACGCCTGGATGCGGCTGGCCATCTCGATGCTGCTGGCGACAATCGGCGCGGTGGGCATGTGGGCCGTTGTCGTGGTGCTGCCGGCGGTACAGGCCGAGTTCGGCGTCGACCGCGCCGCGGCATCCATGCCCTACACCGCGACCATGGTCGGCTTTGCCGCCGGCAATGTGCTGGTCGGCCGCGCCATCGACCGCATGGGTTACTGGATTCCGGCGCTGTTCTCCTCGATCGCGCTCTCCGCCGGCCTCCTGCTCGCGGCGCTGTCGACCTCGATCCTGCAATTCACCCTTGCCCAAGGGGTGCTGATCGGTCTCGGCACATCGGTGATCTTCGGACCGTTGATCGCCGATATCTCGCACTGGTTCAATCGTCGCCGCGGCGTCGCCGTCACGGCGGCGGCGGCCGGCAATTACCTCGCCGGAGCGATCTGGCCCACCATCATGCCGACGCTGATCAAGGCGGAAGGCTGGCGCTTCACCTATGCGGCAATCGGCGTCTTCTGCCTGGTCACCATGGTGCCGCTGGTGTTGTTGCTGCGGCGCGGCGCGCCGGAAGCGGCTGCCGCCGGCTCGCCCGGAAGCCGGTCGGTGCAGCCGATTCCTATGTCGCCGGGGGCAATGCAGGCGCTGCTGGTCGTCGCCGGCTTGGGTTGCTGCGTGGCGATGTCGATGCCCCAGGTTCACATCGTCGCCTATTGCATGGATCTTGGTTACGGCATGGCGCATGGCGCCGACATGCTGTCGATCATGATGGCGGCGGGCGTTGTCAGCCGGCTTGCCTCGGGCTTCGTCGCCGACCGCATCGGCGGCGTCAAAACCCTGCTCATCGGCTCGGTGCTGCAATGCCTGTCATTGCTGTTCTATATCCCGTTCGACGGGCTCGCCTCGCTCTATGTCGTGTCGCTGGTCTTCGGCCTGTCACAAGGCGGCATCGTGCCTTGCTATGCGATCATCGTGCGCGAGTACCTGCCGGCCAAGGAGGCCGGCCAGCGTATCGGTATCGTCATGATGGCGACGATTTTCGGCATGGCGATCGGCGGCTGGATGTCGGGCTGGATCTACGACCTGACCGGCTCGTACGCCGCCGCGTTCCTGAACGGCATCGCCTGGAACCTCTTGAACATACTGGCGATCGGCCTGTTCATGTGGAAGGCGAGGCACAGGGCCGCCTTAGCCGCCTGAGGAAGGCCAGGCACAGCCACTCAGTGGCTCGGCTTGACAACAGCCAGTCCCTGCGCGACGCCAGGGGCCGATGGGTGCGGCAACAGGCCGGTGAGATGGCGACAGCTGGAAATATCGCATTGCGGGCGCGCTTCGATGGCCATGCGCATGGGCCAAGGCCTTGATCAAGCCGCGCTCGCGCCGGGGCGGTGGCCGCCCGACCATATCGGATGTGGCACGCAAGGCAGGCGTCGGCGCCATCACCGTTTCGCGCGCGTTGCGCGAACCGGAGCGCGTTTCCGAGGAACTGCGCCGCCAGATCCTGGCCGCCGTCGAAGAGCTTGGCTATGTGCCGGACCCGAACGCACGCGCGTTGGCCTCGGCGCGAGCGGAAGTGTTCGGTGTGCTGGTGCCTTCGCTGACCAACAACGTCTTCGCGGAGGTGGTGCGCGGCATCTATGACAGCCTGTCGGACAGCCCCTTCCGCATCCAGCTCGGCAACACGCATTATTCCGGACTGGAGGAAGAGCGGCTGCTGCAGCTGTTCGGCTCCCAGCGGCCGGCAGCGCTGATCGTTGCCGGCATCGACCAGACGCCCACCTCGCGAAAACTGTTGGAGAATGCCGGTTGCCCGGTGGTTCAGGTGATGGAGACCGGACCCGATCCCGTGGACATGATGGTCGGCTTCTCGCATCTCGACGGCGGCAGGACGGCGACCGAGCACCTGATCGAGGCGGGGTATCGCCGGATCGGTTTCATCGGTGCACGCATGGATCCGCGCTCGCAGCGGCGCCTCGCCGGTTACCGCGCGGCGATGGAGAGGGCCGGGCTGTTCGACCCGCGCCTGGTCACCACCACGCCGGTGCTTTCCAGCGTGCCGCTTGGCCGCGAATTGTTCCGCGACGCCCTTGCCAAGATGCCGACGCTCGACGGCGTGTTCTGCAACAATGACGACATAGCGCTCGGTGTGCTGTTTGAATGCCATCGCGCTTCGATCGAGGTGCCGAAGACCATCGGGATTGTCGGCTTCAACGATCTCGACATGATGGAGGTGGCATTTCCGTCGATCACCAGCATCCGCACCCATCGCTACGAAATCGGCAGGCGCGCTGTCGCCATGGCGCTGGCGGCCATCGCCGGTGATCGGCCGCAGGAGCGTGTCGTCGACCTAGGCTTCGAACTCAAGCGGCGCGAGAGCACGGCACGCTGAAGCAGTTTAGACCCTGCTGAAATCAGCCTTTACAGGCATTCTTGGTAGCGCTACCATTCGAACCGGCATGAAGTCTAATCGCTGTTTATTATACATAAGCGACAGAATTTTCCTTGTTTATTATTGATAATATGATACTTTCGTTGCAGCTTAAGGAAGCAACGAGGAGGGAGAGGTCGGTGCTGGCCACCTGACGTGCGCGGCCGGCCAGGGCGGGAGGTGCTGGGGCGAACACGTCATTCTACTGCAGCTAAACAAACAAGTCAGAACTGCAACTGGGAGGAATATCGATGATCAAGTCACTCGTTGGTGGCATCGTTGCCGCCACTGCATTCGTCATGTTGAGCTCAGCGGCGATGGCCGCAGGCCCGGAAATCGTCAAGGGACCGGCAGCCGAGCCGGACTGCTTTGCCCCATGGGCAGCCGATACGCAATTCTTCAAGTTTCCCAAGAAGGCCGGACCATACCGCATTGCGTTGGCCAACGGCTACATCGCCAACACCTGGCGCATCCAGATGGTGCAGACCGCCAAGGCGTATGCGGCACAGCCGGATGTGGCCAAAAAGCTGAAGGAATTCAAAGTTGTGTCGACCGGCGAGGACGTCCCGGCGCAGATCTCCGCGATCAACAATTTCATCGATTCCGGCTTTGACGCCATCGTCGTCAACGCGCAGAACCCGACCGCATTCGGACCAGTCATCAAGCGTGCGAAGGAGGCCGGCGTCGTGCTGGTCGCCTTCGACAACATCCTCGACACCAAGGATGCCATCAACGTCAATGTCGACCAGAAGGGCCTTGGCGCGTTGTGGGGCAAGTGGTTGGTCTCGCATGTCCCGAACGGCGGAAAGGTACTCGAAGTGCGCGGCGTCGCCGGCACCTCCGTCGACACGGACCGTCATGCCGGCATCCACGAGGTCCTCGACGGCTCGGGCAAGAAATGGGAAGTCACCGAGGTGGTCGGCAAATGGGACGACGGCGTTGCCCAGAAAGCCACGGCGGACGCGATTGCCACAAACGGCCCGTTCGACGGCATCACCGGGCAAGGCGGCGACACCGGCATCGTGCAGGCGATGATGGATGCCAAGCACCCATTCGTTCCGTTCGGCGGCGAGACGGAGAACGGCTTTCGCAAGTTCTGTGCCGCGCATGCCGGCGACGGCTTGAAGTGCTCTTCCGCAGGCACCGGCCCCGCCCAGGTGGCCGTGGCAATCAAGACGGCGATCGCGGCCCTCGAAGGCAATGTCGTGCCGCAATCGGTGAAGCTGCCGCTGGCTATTGTGGAGGATCCGAACTTCAAGGCTGGCCAGGATTTCTTCCCCGACCAGTCCGACAATTTCTTCGTCGGCAACTCCTTCCCAACCTGCGGCATCAATTTCAGCGCCCAGGAAATCATGGGGCAGACCAAGGAAAACCAATAGGCTCACTGCTATCGCCGGCGCCGCGGGTCAACCCGCGGCGCCAGCCCTGAAATCCCATGATTGCCCCTGGGAGGGTTGATGGACGGTGCGGCTCCACTCTTTCGCATGGAAGGCATTTCCAAGCGCTATGGCGGCGTGCGGGCGCTGGAAAAGGCCGAGCTGACGGTCGAGGCCGGCAGCATCCATGCCATCCTCGGTGAAAACGGGGCCGGCAAGTCGACGCTGATCAAGGTCATGGCCGGGGTCGTGGCGCCTGATGAAGGCCGCATGATGCTGGATGGGCGCGAAGTGACCTTTGCTTCGCCCGGTGCGGCGAACAAGGCCGGCATCGTTTGCATCTTCCAGGAATTGTCGCTGATCCCCGAACTCAGCGTTGCCGACAACATCGTCATTTCGGATCCACCCAAACGCTTCGGCATGATCGATCGCAAGGCGCAGCGCCGCATAGCCGAGGACGCGCTGGCGCGGGCGGGCGCCGCCGATATCCATCCGCTGGCGCTGGTCAAGGACCTGCCGCTGTCGCGGCGGCAGATGGTGGAGATCGCCAAGGCCTTGGCGCGCAAGCCACGTATCCTCATCCTCGACGAGGCGACATCGGCGCTGACGGCTGCGGACGTCTCGAAGATTTTCGCTGTGCTGAAGCGGCTGCGCTCGGAAGGGCTGGCGCTGCTCTACATCTCGCACCGCATGAACGAAATCGCCGAACTCGCCGATCATTGCACGGTGTTCCGCAATGGACGCAACGTCGCCACCTACAAGGCCGGCTCGAAGAGCGACAACGAGGTGGTCGAACTGATGATCGGCCGCGAGTACAGCCATATTTTTCCGCCCAAGCCGCCAGCGGCAGCGGCCAACGCCGCCCCCAGGCTCGAGGCGCGCAAATTGTCCTGGGCCGACCGGTTGGACAACATCTCGCTGACCGTCAGGGCAGGAGAGGTCGTCGGCCTCGGGGGGCTCGACGGCCAGGGCCAGCGCGAACTGCTGCTTGCTTTCTTCGGTGTGCTGCGTGGCCTCTCCGGCGAGGTGCTGATCGACGGCAAGCCGGTGACGATCACCAGCCCGGCGGCGGCCCGCGAGGATGGCATCGGCATGGCGCTCATCCCTGAAGACCGCAAGACCGAAGGCCTGATGCTGCCGATGACGGTGCGCGAGAACCTGTCCTTCGCCGCGCTCGACCGGCTGTCGAAAGGGGGTATCATCGACCGCTCCATCGAGCAGCGGCTGATCGACGACATGGTCGGCCTGCTGGCGATCAAGACGGCCGGTCTCGACATCCCGGTCGGCGCGCTGTCGGGCGGCAACCAGCAGAAGGTGGTCATCGCCAAATGGCTGATGCGCCAGCCGCGCATCATCCTGCTCAACGATCCGACGCGCGGCATCGATGTCGGCACCAAGCAGGAAATCTATCAGCTGATGCGCAAGCTGGCGGACGCGGGCGCGGCGATCCTGTTCTATTCGACCGACTATGACGAGTTGATCGGCTGCTGCGACCGCGTGCTTGTGCTCTATGACGGGGCGGTCAAGCGCGAGTTGGTCGGCGCCGAGATCACCGAACGGGCGCTGATATCGAGCGCGCTCAACATCCATGGCGAGGAGAGCCCGGTGGGCCTGGGAGCGGAAGCGTGAAAGATTGGCGCTACTGGCTGGCCGAGCAGCGCGGAACGCTGCTGGCGCTCGGCATCTTCATCGTCATGTTCGTCATCTACACCTCCAACCATCCGGCGGGCTTCACCGCCAATGTCGTGCAGACGGCCGCGAACAAGGGCGTGCTGCTTGCCTTCGTCGCCATGGCGCAGACACTGGTCGTCATCACCTCCGGCATCGACCTGTCGGTCGGCATGATCTTCCTGCTCACCAACTGCCTGGCCTCCTGGCTGGTTGTGGGCACGCCGGTGCAGACCACGTTCGGTGTCATCGCCGTGCTGGCGGCGGGCCTTCTGTGCGGCGCCATCAACGGCGCCATCGTCATCTATGGGCGGCTGCAGCCGATCGTCGCCACCATCGCCACCGGCGCGGTCTATTACGGAGTGGGCCTCCTGCTGCGGCCGTTCCCGGGCGGCTCGGTCAACGAGGACCTGGCCGATGCCATGACAGGACGTTTGTTCGATCTGGTGCCGGCAAGCCTGGTCGTGCTGCTGGCGGTCGTGCTGTTGATCTGGGTGCCGTTCAGCCGTTCGGTACTCGGCCGCGCCGCCTACGCGGCCGGCTCTTCTGAAACGGCTGCCTACATGTCTGGCGTGCCGATCCGTCGCGGCAAGTTTGCCGCCTACACGCTGGCCGGCCTGCTGGCCGCGATCGGCGGGCTGTTCCTCACCTTCTTCACCTACACGGGCGAGGCAGCCTATGCCAGCGGCAACGCCTACACGCTGTTTTCGATCGCGGCCGTGGTGCTGGGTGGCGTCTCCTTGTTCGGTGGCAAGGGCAGTGCCATCGGCGCCATCTTCGGCGCGCTGGCCTTCCGCACGATCGGCGATCTTCTGTTCGTCTTCGACTTCGATCCGCTCTGGCAGCCGCTGTTCCAGGGCGTTATCCTGCTGGTCGCCGTCAGCCTCGGCGCCTTCGCCCTGTTTCGGGTCCGCAACCGGCTGGAGTGGTTCCTGTGAGCGAGACGACCTTGGGCGGCATTGCCGGCCGCATGCCGAAATTCATCCGCCGCGCCGATCCGGCGGTGCTGACGGCCTTTGCCTGCATCGTGGTGCTGCTGTTGGTGGGCAGCCTCTATTCGCGCAGCTTCCTGTCGCCTGAATATCTCTTGCAGCAGCTCAAGGTGGCTTCGTTCCTTGGCGTCATTGCCACCGGCATGATGCTGGTCATCCTGCTCGGCCAGATCGACCTGTCGGTGCCGTGGTCGGTGGCGGCGGGCGCGATGATGGCCTGCGCGGCGGCGGCCTACGGTCCGGCCGGCGTGGCGCTGGCGATCCCGTTCGGCATCTTCTGTGGCGTGCTGATCGGCGTCGTCAACGGCATTGGCGTCGCCTATCTGCGCATCCCCTCGATGATCATCACGCTGGCCACCAACGCCGTCGCGCAAGGGCTGATGGTGGTCTACACCGGGGGATTCTCGCCGCAGGATTCGGCCACTGGCGCCATGCGCTACCTGGCCACCGGCTTCACCATTCCGGGCGTCCCCAACGCGGTCATCATCTGGGCGCTGATCGGGGCCGCGATGGTGTTCGTGCTGACCCGCAGCGGTTTTGGCCGCGCGGTCTATGGCATCGGCAACCGCGAGCGCGCCGCCTATCTCTCCGGCATCGACACAAGACGCGTGGTGATGATCGCCTTTGCCGTCTCCGGCGGGCTCTCCGCCTTTGGCGGCGTGCTGCTGGCGGGTTACGCCTCCAAGGCGGCGCAATCTATGGGGGATGCCTATCTGCTGCCGTCGATCGCGGCCGTCGTGCTCGGTGGCACCTCGATCCTGGGTGGGCGCGGCTCCTATCTCGGCACGGTCGCGGGCGTGATCCTGATCACGCTGCTGCAATCCATCCTGTCGGTCATGCAGATGCCCGAGGCGGGACGGCAGATCATCTATGGCGTCGTCATCGTCGCCATGCTCCTTCTCTACGGCCGCGCGCCAGCGAGCCGCTGACGGTGGACGAAAAGGCAGCGCAGGCGCCGACGGGCGCTTCCGGTTTGGCACCTCCGGCTATCGTGGTGATGGGCGTCGCCGGCTGTGGCAAGTCAGCCTTCGGTCTCGCGCTGGCCGCCGCGCTGGGTGCCGTCTTCATCGAGGGCGACAGGCTGCATCCGCCCGAAAACGTCGCCCGCATGGCGCGGGGCGAGCCGCTCACCGATCAACTGCGCGAGGGCTGGCTCGACGCGATCGGCGAGCAGATCGCGGCGTCGATCGGCAACGGCCAAGGTGTGGTCGCCGCCTGCTCGGCGCTGAAGCGCGGCTATCGCGAGCGGCTGCGCGGCTTTTGCCCCGATATCGTCTTCCTCTATCTGGAGATCGATCCGGCCACCGCGCGGCGGCGCGTCGGCAACCGCAAGGGCCATTTCATGCCGGCAAGCCTGGTCGACAGCCAGTTCGCCATCCTGGAGCCGCCGGGCCAAGACGAGCGGGCATTGACGCTCGACGCGACGCAGCCGGTCGACGAACTCGTCACCCAGGCATTGCGCTCGATGCGCCGCTCATGAGCCTTCTTCTCCGCTGATGCCGATGCCGTCCTGAGCTTCGGTCAACCGCTCATGGCGCGACCAGGACATCATCTGCTCGGGGCACTGCTTCAGCGCCTCCAGCAAGCGGTCGCGTTTCAGCAGGATGTAGTGTGCTTGCAGGGCCATGTTCTTGGCTCCGTCCCTGGTTGTGTTCACTGCCGTGAGCGCCGGTGCCGGCGGCACCAGTTCGGGGCTCAAGACGGCCCGGTATTGCCGGAAGGGCACGTCCTCGAAAGTCGACATGGCAAACAGGGCCGTCTTGCCTCGGGCGGCGAAATTCGCCGGTGCCGAGGCAAGGTGGGTCCAGCCGCTTTCGCCCAGTGCGGTTTCGGTGAAGGTCGAGCCGGCGTGGATGGTGTTGGTCATCAGCACGACGCCGTTCTGCTTCAGCATCTTCTGAATGCGGATGGTGACCTGATAGGCGTCGTCACGGTCGAAGACGATTCGGCTTTTCAGGAACCGGTTCTCGACATGAATCATTGGCGGGTTGAGGAAGCGCTGGCCGAACACCGTCTCGGACACGCCATGCGTGTTGACGCTGACCTGATGCGCTTCGATGCCGGCCTCGTGTATGGCGCGCTTGCCGATCATCGTCTGGGCGGTGAACTGATCGCACCAGAGGATCGCGCCGTGGCCGCGTTGCAAGGCTGCCTGCAAGCCTTCGAGGCCCTCCAGCCGGATCGTCGGCGTCCAACGGCCGGCGACCAGATGCGCGGCAAGTTGCATGCGGCGGCGATGGCGCGCCGCGAGCATTGCCTCGAACAGCTTGCGCGCATCGATGCCGTCGCCGAGCACCGCGCGCGTTGCGGCGGCATAGGCGCGGAAGTCCTTGCGCATATGGCGCTTCAAGCGAAACCTCGACGCCCAATCGCAGATCGGCGACCACCAGCGCACCGGCAGCGCTGCCGCGACCGCGAGGTAGAAGAGGGTAATCAGGCTTTCGCGAAGATCCCTGGTGGAGAAGCGGCGGAGCCTGCCGGGATTGGCCAGCTTGCGGCTGAAGAAGCGCACGTCCTCGGCATATTCGGGAACAAAGACGTCGGCGATGATTTCGGTGCGAAAGCTGGCTGCCGATGGCTGCTTGCGGGCGGCTTTTCGGGATTTCGTAAACCTCGACAGCCTCATCCACCCGGCTCTAGATTTGTGAAGTCAACTCGACCGGGAAATCGTCATTGTCGGCATCGCGCATGGCGGCGAGGCTACGGTTGTCCAGCACCTCGGCGATCGCCTGGCGCACTTCCAGCATCATGTGCCGGACCTGGCAGGTCGCTTCGTCGCAATCCTCGCAGCGCTGATACTGCGTGCGGCTGGCGCAAGGTATCGGCGCCAGCGGCCCGTCGAGCACGCGCACGACATGGCCGATCTTGATCTCGGAAGCCGGGCGGGCGAGGCGATAGCCGCCTTCCTTGCCCTTGCGGCTCTGGACGAAGCCGGCGTTGCGCAATTCGCCCAGTATGGCATCGAGGAATTTCTTCGGGATGTTGTTGGCGACGGCGATGTCGTTGACGAAGGCCAGTTGGCCAACCGGAAGATTGGAAAGATGCACGAGGGCCTTGAGGCCGTATTTGCCTTTTTTCGTCAGCATGCCCTGATAACCCGTTGAAGCCCCAACCACCCCGCATCTGGCGGCTGTTTGTGTGCAAATGATGACGGCATTGCTTCCGCACGCCGCCGTTTCGCGAAAACAAAGCCATTGGAACGCATGTTAGGCACAAACGCGTTGATTCTTTGTAACGTTTTGCACGGAGGGCGCCGGATTTGCCTTATCGCCTGCATAAACAAGAAAAGCCGGCCCACGGCCGGCTTTTCTGATCGTTCTATCGGTCCGCGGAGATTTTAGCGGCTGCCATAGGCCTGGTCGAGCAGGCCGCCGGCGGCGAAATGCTCCTTTTGGACCTTGTCCCAACCGCCGAAGACGTCTTCCACCGTCAGCAGGCGCACATCCGGAAAATCGGCCTTGTATTTGGCCGCGACAGCCGCGTCGCGTGCGCGCAAGCCGTTGTCGGCGGCGATGCCCTGGCCCTCGGGCGTATAGAGAAAGTCGAGATAGCTCTTGGCCAGATCGCGCGTGCCGTGCTCGTCGGCGACCTTGTCGACGATCGCTACCGGGAACTCCGCCAGAAGGCTGACCGAAGGCGTGACCTGCTCGAATTTGTCGTCGCCATATTCCTTGCGGATGCCGCGCGTCTCGGATTCGAAGGTGATCAGCACGTCGCCGATCTCGCGCTGCACGAAGGTGGTGGTGGCGGCGCGCCCGCCTGTGTCGAAGATCGGCACGTTGTTGAACAGCTTGGTGATGAACTCCTTCACCTTGGCGTCGTCGCCCTTGAAGGCTTCCTTGGCGTAGGCGGTGGCCGCGAGATAGGTGTAGCGCGCATTGCCCGACGTTTTCGGGTTGGGGAAGATCACCTGCACGTCGTCGCGCACGAGATCGTTCCAGTCCTTGATGTGCTTGGGGTTGCCGGCACGGACGAGAAACGACGGCAGCGAATAGAAGGGCGAGGCATTGTCGGGAAAGTCCTTCTGCCAGTCGGCGGAGACAAGGCCCTTCTTGACCAGGAAGTCGACGTCGGTGACCTGGTTGAAGGTGACGACATCGGCGCCGAGGCCCTCGGCGATGGCGCGCGCCTGCGCCGAAGTGCCGGCATGCGACTGGTCGACGGTGACGCCCGGATGCTCTGATATGAAGGCCTTGTTGACCTGCACGAACAGTTCGCGGCCGACGTCATAGGAGGCGTTCAGCAGCTTGTCGGCCGACCAGGCTTGGGAGGATGCGAGGAGGAGACCGGCGGCGGCAACGCCGAGGAAAAATCGCTTCATGAAAGGCTCCGGATGTAATGCTCTATTGCCAGACCATAGCCGGGGCGCGAAGGAGCGGCGAGGCATGGATTCAGGACTAGACCAGTGTTGCTAGAAAACTGTTTCCCAAACAGACATATCGTAGTTTTTTCTTTCACCTTTTGAGGTCGGTCCTCTTCAGCCTGTTTCTGATAAAAGCCACAAATAGATACACATTGTGTATGCGCAATGTTATGGTGGCGGAAAGGAGTCTTCCATGACGAAAGCCGCGCCCGAAACCCACGCCAAGCCTGTCAATCTGCGCATCCGAGAGGATATGCGCATACTGATCGACCGCGCCGCGAAAATACGTGGGAAAACCCGCTCCGACTTCATGATCGACGCCGCCTATCGTGCGGCCGAGGACACGCTACTCGACCAGACCCTGATCAAGGTGGATCCGGAGAGTTACCGGCATTATCTCGACATCCTCGATAAACCGCCAAGCGGGGAAGGTTTTGCGCGCCTCATGAACGTGCCCAAGCCATGGCGGGACTGATGCTATCGGCGCCCACGCCCCTGGCAGAAAACCACGATCTCGACCTTTTCCAAAGCGGAACAGAAAGTCTCGACCAATGGCTTCGCCGCAGGGCACGGGCCAACCAGGTCAGTGGCGCATCGCGTACTTATGTGGTGGCGGAAGGCTCACGCGTTGTCGGCTACTACTGCTTTTCTTCGGGCGGGCTTGATCTGGCGGAAGCGCCCGGCATTGTTCGCCGCAACATGCCAGATCCCATTCCGATGGTCGTGCTCGGGCGTCTCGCGGTGGATGGAAGCTGGCAAGGGAAGGGGCTGGGCGCGGCGCTTCTGCAAGATGCCGTCCTGCGCGCCGGTCAAGCCGCGACGATCCTCGGTATTCGCGGAATTTTTGTTCATGCCATATCGGATGAAGCGAAAGCCTTTTACGAGCATTACGGCTTTGCGGCCTCCCCGAAAAACCCGATGACCCTGGTGTTGTCGTTGAAGGCCAGGTGAAAGACCGCCACCGACCGGGACATCCCTGGGGCGGATTCACCGTGGTCCGATCGCTATGCAGCCGGGAAAAGCTTCCAGCGCCCCGGGCGGAACGCCACGCGGCTCTTCTGCGCTGCCGGATGGTCGACCGGCAGCTCAATCTCGACCCGCTGGCGTTCGCCGCCGATTTCAAGTTCGACGCGCCTTGTGCCGGCGACGCGGCGGCTGGCCGCCACGGTGCCGGCGATGCAGCCGCTGCAGCCGTCCAGCAGTTCGACATCATGCGGACGGAAGTAAAGCATCGCGTCGCCCTCGGACGCGTGCGGCGCCGACAATCCGATTGGACGGTCGGCGAGCCAGATCTCGCCATTCTCGACCTTGACCGGAAGGGAGCTCGATTCGCCGATGAAGCCGTAGACGAAGGGCGAATTCGGCGTGTCGTAGATGTCGTCGGCGGTGCCGACCTGCTCGATACGGCCCTGGCTCATCACCACGACACGGTCGGCCAGTTCCAGCGCCTCTTCCTGATCGTGGGTGACGAAGACGGTGGTGTGGCCGGTGGCGTCATGGATTTCCCGCAGCCAGCGGCGCAGTTCCCGGCGCACCTGCGCGTCGAGCGCGCCGAACGGCTCGTCGAGCAGCAGCACTTTGGGTTCGATGGCCATGGCGCGGGCGAGCGCCACGCGCTGGCGCTGGCCGCCCGAAAGCTGCGCGGGATAGCGCTTCTCCAGCCCTGAAAGCTGGACGAGATCGAGAAGCTCGGACGCACGGCGGCGGATCTCCGCTGCTGGCGGCCGCGACGGTCCGTGCCGCACCTTGAGGCCGAAGCCGATATTGTCAGCCACCGTCATATGACGGAACAGCGCGTAGTGCTGGAAGACGAAGCCGACATTGCGTTCCTGGATCGATTTCTGCGAAGCGTCCTCGTCACCAAAGAAGATTTTCCCGCGTGTCGGCCGCTCCAGCCCGGCGATCAGTCTGAGCAAGGTCGTCTTGCCGGAGCCGGATGGTCCCAGCAACGCAATCAATTCGCCCGACTTGATGTCGAGCGACACGTCGTGAAGCGCCGGAAACCGCTCGAATTCCTTGCGCACGTTGGCAACGCGAACTTCCATACAATGAACCTTCTAATGTCCGCGCGTCGCGGCGAGTTCGGCGCCGTATCGCATCTCGAGCAGTGTTTTCAAGACCAGCGTGACGAGCGCCAGCCCGGCAAGCAGCGAGGCGACGGCGAAAGCGCCGACGGCGTTGTACTCGTTGTAGAGGATTTCGACATGCAGCGGCATGGTGTTGGTCAGGCCGCGTATGTGGCCCGACACCACCGAAACCGCGCCGAACTCGCCCATGGCGCGCGCATTGCACAAAAGCACGCCGTAGAGCAGGCCCCATTTGACGTTGGGCAAGGTCACAAACCAGAAGGTCTGCCAGCCATTGGCGCCGAGCGAAAGGGCGGCCTCCTCGTCGCCATTGCCCTGTTCCTGCATCAGCGGGATCAATTCGCGGGCGACGAAGGGGAAGGTGACGAAGACGGTGGCCAGCACAATGCCCGGCACGGCGAACAAGATCTGGATGCCATGTGCCTTCAGCCACCCGCCGAGCAACCCCTGGGCGCCGAACAGAAGCACGTAGACCAGACCCGAAATGACGGGCGAGACCGAGAAGGGCAGGTCGATCAGCGTGGTGAGAAACGCCTTGCCCTTGAATTCGAACTTGGCGATCGCCCAGGCGGCGGAGATGCCGAAGACGACATTGAGAGGCACCGAGATCGCCGCGACAAGCAGTGTCAGGTGGATGGCCGAGCGTGCGTCCGGTTCGCCCAGTGCTTGCGTATAGGCGCCGACGCCTTTCGCCAGCGCCTCGTGGAAGACGATGATCAGCGGCAAAAGCAGGAAGATGCCGAGGAATGCGAAAGCGATGGCCATCAGCACGGCCTGCGCCGGGCGGCTTTCGGTCACCGCCGCCGAGCGGCTCTCGTGATACGGTTCGTAGGATTTGATCTCGGGATCAGCCATAGCGCTTGCGGCTCCATGTCTGCACCAGATTGACGACCAGCAGCATGACGAAGGAGAGCGCCAGCATGATTGCCGCGATCGCGGTTGCCGCTGGGTAATTGTATTCCTCCAGCCGGATGACGATCAGAAGCGGTGCGATCTCGGATTTGTAGGGCAGGTTGCCGGCGATGAAGATGACCGAGCCGTATTCGCCGACGCCGCGCGCGAAGGCGAGCGAGAAGCCGGTGATGATGGCCGGCGCCAGGCCCGGAAAGAGCACGCGGGTGATGATCTGGAAGCGGCTGGCGCCAAGCGTGGCGGCTGCTTCCTCCACCTCCTTGTCGATTTCCTCCATGATCGGCTGCACGGTGCGCACGACGAAGGGCAAGCCGATGAAGACCAGCGCGATGACGATGCCGAGCGGCGTGTAGGCGACCTTGATGCCGAGCGGCATCAGCAATTTGCCGATCCAGCCGTTCGGCGCGTAGAGCGTGGTCAGCGCGATGCCGGCCACCGCCGTCGGCAGCGCGAATGGCAGGTCGACCATGGCATCGACGATGCGGCGGCCGGGAAAGCGGTAACGCACCAGCACCCAGGCGACGAGCGTGCCGAAAACGACATTGACGACAGCCGCGATGAAGGCGGTGCCGAAGCTGATTTCAAGTGCGTTGAGGGTGCGGCGATCGGTGGCGATGGCCCAGAAATCGATCCAGCCGAGAGCGGCCGAACGCCAGATCAGCCCGGATAGCGGTATGAGGATGATGAGGGTGAGGTAGGCAAGCGAGAAGCCGAGCGTCAATCCGAAACCCGGAATGACGCTCGGCTGTCTGAACCGCCACCCCGCCTGCGCGGGTGCTGTGGTCATATCGTCCTGATCTAGGTTTTAGCTCACTGGGCCGGTTTGTAGATCTGGTCGAATATACCACCGTCGCCGAAATGATAAGGCTGTGCCTTCTTCCAACCACCGAAAAGCGGGTCGTCGATGGTGATCAGCTTGATAGGCGGCAGCTTGGCGAGATCCTCGGGCGGAACCAGTTCGGGCTTGGACGGCCTGTAATGGTTCTTGGCGATGATGGTCTGGCCTTCCTTGGAATAGAGGTAGCTCAGATAGGCCTCGGCCACCTTGCGCGTGCCCTTGGCGTCGACATTGGCATCGACCACGGCCACCGGCGGCTCGGCCAGGATCGAGGTCGGCGGATAGACGATGTCGAAATTGTCGGCGCCAAACTCGTCGAGCGCCAGATAGGCATCGTTTTCCCAGGCGATCAGCACGTCGCCAAGGCCTTTTTGCGCGAAGGTCACTGTCGAGCCGCGCGCACCGGTGTCGAGCACGGGAGCATTGGCATAGAGCTTGCCGACGAATTCCTTGGTCTTGGCTTCGTCGCCGCCATCATTGGCGTTGGCATAGGCCCAGGCCGCGAGATAGTTCCAACGCGCGCCGCCCGACGTCTTGGGGTTGGGCGTGATCACCTGGACGCCGTCCTTGACGAGGTCGTTCCAGTCGTGGATGCCCTTGGGATTGCCCTTGCGGACAAGGAAGATGATGGTCGAGGTGTAAGGCGCTGAATTGTTTTCGAATTTCTTGCGCCAATCGGGATTGATCTTTTTCGATTTGGAGACGATGGCATTGATGTCGCCTTCGAGAGCCAGCGTCACCACATCGGCGTCGAGGCCGTCGATCACGGCGCGGGCCTGGGCGCCCGATCCGCCATGTGACTGCTGGATCGTCACCGTCTCGCCGGTTTCTGTCTTCCAATGCGCGGCGAAGGCCTCGTCATAAGCCTTGTAGAGCTCGCGCGTCGGATCGTAGGACACGTTGAGAATGGTGGTGTCGGCAAACGCGAAACCGAGCGTGCCGAACTGGACAGATGTGGCGACCAGTGCGCCGAGCAGTTTCCTGAAATGAGGTTTGGTCATTTCTGCCTCCGTTGAACCCGCGCCAAATCTACCGAAATTATAGAAATTAGATGCATTGAATGTTGTTTTTTTTGCCTCCCTGGAGAAAATCTCCGGCGTTCTGCCGCGGCTATGAGAAATATTTTCCTCGCGGTTGCTCCGCGCCGGAGTCGGTCCGCCCTGTGGCCTATCTAGGGACGCGCAGTTGCCGGGCAAGTCTGCTCTGGGCGGGTTACTCGGCGGTCACCGGGAAATCGAAGCGCTGCTTTTGAAATGGCTCTTGGTCGAGCGTAAAATGCCACCATTCTCGCGCGTAGTTCCTGAAACCTCCCGCACGCATGGCATCGACAAGGAGCTTGCGGTTTGCCGCCGCTTCGGCGCCGAGCGGGCGATGCGCGGTCTCACTCGTCCGGTCGAAGCAGTCGAAGCCGGTGCCGAAATCGAGGGTGTTGGCATCGACCGCGCCGCAGGCCGGTTTCGGCACGGACATACTGTCGGCCGGTGCGATGGCGATATCGACGGTCGAGCCGCGCGAATGTGCCGACTGGCGGGCGACATAGCCCTCGGCGATGAGGTCGCCGCGCTTGACCTGCGGATACCATTGCGGGTCAGGCGGCCCGCCCGCGGTCGTCCAATCGCCCATGTCGGCCACGGAGCGGGCAGGGCGATAGCAGTCGAACACGATCAGCGTCATGCCCCTGGCGACCATTGCCTTCTGGACCCCGGCAACGGCTAAGGCCGCCTGCCGGGCGAGGATGCAGACCGGCGCATCATAGCCGCTTACCTTGCGATGCAGAAAATTGTCGGCGCCGGAATAGCGGATGTCCTGGCGGATCGAGGCATCGATGGCGGCCAATCGGACGAAGCCGGTGGGCAGGGGATCGGCCGAGGCGGGAAGAGTGACTGCGAAGAAAGCCGCTAAAATGGCGGCTATACTGCGTAAGGTATGGCGTGGCACGCCCCCCTCTGCCCTGCCGGGCATCTCCCCCTCGAGGGGGGAGATTGGCAGCTTTTGCGTCGCGCGCCGCCGTTGGTCATTGCCGAAAGCGGCCTGGCCATCCGATCTCCCCCCTTGAGGGGGAGATGGCCGGCAGGCCAGAGGGGGGCGCCTCGCACCGGACATCAGGCAATTTATCCCTTATTCCCGGACCTCGAAAGGCCAGTCTCCTGAATCCCTTGACGCAGCCTATTCAACGAACACTTTCACACTGGCCGCCCGTCCCGCCGCGTCGATGACGGTCAGCGTCGAGTAACCCGCGCCGTCGGGCTGCCATGTCGCGGTGCGGCGGCGATCGAGGCCGATGAGCGGCTTGCCGTTGGCCAGCCAGCGGAACGGCGCGCGGCCGCCTTGGAGCTTCAGCACCAGTGGCGACGCATCGGCCGAGTTGGTGGCGAGATCGACGCGGGCGCCATCCGGCGGGAAGATGATGGTCGGCGCGGGTTCGGTCGGGGTCGCCTGCACCAGGCCATCCGCGCCGGCGCCGAAGCGGGCAAGCGTCACCGGCAGGTCCTCGCGCTTGGGGGTGAAGGCGCCGGGCGGTTTGCCCGGCAGCGGTACGGTCGCCAGCCCCGAGCGGACAAAGCCTTCGAACAGGATCGGGGCGGCTGAGACATAGCCGGAAAGACCAGGCACCGCGCCGGCATCGGGCCGGCCGACCCAGACACCCAGCACATAGCGGCCGTCGAAGCCGACCGACCAGGCGTCACGGTAGCCGTAAGAGGTGCCGGTCTTGTAGGCAATGCCGCGCTGCAGGGCGCCTTCGGGTGGCTTCACACCCGACAAAATGTCGACGATCTGCCAGTTGGCCTGGTCGTTGAGGATGGTGGTGGTCGAACTCGCGGCGTTGGCCGGCTCGGTGCCGTCATGCAGCGAATGCGTCTTGCCGCCATTGGCGAGCCCTGTGTAGAGCTGGACCAGGTCGCGCAGCGTGACGCCGACGCCGCCGAGGCCGATGGCCAGGCCAGGCGCTTCATTGACCGGCAGGATCGGGTTGACGCCCGCCTGGCGGAAACGCGCCGTCAGCCGCGCCGGGCCGACCGCGTCGAGCACGCGGATCGCCGGCACGTTGAGCGATAGTTGCAGCGCCTGGCGGATCGAGACATCGCCCTGATAGCCCATGTCGAAATTCTTCGGCCTGTAGCCGCTGAAATCGACCGGGCTGTCCTCGATCAGCGTTTCCTGCGCCACCAGTCCCTGCTCGAAGGCGAGGCCGTAGATGAACGGCTTCAGCGTCGAGCCGGGCGAGCGCACGACCTTGGTCATGTCGATCCAGCCGGAACGGCTGGAATCGAAGAAATTGGCCGAGCCGACTTCGCCCAGAATGTCGCCGGTGCGGGCATCGGCCAGCACCATGGCGACGGACAGACGCGGCCCGAGCTTGGTGGCGGCATCGCGCGCCACCTGTTCCAGTCCTTGCTGGACGCTTTTGCGGATCGTCAGCTTGAGCGGCTGACCCGGAACGGCCTTGGGAAGCATCGCATAGGAGGCATGCGCGGCAAGCGCCGGCAAGGTGCGGCGCAGGCCCGAGACATCGTCAAGTGCGGCGCGTGCCGCCTCGCGTTCGCCGATCAGGCCTGACGAGACCATGCGGCTCAGCACACGATCGCGCGCGGCGTGGGCGATCTGGAGGTTGCGGTCGGGCCGGCGCTTTTCCGGCAATTGGGGGAGGGCGACGAGAAGGGCGGCCTCGGAAACGGTGAGCCGCTTCGGTTCCTTGCCGAAATAGGCGAGCGAAGCGGCGCGCACGCCTTCCAGGTTGCCGCCATAGGGCGCCAGCGTGAGATAGCGCTCGAGGATGTCGCGCTTCGACAGCCGCCGCTCGATCTGGATGGCGCGCAGCATCTGCTTGATCTTGGAGCCGAGGCTGCGGCTTTCGCGCGGCTCGATCAGCCGGGCAAGCTGCATCGACAGGGTCGAGCCGCCGGAAACGATATGGCCGCTGGTGGCGAATTGGCCGGCGGCGCGGGCGAAAGCCAGCACATCGACGCCCTCATGGTCCCAGAAGCGCTTGTCCTCATAAGTGACCAGCATGTCGACGAACTGCTTGTCGACCTGGTCGAGCAGGGTCTCCAGCCGCCAGTAGCCGTCGGGTGTCGCGAAGGCGCGCAGCAGCTGGCCGTCGCGGTCCTGGACTTCGGCGGAGACGGTCAGAGTTGCGGGCAATGGTGGGGGGAAGGCGCGGTCGAGTTCCCAGAGGGCGGCGGTGGCGATTGCCGCAACGACGGCTAGCGATGCTCCCGCAATGGCGGCCCGCCGAATGAGTTTCTTGGAGAGCATGGCGCTGCCCCTCATCCGCCTGCCGGCACGACGGCCCTTCGGGCGTTCGCCGTTCGAAAAGCCAAGCAATTGGCTTTTCGTCCGCTGCGCGGACCACGGCTCACCTCCCCGTATAGTGACGGGGAGAAGGGAGCTGTCGCGGCGGTCGGCGCTAGCCCATTTCTCCCCGTCACTATACGGGGAGAAATGCCCGGCAGGGCAATGAGGGGCAGCGCAAGCCTCACGTTCATATCCGCCAAGGCACCTTACGGCGCCTTGATCTCCATCATGCCGGTGGCGGTGCGGGCCGAATATTGCGGCCGGTACATGTCCTCCACCGTTGCCGCCGGATGGGCATAGGTGCCCGGCGTGACGGCGCGCACGACATAGGCAAGCGTCAGATTGTGGTCGTGGTCGCCGTCGGCCGGGTTGAATGCCGCGACGAAGCGGTCGTCGCGGAATTCCAGATGCGCGGCGTCGGTCTGTGCCAGCCAGGAGAAGTTCGTCAACTGGGCGCTGGAAACCAGCCCCGGATTGTCGATCTCGAAGCCGGCCGGCAACAGGTCGGTAACCAGCAGGCGCGACGGCCAGCTGTTCTGCTCGGTGACCTTGAGCACGACGACATAGCGTTCGTTCTGGGTGGCCTCCGTCACATTGGCTTCTGTGCCGTCCAGCTTGTAGTAGGTGCGGTTGATGGTGAAGCCGTCGCCGGCGGCCGGCAAGGGCTGGATCGGCGACGCCACGGTGGTGACGACGGCCTGCAGCGGGGTCTTGCCGGTGTTGGTGATTTCGAGCGGGCTGTCGACCAGGTCTGAGCCGTTGACCTGGTTGGAATAGCCGCCGGAATGCGGCGCGCCGTTGACGGTCAGCGCGATGGAGTCATTGCCCTCCTTCAGCGCACGCGCCGCCAGCAGCATCCAGGAATCGTCCTGGGTGCTGGTCCAGCGGGCTTCGGCGCGTTTCCTTGTCACCAGCTTGATCAGCTCGGGCACGATCGTCGATACCGGCTTCGATTCCGCCGCCAGCGACAGCACCGCCGCGCCGTCACGCAATGCCGAGCCGTAGTCGGAACGGTACCAGTCGTAGTCGGCGCTCGACTTGGCCAGTTGCAGCGCGGTCTTGAACGTCGCCTCCGAACGCTGCGTGTCGCCATAGAGCGCAAGGCTCGCCGCCAACTGGGCGACGGCCATCGGGCTCGAGAAGGCTTCGAGCTGGGTGTCGGCGTAGTAGCGCAGATCGCCGATCGAGGCCTTCTTGTTGCGGGCCAGCACGTAGAGGGCGTAGGCGATCTCGCTACCGCGGTCCTGTACGCTCTGGTCGTAGCCGAGCGAGTTCTGCAGGTTGTTCAGGGCCTGGTTCATCGCCAGAGCCGGCACGTCGTATTTCTGCTCCCGCGCCCTGGTCAGGAATTCGCTGACATAGGCGTCGAGCCACAGATCGCCGGAGCCCGGACCCCACAGGCCGAAGCTGCCGCTCGAGGACTGGTAGCTCAGGACCTTGTAGATCGCATCCTGGATGCGGCCGTGCAGTTCAGGGTCGCTTTCCATGCCGACGCCTGATGCCATCTCGTTGACGTAGAGAAGCGGCATGGCGCGGCTGGTGGTCTGCTCGGCGCAACCATAGGGGTAACGATCGAGCGTCATCAAGAGCGACGGCACGTCGAAGGCCGCAGCCTGCGAAACGCCGACGCTGACCGATGCGCCTTCGAGCAGGCTGGCAGCCAGCAGCTCCTTGTCGACGCGAAGCGCGCCGCCATTGCCCTTGAGGTCGACTACAAGGCGCGTGGTGACCGGCAATTGGGCCGGACGCACCGGGACATAGAGCGTCTGCTCGACCTTGGTGCCGTCCGCATGCGCCAGCTTGATGGTCAGCGAGGCATTGCCCGCCGTCTTTGCGATCAGCGGCACGGTCAAGCTCTGGCGCTTGCCCTGGGCGAGCGTCAGCTTCTGGGGCAGGGGCTTGTCACCTGTCGACAGGTCCCCCGTCGTATCGATCGACAGCGCATAGTCGCCGGCCGGTCCGTCGGTGTCGGCAACGTCGAGACGCATGACGGCGTTGTCGCCAGGCGCCAGGAAGCGCGGCAGGCCGGCGGTGATCACAACGGGATCACGCACGATCACGTCCGACTGGGCATGGCCGATCGCCTCCTTGGTCCAGGCGACAGCCATGACGCGCACGGTGCCGTTGAACTGCGGGATGTCGAAGTCGATCCGCGCCTTGCCGTCGGCGTCGAGCTGGACGATGCCGGAGAAGAAGGCGACCAGTTTTTCAGTGGGCGGGCTGCCTTGCGTCTGCATGTTGGCGCCGTCACCGCCGGTCCTGAGCTTGCCGGTGGTGCCCAGCGAGCCATCGATCAGGCGGCCGTAGATGTCGCGGATCTCCATGCCCAGCATGCGCTGGCCAAAGAACCAGTTCTCCGGATCCGGCGCCTTGTAGTTGGTCAGGTTGAGGATGCCGACATCGACGGCGGCAACGGTGACATAGGCGTTGGTGCCCGGCTGCACGCCGGCCACGGAAACCGGGATCGACAGCTGCTGGCGCGGCATTGTCTTGTCCGGCGGCGTGAGCGTGACGGCAAGCTTCTTGGCGCCCGGATCGACGGTCAGCCATTTCACGCCGATGGCGCGGGCGGGCATGCGCGTTTCCTGCGCGTCGCCCGGCCGGAAAAGGGTTGCCGTGACATAGGCGCCGGCGCCCCAGTCGTCGCCAACCGGGATGTCGACGGTGCTGCCGCCGGCCGGCACGGTCGCCGTAATGGTTTTCAGCAGCTTGTCGGAGCCGATGTTGATCAGTAATTCGCCGGCAAAATGCGGCGAGATTTTCAGCTTTGCCACTTCGCCCGCGGCATAATTGTCCTTGTCCAAGGCAATCTCCAGGCCGTCAGGCGTTTCGGTGGTGGTCGAGGCGACATACCAGCCGGCGTCGAATTCATAGCTGGTCGCCGGCCCCTCGGGATCCGATGTCTCGACCTCGAGCCTGTACTGGCCCCAGTCGACAGGTACGGAGACGGCGGCGTCGCCATCGGCGTTGAGATCGATCTGGCCGTTGGCGATCGATTTGGTGAAGCTCACCGGCTCGTAGTTCCAGGAGTTGTTGGAGCGGTACCACTGATAATTGCGTTCGACCTTGACCAGCGTCCACTGCGCGCCTTTCAGCGCCTCGCGCTTGCCGTCGGGATCGACGGCGATCAGGCTGAACTTGGCCGTGCCCCCCTGCGGCACTTCACCATCGGCGAAATCCGGGCGGATGCCGATCATATGGCCTTGCGGGCGGATGCCGATGTTGAGCGAACGCTCGATGGCGCGGCCACCGGTTTCGCGCATGCGCACCGTCACCTTGCCGTCGACCAGCTTGGTGGTCGAGGGCAATTGGTCGACGGAGATCGGGAAGGTCGCTTTGCCGTCGTCGCCGACCACCGGCAGATCGGTGAGCGGCGTGACCGTGGGCTCCGCCGACTGCTCGTCGGCGAGGCCGAAGGAAAAGTCGGGGAAGCGGTCCCAGTCCCGGGA
The DNA here is from genome assembly GCF_004791595.1 of Mesorhizobium sp. M8A.F.Ca.ET.202.01.1.1. Lineage (NCBI taxonomy): Bacteria > Pseudomonadati > Pseudomonadota > Alphaproteobacteria > Hyphomicrobiales > Phyllobacteriaceae > Mesorhizobium > Mesorhizobium sp. M8A.F.Ca.ET.202.01.1.1. Next base: position 28,899 of record NZ_SRUN01000016.1, on the reverse strand, counting down.
CGTCGACAGGGTCAGTTCGCCTTCCAGCGCCAGGCCCGCCGCCGGCGCGCCATAGAGGAAGCGGCCGTCAATGTTGATGTTGGCGGTTTCGCCCCGCGCAATCTCCTGCTTGTCGGCCTTCATGTCGAATTCTATGCGATCCGGCACGAAGTCCTCGACCAGGAACATCTGGCTGGCAACCGCCGGCTGCTTGGGGTCGGTGTGGATCGACACCGACCATGTGCCGCGCATGGCGTTGGCTTCGAGCGGCAGGTCGACGGCGTGGCCGCCGGCCGAGGCGCCGTCGCTGACGATGCGGCGGTCCTCGACGCCATCGGGGCGCGAGAAGATAAAGGTCAGCGGCAGGTTCTCGACCGCCTTGGCCGCGCCGTCGCGGGCAAGGGCGGCGACATGGACGTCCTCACCGGCGCGGTAGATGCCGCGTTCGGTCCAGGCATAGACGTCGAGCGCGCCGGGTGCGGCGCGTCCGGTGACGCCGCGGTCGGACAGGTCGAAGCCGGCCTTTGACATATCGAGGAAGACGAAATCATTGTCGCCCTGCTTGGCCATCAGCACGGCCGGCACCATGCCGCCGTCACCGCGCGTCAGGCCGGGGTTGAAGACGGCATGGCCGTTCGCATCCGACGTCGCGGTTCCGAGAACTTCGTTGTTACGGGCAACCAGCGTCAGTTCGGCACCGGCAATCGGCTTGGCGCTACCCAGCGAACGGGCGAAGACGTTGAGCCCGTCCTGGCCGGTATAGGTAGACAGGCCGATGTCGGAGACGACGAACCACTGCGTGGCCAGCGAGCCGTAATCGTCGCTCTTGTCGTTGACGGCCTTGGCTGTCAGCACATAGACGCCGGGCTTGCGCTGCGGCAGCGCTTCGTCGACCGGGAAGGAGGTGGTGACCTCCTTGTTGAGGTCGTTGACGATGTCGAGCTGGCCCTGCCAGACCGGCGCGCCCATCTGCTCGGAAATGTTGGATATGTCATAGCCGTCGAGCTGGTGCAGGAACTGATAGCCCGACAGCAACTGCGCCAGCGAGCGGTCGCCGATGCGGTAGAGCTTCATCTCGGCGGCGTTCATGTTGACGGTGACGACCGGAATGCCGCGGCGCGCGCCGGCCGGCAGCACGAAGCTGTCGCCGGTGAAGCGGGCGGATGGCGCGCGGTCCTGCACATAGATCGACAGCACCACGGGGGCAGCGGTCACTTCGCCGATCGCGGCCGGCAGGCCGGCGCGGAAGGTGACGTCATAGTGCTGGCCGTGTTCGAGCCCTTCGACGCAGATCTGCTTGTCCTTGGCCTCGATGCCCTTGGGCGCGGCGTTGTCGACGGTGACGAACTGCGCGTAGTCGACGCCGGTCTTGACCAGATCCTCGGAGAATTGCGCGCAGATGCGCGGCGCGCTGGTGTCGGCATCGACAGAGTGATCGATGACGCGGAATCCCTTGCGGGCCTTCAGATCGGCATAGTCGGCCTGGACCGCGGGCGAGCTTTCCAGCGCAAGGCTGGCTTCATAGGCCTGCAGCGCCGGCCGGTAGAGATCGCGCTTGTCGAGACCATTGCCGAGCAGCGCCAGCACTTCGGCGCGCGTCTTGGTGGTGCGCAGCAGCTTGTAGGCGTTGAAGGCGGCCGACGTGGCGTTTGACGGCAAAGTTGAGGCTTCGGAGGTGCTCGCGGCGGGCTGTACGGCCAGCGTTTCGCGCGCCAGCTTGAGCCAGAGCTGGCCGTCATCCGGCATGACCGAGACAGCGGCCTCGTATTTCTGCATGGCGGAGCGATGGTCGCCGGTCTGTACGGCTTGTTCGGCCGAGTTGATCAGCGCCGCCATGCCCTCCGTCGGCTTGTCAAAGGCAGGGCCAAGCAGCTTGTTGCGGTATTGCTGGGCCTGGTCGGCCATCCAGTTGGGGAAGAAGGCGAGTTCCGGCGGCGCGCCGATATCTGGATCGCCGTCGATGTTGACGACCTTGCCGGCGACCGCGCCGTTGAAGGATTTCAACTGGTTATAGTCGGATTTGAGAAAGCACCATTTGGCCTTGGTGTTGTAGGTGAAGGCGCGGCAGGTCGGATCGCCGAGGCATGTCGTCTTGCACTGGTCGAGCGTGACGTTCTGGTCGGACCTGAGATCGAAGCCGAAATAATCGGAATTGTCCGTCGTTGCGATTCTTCGCGCTTCCGCCGCTTGCGCGACGCTACCCCAGGCAAAGAAAAGAAGGACGAGAATCGACAGACCACGAGCCGCGCGCATTGCCATAACACCCTCCAGACAATTGCAGACGTCCGGGCATGTTCAAGCTTCAGTCAGGCTTGTCAACGCGCGGACGCGGCAGGTCTCCGCCTGCCAACGGTTTATTTTCCGGCCAAGGACCGGTATGCGGACAGTAACCTCCACGGGAAGGGGATCACGCTTTCTTGCGGAAACGCAGAAGGTGTGAATTCCAAGCCCACCCTATTTCAGACAATTGGATTGTGGCCCCTTTACGAGCGCTTCAGAACTTCATTCCAATTTTAGTTTTGTAACCTAGGTTGTCTTAATGCCGGCGCATGAAGAGCAGATGTCAGGAGGGACCGCGCCAGGGCGCGTGCTTCCGCGCGCCCTGCTTTTGGCCATGATGTGCGGGACCGCGCTGATCGCCGAATCAAGATCCGTGGCCGCGTTCGAGCTTTTCGGCATCAAGCTGTGGGGATCGTCCAGCGACGAGGACGCGGACATTGTCGATCCGCTGCGCTACGCGGTGACCATCTCCGCGCCCGACGCCGACAAGGACCTCGTCAAGAAGCTCGAAAACGCCTCGGCGCTGAAAGGCGACGAGGACCGGCCCGTTTCGGGTTCGCTCGGGCTGATGGCCAAGGCGCGCGGCGACCGCGAACAGCTGGTCGCCGCACTTTATGCCGATGCCCGCTATGAAGGCGTCGTCACCATCACCATCGACGGCAAGCCGCTCGACGAACTGCCTCCGGACGCCGAGTTCAAGGGGCCGGAGCCTATCCCTGTGGCGATCAATATCGCCACAGGCCCCAAATTCACCCTTGGCGACATCCGGCTGGAGGGCGACGCGGCGGGGCTGATGAGCGCCGATTATGGGCTGATATCCGGCGGCGACGCCGGATCGGGCGCGGTGCTCAAGGCCGAGGCGCTGATCGTGCGGACGCTGAAGGAGCAGGGCAGGCCGCTGGCCAAGGTGACCGACCGGCATATCGTCGCCGACCATGCCACATCGACGCTCGATGTGACGCTGACGGTCGCAGCCGGGCCGGTCGCCGGCTATGGCGCGACCACCGTGGAAGGCACCGAGAAGGTCGACAGGGACTTCACCGAATACATGACCGGGCTGAAGCGCGGCAGGCAATACTCGCCACAGGAGATCAGCGACGCGCGCGACAGGCTGCTGGCGCTTGAGGTCTTCAACAGCGTGACGTTCAAGGAAGCCGACAAGCTCGACGCCGACGGCAACATTCCGATCGGCGTCCAGGTCAGCGAGCGCAAGCCGCGCTTTTTCGGCCTTGGCGGCACCTTCTCGAACACCGAGGGGCTTGGCCTCGAGGGCTACTGGGGGCACCGCAACCTGTTTGGCCGCGCGGAAAAGCTGCGCATCGACGGCGCCATCAGCGGCATCGGCAGCAACAATCTGTCCGAACTGAACTACAATGCCGGCATCATGTTCGAGAAACCCGGCGTGATCGGACCGGCGTCGAAGTTCTTCGCCAGCGTCAAGACCGTGCTCGAGCATCCGGATGCGTACGACCATTTCTCGGTCAAGGGCAGCACCGGCCTGTCCTACGAACTCGACAAGAAGCAGACCGTGTCGGCCGAGGTGGCGCTCGATTATTCGCGCATCCATGACGCCTTCGGCAAGCACACCTACCTGATCGCCAGCATTCCGCTGCAATATGTCTATGACAACAGGGACAGCAGGTTGAACCCGACCAGGGGCTTCAGGGTGCTCGCCTATGCCGAGCCGAGCTACGACATACTGAGTGGTGCGGCCTTCCTCAAGCTGAAGGGCGAGGGATCGGCCTATCAGTCGCTGGATACCGCGTCGAAATTCGTGCTGGCTGAGCGTGTCGCCATCGGCTCGATCGTCGGTACCGGGCTGCAGAACGTCCCGGCCGACCGGCGCTTCTATTCCGGCGGCGGCGGCTCGGTGCGCGGCTATGCCTATCAGGGCATCGGCCCCAAGGATTTCACCGGCCAGCCGATCGGCGGCCTGTCCTTCTTCGAGACCTCGGTGGAGATGCGCATCGCCGTCACCGACACGATCGGGATCGTGCCCTTCGTCGATGCCGGCACGGTATCGACGAAGTCGGTTCCCAACTTCTCCGACGTCAAGGTCGGCGCCGGTGTCGGCCTGCGCTATGTCACGCCGTTCGGGCCGTTGCGCATCGACGCGGCCGTGCCGCTCAACCGTGATCCCGGCGACCCGCATTTCGGCATCTATGCCGGCATTGGCCAGGCCTTCTGACGATGAAAACGGTCTGGCGCATCCTTCGCATTGTCCTCTACACGCTGCTGATCATGGTCGCGGGCGCGATCGGCGCGCTCGTCGTGCTGACCAAGACCGAGCGTGGGCGCGACAATCTCGCCGGCATCATCTCGCGGCTCGCCTCGAGCGAGGATCGCAAGGTCACCGTCAGCGGCATCGACGGCATCTGGTCGGGTAATCTCAGCGTCGACCATGTCGTGCTTGAGGATCGCGAGGGCGCCTGGCTGGTGGCGCGCAAGGTGGCCGTCGACTGGTCGCCGACGGCGCTGCTGTCGAAAAGCTTCAGCGCCGACCGGATCGCCGCCGGGCGCATCGAACTGGCGCGCCTGCCGGTGGCCGGTTCGCAGCCGCCGGCGCAGGGCGGCACGACGACTATGCCTGTCTCCATCGACATCAAGCAGATCGACCTGCCGGAAATCGCGCTCGGCGAGCAACTGGCCGGCAGCGGTATCGCCGAGCTCGCAGCCAAGGGAATGCTCAAGGCCGATGCCGCGCCACTGGCGGTCCAGACTGTGCTCAACGTCACCCGTCACGACGGCAAACAGGGCAATGTCGATGCCAAGATCCATTTCGCACCCGCCGACAACAAGCTGGACCTCGACCTCAAGGCGTCGGAGCCGGCCGGCGGCATCATTGCCAACCTGCTCAAGCTGCCGGATGCGCCGCCGGTCGACATCGTCGTTTCGGGCAGCGGACCGCTTGCCAACTGGAGCGGTGTCGGCACCTTCCTCGTCGACCATCGGATCGTCACCCAACTTACCGGCCGCCACCAGCTCACCGACAAGGGCAATCATGTCGAGGCCAAGGGCGACGGCGATTTTGCGCGCTTCCTGCCGGAAAACCTGAAGCCGCTGTTTGCCGGCAAGACTAGCTTCGATGTCGCGGGCACCGCCACATCGGCGGGCGGCATCAGCATCGACCGGGCCAGCATCGAGAGCGATGCGGTACATGGCACCGCCGCCGGCATTGCCGATCCTGCCGGTGCCAGCGATCTCTCGGTCGAACTCGCCGCCAAGGGCCCGCCCGTGGTGATCAGCGTCGGCAGCAAGGCGCAGCCGATCACGCTCGCGATCAAGAACGCCACCGCACGCGCCTTCGGCGACGGCAAGGCGCCGATCGTCGACATCGGCGCCTCGTTCGTTTCGATCGTCGTCGGCGGCACGCGGCTGGATGATCTGGCGGCGCAAATCCATTCCGATGGTTTCGATATCCAGAATCGCGCCGGCCCGGTTGCCGTCAAGCTGGAGGCGGGCGGCCTGAAAACCGACGTCGCGACACTGGCGCCGCTGATCACCGGCAAGGTCGACGTCGATCTGGCCGGCTCAATCAGCAAGGACGCCATTATTGCCATCGATCAGGGTACGCTGCGCTCCGATGCGCTCAATGCGTCGCTGACGGCGACGGTGGCGCTGGCCGACATGTCGATGCAGCTCAAAATGAATGCCGATGCGGTGGCGACCGCGTTCCCGCAGCAGATCGCCTCGGTGCTCGGCGGGCGGGTGAAATTCTCTGCCGCTGCATCGCGCGATCCGCAGGGATCTTTCGCTGCGAACTCGATCGAACTCACTTCCGGATCGCTCAGCGCCAGCGGTACGGCCAGCATGCAAGGCACGGACATCCAGGCCGACATCAAGGGCAAATTGGGCGACGTTTCGGTGTTGTCGCCGACGGTCGGTGTGCCGGTTGCCGGCGGGGTCGATTTCGCGTTGTCGGCAACCGGCGCGATCACCGCTCCGGATTTCACCGTTAGCGCCGACAGCGACAGCCTGACCGCTTCGGGCCGCACGGTGAAGGCCATCAAGCTGACCGCGAGCGGCAAGGCCGACATAACGAACCCTTCCGCCAACGTCTCGCTGACCGGCGCCGTCAACGACCAGCCGCTCGACATCAAGGCGGCCCTGGTGACCAGCGAGGGCAAGCGCTCGATCAACGGCTTCCTGGTCTCGCTGGGCGATAACAAGGTCTCGGGCGACCTGGCGCTCGACGACAAGTTCATGCCCCTGGGCACGCTGACGCTCGCCGCACCGGCAATCGACCAGTTGGCCGCGCTCGCCGGCCAGGCGGTGACCGGCGACATCAACGGCACCATCCTCTTTGCCAAGGACGGCGACGCACCCTCCATTGCCATAGATGCCAAGAGCACATCGGTCGCGCGTGGCGAGGTGACTGCCAAGGCGATCGCCATCAAAGCGCTGATCGCCAATTATCTCAAGGCGCCGGCGATGTCGGGCACCATCAAGGCCGATGCGGTCACTTCGGGAAGCACCGAAATCGGCGCCATCGGCGTCGACCTCAAGCGCGACGGCGACTGGACCAATTTCACTGGCGGCGCCACGATCGCGGGCATTCCGGCGACCGCTGCCGGCCGGGTTAAGATCGCCGAGGGCACCACCAGCGTCGAGATTGCTTCGGGCGAAGCCACCGTTCGCGGCATCAAGGCGGCGATTGCCGAGCCGTCGGCCCTGTCCATCGCCAACGGCACGGCCAATATCGACAGGCTGGCGCTCGACGTTGGCGGCGGCCGGGTGGCGCTGTCGGGCAGCGCCGGCGAGACGCTCGATCTGGCGGCGAAGGTCTCCGCTTTGCCTGCCGCCCTTGCCAATGCGTTTTCGCCTGGCCTGGATGCCGCGGGAACGCTTGACGGTATCGCTGAAGTGAGCGGAGCGCCGGCCGCTCCCGACATCCGGTTCAACGCGAAGCTGGCCGGCGCCGAGACCAGCCAGACCCGACAGGCGGGGCTCGGACCACTCGCCGTCGATGCGGCCGGCAGCTACACGATTGCCGGCGGCGTTGTCCTCGACCATGCCACCCTCTCCGGCGACAAGGTCTCCGGCCAGGCCACCGGAACCATCAACCCGAACGGGGCCAGCGATTTCGCGATCGATCTGACCTCGTCCGGCCCCAGCCTGCCGCTGACGGTTGGAAGCACCGAGAGCCCGGTCAAGATCGAGGTCCGGTCAGTGTCGGCCAAAATTGGGGGCGAAAGCACGCATGCCCGGCTGGACCTTTCCGCGATCCTGCCCTCGATCGTCACCAGCCCGGCGAAGGTTGACGGACTTACGCTCACTCTGCACTCGGATGCGTTCGATCTCAGGAATCGCGCCGGGCCGGTTTCCGGAACGGTGTCGGTGGACAAGGTTGGGCTCGACAATCCAACGATCGCGCCGCTCATCGCGGGCAAGGTCACGGCCGCGCTCAACGCCCGGCTGAGCGCCGACGCCGTCGCCATCGACAGCGGCACGCTGAAAAGCGATGCGCTCAGCAGCCAGGTCGCCGGCCAGGTATCGCTGCGTGACGGTGCCATCGACCTCAACCTGAAGGCGGATGCGCCATCGTCGGCGTTGCCGGCGGCGGCACGCGGCTTGCTTGGCGACCGCGCCCAGATAAGCGCCACGCTGAAGCGCGAGCCCAGCGGCAATCTCAACATAGGTGGATTGAAGCTCACTTCGGGCCCGCTGAGCGCCGAGGGGCAGGCAAGCCTTGCCGACAACAAGGTGGCCGCCGACATCAGGGGTGCGCTGAGCGACATCTCGCGATTGTCGAAGGACGCCACGGGCGCCATCGCTTTCGCGCTGAGCGCGCAAGGGCCGGCCATGGCGCCCGACCTGTCGCTTACCATCAACAGCGACAAGCTCTCGGTTGCATCTCGCGAGATAACCGGATTGAAGCTCACCGCCACCGGCAAGGCGGACGCCGCCAATCCGGCGGCCAATGTCCAGCTTACCGGCAATGTCGCCGGCCAGGCGCTGCAGGGGAGCGCCGTGCTGGCAACGGCGAACGGCAAGAGCGCCATCAATGGCCTGCTCCTGTCGCTGGGCAAGAACAGGATTTCAGGCGATCTGGCACTGGACGACAAGTTCGTGCCCGAAGGCACCATCTCGCTCGACCTGCCCGACATCGGGCCGCTCGCCGCGCTGGCGCTGGAAAAGGCGGAAGGCGACGTGCGCGGCACGATCGCCTTCTCGAAGACCGGGGCGGCACCCCAGGTCGCCATCAAGGCGGCTACCGCCTCGATCACGCGCGGCGACCTCCAGGCGAAGGCCGTTTCCATAGATGCGCTGATCGCCAACTATCTCGCGGCTCCGGTCATCTCGGGCAAGATCCGCGCCGATACCGTCACATCGGGCGGCACCGTGATCCGCGGCATCGATGTCGATTTGAAACGCGACGGCGACTGGACCGGCTTCTCCGGCGGCGCCACGGTGAAGGGCATTCCAGCCAGGGCAGCCGGACGCGTGAAGGTAGCCGGTGGCACCACCACCATCGAGCTTGCGTCAGGGCAGGCGACCGTCCAGGGCATCAAGGCAGCCATCGCCCAGGCCTCGACCGTCAGCATCGCCAATGGCACGACGACGCTGGACAGGCTGGTGCTCAATCTTGGCGGCGGCACCGCGACGGTAACCGGCAAGGTCGGGCAGGCGCTCGACATCAATGCAGTGCTGGCGCGCGTGCCGATGTCGCTCGCCAACAGTTTCTCCCCCGGGCTCGATGCAGCGGGTTCCATCTCCGGCACGGTAAAGGTGACGGGCGCACCGGCGAGCCCCGCCATTGCCTTCAACATCGACGCGGCCGGGGTGCAGACGTCGCAGACCCGTAGCGCCGGCGTCGGTGCGGTGAGTGTTGCCTCGTCGGGTACCTTTGCCGGCAACAAGCTGACCTTCGACGCCAATGTCAGCGACGGCGCCGGGCTTGGCCTCAAGGGCGGCGGCACGGTGACGACGGTGGGCACTCCGGCGCTGGTGCTCGACTTCAATGGCGCCGTGCCGTTCGGCCTTCTCAGTGAGAAACTTGCCGCGCAGGGCTTGTCGCTGACCGGCAACGCCAACGTGAATGTCCAGGTGCGCGGTCCAGCGACATCTCCGGTGATCGGCGGCAGCGTCAAAACCTCCGGCGCGCGGCTGGTCGACGCACGCTCGGGCCTTGCAGTCAACGATATCGCGGCCGATGTCTCGATAGGCAACGGCGTCGCCAGGATCAATCGGTTGACCGGAACCCTGTCGACGCGCGGCAGCCTGTCGGCCAGCGGTACCGTCGGCATCAATCCGGCGCAAGGCTTCCCAGCCGACCTGTCGATCAAGCTCACCGATGGCCGCTACACGGATGGACGCGTGGTGACCGCCAACCTTGGCGGCGACCTGACGATCAAAGGGCCGCTGACTTCGGCGCCGGCGATTGCCGGCACCGTCAACCTGGCCAAGACCGTCATCACGGTTCCGGACAAATTGCCGGGCTCGCTCTCGGCGCTTGACGTCAAGCACAAGAATGCGCCGGGTCCGGTCAAGGCACAGGACAAGGCGCTGCGCCCGGCGACGACCAGCGGCAAGAGCGGCGGCAGCGGCCTTGCGCTCGACGTCACGGTCAATGCGCCGAACCAGATCTTCATCCAGGGCAGGGGTGTCGACGCCGAACTCGGCGGCTCGCTCAGGCTGACCGGCCCGGCCTCGTCGCCGCAAGCCGTCGGCACCTTCACCTTGCAGCGCGGCCGGCTGTCGATCCTTGGCAAGCGGCTGACCTTCACCGAAGGCACGGTCGGGTTCTCCGGCTCGCTGGTGCCTTACCTCAATCTGACGGCGACGACGACCACGACCGGCGCGACCGTCACCATCGTGGTGTCGGGCGAGGCGACCAATCCGAAATTCACCTTCAGTTCGGTGCCGGCGCTGCCGGAGGATGAAGTGCTGGCGCAACTGATCTTCGGGCGGTCGATGTCGAACCTCTCGCCGTTGCAGATCGCGCAGCTGGCAGAAGCGGCCGGGCAACTGGCCGGGGTCGGCGGCTCGACGTCGCTGCTGGAGAATCTGCGCAGCGCCATCGGCGTCGACGATCTCGATGTCACCACCGACGACAAGGGCGGCACGGCGGTCTCGGCCGGCAAATATCTCAACGACCGCACCTATGTGACCATCCAGAAGGGCGACAAGCCAGGTTCCGGCAAGGCGACCATCGACCTCAATGTCGGGCGCGGCGTCAAATTGCGCGGCGAGGCGACGGACGCCGGCGAAGCCAAGGGCGGCATCTTCTACGAGAAGGAATATTGACGGCCTGGCCCCTGCCTTGGCCTGGACTGGCGCTGTCGTAACCGGTGCAAATGTCTCAATTTAATCGCCCGAAGAGATTTTGGCGAAATCTGGGCGCACTAGCAATTTTGCGCCAAGACTGTCGCTATCACGCGAACTGCCCCCCGTTCAAAGTTGCACATTCGCTCACATGTTCCCAATCCATGCCGTCTTTGACATCATGGCCCGGATGCGGAATGTTAATCGGCGGAAAGCCAACAATGGGAGTTAGTCATGACAATTTATAAGAGCAACGGCGACAGCGTTCCGGATCATATCCTGGCCATGGCCGAAGAAGCCAAGGCAGGTAAGGTTGATCGCCGCGAATTCCTGGCCATGGCAAGCGTCTTCGGCGCCTCGACGGCGATGGCTTATGGCCTTCTCGGTCTCGCCGATCCGACGCCGGCAAGGGCAGAAGAGGTAAAAGGCAAGAAAGGCGGCACGCTGAAGGTCGCGCAGTGGATCAAGGATCCCAAGGATCCTCGCAAGGCCGACTGGTCGGAAATTGCCAATGCCGAGCGCCAGGCGCTCGAGCCGCTGGTCAAGTATACGAGCGAATATACGTTCCGCCCTTATCTGCTGGAAAGCTGGGACGTGAACGACGACGCCACCCAGTATACGCTGCATGTGCGCAAGGGTGTGACCTGGTCCAACGGCGACCCCTTCACAGCCTCTGACGTCGTCTTCAACCTGAAGCGCTGGGCCGACAAGAAGGCCGAAGGCAATTCGATGCCCGGCCGTCTCGGCTCGCTGGTCAAGGATGACAAGCTCGACGAAAGCGCCGTGACCATGCCGGACGACCATACGGTCGTGCTCAAGCTCGGCAAGCCTGACATCGCGCTCATCCCCAACATGTGCGACTATCCCGGCCTGATCGTCCACAAGACTTTCGACGAGAAGGGCGGCGACTTCAAGAACTGCCCGATCGGCACCGGTCCATTTGAGCTCGTCTCCTACGACGTCGGCCAGAAAGTCGTCTACAAGCGCCGCGAAGACAACAAGTGGTGGGACGGCGAAGTGTTCCTCGACGGCATCGAATTCATCGACTACGGCACCGATCCGGCAGCCATGGTCAGCGCTTTCGAGGCTGGAGAAGTGCACACCAATTTCGAAACGTCGGCCGACTATGTGTCGATCCTCGACAAGATGGACCTGGTCAAGTCGGAGATCGTCACGGCTTCGACCATCGTCTGCCGCACCAACGTCAACAACAAGCCCTATGGCGACCAGAAGGTGCGCAATGCGTTGCAGCTCGCGGTCGACAACAATGTCGTCCTGCAGCTCGGCTATGGCAATGCCGGCTCGGTCGCCGAAAACCACCATGTCTGCTCGATCCATCCGGAATATTACGAACTGCCTAAGGTTGCCCGTGATCCGGCCAAGGCGAAGGCGCTGATGGCGGAAGCGGGCCAAGCCGACTTCGAACACGAGCTGATCACCGTCGACGAAGACTGGCACAAGAACACCGGCGACGCGATCGCCGCCCAGCTGCGGGAGGCCGGGATCAAGGTGAAGCGCTCGGTGCTGCCGGGCTCGACGTTCTGGAACGACTGGACGAAGTATCCGCTGTCAATGACCAACTGGAACATGCGTCCGCTCGGCGTCCAGGTTCTGGCCATCGCCTATCGCACCGGCGAGGCCTGGAACGAGGCTGGCTGGTCGAACCCCGACTGGGATGCCAAGCTCAATGCGGCACTCGCCGTTGCCGACGCTGCCAAGCGCAAGGAAATGATGAAGGACATCGAGGAGATCCTGCAGGCTTCCGGCATCATCATCCAGCCCTACTGGCGCAAGCTCTACAGCCACTCGGTCAAGGCGGTGCAAAACTACAAGATGCATCCGACCTTCGAGCGCGACTACGGCAAGGTCTGGCTCGATCAGGCCTGATCGATCGGGCCGGGGAAAGGGGCATTGCCTCTTTCCCTCCCTCTCTGCGTCGCCATTGCAGGTTCGTCCGCAAAAAATACGGACTCGCCCGGGAAGGCCATGCAATAAAAACAGGGTTGATCGCATTCGAGGGCCTGTTTGACGGCCAGTCCGCCGGTGACGGCAGGCGAGGCTTTGAAGCCGGCTCAAAACCCAACCCCATCGGCAGGGGGCCGCCATGCTTTCTTTCGTTCTCAGGCGTCTCGGCACCATGGCATTGACGATGCTGTGCCTGACGATGATCGTCTTCTTCCTGATCAACCTCGAACCCAACCTGAAGAAGCTGGCGATCAGCCAGACGGAAATGCACACTTCGGCCGAACAGCTGGAGGACTGGCTGATCAACCATGGCTACCGGCAGAATTTCTTCGTCCGCTACGGACAGTGGCTGGGCCTGCTGCCCAAGCAGCCGGTGACCGACCCGGCGACCGGCAAGCCGACGCAGCGTTTCACTTTCTGCAACGATCCGGCCGTACCAACTTTCTCCGGCGTCCTCGAAGGGGATTTCGGTTGCTCGACCAAGTTCAAGACGACCGTCGCCTCCAAGCTGTTCCCGGCACTTGGCGCGACCGGGATCCTGATGTTCTGTGTGTTGGCGGTGATGGTGCCGGTATCGCTCTTGATCGGCATCCTGGCCGGCATGCGCGAGGGGTCGCGAACCGACCGCGTGCTTTCGGTAGCCTCGATCGCCTCGACGGCGACGCCGGAATATGTGTCGGGGGTCATCTTCACCGTCATCTTCGCCTCATGGCTCGGCTGGTTGAACGGCTCGGCCGCGTCGGCCAGCCAGGGCATCACCTTCTACAATTTCACCCTGCCGGTGATGACGCTGGCGATCTACGGCATCGGCTACATCGCCCGCATGACTCGTGCCTCAATGGTCGAGGTGATGACGCAGCAATATATCCGCACCGCCCGGTTGAAGGGTATTTCCTTCGGCGGCGTGGTGGTGAAACATGCGCTGCGCAACGCGCTGATCGCACCATTCACCGTCATCATGCTGCAATTTCCCTGGCTGCTCACCGGCGTCGTCATCGTCGAGGTGATGTTCCGCTACCAGGGCTTCGGCTATACGCTGGTCGAGGCCGCCGGCAACAACGACATCGATCTTCTGCTGGGCTGTTCGCTGGTCTCGGTGTTCATCGTCTTGATCACGCAGCTCATTTCCGACGTCGGCTACGCATTCCTCAATCCGCGCATCCGGGTTCAGTAGGGAGAAGGCGCATGCAAGCTCAATATATCGGCGCCTCCACCATCATCCTCGAAGTGCTGTGGCGCTTCTGGCCGGTCTGGGTCGCGCTTTTCATCGTCATGGGAGCGAGCTTCCTCTACAGGAAGAAGCTGGCGCTCTACGGCCAGCTGTTCGACAGCGGCGTCGGCATCGTCGGCGTCGGCATCTGCCTGTTCTGGCTGTTCACGGCGATCTTCGCCTCGACCATCTCGCCCTTCGATCCGCTTGGCCAGATCCCGATCATGAAGGACACGCTGCCCGGCGCCATCGAACCGCAATCGGGGCTTGTCTATCTCTTCGGCGGCGACAAACTGGCACGCGACGTGTTTTCGCGTATGGTCTATGGCAGCCAGATCGTGCTGATCATTGCGCCGGCGGCGACCGGCTTCGCGCTGATGGTCGGTATCACGCTTGGCCTGCCTGCCGGCTATTACGGCGGCAAGATCGACACGGTATTGTCGTTCCTGGCCAACCTCGTGCTGGCCTTCCCGGTGATCCTGCTGTTCTACCTGCTGGTGACGCCGGGCATCATGGACACGCCGATCCCCTATGCCATGGCCGGCGTGTTCTTCCTGTTTCCGATCATCTTCTTCAGCGTGTTGTTCTGGACACGCTACAAGAACCGGCCGGACCGGCTGTACATCCTGCTCGGCATCACCCTCATCGTCGGCGGCTGGATCTATCTTGGCCTCGTGTTCGACAAGGACCCGCTGCACATCGTCCACATCGATCCCAACCAGCTCAACATCTTCGTGGCGGTGGTGTTCGCCTCCAGCCCGGGCGTGTTCCGCATCGTGCGCGGCCTGGTGATGGATATCAAGACGCGCGACTATGTGGCCGCGGCGCAAACGCGCGGTGAATCCCCCTGGTACATCATGCTGTGGGAGATCCTGCCCAATGCACGCGGCCCGCTGATCGTCGATGCCTGCCTGCGCATCGGCTACACCACCATCCTGCTCGGCACGTTGGGCTATTTCGGCCTCGGCCTTGCGCCGGAAAGCCCCGACTGGGGCACGGCGATCAAGGATGCCAGCCGGCTGCTGCGCTCCTTCATCCATCCGGCGCTGCCGCCGACGATCGCGCTGATGTCGTTCGTGCTCGGGCTCAACCTGTTGGCCGACTCGCTGCGTGAACAATCGATGAAAGACTGATTGACGGGCCTTGACCCGCGTCTGGTACAATTTGGATTGGAGCGACCCATGAACGAGGCAGTTCGAAATCCCGCCAAGCCGACCAGTGGGCCGATCATCGAGATCGAGAACCTGTCGATCTCCTTTTTCACCCGCAAGGGCGAGATACCGGCGGTGATGGACTTTTCCTGCACGGTCATGCCGGGCGAGGCGATGGGCATCGTCGGGGAATCCGGCTGCGGCAAGTCGACAGTGTCGCTCGGCATCATGCGCGACCTGTCCAACATCGGGAAGATCGTCGGCGGCAGGATCAAGTTCCAGGGCAAGGACATGGGCGAGCTCTCCGACGAGGAGCTGCGCGCCATCCGCGGCAACAAGATCGCCATGATCTACCAGGAGCCGATGGCCAGCCTCAATCCGGCGATGAAGGTCGGCCAGCAGTTGATGGAAGTGCCGCTGATCCACGACAAGGTGTCGAAGGAAGAGGCCTACAAACGCTCCCTCGAAATGGTGAGCGCGGTCAAGCTGCCCGATCCCGAGCGCATGATGCGCTCCTATCCGCACCAGCTCTCCGGCGGCCAGCAGCAGCGCATCGTCATTGCGATGGCGCTGCTGTCGAAGCCGGCGCTGCTTCTGCTCGACGAGCCGACGACGGCGCTCGATGTGACGGTGGAAGCGGGCATCGTCGAACTGGTCAAGGGGCTGGGCGAGAAGTTCGGCACGTCGATGATCTTCGTGTCGCACAATCTCGGCCTTATCCTCGAGACCTGCGACCGCATCACCGTGATGTATTCGGGCGAGGCGGTGGAGACCGGGAAGATCAAGGACGTGTTCGACCGGATGCGCCATCCCTATACGCAAGGGCTGTTCCGCTCGATCCCGCTGCCGGGCGCCGACAAGAACTCGCGGCCGCTGATCTCGATCCCCGGCCAATTGCCACTGCCGCACGAGCGGCCGAAGGGCTGCAATTTCGGTCCGCGCTGCCACCATTTCGTCGAGGGCGTCTGCAACGCCGCCGAAATCCCGATGGTCGAAGTCGCCGGACACGAGGGCCATTTCTCGCGCTGCGTACGCTTCAACGAGATCGACTGGGAAGCGCTGCCGCCCGGCGCCAAGAAGGTCAACGAAAAGGTCGTGCCCGGCGCGCCGGTGCTCAAGATCGAGGATCTCAGGAAATACTACAAGGTCGGCGGCAGCGAGGTGTTCGGCTCGAGCGAGGGCCGCGTCGTCAAGGCCAACGAGACGATATCGTTCATGGCGCGCGAATCCGAGACGGTCGCCATCGTCGGCGAATCCGGCTGCGGAAAATCGACGCTGGCCAAGGTGCTGCTCGGACTTGAGACGGCAAGTGCCGGCACCGTGACGCTGGGCAACAAGCAAATCCAGTCGACCGGCATCGAGAGCCGCAGCGTCGACACCGTGTCGTCGATCCAGATGGTGTTCCAGAATCCGTTCGATACGCTCAACCCCAGCCATTCGGTCGGGTCGCAGATCATCCGCACGCTGGAAAAATTCAATGTCGGAAAGACGGTCGCCGACCGGCGCAAGCGCATGCTGGAGCTGCTCGACCTGGTGAAGTTGCCGCGCGCCTTCGAGACCCGCAAGCCGCGCCAGCTTTCCGGCGGCCAGAAGCAGCGTATCGGCGTGGCGCGCGCCTTTGCCGGCGACGCCAAGGTTGTCGTGGCCGACGAGCCGGTTTCGGCCCTCGACGTTTCGGTGCAGGCGGCGGTGACCGAATTGCTGATGGACATCCAGCGCAAGAACAAGACGACGATGCTGTTCATCAGCCACGATCTGTCCGTCGTGCGCTACATCGCCGACCGCGTCGTCGTGATGTATCTCGGCTATATCGTCGAGCAGGGCACGACAGACCAGATCTTCGCGCCGCCCTATCATCCCTATACCGAGGCGCTGCTGTCGGCGATCCCGATTGCCGACACCAGCGTGGTGAAGAAGCACATCGTGCTGGAAGGCGACATCCCCTCGGCGATGAACCCGCCCACCGGCTGTCCGTTCCAGACCCGCTGCGGCTACAAGAAGCTGGTGCCCGACAATCTCTGCGAAACCAAGGTGCCGCCGGTGAAGAATCTCGGCGACGGCCATATGAGCCTGTGCTGGCTTTCCGACGACGTGCTCAAGACCATGGAGCCGGTCATCAAGTTCGACAAGGAACATGCCGCGCATGAGGGCGTGCCGGACGATGCGCACGGCACCGGACCGGGCTTGGCGGGGACAGCGCCCAACCGGCCGCGTGGCAAAAAGGGCAGCGCGGAAGCCGACCAGATCGGGGACGCCGCGGAGCAGGGCGAGGCGGGCATGCGAGCCCGTCGCCACGAAGTGCGCGACGAGGTTTCGGAGACCGGTGTTTCGAAGCCGAAAGACACGACGCGGCGGCACTAACCTGAAGCAGGTATCAGGAGCCGCATTGCCGTAGCTGCGCGTCATAGTCGCGGGCCATCTTGTCGGTGGCCCGGGCGTAACCCTGCACGCCGGCGTCGCCACGGTTGCCGCGGCCATAGGCGCTCCAGCCGAGATAGTAGGCGAGGTAGAGGTTGTAGGTGTCGTTGCGCGCGACGCCGTAGCTGTCGGCTGTCTTGGAATGATACCAGCCGACGAAATCGACGGCATCGGCGAATTTCGTCCGCCGTGCCGCCCAGTTGCCGGTTTCGCGCTGATATTGCGACCAGGTTCCGTCCAGTGCCTGCGAGAAGCCGGTAGCCGAGGAGACGTGCTTCCAGGGGATGAAGCCAAGCAGCTTGGTGCGCGGCGGCCGGGCGTTGCTCTTGAAGCCGGATTCCTTGCGTACGGTGGCCATCAGCACCGGCACCGGCACGCCGTATTTCCGCGACGAGCGCTCGGCGGCCGACTGCCAATTGTCGAACCAGCCGTCATTCTGGTCGAAGACGGCGCAGACATTGTTGATGTGGCTGGGCGCGGTGGCGCAAGCCGAAAGCGCCAACAGCGCGCAAACCGCTACAATTTTACTAAAACTCGACCTACGCATGGGAGGAGCAATAGGCCGAAATCATAAAGGGAATCTTGCTGCGGCCGTTAACGCTTCGTCGGCACGAGCAGATGAGAAAACATCATATCAATATTCCGACGCACACGGTCGCCTTTTATAAACTGGTGTCGAGAAAATGCCGCCTTGGCTAAAATCACGCCGGCAAACGGCGTATTTCTGACAGACCGGCCGCACTGCCGAAGCTTTGATGCCGGCATGACCGAACCAAGACGCAAGCGCGGCGCCGAGCGCACCAGCAACAGGGGGCCAGCGCCCATCGCGCAGCTGCCGCCCAGACGGGTGACGAATCCCTATCCGCCGATGGCGCTGTTGTCGTCCGACCAGATCGAGGCGATCCATCAGGCGTCGATGCACATATTGGAGAATTTCGGCATCGAGGTGATGAGCCGGAGGGCGCTGTCGCTGTTCGAGAAGGCCGGAGCCACGGTCGACCATGCGACGGCGAATGTGCGCGTCGATCGCGGCATGGTCGAAGAGGCGCTGAAGACGACGCGGACCACTTACACGCTGACACCGCGCAATCCGGCCAAGTCGATCCACCTCGGCGGCAATACCATCAATTTCACCTTGGTCGCCGGGCCGCCGAACGTGCACGACATGGAGCGCGGCCGTCGTGCCGGCAACCTGCGCGACTATGCCGATCTCACCCGGCTGGCGCAGCATTTCAACTGTATCCACATGCTCGGCAATCAGGTCTGCGCGCCGGTCGAGCTGCCGGCCAACTCACGCCATCTCGACACCTACTTCACCAATCTGACGCTGACCGACAAGATTTTTCATGTCTCGGCGATCGGCCGGGGCAGGGCGCTGGATGGCATCGAGATGATGGCGATTTCGCGCGGGCTGACGCTGGATCAGATGCGCGACGATCCCGGTATCGCCACCATCATCTCGGTCAACTCGCCGCGCCGTTTCGACGAGATGATGGCCGAGGGGCTGGTGACGATGGCCGAATACGGCCAGTCGGTGGCGGTGACGCCGTTCACGCTGATGGGGGCGATGAGCCCGGTGACGCTGGCCGGCGCCCTGGCGCAGCAGAATGCCGAGGCGCTGTTCGGCGTGGTACTGACACAGCTCGTACGTCCGGGCGCGCCGGTGATGTACGGCGCCTTCACCTCCAATGTCGACATGAAGTCGGGCGCGCCGGCCTTCGGCACGCCTGAAAACACCAAGGCCAACATCGCCTCGGGGCAATTGGCGCGGCGTTACGGCCTGCCATACCGGACGACGCCCGGCTCGGCTTCCAACGCCGCCGATGCGCAAGGCGCCTACGAGACGCTGATGGCGCTCTGGGGCGCGGTGCTCGGCCACGGCAATCTCGTCTACCACGCCGCCGGTTGGCAGGAGGGCGGGCTGACGGCATCGTTCGAGAAATTCATCATCGACGTCGAGATGATCCAGCACATGATGGAGTTTTTGCGTCCGATCGTGGTCGACGAGGCCGAGCTTGCCGTCGAGGCACTGGGTGCGGTGCCGACAGGCGGCCATTTCTTCGGCGAGCCGCACACGCTGGAGCGCTATGCGACCGCCTTCTACCAGCCGATGCTGTCCAACTGGCAGAATTTCGAGGCCTGGCAGGAGGCCGGCGGCCTCGACGCGACGGCGCGCGCGACGCGGCTGTGGAAGAAGGCGCTTGAAGACTATGTCGAGCCGGCGATGGACATCGCCGTGCGCGAAGAGCTCGAGGCCTATGTGGCCAGACGCAAGGAAGCGATCGGGCAGGGCGAGCCGTGATTTCAGCGTCTTCCCGTCTCGATTCATCTCACCCATCCAACTCATTGATATCAGAGAAAAATCCATGAAATCGCATGCAAAGGTCGTGGTCATTGGCGGCGGCGTCGTCGGATGTTCCGTGCTGTTCCATCTCGCCCGTCATGGCTGGACGGACATCGTGCTGCTGGAGCGCGACGAGCTGACGTCCGGCTCGACCTGGCACGCGGCCGGCGGCATGCACACGATCAATGGCGATCCCAATGTCGCCAAGCTGCAGAAATACACCATCAACCTCTACAAGGAGATCGAGGAGCTGTCCGGCCAGGCGACCGGGGTCCACCTGACCGGCGGTGTGCTTCTGGCTGCCACCGAAGCGCGGCTCGACTGGCTGCGCGGAGTCGTCGCCAAGGGCCGTTATCTCGGCATCGAGCTGGAGGAAATCTCGCCGAAAGAGGCGGCCGAACTGATGCCGCTGCTCGACCCCAGCCAGTTCGTCGGCGCCGTCCGCAACAAGGAGGACGGCCATCTCGATCCCTCGGGCGTCACGCACGCCTATGCCAAGGCGGCGCGGAAGCTGGGCGCCGAGATCGAACGGTTCACCAAGGTGGAAGACATTGTGCGCCGTGCAGACGGGATGTGGCGCGTCATTACCAACAAGGGCGAGGTGGTGGCCGAGCATGTCGTCAATGCCGGCGGCCTGTGGGCGCGCGAGGTCGGCCGCATGGTCGGGCTCGAACTGCCGGTTCTGGCGATGGAACACATGTACCTGATCACCGAGGACATGCCGGAGGTCGCCGCCTGGAACGAGAAAACCGGCACCGAGATCATCCATGCGGTCGATTTCGACGGCGAGCTCTATCTGCGCCAGGAGCGCGGCGGCATGCTGATGGGCACCTACGAGAAGGCCAACAAACCGTGGTCCGAATTCTCCACGCCATGGAATTTCGGCCATGAATTGCTGGCGCCCGACATCGACCGTATCGCGCCGTCGCTCGAGGTCGGTTTCCGGCATTTCCCGGCTTTCCAGAACACCGGCATCAAGCAGATCATCAACGGGCCCTTCACCTTCGCGCCCGACGGCAACCCGTTGGTCGGGCCGGTGCGCGGCCTGCCGGGCTTCTGGGTCGCCTGCGGCGTGATGGCCGGCTTCAGCCAGGGCGGCGGCGTCGGCCTGGCGCTGTCCAACTGGATGATCGAGGGCGATCCCGGCGCCGACATATGGGCTATGGACGTGGCCCGCTACGGCGACTGGGCGACCATGGCCTACACCAACGCCAAGGTGCGCGAAAACTATTCCAGGCGCTTTTCGATCCGCTTCCCCAACGAGGAACTGCCCGCCGGGCGGCCGCTGAAGACGACGCCGGTCTACGACCTGTTGTCGGCCAAGGGCGCGCAGTGGGGCGTCGCCTATGGGCTGGAGGTGCCGCTCTGGTACGCGCCGGAAGGCGTCAAGGACGAGTTCTCGTGGCGGCGCTCGAGCGACTTCACCCATGTCGGCGCCGAAGTGGCGGCGGTGCGCTCGGGCGTCGGCCTGTCGGAGATATCGAGCTTCGCCAAATACAAGGTGACGGGCGAGGGGGCCGCGGCATGGCTCGACCGGATGCTCGCCTGCAAGCTGCCGAAGCCCGGCCGCATGACCCTGGCGCCGATGCTGAAGGAAGACGGCAGGCTGATCGGCGATTTCACGCTGGCCAATCTGGGCGCCCAAGATCGGGAAGAAGCGGGCTGGTTCCTGGCCGGTTCCGGCATTGCCGAGCAATATCACATGCGCTGGTTCGATCAGCATCTGCCCGATGACGGGTCCGTCCACATCGAGGCGCTGGGGCAGAAGCTCACCGGCCTCTCGATCGCCGGTCCCAGGGCGAGGGACGTGCTGGCGAAAGCCACCCGCTCCGACATATCGAATGCGGCGTTTCCGTTCATGGCCATAGCCAAGATGGATGTCGGCATGGCGCCGTGCCTGGTCGGCCGCGTCAGTTACACCGGCGATCTCGGCTACGAGATCTGGGTGGCGCCGGAATATCAGCGCGCCGCCTATCAGGCGCTGATGGCGGCGGGAGAAGAGTTCGGCATCGGCCTGTTCGGCTCGCGCGCGCTCAACGCGCTGCGTCTGGAGAAGAACTACGGCTCATGGGGGCGCGAATACCGGCCGGTCTACGGGCCGCTGGAGGCCGGGCTCGACCGTTTCGTCGCTTACGGCAAGGACGCGGATTTCATCGGCAAGGCGGCGGCGCTGGCCGAGCGCAAGCAGGGCGGCAAGCTCAGGCTGCGCGCCTTCATCGTCGACTCCGACGATGCCGACGTCATCGGCGATGAGCCGATCTGGTTCGGCGGCGCGGTGCGCGGCTGGGTGACGTCGGGCGGCTATGCCCATCATTCGAAGAAGTCGGTTGCCGTCGGCTATGTGCCGAAGGAGATCGCCGACGAGAGCCACGGCTTCGAGATCGAGTTGCTGGGCAAGCGCCATGCGGCGCGCATCCAGGTGGCTGCGCTGTTCGATGCGAATTTCGAACGGATGCGGGGGTGAGGGCTCACCCCCGCATTGGGGATCAGGCGTTGCGGCGGTTGTCCAGCGCGAAGGCGCCGGCGCCGGCGAAGACCAGATAGAGGAAGATGAAACAGAACGAGATCGCCGAATCGCCGCTGTTGTTGATGGGGAAGAAGTCGCGCGGATAGTGGGCCATGAAATAGGCGATCGCCATTTCGCCGGCCAGAAGGAACGCGACCGGGCGGGTAAGTAGCCCCAAGGCGAGCAGAACGCCGCCGGCGAATTCGAGGATGCCGGCGGCTAGCGGCAGTCCGCTCAATGCGGCGGCGGCGTGGTCGCTGGCTGGGAAATTGAACAGTTTCTGCGTGCCGTGCTCGACGAACTGCAGCGCGGTCATGATGCGCAGCACGGCAAGCGCCTGCGGCTGGTATTTGGAGAGGCCATCGAAAAGCTTCATCTAAGACTCCATTTCAGCTTCCCGGCCGGCCATAGATTATCACCGGGCAACGGACCATTCACTTCCCCCGGCCTGCTATCAACAATTGGTGATTGGAAATGTTCTCCGGTCCGGCTTTTGCTGTTGTGCCCGTCAGAGTTGCAATTATATCGCTATGGTTGTATTGATTGTGAGTACTCCAGACATGTGGGTCCCTTGCCATGAAAAAAGTCGCCATCAGCCTGTTCGCAATCCTTATGGGCACCAGCCTCGCCATGGCCGAGGACGCGGGCTGCGAGGCTTTTAAATGGCCGGTGACGCGCGAACAGGCGCTGTTTGCAGAGGCACCCTCGACACCGTCCGGAGCGACGCTGGCGGTGGGTGCCGCCGCGGACCTGGCGCTGGTGCCGGCCGAGGAGGCCGGCTTCGCGGTGCCGCCCGAACGCGCCCCTGCGGAGGGCACGTTCGGTGCCGTCGCCAGCGTGGCGGTGCCGCCGGACGGCGCCATCCAGATCAGCCTGTCGGGCGAGGCCTGGATCGATGTCATCCAGGACGGCAAGGCCGTGAAATCGTCCGGCTATAGCGGCGTCAAGACTTGCCCCGGTGTCCGCAAGAGCGTGCGCTTCAAGCTGGCCGCCGGCACAGCCACTGTCCAGTTCAGCGGTGCCAAGAAAGAGACCCTCAAGGTCGCTGTGCTGGCGCCGGAATGAGCCGACGCCAGCACGCGTGGTATCAGCGGTTGGCGTAGCGCTTACCGCACCGGCGCCATCAAAGCGAAATGCGCGCCTTGCGGATCCTGGCATTGCACGACCCAGCTGCCTCCGGGAACCTCCATGGGTCCCATCAGGATCTTGCCGCCATTGTCGGTCACGCGTTTTGCCGCCGCGTCGATGCCGGTGACATTGAAATAGAACTGCCAGACCGGGACCGGAATCTGCTCGGGCTTGTTCATGATGCCGCCACCGGATTCAGGGCCGGCGGTAAAGGTCTGGTAGATGCCCATCGGCCCCATGTCGAATTCGCCGGCATTGGCCCAGCCGAACTGGCCGGAATAGAAATCGAACGCGGCCTTCCAATCGCTCGTGTAGAGTTCGTGCCAGCCGATATGGCCGGGCGTGCTGGCCGGCACGACGGGCTGGTCCGGACCGTTCGGCTGCAGGAACATGAAGGTGGCGCCTTGCGGATCGGCGACGACGGCGAAGCGGCCAACGCCTGGAATATCGTCGGGCCGGCGGTGAACGGCACCGCCTGCCTTTTCCAGTGACGCTGTTGCCGCGTCGACATCCCTGGCGTGGATATAGCCCAGCCATGCGGGCGGCATGCCCATCTTGGCCGCATCCTCGGGCATCGTCATCAGGCCGCCGACGCCACGCTCGCCGACATTCATGACGATATAGCGCGGCATGCCGGGCGCCTTGTCGAAGGGCTGCGCCGTCCAGCCGACCACGGTTGTGTAGAAAGCCTCCGCGGCGTCGAGGTCCGACGTCATTAGTTCGTACCAGAAGAAGGGCATCGGGGATTTTGGCATGGTCGGTCTCCTCACCGTTGTGCGCCGATCGTCGTTCGATCCATCCTAGGACGATCTCGACGACAGAAATCCGACATCTGGGCTAGAAATCGGGAACGGCAAGGCGCAGCCTTCTGGCAATCTTGCGTGCCTTGCGATTTTCGCCTTTGCTTGGCTTCGAAAAGGGGGGCTCGATCCATGCGGCAGATGTCACTTACAGCCGAGCTTGTTGCACTGTGCCATCGCGAGGAGGCCGATCCCGGGCCTAGCGGCAGCTGGACGCAACTGAGCGACGAGGATTTTCGGGACCTTTCGGCGCGGCTGTCCAATGAAGCCGATGCGGGGCCGCTATGGGTGTTCGCCTATGGCTCGCTGATCTGGAAGCCGGCTTTCGAGTCCGTCGAACGCCAGCGCGCCACCGCCCATGGCTGGCACCGCTCCTTCTGCATCGACATGGTCCGCTGGCGCGGCAGCGCCGCGCAGCCTGGACTGATGATGGCGCTCGAACGCGGCGGCCGATGCGATGGTGTGATCTATCGGTTACCGGAAGGGGAGAAGACTGCTCAGATCGAAAGACTGTTGCGGCGCGAGATCGACGATCATGAGAGCGTCGCTTCGGTCCGGTGGGTTCCGGTGCGTACCGCGCAAGGGCCGTTGCGGGCGCTGGGTTTCTGGGTCGGGGTGACGGGCAGAGGCACTTCGCTCGGGCAGCCGCTGGAAGCCGTGGCACGGGTGCTGGCGCGCGCCTGCGGCCATGTCGGCTCAGGCGCGGAATATCTTTACAACACGGTCAGCCATCTCGAGGAATTCGGCATCCGCGACCGCAATCTCTGGACGTTGCAGAAATTGGTCGCCGATGAGATCAGGTCGATCCATGGCATTGGCATGGACGGCGGCCATATCCTCGCGTCACCGCCACCAATAACTTGACCGCAATTATCATGTTTTTATCCAGTCTTTTCAGCAACTTGCCTCAAAAATTGACCAATTGATAAAAAAATAAAACGTGCTAGCCTTCCCCAAAACGAAAACATGGGGAACTGAAAATGCCAGAGGGTCAGTTCAAAGAGGGTATTGTCGGTGGCCGCCTTGCGGCTGACCAATACGCGGACAATTTTTCCGACCTGCATCCGCCGCTCGATCATCACGAGGCGCTGGTCGAATCCGACCGCTGTTATTTCTGCTACGACGCACCGTGCATGAATGCATGCCCGACCTCGATCGACATTCCGCTGTTCATCCGCCAGATCTCGACCGGCAACCCGATCGGTTCGGCCAAGACCATCTTCGACCAGAACATCCTGGGCGGCATGTGCGCCCGCGTCTGCCCGACCGAGACGCTGTGCGAGGAGGTCTGCGTGCGCGAGGTGGCGGAAGGCAAGCCGGTGCAGATCGGCCGTTTGCAGCGCTACGCCACCGATGTCGCGATGGCCGAGAATAAGCAGTTTTATCCGCGCGCGACAGCGACGGGCAAGACGGTCGCCGTGGTCGGCGCCGGCCCGGCCGGCCTTGCCGCCGCGCACCGGCTCGCTCGCCATGGCCATGACGTGACCATCCTGGAGGCACGTCCGAAGGCCGGCGGCCTCAATGAATACGGCATCGCCGCCTACAAGAGCGTCGACAACTTTGCCCAGGCCGAGGTCGACTATGTCACCGCGATCGGCGGCATCGACATCCAGAACGGCAAGGCGCTCGGCCGCGACTACCAGCTCTCCGACCTGATCCGCAATTACGACGCGGTGTTCCTCGGCATGGGGCTGGGCGGCGTCAACGCGTTGCGCGCCGATGGCGAGGATGCGGCCGGCGTCACCAACGCGGTCGAATTCATTGCCGAACTGCGCCAGGCCAGCGACCTCTCCGGGCTGCCGGTCGGCCGCCGCGTCGTCGTCATTGGCGGCGGCATGACGGCGATCGATGCCGCCGTGCAGTCGAAATTGCTTGGCGCCGAGGAGGTGACGATCTGCTACCGGCGCGGCCAGGACCATATGAACGCCTCCGAATTCGAGCAGGACCTGGCGGCCGCCAACGGCGTCACCATCCGTCATTGGCTGCAGCCGAAGCGGGTGATTGCCGAAGGTGGTAAGGTGTCGGGCATTGAACTCGAATACACGGCGCTCAATGGCGACAGGCTTGCCGGCACCGGCGAGACGCTGACGCTGGTTGCCGACCAGGTGTTCAAGGCCATCGGCCAGAGTTTTGTCCCGGCTGCCCTCAATGGCAGCGGGGCATCGATCGACCTCGAAGCTGGCCGCATCAAGGTCGATGGTGAAGGGCGCACGTCGCTCGCCAAGGTCTGGGCCGGCGGGGACTGCATTTTCGGTGGCGACGACCTCACCGTGTCCGCCGTGGCGCAAGGGCGCGACGCGGCTGAGAGCATCCACAGGAGTCTGACCCAGGGATAAGGATCATGGCCACGGTGGAACCGGGCATTGCCCGTCACTACGAGATTTCAGGCCTGGAGGAGCGAATCCTTGCCGCGCTCGCCGGTGCGGGTGTCGATGTTGCCCATTTGCGCGCCGGCGATCTCGAAGCGGTCGACGAATTCCACATTGGCGGCGTGGCCGCCACCAGGGACCTTATCAGCCAGCTTGGGTTGAAGCCTGGAGCCAGGCTGCTGGACATCGGATCGGGGATAGGGGGACCGGCCCGCTTTGTCGCCAACAACGCTGGCGTCGACGTCACCGGCATCGACCTGACGCAAAGCTATGTCGATATCGCCACCAGCCTGTCGAAGCGGACGGGAATGGCCGGCAAGACCCACTTCGTGCAAGGCAGCGCGCTGGACATGCCGTTCGCCAAGGCCGGCTTCGATGCGGCAATGATCCTGCATGTCGGCATGAACCTTCCCGACAAGGCGAAGCTGATGAGCGAGGCCGCCCGTGTGCTGAAGCCCGGCGGCGTCTTTGCCGTCTACGATGTGATGCGGCTCAAGGACGGAGCGCTGACCTACCCGCTTCCGTGGGCATCCAACGAGACCATATCCTTCGTCGCCACGCCCGACGATTACCGCTCGGCCGCGGCGGCGGCGGGCTTCTCGGTGACCGCGGAGCGGCCGCGCGGCGCCTTCGCCGTCGAGTTTTTCGCCGCGATGCGTGCCCGGCTGGCCGCCGCGCAAGCCGAAGGCAGGAAGCCATCGCCCGGCCTCGGCCTCGTCATGGGCGAGGACGCCCGCACCAAGATGGCCAACCTCATCGCTGCCCTCGAGGGCGGCATTCTCGCGCCCGTCGAACTGCTTCTTCGTCTCGGTTGAAAGGGACCCCTGTCATGGCTGATATCAGAAACAATTTCGTCGGTATCAAATCGCCCAACCCGTTCTGGCTGGCGTCGGCGCCGCCGACCGACAAGGCCTACAATGTCATCCGCGCCTTCAAGGCGGGTTGGGGCGGTGTGGTCTGGAAGACCCTGGGCGAAGAGGGGCCGCCGGTGGTCAACGTCAACGGCCCGCGCTACGGCGCGATCTGGGGCGCCGACCGGCGCCTGCTCGGCCTCAACAACATCGAACTGATCACCGACCGCGACTTGCAGACCAATCTGCGCGAGATGAAGCAGGTCAAGATGGACTGGCCCGACCGCGCGCTGATCGCATCGATCATGGTGCCTTGCGAGGAAGAGAGCTGGAAGGCCATCCTGCCGCTGGTCGAGGAGACGGGGGCGGACGGCATCGAGCTCAATTTCGGCTGCCCGCACGGCATGTCCGAGCGCGGCATGGGCGCGGCCGTCGGCCAGGTGCCGGAATATATCGAGATGGTGGTGCGCTGGTGCAAGCAATATACGCGCATGCCCGTCATCACCAAGCTGACGCCCAACATCACCGACATCCGCAAGCCCGCGCGCGCTGCCCATGCCGGCGGCACCGACGCGGTGTCGCTGATCAACACCATCAATTCGATCACCGGCGTCGACCTCGACAGTTTCGCGCCGATGCCGACCATCGACGGCAAGGGCTCGCATGGCGGTTATTGCGGCCCGGCGGTGAAGCCGATCGCCATGAACATGGTGGCCGAGATCGCCCGCGACCCCGAAACGCGCGGCCTGCCGATCTCCGGCATCGGCGGCATCACCACGTGGCGGGACGCCGCCGAATTCATGGCGCTCGGCGCCGGCAATGTGCAGGTTTGCACGGCGGCGATGACCTATGGCTTCAAGATCGTGCAAGAGATGATCGCCGGTCTCGAAAACTGGATGGACGAGAAGGGCCACCGCTCGCTCGACGACATTGTCGGGCGCGCCACGCCCAACGTCACCGACTGGCAGTATCTCAACCTCAACTACGTCGCCAAGGCGCATATCGACCAGGACGCCTGCATCAAATGCGGCCGCTGCCACATCGCCTGCGAGGACACCTCGCACCAGGCGATCACCAACATGGTCGACGGCGTCAGGCACTTCGAGGTGATCGAGGCCGAGTGCGTCGGCTGCAATCTGTGCGTCAATGTCTGCCCGGTTGACAATTGCATCACCATGGAGCCGCTGGCAGCGGGCGTGATGGACCAACGCACCGGCAAGCCCGTGTCGCCGGTCTACGCCAACTGGACGACGCATCCGAACAACCCGATGGCCAAGGTGGCCGCGGAGTAGGGTTTGCTCCAGCATAAGAAGGGCTGCTTGGCAGAACTTAGGTTCCTCGCCCCACGAAAGTGGGGAGAGGTGGCCCGGCGAAGCCGGGACGGAGAGGGGACTTCGGGACGACTGGGAACTGCCCAAGGCTCCTGATCCTCTTTACGCGCGCCTCCTCCTCACCGGTTGCATCTTCACAAAGGTCGTCCCCCTCTCCGTCCCGGCTTCGCCGGGCCACCTTGTATCTACACGAGAGAGATTTCGTGGGATTGAAGCGATTGAGCCAAGGTCCGGGCGGCCGCCCGGACCTTGGCTTGGCGAAGTCGCCCGTACCACCTGAGGTTACAGCCGCGGGAGAGCTT
>NZ_SRUN01000169.1:0-330 GCF_004791595.1 Mesorhizobium sp. M8A.F.Ca.ET.202.01.1.1 | reverse complement strand
TACGTCTCGCCGACACTCTCGGCGCGGCTGCTGTCGGACCTCTTGCAGCCCACCAGCCGCAAGCCCGACCCGCTCAGCCAGCTCACCGGCCGCGAAGCCGAGATCCTGAGGCTGGTGGCCGAGGGCCTGAGCAACAAGGAGGTCGCCGCCCGGCTGTCGCTGCAGGAAAAGACGGTCAAGCACCACATGACCCGAGTGCTCGACAAGCTCAACGTGCGCAAACGGACGGAGGCAGCGCTCTTGATGCATGAAGCGAAGGAAAGACCGTAGTTAGGGGAGCAGGGCAGTAAGGGAGTAGGAAAGAAAGCGTTCTGCCCCACTCCCTATTCC
>NZ_SRUN01000168.1:0-330 GCF_004791595.1 Mesorhizobium sp. M8A.F.Ca.ET.202.01.1.1 | reverse complement strand
GACTGCCAGTTCGAATCCCTTTTCGTTGTAGGGGTTGATCATCGTCACGAACTCGCGGGTCGTCGGCGTGCTGTAAGTTCCGGGATTGATGGTGGGCGGAATCACCGTCGAATCGATGCCGAATTTTTCCTTGTAGGTGCGGGCGGTGAACTCCGAATTGGCGATGTAGAGCGCCGAGCGCAGTTCGCGCAGGTCGCCAGCCAGTTCATGGAATTCGACATTCCTCAGATAGACGACCAGCGGCACGCCCAGCGCCTGCAGTTCCCTGCCGATCGGCACCGACTTGTGGCACTGGACGACCGCGACATCGGGCTTCAACCTTTCGACCGC
>NZ_SRUN01000167.1:0-331 GCF_004791595.1 Mesorhizobium sp. M8A.F.Ca.ET.202.01.1.1 | reverse complement strand
GCTGGCCGTTGAACAGGCCGACGTGCTGGTCGTGGCCACGCCGGTCTACCGCGGTTCGTACACCGGTCTGTTCAAGCACTTCTTCGACTTCATCGACCAGGACGCGCTGGTCGACACCCCCATCCTGCTGGCCGCCACCGGCGGCAGCGAGCGCCATGCGCTGGTGATCGACCACCAGTTGCGGCCGTTGTTCAGTTTCCTGCAGGCGCACACGCTG
The DNA here is from genome assembly GCF_004791595.1 of Mesorhizobium sp. M8A.F.Ca.ET.202.01.1.1. Taxonomy (NCBI): domain Bacteria; kingdom Pseudomonadati; phylum Pseudomonadota; class Alphaproteobacteria; order Hyphomicrobiales; family Phyllobacteriaceae; genus Mesorhizobium; species Mesorhizobium sp. M8A.F.Ca.ET.202.01.1.1. The sequence continues at coordinate 114 of NZ_SRUN01000167.1, read as the reverse complement.
CCTATCGGGGTGTATGCCACGCCGGCTGACTTCGACGGCGAGCACGTCAGCAGCGCGGCCCTGCAGGCGCGTATCGCGCTGGCGACCGAGCGTGCCGCCGCGCATCTGGCCACG
>NZ_SRUN01000166.1:0-331 GCF_004791595.1 Mesorhizobium sp. M8A.F.Ca.ET.202.01.1.1 | reverse complement strand
TGTTTATCTACTTATTTATCGGGTATATTAAATAATATAATAAAGCAAAGGAGGGTTTATCATGAAAACACCTAATCCATGGAAAGGCTTTGATGCTTTTTATAGATTAACAGGCGGTCAATTAATGGAACAATGTGAAAAAAGTAATGGTCAAAGCTCTTCTGCTTGCCCGAACTATAAGCCAATAGCATAATGTATAGTTCATAGAAAAGGAAGTAAGTTGTTAAACTTACTTCCTTTTCTTATAAAATTCAACTAGGACTGATGAATATGGAACTATTTTTAAAAATATTAGATTTTATTTTAAATTCAATTCCTAACTGGTTAGGAT
>NZ_SRUN01000165.1:0-331 GCF_004791595.1 Mesorhizobium sp. M8A.F.Ca.ET.202.01.1.1 | reverse complement strand
GCAGCGCTTCGTCAAGGATACGCCCTGGGCGCATCTCGACATCGCCGGCACCGCGATGGGCGCGCCGGCGAGCGAGATCAACCAGTCCTGGGGCTCGGGCTTCGGTGTGCGCCTGCTCGACCGGCTCGTGCGCGACAACTACGAAGGCTAGGCTTTGCAAGGATGGCCGACATCCTGTTCTACCACCTGACGGAATCGACGCTGGAAGAGGCGCTGCCCGGCCTGCTTGAGCGCAGCGTCGAGCGCGGCTGGCGCGCGGTCGTGCAGACCGGCACCGAGGAACGGCGCGATGCGCTCGACCAGCATCTGTGGACGTTCCGCGACGATTCCT
>NZ_SRUN01000164.1:0-331 GCF_004791595.1 Mesorhizobium sp. M8A.F.Ca.ET.202.01.1.1 | reverse complement strand
TTTCTGGCCCGCACGCCTTACGGCTACCACGATACGGCACTGATCCGCCGCGAGCTGGAGGACGCAGGTTTCTCCCGAGTGGTGATCGAGACGCGGGCCGAACAAAGTCGTGCATCCTCGCCGCGCATTCCGGCCGTTGGCTATTGTCAGGGCTCCCCCCTTCGCAACGAAATCGAGGCCAGGGACGCGGGCAAACTGGAAGCGGCGACGGACTATGCCGCATCGGTGATTGCGGATAGGCACGGTAGCGGTGAGGTCGCGGCCAAAATTCAGGCGCATGTCATAGTGGCTGTGGCCTGAGGCAGTTTATCGAGCAAGGCGTGCATCGGCG
>NZ_SRUN01000163.1:0-331 GCF_004791595.1 Mesorhizobium sp. M8A.F.Ca.ET.202.01.1.1 | reverse complement strand
CGACCACCAAGGGGAGACGATGCGTTACATACGTCCGCTTTCAATCGAAGATGCCGTTGGCGAGCTCGCCAAGGCGGTAGGCCCCGCCGCGATCCTCGCCGGGGGCAGTGACCTTTTGGTGAGGATGAAGGGCGGCTTCATCGAGCCCGAGCTGATCGTCGACATCAAGGCGATAAGCGGCCTGGCCGACATCACCGAAACGGCCGACGGCTTCCGGATCGGCGCCGCGGTGCCCTGCGCTGTGCTGGGCGAGAACAAGGCGGTGCGCAAGGCCTGGCCGGGCGTGGTCGAGGCGGCCAATCTGATCGGCTCCAAGCAGGTGCAGGGCCGC
>NZ_SRUN01000162.1:0-332 GCF_004791595.1 Mesorhizobium sp. M8A.F.Ca.ET.202.01.1.1 | reverse complement strand
TAGGATACAATGATTATTTAAAAATATTCGGTAATTTATTCCAAGCTTTAAATAGCAGTAGAATCACTGAAGCTTCACTGTTATTTAATTCATTTAAATCTCAAAAAGTAGAAAAAGAAATAATCGCTGAAATTCTTGGTCAGCAAAGTGAACAATCAATTTATCATTTTGATGGTTATAAAACCAATAAATCAGCACCTTATCAATTAACATTAGAGATACATACAGAAGAAGATGATATTGCAAAATCTATTGAAAATGGTGAAGCAATTGCAACTGCTGTTAATTTAGCGCGTGATTATGGTAATATACCACCTAATATATTAACACCA
>NZ_SRUN01000161.1:0-333 GCF_004791595.1 Mesorhizobium sp. M8A.F.Ca.ET.202.01.1.1 | reverse complement strand
TGTCGCTGGCTGCGCTCCTCATTCAACTCGGCGATCGGATCGGTGCGGAGCTGGAGCTCGGCAGCGTTGTGGCGGTCGCAACGAAAGTAGATTCACCTCGTCTCATGCGGCGATGCGAAGAACTGAAGGACCTGCTTTCGGACACGCCTAAGACAGCAGTTGGCGGTGCGTAGAAATCTTCCCGCTTGAGGCCGAGCCGGCGCGATGGCATGTCGAGGGAAATCTGCCTCAAAGGTCCAGCATGAGCAGCGCAAAACAAGTCATCGTCGTCGGCGCCGGCATCATCGGCGCGTCGATCGGCCGATATCTGACGAAGGCCGGCGCGCGGGTGAC
>NZ_SRUN01000160.1:0-334 GCF_004791595.1 Mesorhizobium sp. M8A.F.Ca.ET.202.01.1.1 | reverse complement strand
AGGATCCCGGCATCACCAGACCAACGAAAGCTTCGGTATTCTGCTTCAATGTTAAACGGCGAACATCTGCCGCAAACCACTAGCCATTAAACAGCTCTCTTCTTTGAACGACTATGTGCAGAGGACTTGATATGGACACCGACGCTTTCACGGCTCATGAATCTAACGTTCGTCGTTATTGCCGGGCGTTCCCCACCGTCTTTACGAAGGCCCTTGGGGCGACGATCTGGGACGAGACGGGTAAGCCCTTTATCGATTTCCTGGTGGGTTCCGGCGCACTCAATTACGGGCACAACAATCCGGATATTATGGCGCCAGCGATTGAATCTCTCGT
>NZ_SRUN01000015.1:44429-199104 GCF_004791595.1 Mesorhizobium sp. M8A.F.Ca.ET.202.01.1.1 | reverse complement strand
AAGCTCTCCCGCGGCTGTAACCTCAGGTGGTACGGGCGACTTCGCCAAGCCAAGGTCCGGGCGGCCGCCCGGACCTTGGCTCAATCGCTTCAATCCCACGAAATCTCTCTCGTGTAGATACAAGGTGTCCGCGAAGCGGACGGAGAGGGGGCCTTCGTAGGGCGCTCCCCTCTCCGTCTCGGCTTCGCCGAGCCACCTCTCCCCACTACAGGGGCGAGGAACCAAGTGCCTAACCAGCGCTGTTCTGCGGATAGCAGATAATCGAAAGGTACCGCATCGGCAGCCGCGTCAGTTCTTCCGGCCCGTGCGGCGCGTCGGCGTCGAAGAACAGGCTGTCGCCGGGCTTCATCGGATAGAGGTTGCTGCCATGCCGGTAAACGACCTCGCCCTCGAGCATGTAGAGGAACTCCATGCCTTCGTGCTGGAAGGTCGGGAACACGTCGGAATCCTCGGTCAGCGTGATCAGATAGGGCTCGACCACGACGCCGCTGGTGTTGGAACCGATATGACCGAGCAGATTGTACTGGTGGCCGGCGCGCGTGCCGCGGCGTTCGACGTCAAGGCCTTGGCCGGCCTTGACGAAGACAGCGCTGCGTTCTTCCTCGAAACGGCGGAAGAAGGCGGTGACCGGAACGCCGAGCGCCCGCGACAGCGCCTGCAGCGTGGTCAGCGACGGCGAAGTGATGCCGTTCTCGATCTTGGACAGCATGCCCAGCGAAATGTCGGTGGCGACGGCGAGATCGGCGACGGTGATGCCGAGTTTCTTGCGGAACGCCCGCACCTCGCGGCCGATCGCCACCTCCAGCACCTTCTCGCGGGTATCACGGATGGCGTGCGGGTTCTGCGTCAGCGGCGCTCGGATAGTCTTGCCGTCCGCCGAGACCTTTGGCTGCGGCTTTGGTTTGGCGCCGGCAAGCCCGGCCTTGGTACTGTCTTTCGCCATGTCGCCCCCGGACTTCGCGGATTTATTTCACTCAAGGTGAACATGTCAGGTGGCGATACAGCAGCGCAACCGCAACGGCAAGCCGTCTTGTGGTGCATGCGCCGGTCCTTTGAGTGCGAACGTCGCGGGTTTTTCGCCAGGAATCGATTGTGCGCAAATGCCGTTTCCGCAGATCGCTGTTGACAGCACGGAAGGGCCAATTACTGTCCTGTCAGTGAAATTTGTTTCGCTGGGGAAATCAAAAAAGAGGAGGCCCGGAAATGAAAACTCGTGTTGCCGTCATTGGAGCCGGGCCGTCCGGTCTGGCTCAGCTCAGGGCCTTCAAGTCGGCTGCCGACAAGGGCGCCGAGATTCCCGAGATCGTCTGCTTCGAAAAGCAGTCCGACTGGGGCGGCCTGTGGAACTACACCTGGCGCACCGGGCTCGACGAACATGGCGATCCCGTGCACGGCTCGATGTACCGCTACCTCTGGTCGAACGGGCCGAAGGAATGCCTGGAATTCGCCGACTACACATTCGAGGAGCATTTCGGCCGGCCGATCGGCTCCTACCCGCCACGCGCCGTGCTGTGGGACTACATCAAGGGCCGCGTCGAGAAGTCGGGCCTGCGCAAATGGGTGCGCTTCAACAGCCCGGTGCGCATGGTGACCTTTTCCGACGAGACGAAGAAATTCACCGTCACCGCGCATGACCGGACCAACGACGTGACTTACTCCGAAGAGTTCGACAACGTCGTTGTTGCCTCCGGGCACTTCTCCGTGCCCAACGTGCCTTATTTCGAGGGCTTCTCGACCTTCAACGGCCGCATCCTGCACAGCCACGATTTCCGCGACGCGATGGAGTTCAAGGGCAAGGACATCCTGATCATCGGGCGTTCCTATTCGGCCGAGGACATCGGTTCGCAATGCTACAAATACGGCGCTAAATCGATCACCTCCAGCTATCGCTCCAAGCCGATGGGTTTCAAATGGCCGGAGAATTGGAAAGAGGTGCCGCTGCTGCAGAAGGTCGTCGGCAAGACGGCGCATTTCAAGGACGGCACGACCAAGGATGTCGATGCCATCATCCTGTGCACCGGCTATCTCCATTCCTTCCCCTTCCTGACCGATGACCTCAAGCTCAAGACAGCCAATCGCATGTGGCCGCTCGACCTCTACGAGGGCGTGGTCTGGGAGAAGAACCCGAAGCTGTCCTATATCGGCATGCAGGACCAGTTCTACACCTTCAACATGTTCGACGCGCAGGCCTGGTTCGCCCGCGACGTCATCATGGGCCGCATCAAGCTGCCCTCGGCCGAGGCGATGGCGGCGCATGGCGCCAAATGGCGCGCCCGCGAGGAGACGCTTGAGGACGCCGAGCAGATGATCTGGTTCCAGGGCGACTACACCAAGGAATTGATGGACCAGACCGACTATCCCGGCTTCGACGTCGAGGCGGTCAACCAGACCTTCATGGAGTGGGAGCATCACAAGGCGGAAGACATTATGAGCTTCCGCGACCATTCCTATCGCTCGCTGATGACTGGCACCATGGCGCCGCTGCACCACACACCGTGGCTGCAGGCGCTGGACGATTCGATGGAGAGCTATCTCGAAGTGAAGGGCGTCGCGGCGGAGTAGCCGCCGCGCACCTTGCTGACTATCCCAATCTTGCCCGCGCCTTCGCCGTCCAGGCGTTGAACACCCGGTCGGCGACGATGCCGATGAAGGCGATGGCGAGGCCGGCGACAATGCCGCGGCCGGAATCGGCCTTCGACAGCGCGATGAACACTTCCTGGCCGAGGTCGCGGGTGCCGACCATGGCGCAGATGATGATCATCGCCAGCGCCATCAGGATCGTCTGGTTGACGCCGAGCATGATTTCGGGAAGCGCCAGCGGCAATTGCACACGGAAAAAAGTCTGGCGCGGCGTGCAGCCGGAAACCTTCGCCGCCTCGATCAGTGCCGGCGGCACCTGCCTGATGCCATGACTGGTGTAGCGGATCGCCGGCACCACGGCGAAGGCTATCGTCGCGATCATTGCGGTGACATCGCCGACACGAAACAGCATCACCACCGGAATGATGAAGCAGAACGACGGCAACACCTGCAGCGTGTCGATGACGGGCGTGACGATCTTTTCGAAGCGGTCGCTTCGCGCCGCCGCAAGCCCGATCGGAATGCCGATCAGGCAGGCTATGAAGGCCGAGATGCCGCAGAGATAGACCGTCGCCATGGTCTTTTCCCAAAGGCCTGTGATGGCGCAGAAGGCGGTGAGTGCCGCGACAAGTGCGGCCAGCCGCAAGCCTGAGAGCTGGTAGCCGGCAAGGCCGAGCAGGAACACCGCGCCCAGCCACGGAAATCCTTCGCAGAAGGCGCGCACCGGATTGAGCACGTTGAGGATAAGCGCCACCCGAAACGCTTCGATGATGTCGAAGAAGTTGATCGTCACCCAGTTCACCGCCGCTTTCCACAATGGCGCGGTGGTGAAGGTGATCGCCTTCGGCACGGCCGCGAAAGCCGGCACGAACAGGCCGAGCAGCGTGGTGACGGCAAGGATCGCAATGGCCAGCGTCAGATTGGGGTAGCGGCGCCAGAAACCCGGGCTGGTGGCCGACCGGCGGTCATTGCCTGTTGCCTGCTTGTGGGCGATGGCCTGGCTCAGCCGGTCGAGCGCGATGGCGAGCGCGACGATGGCCAGCCCGGCTTCCATCGCCTCGCCGACCTTCAGCGCGCGCAGAGCGAGCAGCACGTCGTAGCCTAGCCCGCCGGCGCCGATCATCGAGGCGATGATCACCATGTTCAGCGCCAGCATGATCACCTGGTTGACGCCGACCATCAGCGTCGGCCGCGCCGAGGGCAACAGCACCCGCCACAATTTCTGCCGCGCGGTGCAGCCGGCCATGTCGCTGAACTCGCCGATCTCCAAGGGCACCCGCGTGAGGCCGAGCATGGTTGCCCGCACCATCGGCGGCGTGGCGAAGATGGCGGTGGCGATCATCGCCGAGACCGGGCTGTTGCCGAACAGGAGCAGCATCGGGATCAGGTAGGCAAAGGTCGGGATCGTCTGCATGAGGTCGAGGGCAGGGGAGACGATGAGCCTCTCCGCCCACGGCTTGCGCCACGCCCAGATGCCGGCGAATAGCCCGGTGAGAATGCAGAACGGCACCGCGATCGAGATGAGCGCCAGGGTCAGCATGGCGCTGGTCCACTGGCCGAACAGCGCGATGTAGAGGAAACAGCCGCCAACCAGCATGCCAAGTTTTCTGCCGCCGGCCGCATAGCCGGCAAGGAACGCCGCTCCACAGACGCCAACCCAGGACAAACGCGGCAGCACGAAAGCTTCGGCGCCGTGACCGATCTTGAAATTCTTGGCCAAGAGGTTGAGCGCGAAGTCGAGCGGCACGCCGAGCATCGCGGTGACCGAGCGGGTCAGCCAGGACAGGTTCGACTTGATCCAGTCCATCAGCGCGCTGACCCAGTCGGCGACGGGCACGACGGCGCTCGCCGGATAGTCGACAGCCCAAGGGACGACGTCCTGCAGCAGGAACACCACCAGCACGGCGGCAAGCGCCAGCACCCAGATCACCAGCCACCGTTGAATAGGCGGCCTTGCCTGGCTGCTGCTTGCCGTTACAGTCATGCGCCGGCTCGCTCGATGCCGGCCAGAAGATCGATCACCGCTTGCGGCGTCACCTCGCCGATCGGCTTGCCGGTGCCGTTGACCACGGCGAACGGTTTACCGGCGGCAACGATGCTGGCCGAGAAGCTGGCGATCTTGGCCTCCGGCGCCACCGTGCCGCCATGTTCGGCGCCATCGCAAGGGCGCATCAGGCTGCGTGCCGAAATCACCTTGGCGCGGTCGACGTCACGGGTGAACTCGGCGACGTAGTCGGTCGCCGGATTGACCACCAGTTGCTCCGGCGTGCCGATCTGGATGACTTCGCCGTCCTTCATGATGGCGATGCGGTCGGCCAGCCTTATCGCCTCGTCGAAATCATGGGTGATGAACACGATGGTCTTGTGCAGCATGGTCTGCAGCCGCATCAGCTCATCCTGCATCTCGCGGCGGATCAATGGATCGAGCGCCGAGAACGGCTCGTCGAGAAACCAGATTTCCGGCTTGGTGGCGAGACTGCGGGCGATGCCGACACGCTGCTGCTGGCCGCCCGACAATTCGCGCGGATAGAAATGCTCGCGCCCGCGCAGGCCGACGAGTTCGATGACTTCCCGGGCGCGAGCCTCGCGTGTCGAACGATCCTGTCCCTGGATGCTGAGCGGGAAGGCGATGTTGTCGAGCACGTTCAGATGCGGCAGCAGCGCAAAATTCTGGAACACCATGCCCATGCGGTGGCGCCTGAGTTCGATCAGCGCGGCATCGGAAATCTCGAGCAGGTCCTTGCCTTCGAATTCGACCTTGCCATGTGTCGGTTCGACCAGCCGCGACATGCAGCGCACCAGCGTCGACTTGCCAGACCCTGACAGGCCCATGATGATGAAGATCTCGCCCTGTCGGATTTCGAGATCGACGGCGCGCACCGCGCCGACCAGCCCCGCTCCGGCTATGTCGGCTGCGCTGGCCTTGCCGTCGCGCTCGCGGATGAAATTGGCGGCGTTCGTCCCAAACAGTTTCCAGACATTGCGGCAGGCAAGTTTTATCGGCCGGGGATCTTTCCCCGTCGCGTTCGATGCCTGTTCAATAGCTTTCGTCATTCAGTCGTCCTTCTGGAACACCAGGAATTGAGACCCGGCTGGTACCAGCCGGGTCTCCCTTTTCCAGTCGGAGCGATCACTGCGCCCAGGCTTTCCAGTCGGCTTCGTGGGCGGCGATCCAGGCAGCGGCGACATCCTCCGGCGTCTTGCCGTCGAGATCGATCTCGCCGCTCATCTTGTTCAACTCGTCGGTGTCGATCGTGTAGGCTTTGGCCACCTTGTAGGCGACCGGCCATTTGTCCTTCATGCCGTTCCAGGAATATTTCCAGATCTCGCCATGCGGCTTGCCGCAGTCGTATTTGGCGTCCGGGTTCACGCCCCATTTCGGGTCGTTGTAGCACTCGGGTGTGTATTCGGGGAATTGCACCCATTCGCCCTTGTATTTTGCAGGCGCCCAATGCGGTGAGTAGATCCACAGCATGATCGGCGCCTTGCGCTGATAGGCGGAATCGAGTTCGGCGAACATCGCCGCATCGGTGCCGGCATGGATGACGGTGAAGGGCAGTTTCAGCGCCGCGACACGTTCGTCGTCAAAACCTTCCCAGGTCACCGGGCCACCGAGATAGCGCCCTTTCGGTGCCGTCTCGGCGGTCGAGAACGATGCCGCGCAGGTGGCGTCGAGCAGCGCGTGCCAGTCCGGCAAGGTCGGGCACTTTTCCTTCATGTATTCGGGAAACCACCACTCTTCCTTGGCTTTTGGGCCGAGCTTGCCGAGCCGTTCGGTCTGGCCAGTGGCGTCGGAGGCCTTCATGGCCTCGCCGGCGGTGGTGTCCCAGAACTCCAGGCCGACATCGATGTCGCCATTGGTGAGGCCGGTGGTCAGGCTGGAGAGATAGTCGGCGGTCGGATATTCGACGGTATAGCCGAGCTTTTCCAGGATGCCGCCGAGGATCTTGGCGTTGAGGTTGACGCTGGTCCAGTCGAACAAGGCAATCTTGATCGGGTCGTTGGACTCCGGTGCCGCTGCCTGCGCTATCGGCGTCATGACACTTGCCGCAGCAAGTGCAAAAGCTCCCATTGAGAATTTCGAAATCAAACTGCGAACTGGCATTGCTTGGTTCTCCTTCAAGCTGTGACGTTTATTGGTCGTTCCCTTCTTGCGTCTTTTCTTGATTGTGTTGGAAAGGCTGGCTGTTGCGCAAGGCTGTTGTCGCCAGCGGCGCAAGGCCGGCGCGGCGATGCTCGATTTCGATGATGACGGATGCTGCCGGGGCGGCCCAGTCTCATGGCCGATCGATCGCCGCGATAGCAATCCGCGGATCACTTGCCAGTCCTGCGGCGCTCTGCAAGGTGCGAGCCATCAAGGTCATGATCTCGGCTGTTGGCCGGCAAGCCCCGTCTCGCCGGCGCGTTTCATAGGATGAAATTATATATACCAACGTTCATGCCGCGCAACGACTAACGCTACGTTCGCGGCGTATTTCAGGCTGCAGGCCAAGTCGGCCGACGCCGACGGACAGGGCTCGCATGCCTGTTCCCAGCAGACGTAGCCGCCGTCGACGATCAGGTCGAGGCCGGTGACGAAGCTCGACGCCCGGCTGGCCAGGAACACTGTCGGCCCGACCATTTCCTCGGGCGCCGCCATTCGTCCCATCGGCGTGTCGCGTTTGAAGATCTTGACCTCTTCCGCAACCTCCGGCCGCTTGTTCATCGGCGTCAGCGTGTAGCCCGGGCTGACGACGTTGACGCGCAGCCCGCGATCGGCCCACTCCATGGCCAGGCTCTTCGACATATGGATGACGGCGGCCTTCGACGAGTTGTAGTGCGCCTGCGTCAGCCCGCGAACCCTCCGCCATTTGTCCAGCGACAGCGCCTCGGCTGGTTCCGAGCCGGCAATGCCGGCATTGTTGACGGCGACCGTCAACGCACCGAGTTCGGCTTCGATGCGATCGATGGCCGTGGCGAGGTCACCCTCCGACGTCACCGTGCCGGCCAGCACCAGCGCCTTGCGCCCGAGTGCCGTGATCCGGTGGGCGGTTTCGTCCAGCCCGCCCTTCGACGTATGGCCGAAACAGGCGACATCGGCGCCTGCTTCGGCCAGCCCGATCGCGATTGCCTGGCCGATGCCGCTGCCGGCACCGGTGACCAGTGCGACGTCACCATTCAGTTTGAAAAGATCCATTGCTAGCCCTCCCTGTGCGGTGAGGGTATTCGCTATGCCGTCTCTCGATCAACCTCTTCAGAAATCACAGGCCCTCGGGCGCATTTCAGAGGACCAGTCCTTCAGCGGTACCGGTTTGAACTTGCCCTTGATGGGTTTGCCCGCCTCCAAATCCTTGGAGACGGTACCCTTGCCGGTGAGATAGTTGATGTCGCATTCGCCAAGCGTCGTCTCGACGCCGCTCGACGTCTGCTGGTTCCAGTCCCAATTGCGGCTATAGCCGCCGACCAGGAACTTGCCCTGGCGATGCACGATCGTCAGCGTCTCTTCCGTCGATTTGCTGGCGCCGCAGCCGAAGCAGGACGTAACCGACAGCGATCCCTTGTCCTTGCTTTCGAGATCGATGACCCGGTCTTCCGTCAGCCCTTTCCTGACGAAATCCGCTTGGCGTGAGGGACCGGGCTTTTCCGAGTCCAGATAGATGTAGAGATCGGCGGGGCCGCCGGCCTCTTGCTGGACGACCGCCCGGTCGCTCTTGCCGTCCCGATCGATGTCGAGCTTCAACTCGAAGGCGGGAGCGTTCTTGGCAAGCACCGGCATCGGCGTCGCCGCCAGGGCGACAAGCCAGGGCCAAATCGCATGATGGAGTGCTTTCCTCATAAGCAGGTGTCCGCCGCGGCACAAAAATAGCACCGCTGCCGACGGACGCAAATGCGAAACGCAAGGCTGAACCAGGTCCTGACCAGTCGAGCGTGAAGGCTCAGAAATATCCGTCGGACGCGGCCGTGGCCTCCTTAGGGATTTCGACGCCGTCGACCAGGATCTTGTCGACCAGTTCGTGGTGGAAACAGACCAGTCCCTTGATGCGTTCTGCTTCATGCACCGGCTCTGGATAGTACCAGACCAGGTTCTCGTGGCGCTTCTTGGCTGTCGTCACGTGATAGTAGTTGGAGATGCCCTTGTAGGGGCAGCGTGAGATGTAGCGGCTGGGCGCAAACATATCGAGCCGTGTGTCCGAAATGGGCAGATAATGGCGCACTGGATGCCCGGTCTCGAACAGGAACACGCCGCGCCGTGAATCTGCGACCTGCTCGCCATCGAGGATAACCTGTACGCGCCGCGAGGAGGGCAGGCAGTCGACGCGGCGGAACGGATCGCGGGCATGGACGAAGATCTCCTCGTCCTCCTCGAACCAGTGCCCCATCTTGCTCCACACGAACGACATGTAGCCTGAGATCGGCGGGCAACCCTTGACGGGATCGAGATAGCGCCATGCGCCATCCTCGACCAGGGTGATGCCTGTATTGAGCGAGTAGTGCGTGGCGACGCCCTTGTATGGGTCTTCCGTCGTCGTCTTCGAGGGCAGCAGGAATTCCTCGCGCACGTCCTCGATCGGAAAATAGTAGACCGGCAGATGGTCGGATTCGTACAGAACCAGTGCCCTGGTGGTGTCGGCAACGGTCATCGAACCGACCTGGACCCGCAGCCGCTTCAGCGAGGGCATGGTGAAGGCGACATAGCCGGGCTCGAAATCGTACTGCACGATAGTGTCGAGCACGGGGAAATGCGGTCCGCGACCGCGCAGATGAGGCTTGCGAATGGTAGTCTCCCGTTTCTTGTCTGTCGTGGCCGGACGAGGGCGCATGGCTAGGGCGACATGAGGCTGAGCCGATGGCCGGCGAGGGCTTCCGGGCGGCGGGCGTTGCCGGTGTCGAATCGCTGGAACGATGGCCCCCTATCGTTCGTCGCGGCCCTGCTGCCGGATAGCCCCACCGCCCGAAACCCGGAGCGGTCCGATCTGGCCTCTGCCTGTTCGAGCATGATCTCGGCAGCCTCTACCCCAGCGACACACGATCGAGCAGCAACCCGGCGGCGATCGGCGGCAGGCCGCTGACATTCTTGCGCACCGGCACCAGAAGGTCGGGGAAGTAGCTGAAGATCACAGGCGTCTCGTCGAGCAGCAGTTTCTGGATGTCGGATGCCGCCGCGCGCTGCGCGCCGATGTCCAGCGCCTTGAGATAGCTGGCGACCATGCCGTCATAGGCAGGGCTCTTGAAATGCGCGGCGTTCCACGGGCCGTCGCTGACCAGCGGGCTCTTCTAAAAGACATTCGGCACGCTGCGATGCGCGTAGTCGGTGATCCCCAACGGGCTGTCCAGCCAATCCGATTGGCCAAACACCGCCTTGCCGTAATATTTGTCCTGATCCTCGATGTTGAGCGAAATGCGGGCGCCGATCTCCTTGGCGAAATTCTGGAACAGTTGCGCATAGCCCGGAATGTCGGAATAGCGCAGCGTCGTCAGCGTGATGTCGAAGCCGCTGGCGAGGCCCGCCGCATCCATGAGTTGCTTGGCCTTGGCGATATCCTGGGTGCGCTGCGGCACCGACTTGTCGGTGGCGGGGAAGGCCGGCGCGAACGGGCTGTCATTGCCGGTGGCCGCCATGCCGCGGCACAAGCCGTCGACCAGCTTGGACCGATCGATGCTGAGCGCAAGCGCCTGGCGCACGCGCTTGTCGGTGAAAGGCGCCATGTCGCAGCGCATGTGAAGCTGGCGGTGCGCCGTCGAGGCGACGCGCAGCACCGTGATGTCGGGGCTGTTCAGCACCACCTGGCTGACATCGAGCGGAACCGCGTCGAGAATGTCGACCTCGCCGGCCTGCAGCGCCAGGATGCGCGGTTGCACATCACCGTAGAACTTGAATTCGAGACGGTCGGGCAGCGCTTTTTCGCCCCAATAGTCGGGGTTGCGGACGAAGGTCGCACCGACCTTGGGCGTGTAGGTCTCCATCCGGAACGGCCCGGTGCCCTCGAAGGTCTTTTCGTAGTCGCCCTTGTAGCTCGCCGGCAGGATGACGGCGTTGTAATTGTCGATCGACACCGAGTAGGGAAAACTGCCGTTCGGCGCGTCGAGATGGAAGGCGACGGTGTGGTCGTCAACCTTCTGGGTTCCGCCTTTCGACAGCAGGCCCTTGAACACCGACAGCGCGTTGGAGGCGCCATTGGGATCGGCCAGCCGATCGAACGTCGCGACAACGTCCTCGGCCTTGAAGTCCTCGCCATTGTGGAATTTCACGCCCTTGCGCAGCTTGAAGGTCCACACGCTGCCGTCTTCGTTGGGCGACCAGCTTTCCGCCAGAACCGGTTTCAGGGTCAGGTCCGGCTGGGTGATGCAGAGGAATTCGGCGGTCTGGAAAACCAGCTGGTAGCTGCCGCTGTCATAGAAGGTGACGGGGTCGATGGCGCCGCCCGGCGTCGCCACGCCGGCGCGCACCGTGCCGCCCGGCTTCCCCTCGGCGAGGGCCTTTTGCGTCCCGAAACCCGCCGCTCCCAAAATGCCACCAAGCAACGGCAGCGACAGGCCAAGCACGCTGCCGTGGCGCAGGAAATCGCGCCGGTCGACCCTGCCGGCCAGCAATTCGTCGACAGCGGAATTTTCGATTGCGGTCAGGTTTTTGCGGGCGGCGTCAATCGTCATGAAATGCCTTGGCATGGCTGCATTCCTCGCTTGCCCTTGGGAGATCGGCCATTTAGGGCATTGTTGACCGCGACCGGAAAGCGATATTTTTTGATAGGGTCCATCGAAATTTTCGATGGAGGAGGGATGGCATGGATACCGAAAACCTGCGCAGCTTCCTCGAAGTCGCCGAACATGGCAGCTTCACTGTCGCCGCCAACCGGCTCAATCTCGCGCAATCCACCGTCAGTGCGCGGATAAGGGGGCTTGAGGAGCAGTTGGGGCGCCGGCTCTTTGTCCGTGACCGCGACGGCGTCACGTTGACGCCAGCCGGCCGGCAGTTCCTGCCGCATGCCTCCTCCATCACTCGCACCTGGGAGCAATCCAGGCAGGATATCGCCGTTCCCGATGGCTACGAGACGCTGTTGCGCTTCACCGCGCCAGCCTATCTCTGGGAGCGCATCACCTCGCCATGGGTCGAGTGGATGCGCACCAGAAGGCCGAACGTGGCGCTACGGCTGGAAGGAAGCTTTCCCGACCAGGCAATCGACCAGTTGGCCGAAGGCTTGCTCGACATCTGCATCCTCTATCTGCCGCGCCCACATCCCGGCATCGTCTACGAGACGCTCGCCGTCGACCAGGTGGTGCTCGTCCAGCATGCCGCCCAGACGCAGCCGTGGACCGAAAACTACATACTGATGGACTGGGGGCTCGAATTCCGCATCGAGCATGACCGGGCATTCGCCGGCATGGTCAAACCGGCTATCTCGGCGGGGCTGGTCTTCATCGGGCTCCAGTATGTCCTGTCGCAGCACGCCGCCGCCTATCTGCCGCTCAGCGCCGTCAGCGGCCATATCGAGCGCGGCGAAATGCGACGCATCGACAACACGCCGGTATTTCAACGGCCGATCTATCTCGCCTATCCCAGCAATCCCGCCTCGTCCGACACGCTCGACGTCGCGTTGACCGGGCTGCGCACGCTGGCCAGGGATTGGACCGAAGGTCAGGGGTTTTCGGAAGGCGACCGTTCCCTGGGCATCGCCAGCCAGGTGTAACCGGCCAGGCAAATGCCCCATGCGATGTCTCGCTATGCCGGTTCGGCCACCGCTGTCTTTTGCAGCCGCGCCAGTTCCGCGTAGGGAATATGGCAGCGGATCGAGTGTCCCGGCTGCGCCTCGGCCAATGGCGGCTCCTGCTGTTCGCAGATGGACCCGATCTTGCGTGGACAGCGCGTGTGGAAGACGCAGCCCGAGGGCGGGTTGGTGGCGCTGGGGATTTCGCCGTCGAGCCGAATGCGCGCCGTCTCGGTCTGGTCGAGCTTGGGCACCGCCGAGAGCAGCGCCTCGGTATAGGGATGATGCGGCCCGGAGAAAACGTCCTCCGATGGCCCGAGCTCCATGATGCGGCCGAGATAGAGCACGGCGATCTTGTCGGAGAGGTACCGCACCACGCCGAGGTCGTGCGAGATGAAGATATAGCTGACGTCCTCCTTGGATTGCAGGTCGGCAAGCAGGTTGAGGATCGCCGCCTGGACGGAGACGTCGAGCGCCGAGGTCGGCTCGTCGCAAACCACGATACGCGGATCGCCGGCGAAGGCGCGCGCAATGGCGACGCGCTGCTTCAGCCCGCCCGAGAGCTGGCGCGGTTTGACAGCCAGATGCCGGTCGGTCAGGCGTACCGAGCGGACGAGATCGTTGAGGCGCGCCTCGAGGGCGGCACCCCTGAGCCCCGCCAGCCGCTTAAGCGCCCGGCCAATGAGATGGCGGATTGAATGCGAACGGTTGAGCGCCGAATCCGGGTTCTGGAAGACGATCTGCATCGCCTTGACCTGGTCGTCGTCGCGGTTCTCCAGCTTCGGCGCCAGCGCCTTGCCCTCGAGCTCGATGGTGCCGCCGGCATCGGGCGGCACGAGCCCGAGCAGCAGCCTGGCGAAGGTGGTCTTGCCCGAGCCGGATTCGCCGACCAGGCCGAGCGTCTCGCCGGGCCTGAGATCGAGCGACACGTCCTTGACCGCGCGCAGCGGATAGCCATGGCTGGCATAGGTCTTGTTCAGCCCCGCCACACGCAGCACCGGCGCGCTCGCGGGCTTCGGTGCCGGCGCCACGTCGGCGGGCGTGGCGCGCGGCAGCGATTGCGCCTTGTCGTGATGGAAGCAGCGCGACAGCCGGGTTCCGCGCTCGTCGCTCAGCTCATAGAGCGGCGGCAGTTCGGTGCGGCAGCGGTCGTCGGCGAGCGCGCAGCGGTCGGCGAAGGCGCAACCCTTGATGACGGCGCCGATGCCAGGCAGGAAACCCGGAATGGTGTCGAGCCGGCCCTGGTCCTTGCGCTGGCCGCCGCGCGGCAGGCAGCGCAGCAGCGCGACAGTGTAAGGATGGCGCGGATCGTTGAAGACGACCTCCGTTGGTCCTTCCTCGACCAGCATGCCGGCATAGAGCACGCCGACCCGGTCGCACATGTTGGAGACGACGGCGAGGTTGTGGCTGATAAACAGGATCGAGGCTGAGAGTTCCCGCCTGAGCTGCGCGATGAGGTCGAGCACCTCGGCCTCGACTGTGGCATCCAGCCCAGTCGTCGGCTCGTCGAGGATCAGCATCGAGGGGTCGTTGGCCAGCGCCATGGCGATCGCCACGCGCTGCTGCATGCCACCCGACAGCTGGTGCGGATAGCGCTGCATGACGCTTGGCGGATCGGAGATGCGCACCCGGTTCAGCATGGCGATGGCGCGATCGGTGGCCGCCTGGCCGGTTATGCCGCCAAGCTCGAAAATCTCGGTCAGTTGCCGGCCGATGCGGATCGACGGGTTCAGCGCCTTGCCCGGATCCTGATAGACCATGGAGACGCTTTCGGCCCGTGCGCGCCGCAGTGCCTCGGCGTCGAGCTTCATGACATCCTGGCCGTCGAGCGAGATGGCGCCGCCCGATATCGAGCCGTTGCGCGGGAGGTAGCGCACCACGGTGAGCGCCACCGTCGACTTGCCGCAGCCGGATTCTCCGACCAGCCCGTAGGCCTCGCCCTGGCCGATGGTGAGGCTGAGATTGCGCAGCACCGCGCGATTGCGGCCGGCGACCCGGTAGGCAACCGACAGGTCTCTGAGTTCGAGCGCGTTTTTTGCCACGGCGGGTTCAGTCATTGAAGGCCCCATGCACACCGTCGGCGGCCAGGTTGACGCCGATCACCAGCGAGGCGATGGCCAGCGCGTCGAACAGCACCGTCCACCAGAAGCCGCCGCCGATCATGCCGTAATTGCTGGAGATCGAGAGGCCCCAGTCGGGTGACGGCGGCTGGATGCCAAAGCCCATGAAGGAGAGCGTGGCGACGGCGAAGATGGCATAGCCCAGTCGCACGGTGGTCTCGACCAGGATCGGCGGGATGACGTTGGGCAGGATCTCGACGAACATCGTATGCAGCGCGCTCTCATGCCTGAGCTGTGCGGCCGCGACATAGTCGAGTTCACGCTCGGCCAGCACCGCCGAGCGCACGGTGCGCGCGATGATCGGCGCGAAGCTCAGGCCGATGACGATGATGACGGTGGTCTTGGAGGTGCCGAGCGCGACGATGGCGAGCAGTGCCACGATCACCACGGGGATCGCCATGAAGGCTTCCAGGATGCGGCTGACGACATCGTCGACGATGCCTCGGAAATAACCGGTGAGCAGGCCGAGCGCGGTGCCCGCGACCGTCGCCAGCAAGGTCGCCAGCGGCGCGACGGTGAGGATATCGCGCGAGCCGACGATGACGCGCGAGAACACATCGCGGCCGATCTGGTCGGTGCCGAACCAGTGCTCACGCGAGGGCGGCGCCAGCGCGTTGATGATATCGTCGGCGAGCGGATCGTAGGGCGCGAAGCGTTCGCCAAACAGTGCGCAGGCAACCCAGAACAGCACGATGGCGAGACCGACAAGGAAGGTTCGCGATCGCAGCAGGGAGAAAAAGACTTCGGCCAGCGGGCCGCGCTTGCGCGTGTCGTCCTGTGAGGTGGTCTGGACGGCGCTCATTGGTCTGACCCCAGGCGGATGCGCGGATTGAGCACGGAATAGAGGAAGTCGGCGGCCAGGGTCGCCACGGCATAGACGATGCCGATGGTGAGGATGCCGGATTCCAGCATCGGAAAATCCTTGCCGCGCGCCGCGGTGAAGATCAGCGAGCCGATGCCCTGGTAGCGGAACAGCGTCTCGATCACCACCAGCCCGCCGATGAGGTAGCCGGTCTGGGTGGCGATGACGGTGATGGTCGGCAACAGCGCATTGCGCAGCACATGGCGCCAGATCACCGTGCGCCAGGGCAGGCCCTTCAGCACGGCGGTCCGCGTATAGTCGGAATCGAGCGCCTCGATCATGCCCGAACGCGCCATGCGCGCGATATAGCCGAACAGCACCAGGAACAGCGGCAGCGATGGCAGGATCAGGTAATAGAGCTGGGTGAAGAAGCCGGCATTCCTGGGCCAAGCGGCCGAGATCGGCAGCCAGCGCAGCCATACGCCGAAGATCAGGATCAGGATGATGCCGGTGACGAACTCGGGCAGCACCGTCACCGACAGGCCGCCGAGGCTGATGATGCGGTCGAGCGGACGGTTGAGGTTGAGCGCCGCAATGACGCCGCCCAGAATGCCGATCGGCACCACCAGCACGAAGGCGACGGCCGCCAGCTTCATCGAATTGCCGAGCGCATCGATGACGAACGGCGCCACAGGCGAGCGGAAGATGTAGGAGGTGCCCATGTCGCCCTGGACGAAGTTGGAGATCCAGCTCCAGTACTGGACAAGCAGCGGGCGATCGACGCCGAGTGTGTGATTGAGCGCGTCCACCGCGCGCTGGTCGGCGAACGGGCCGAGGATCGCGCGCCCGACATTGCCTGGCAGAACCTGGCCGCCCAGGAACACCATGATGCTGAGCAGGAACAGCGTGATCAGCGACAGGGACACACGCCGCGCAAAGAAGGAGAGAATGGCTAAGACTCCTTGCAAAGCCAGCTCCCCGGAGGAGCTGGCTATTAGAGGACTGGCTTTCCCTTTTCGCTTACGCCTTCGACGCCTTATCGAGGAACAGCTGCGACATTGCTGTCGGCTGCACGCCGGCCACGCCCTTCGCCGTTGCCGTCAGGTAGTCGTAGAAATAGCCGAAGATGACCGGGGTTTCCTCGAGCAGAAGCTTCTGGATCTTGCCGGCGTCGGCCTTCTGGGCTTCGAGATCGAGTGCCGCGATATAGCTGGTCGCCAGCGCGTCGTAGTCCTTGTTCTTGAAGTGCGCTGCATTCCAGGTGCCGTCGCTCTTCAAGGGAGCGGCAAGATAGACATTCGGCACGCCGCGATGGCCATAGTCGGTGATGCCCATCACCGAATCCAGCCAGTTCGATTTGCCGAACACCGCGTCGCCGTAATAGGCCCCCTGGTCGAGGATGTTGAGTTCGAGCTCGATGCCGATCTCCTTGACCCAGTTCTGGATGAGCTGGGCGTATTCGGGGATTTCGAGGTAGCGCTCGGTGGTCAGCGTGACTTTGAAGCCCTTGCCGGCACCGGCTGCTTCCATGAGCTGCTTGGCCTGCGCGATGTCCTGCTTGCGCTGCGGTATGCTCGTATCGGTCGAGGGGTAGACCGCGGCGAACGGGCTGTCGTTGCCGGCCACGGCACGCCCCTTCATCAGGCCTGCGACCAATTTGTCGCGATCCATGCTGAGCGCGATGGCGCGGCGCACGCGTGCGTCCTTCAGCGGGCCGTCGTCGCAACGCAGATGCAGCTGCTGATGCGCTGAAGACTTCAGGCTGATGATGTCGACGCTTGGATCACTGAGCAGGGCCACGCCGGCCAGCACCGGCATCTGGTTGATGATGTCGACCTGCCCGCCCTGCAGCGCCAGGATCATCGGCTGTACATCGGTGAAGAAGGTGAATTCGGTGCGTTCCGGCAGCGCCTTCTCGCCCCAATAGTCCTCGTTGCGGACGAAGGAGGCGCCGACCTTCGGCGTGTATTTCTCGATCTTGAACGGCCCGGTGCCGTCGAAGCTCTTTTCGTAGTCGCCCTTGTAGCTCGCCGGGACGATGACGGCGTTGTAATTGTCCGACGACAGCATGTAGGGAAAGTTGCCGTTCGGCGCGTCTAGGTGGAATTCCACCGTGTAGTCGTCGACCTTCTTGCTGGCGCCCTTCGACAGGATGCCGGTGAACACCGACAGCGCGTTGGACGAGTTTGCCGGATCGGCGAGGCGGTCGATGCTCGCCACCACGTCCTCCGCCTTCATCTCGCCGCCGCTGTGGAACTTCACGCCCTTGCGCAGTTTGAAGGTCCACACCGAGCCGTTGTCGTTCGGCTTCCAGCTTTCGGCCAGTGCCGGCTTGAGCACGAGGTCGGGGCCGTCGACGCAGAGGAATTCGGCTACCTGCTGCATGACCAGGAGGCCGCCGGCGTCGGCAATGGTGACCGGATCGATGGCGGCTGCCGGCACGCTGCTGGCGACACGGATGGTGGCGCCGGGTGCGCCCTGGGCGCGGGCCAGCGACGGCATGCCGCCAAAGCCGGCGGCCGTGGTGATGCCTCCAAGCAGCGGCAGCGACAGGCCGAGCAGGCTGCCATGGCGGATGAAGTCGCGGCGGCTGACACGGCCATCGACGAGCCCGTCGATCAAGTGATTTTCGAGCGGCGAGCGATTACGCCGGATCAGGTCGAGAATGCGGTAGTTCTTGATCATGGGTTTAACCCTTTCCCCTGTTTCTTATGGTTGATGAATGTGTTTTCAGTTGACGAAAGTCCGTGGAGTTCTCCTGTCCCGGCCATCAACGATGTCAGTCGACCGGGACTGTAGCATGCGGTTTTTCTGGGTCCATCCGATCCTTCCGGCGTGCGGCTCAGATTTTCTTGAGGCAATGCTTCCATCCGTCCGGTCCTGCCGTCGCCATCGGCGCGCGGCGGACTCTTATTCCGTCTCCTTTCCCGTCTCGTACTCCTAGTTCAGCGGCAAACGGCGATATGTCCCGGGCTTGGCCGGGTCGTGATATTTGTTGCACGGGCCGTTCTCGGCGAAGTCGCGATGGCAGGCCGCGAGATTTTTCCGCGACAATGTGACACCGAGACCCGGGCCTTCCGGGACACGCACCGTATTGTTCTCGGGCGAAAACGGCCCTTGCTCGGTGATGTCAATCGGTTGCATGCGAAACAGCGACTGGTTCGGCTCCCGGATCCAGCCGAGCGCCGCGCACAGGTGCAGGTAGGCCGCGCTGCCGATGCCGCTGTCGCCGCTGTAGCACCAGAAATCGATGCCCGCGTGCTCGCAGGCACCGACGAACCGCAGCATCCGGCCGATGCCGCCATGCGCCGTCGGGTTGCCGACGAAAGCATCCGGCACCTTGAGGTCCATGGCGCGCGCAATGTCGATATTGTGGGTCGAGAACGGGATCGAACAATGGCGGCGAAGCTCGCGCATCTCCTCGATCGTCGCCACCGGATCCTCCCAGTTGCGCACGCCGAGATCTTCCAGCGGCCGCGCCAGCCGCCGGGCGGTGGCCAGCGAATAAGCCTGGTTGGAATCGATGCGGATCATCGCATCGTCGCCGAGCTTCTTGCGGATCAGCTCGACCATTCTCAGCGAGACTTTCGGGTCGTCGGTCGAGAACTTGCCTTCGAAGAACGTCGTTCCATGCGTCTCGTGCAGTTCGACGCAATAGTCGGCGACGGCTTCCGGGGTCGTCTCGCCCTTTACACCAGCCCCATTGCCGCGCAGCGAGAAGTAGTCGGTGAACGGGATGTCCTTGCGCACGGCGCCGCCAAGCAATTGGTAGAGCGGCTGGTTCCATGCCTTGCCGCGTAAGTCCCAAAGCGCCAACTCGATGGCGCCGAAGGCCATGATGCGGGCGCGGTCGTTGATCGACTGCACGCCGGTCCAGAAGGGCAGGCTGACATGCTCGGCGCCGGCGATGTCGAAGGCGTCGCGGCCGACCAGCCGTTGGGCGAGACCATCGTTGATGATGGCGGCCGCCGCCGGCGTCGGCGCTTCGCCCAGCCCGACAAGGCCGTCCTCGGTCTCGACTTCGACGATGGTCGGCGAAAAACCGTCGAGTTCGCCGAACACCCAGGCATAGGGCGCTTCGAGGCGAAGATTGATCGGCGTCGCCTTGATGCTGCGGATCTTCACCGGCCGACCTCGAAGAACGGCTTGCCGAGCAGGTCGGGAACGACGTCGATGCCGAGGCCCGGCCCGTCGGGAATGCCCATGCGGCTGCCGGTGACCGGCGGCGCGTTCGACGCGGTGCGCACCGTCACCCATTCATGGAAGGCGATCGCATGCAGCCGCCGCTCCTCCGGCGTCGACAGCGACAGATGCGCCATGGCGGATGTGTCGACCTCGGCGCCGCCGGTGTCCTCGACCGTGATCATGAAGCCGAGATCGACGGCGACGTCACGGATCAGCCGGGTCTTGGTGACGCCGCCGAGCCGCGAAATCTTCAGCGTCAGGCCGTCGGCCGCGCCGAGGCGATGGATTTCCAGCATCGCCTCGAGCGAGGTGACGGATTCGTCGAGCACCATCGGCTTGTCGAGCATGCGGCGCACCGACATGTTCTCGTCGATCGTCGTGCACGGCTGCTCGAACGTGTAGTCGATCGCCCGCGTGGCATCGGCGAACTGCCGCGCCTGGTAGGGTGTCCAGCCGGCATTGGCGTCGCAGAAGATGACCGTGCCTTTCGGTACCGAGGCGGCGACCGCCGTGACGCGCTCGATGTCGTCATGGACATTGCCGCCGACCTTGACCTGCAGCCGGTGGAAACCGTCCTTGACGATGCGCCTGGCAAGTGCGGCCATTTGATCGACCGTGCCATGGGTGACGACCTTGTAGAGTTCCGCCGTGTCGCTTTCCTTGCCGCCGAGCAGCGTCACCAGCGGCACGCCGGCCGCGCGCGCCGCCAGATCCCAGCAGGCCATGTCGAACGCCGATTTGATGTAGGGATGGCCCTTGAACACGGTGTCCATCAGCCGGCCGATGCTGGCCAGCCCGCACGGGTCCTGGCCGATGAGGTGCGGTGCGATCTCCGGCACGCCGGCTCTCGTGCCGGCCGGGAAGGCGGCCGAGTAGAAATTGCCGAGCGGCGCCATCTCGCCCCAGCCGGTCAACCCGCTGTCGGAGGTGATGGACACGATCACGGCGTCGAAGCAGTCGGCCACGCGCCCCTTGGACATGCGGTAGGGGCCGTCCACGAAGGGCTGCACGACGTGATAGGCTTTGATGGTTTCGATCTGCACGTGGGTATCCATTGTCCGCGATGATGGGAGGGATCAGGCGCCTTTCGACGGGCGCCGTTCAAGGCCGCGCGCATAGGCAAGAAGCTCTTCGAAATCGAGGTCGATATGCTCGCGGGCATGGCGCTGGGCGGCACGCATGTCGTCGCCCTTGAGCAGCGCCACATAGGTCTCATGGACATTTTCGGCCGGCACGGCTTCCTTGCGCGCCTGCTGGTGCAGGGCGAAGTACATCTGCAAACGGCTGGTCAGCCTTTGCCAGGTTTCCAGGAGCACCGAATTGTCGGCCCATTCATGGATCAGGCCATGCAATTGCAGGGCGGTTTCGATCTGCCTTGTGGTGTCGCGGTCGCGCGTCGCCTGTTTCACCGCCTCGTGGCGCCGGTCAAGCTCGTCCAGGAAACGCTGGTCGCGCTGCTTCCACATCCGCTCGATGGCGAACTCGTCCAGCACCTTGTTGAGTGAATAGGCATCGTCGATGTCCTTGGCGGTGACATTGATGACGAAGGTGCCGGCATAGGGGATGCTGGTCAGGATGCCTTCCTGCACCAGCTCGCGCATCGCCTCGCGCAGCGGCGCGCGGCTGACCCGCATCTGTTCGGAAATCCGGAGCTCGTTGAGCTTCTGGCCGGGTTCGAGCTGACCGGTCAGGATCGCGCGCCGCAGCAGTGCCACGATTTCGGCACGGCGCGTCGTGTCGGCAATCGGGCTGAACTCCGTCTTCACCATCCGGCCACTCCAGCGAGAACAGAAGGCAAGACAATCAGATTGTCGACAATCTAACAAGAGGCCATGCTCGAATTTCTGAGCTTTGCTTGGCAGCCCGGCCGGCTGGGCTGAATCAAGCCGCGCGGCCATAAAAACCGACACGCTCCTCATCGCTGAACATCACGCCCGGCTTCTCATAGTAGGAGAACACCGCGATCATCCGTTCGCGGTCGCCTTCGACCGTGGTGACGCGATGCGCGGTGTTCTTGCCGCGAAACACGTTCAGCGTACCGGGCTTCATGCGCAGGACCCTGGCTTCGGGATCGCGCCCTTCGAGCAGTCTGGCAACGCCGTCATAGTTTGGATCCTCATCCGATCTGAGATCGGTGCGATACTCCAGGTCGCCGCCGTGCTCCGCCTGTTGCAGGAGCAGCGTGGTGGTGAATTCCGAACGGTCGAAGTGCCAGTTCAGCGCTTCGCCGGCGCGATAGGCCATCACATTCGTGCGTGCCAGCGGATCCTGCATGACATGCAGCCTAGCCTTGCCCATCGTCGCGGCGAGGAAACGCACCAGCGGTTCGTATTCGTAGATCGCCATCACCGTGCTGCCGGGAATCTGGTCGGCGCAGACGGTGTGGCTGATGGTTTCCACCTTGCGCAGCGCCGGGTGGTCGGGTGCCAATTCCGGAATGCTGGGCTTGAAGTAGATGTTGTGCAAACGCTTGTGGACATGGGACCGCGCGTCCATGACCGGCTTGATTTCCCGCACCGCTTGTTCGGCGATACCGGGCCGCAGAAAGCCCTCGAGATTGAACATGCCGTCGGCTGCGAGCGCGGCGAGCGACTGCTCGACGAGGCGATCCCATTCGGGGCTGCCTTCGCGATCGAGCGGATAGCGGTCGAGGTCGAGAATGTCTTCCATGTCGTATGCTCCAATCGGGAAGCTCCAAGGTTGGGCACAGAAGACGGCAAAAAATTCTTTCTCTCAACGTGGAAAATTATTAGGATTGGCCAAGAAAAACTTCTGGAGGCTGATGTGGACCGGCTGCCGCCGTTGAATGCGATCAAGGCCTTCGAGGTCGCCGCCCGCGCCGGCAGCTTCACACTGGCCGCGAGCGAGCTTGGCGTCTCCTCGGCGGCGGTCAGCCAGCAGATCCGCAATCTCGAAACCTGGTTCGGCAAGCAACTGTTCGTGCGCACCGGCAATCGCATCGCGCTGACCGACGCCGGCCACGCCATCTATCCGCAGACGGCGCGTGCGCTCGGTGACATTGCCGCCATCGGCCAGCGCATGCTCGAAGGCGGCCTGAGGACACGGCTTGTCGTCAGCGTGCCATTCTCGCTGGCCGAACTGTGGCTGGCGCCGAGGCTGGCCGTGCTCCTCGAGGCCTTCCCGCACATGGCGATCGACGTGCGTGCCGAGGATGATCCGATCGATCTGATGCGCCAGAACGTCGACCTGCGCATCAGCTATGGCGACTATCACTATCCCGGCCTGCGGATGGTCCGCCTGGTCCATGACGATGTGCTGCCGGTCTGCGCGCCGGACTTCTGGCAGCGGCACGGCAATGGCGATACGGGCCTCACCGATCTGCATGAGAGCCTGTTCATCCACACCAATTGGGGGCCGAACTATGCCTCGCACCCGAGCTGGGCCGATTGGTTCGCGGCATGCGGCGGCAACCGGTCGCCCGACCCGTCGCAGGGGCGCCGCGTCGGCCTCTCAAGCCTGGCGATAGCCTCGGCTCGGTTGGGCCTCGGCATTGCCCTTGGACAGCGGGTGATGGCCCAGGCCGATCTGGATGCGGGCCGGCTGATTGCGCTTTCTTCCGTCTCGGTGCGCCTGGGGCACCCCTATTGCGCCTTCATGCCGCCGGCAAAGGCCGATCGCGCCGACGTCGCCGCTCTGGTCGGTCTGCTCGTGAAAACGGCGCCCGCGACCTGAGAAAGGGTCGAGGGCGCCGCGCGGAAACCGGGCCTGCGGGGGAGTCAGGTAGCCGGTTTCTGTGGGAGGGGCGAAATCGGCATTCCGGGGCCGATCTTCTGCAGATTGCCTGTGATCACCTGGTCGCCTTCGGCGACGCCGCTGAGGATGGCGACCATGTCGCCGCTGGTCGGCCCAAGCGAAACCAGCCGCTGGTCGACCGTATTGCCCTTGCCGACGACGTAGAGATATTTGCCGAGCTGGCTTGATCCCAGCGCGACCTGCGGCACCATCAGCGCGTCGGGCTGTTGTTTGACGTGCAGCCGCACGCGAACATACTGGCCTGGCAAGAGCGTGAACTTGGCGTTGCCGATGGTGGCGCGTGTGGTGATCGTGCCGGTCGAGTGATCGATCGTATTGTCGATGAAGGTGAGCTCGCCCTTCTGGTGGGCTTCGGTCTCACCCGGAAGCAGGACCTCGACCTCGATTGGGCCGGCAGCACGCGCTTCCTCGATCTGCGCCAGATCCCTCTCGCTTGGATTGAAGGTGACGTAGATCGGATCAAGCTGCACCAGCGTGTTGAGCACGGTGCCGGCAACGCTGACCAGCGTTCCCACGGAGGCCTGGTTGCGGCCCAGGCGTCCGGGGAATGGCGCATGGATTTCAGCGTAGCTCAAATTGAGCTCGGCCGTGCGCACGGCGGCCTGGTTGAGCGCCAGCGACGCCTGCGCCTCGCGCAAGGTGCTGGTGCGCTGGTCGAAGCTGTCCTTGTCCAGGTAACCGCTCTTGGCAAGCTCGGTACCGCGGCCGAGATTGGAACGCGCATAGTCGAGCGTCGCCGTATCGCGCTGCACCTGGGCCTTCGCCTGATCGAGCGCGGCCTGGAAGTCGTCGGGCGAGATCTTGTAGAGCGTGTCGCCCTGCCGCACATCGGCGCCGTCTTGCGCCGTCTGTTCCTGCAGGTAGCCAGGGACGCGCGCCTGCAGCGTGATGCTGCGGATCGGCTCGGTCCGCGCGGCATAGTCGAGGTAGATCGGGATCGTCTTCTTGACGACGCTCGCCACCGGCACCGGCATGACGAACGCGGCTGGAGCGGGCGCGGCCCCGGCCGTGCCGGCATTCAGGCTGAGATTGCCCATGTCCAGCAGGTGGACGCTGGCCACCGAGATCGCACCCAGCGCGACAGCCGTTCCCAACGCGATTTTCCATTTACGCATGATGATTCTCCAATCTTATTCGGCCGCTTCCGCCAGGGGAGGGAAGGCGGGTTTGGCCGTTGGTTCAGTGTGTTGAGAGGCGGGCTCGTCGCCGCCGCGCCGTTCGCGCAGCTGTTCGATGACCGCGTAGAAGACAGGCACGAACACCAGCGACAGGACGGTCGCCGCGACCATGCCACCAAACACGGTGGTGCCGATCGACTGACGGCTTGCGGCACCCGCGCCGGTGGCGATCATCAACGGCACCACGCCGAGGATGAAGGCAAACGCGGTCATCAGGATCGGCCGCAGTCTCAGCCGGGCGGCCTCCATCGATGCCTCGACGATGGTGAGGCCTTCCTCGCGCCGCCGTCTTGCGAACTCGACGATCAGAATGGCGTTCTTGGCCGCCAGGCCGATCAGCATGACGAAGCCGATCTGCGAATAGACGTCGATCTGCATGCCACGCACCCAAAGTGCGGCGAACGCGCCGAACAGGGCGAGAGGCACGGCCAGCAGCACCATGAACGGCATCGCCCAGCTCTCGTACTGCGCCGCCAGGATCAGGAAGACGAAGACGATGGCGAGGGCAAAGACAACCGACGCGATCGATCCAGCCTTGAGCTCCTGGAAGGTGATGCCGGTCCATTCGAAACCGAAATCCCTGGGCAGCGCGGTCGCCGCGGCCCGCTCCATGGCGGCGACCGCCTGGCCCGACGAATAACCGGGCGCGGCGCCGCCATTGATGGTGGCCGAGGCATTGTTGTTGTAGTGCGGCACGGTTTCCGGGCCGACGAACGGCACGAGCTTGCCCAGCGTACTGAGTGGCACCATGCCGCCGGAGGCATTGCGCACATAGAGCCGTGAAATATCGGCGGCACCCGCACGAGAATCCTTGTCGGCCTGGATGGTCACCCGGAAGGTGCGGCCGAACAGGTTGAAGTCGTTCACGTAAAGCGAGCCGAGATAAATCTGCAGCGTGTTGAAGACGTCGGGCAGGTTGAGGCCGAGCAGTTTCGCCTTGGCGCGGTCGAGATTGTAGTTGAACTGCGGCGTCGAGGTCGAGAACGGCGAGAACAGCTGCTGCGGATTGATTTCCGGCTGCTTGCGCGCCTCGGCGATCACCGCTTGCGTGGCATCGTTGAGGGCCGTGCTGCCGCGGCCGGTGAGGTCCTCGACGACGAATTCGAACCCGCCTGTCGTACCGATGCCGGGGATGGACGGCGGATCGAAGGAGAGCGCGAAGGCCTCCGGGATCTGCAGCAGCTTCATGCGCACGTCGGCGACCAACTTGGAGGCGCTCTGGTCGGGGCCGCGCTCCTCCCACGGCTTCAGGATGGCGAATTCGACAGCCGAATTAGACTGCGCCGCGCTGGTCAGGAAATTCAGGCCGCTGATCGAGCCGACGATGTCGACGCCGGGAGTCGCCTGCAGGATGTCGCGCGCCTTCTGCGCCACCGCATCGGTGCGTTCAAGCGAAGCGCCGTCGGGCAGCTGGATGACGACGAAGAAATAGCCCTGGTCCTCGACCGGAAGGAAGGTCGAGGGCAGCTTCTGCCAGACGAAATAGGTGGCGACCAGGCCGGCCGCGAACAGGCCAAGCATGATCCAGCGCAGCCGGATAAGGATGCGCACGCCATGGGCATAGGCATGCGACAGCCTGTCGAAGCCTGTGTTGAACCAGCGGAACAGGAAGAATTGCGTCTCCCCGCGATGGCGCAGGAAGGCAGCGCTGAGCGCGGGACTGAGCGTCAGCGAGTTGAATGCGGAGATACCGACGGAGATCGCCACCGTCAGCGCGAACTGGTTGTAGAGCTTTCCGGAGACACCGGGAATGAAGGCAACCGGCACGAACACGGCCATGAGCACGGCGGTGGTCGCAATGATCGGACCTGTCACCTCGGCCATGGCGGCTTTTGTCGCCGCCAGTGGTTTCAGCCCGGCCTCCAACTGTCGCTCGACATTCTCGACCACGACGATGGCGTCGTCGACGACCAGACCGATCGCCAGCACCATGCCGAGCAGCGAGAGCATGTTGAGCGAGAAACCCATCATCTCCATGATGACGAGCGTCGCCACCAGCGACACCGGAATGGCGATGGTCGGAATGATGGTCGTGCGCCAGCTCTGCAGGAAGATGAACACCACCGCCACGACGAGCACCAGGGCTTCGCCGAGCGTGATCAGCACGTCATGCATCGAGGCCGAAACGAAGCGCGTCGTGTCGTAATGCATGGCATAGTCGACGCCCTTGGGAAAACGGGCCGACAGTTCCTGCATCTTGTCCTTGACGCGCTGCTGCAGATCGAGCGCGTTGGAGCCGGGCATCTGATAGACGGCGAGCACCACGGTCGGGTCCTTGCCGAAGAAGGCCGAGGACGAATATTGCAGGGCGCCAAGCTCGATACGGGCGACGTCGCGCAGCCGCACCAGCGAACCCGTATCCGTGTTGGCACGCACGACGATGTCGCCGAATTCCTTCGGATCGCTCAACCGGCCGACGGCGTTGACCTGCATCTCGAAAGCGGTGCCGGCTGGCGCCGGCGATTGGCCGATCTTGCCGGCCGCCACCTGCACGTTTTGTTCGGCGATGGCGTTCTGGACGTCGACCGCGGTGATGCCGAGATTGGCGAGCTTGTCCGGGTCGAGCCAGACGCGCATCGAATAGCGCCGTTCGCCGAAGATCTGCACGTCGCCGACGCCAAGCAGCCGCTTCAGCGGATCCACCACCTGCAGATAGGCCAGGTTGGAGAGCGCCACCGGGTCGACGGAATGGTCGGGCGAGGTCAGGTTGACGATCAGCACGAAGTTCGGGTTCTGCTTCTTGATCGTCACGCCGCCCTGGTTGACGATCGCCGGCAGCGAGGATGCCGCCTGCGAGACGCGGTTCTGGACGTCGACAGCGGCGGTGCTCAAGGAATAGCCGACATCGAAGGTGATGGTGATGGTCGACGAGCCGTCATTGGAACTCGTCGACGACATGTAGGTCATGCCTTGCACGCCGTTGATCTGCTGCTCCAGCGGCGTCGTCACGGTGTCTGCCACCACTTGCGCGCTGGCGCCCGGATAGTGGGCACTGACCACGACCTGCGGCGGCGTGATGTCGGGAAACTGCGACACGGGCAGCAAGAAATAACAAATCGTCCCGGCGAGCACCATGATGATGGCGATCGCAGAGGCGAAGATCGGACGATGGATGAAGAAGTTTACCACGACACGCACGCCTCTCCAGCCGCTCTTACCCGCCCGAAGGCGTTGGCGACCCTGGACAACTGGCCATGCCCGTCACGGGACATTTCCCGTGAACGCAGCAACGGCACCCCGCGACGCTGCCCATCGGCAAGCGAGCGCAACATGTTCTCGAAGGCGCGGGGGTCGACCCCATCTGCTTTCATGACCAGCCGGATCATCGGATCCCGGACGGCCTCATCTATGGTAAGATCGCGGCGCTGTGGCATTGGCCGGCTCCTTGTCTGTCGATTCGCAGCCCATGCTCACGAACCGTTTTTCATCTCTTCACCGGCCGAAGCCGCATGATTGGCAATCTTTTCGTCCATCTCGATCTGGTAGGACCAGTTCACGACCTTGTTATTGACGACGGACGCTATAGGTGTTACCAGTAAGTAACATGCTGGAAGTTACAGACCGGTAACACCCTAGTCAAGAGGTGGCCGAGGGTTTTTTGGAAACGAAAGGAGATCATGATGACAGACGGCGTCGTGGAGCGCTCTCGTCCCCGGGATCGGATTCTGGAGACGGCGCGTGACATGTTCCATAAGCACGGCATCAAGGGCGTCGGTGTCGACGCCATCACCGAGGCTGCCGGCACGAACAAGATGACGCTCTATCGTCACTTCGAGTCCAAGGACGAACTGATCGTCGAATGCCTGCGCGCCAACGCGTTGAAAGCCGGCGCGATGTGGGAAACTTTCGAGGCCGAGTATCCGGGCGACAAACTCGCCCAGCTTCATGCCTGGGTTCGCAAGGCCGCCGCCATGCTCAACGCCGATGGCCGCGGCTGCGACATGGCCAATGCCGCCGCCGAACTGACCGAACCTGATCATCCGGCAAGGCGCGTGATCAAGGAGCTCAAGGAAGCTCAGCGCGAACGCCTGGTCGGGCTCTGCCGGGATGCCGGTATCGGCCAGGCCGAACTTCTCGCCGATACGCTGTCGCTGCTGTTTGAAGGCGCGCGTGTCAGCGTGCAGACCGTCGGCGCCGAAGGCCCCAGCACGCAGTTCGTGCGTATGGCGGAAGGGCTGATCGTTTCCTTCAGGGGAACTGCAGCAAACTGACACCTGCCGGACTGCCAACGATCCATGCGATTCCGTGACCGGGAAGGACCGGGCCTCACCCTTTGGCGTGGCGGCGTCGCGATTGCTGCCGATCGGAACGAAAAAAGCCCGCTGCCGGGAGGAGGTGGCAGCGGGCTCGATTTCGAATGTGGCGCGGGAGGAGGTGCGCCCCATTCAGCGTCGGCATCGCATCTGGGAGGAGTAGATGGCCGACAACCAGAAACTACGAATTGCCCAATGATTCGGCAACAATGAATTGTGCATAGCTGCTGTGCAGATTCGCCGTGGCGCCGCGCGAATTCGGGAAAGTGGCCCTCACTGCACCGGCACGTTTTCCCGGAAAATCAGTCGCGGCTCGATGAATTTGCGTGTGAGATAGGGCGCCGATGAGGCGATCGAGCCGAGCAGTTGGATGACCGACTGCTCCGCGATCAACCTGGCGTTCTGGTCGATGACGACGTCGGTGAGGTCGTCGACGAGATAGCCGCGCGTCTCCCTCGTCAGGTCGTGGCAGATGAACACCGGCTTGCGGTTGGGCCTGGCTTCCCGGATCGCCTTGGCAACGCCGGAGCGCCCGGCGCCGACGCAATAGATGCCGAGCAGTTCCGGTTCGTTGCGCAACGCCTTCATGGTTTCCGCATAGCTGGCATCGGGTTCGTCATTGATCTCGACGGCGCTGCTGACGGTGAGATTGGGAAATTCCTCGCCGAGTACGGAGCGAAAGCCCATCTCGCGCTCCTCATGGCCGCGATAGGAACGCGAGCCGACGACCATCGCCAGCCGCCCCTCGCGGCCGCCAAGGAAACGTCCCATCAAAAGGGCTGCCGTCCGTCCCGCCACGCGGTTGTCGATGCCGACATAGGCCGAGCGCGGTGCGGCCGGAATATCGGATACCAGCGTCACCAGGCGGATGCCGGCCTCGACGATGTCGCGCAGGATGTTGCGTGTCCTGGGATGATCGACCGCGATGACCCCGACGCCGTTGGCGCGCAGCGACAATTTTTCCACCGCTGTCTGCAGGGCATTGGGCGAGATGCCGGCAAGATTGTGGATCCGGCAGGATGCCACCAGCGGCAGGCGTGAGGCGTAGTCCTCGATATGCTTTGCCAGATCCTGCATGAAGGCGTTGCTGCCGATCGGCAGGAAGAATTCGAGGTTTGCGGGCTTCGAGGGAAGCGTCACCTGGTCGGCGACAGGCAGATAGCCGAGCTGCTTGGCGGCCTCCATGACGCGTTGCCGGTTGGCGGCACTCGCTCCGGGCCGATTGTTGAGCACCCTGTCGACCGTGGCGGTCGACAGCCCGCAGTTCCTGGCGATGTCGGAGACGGTGGCCTTCATGCCGCGACCCTATATGCCGATGCTCCCTCAGTGCCCCGGCTTGCCATCGGCGAGGGCGTCGCGGATGTCCTTTTCCGACATGCCGGTGATGATGCGTTCGACTTCCGTCACGGTCGTCGTCTTCGGATCGATGTCGTCGGCGACCACCTTGCCCCTGCGCATGACGACGATGCGGTCGACCACCTGGAAGACATGGTGGATGTTGTGCGCGATGAAGATGCAGGAGTGGCCAGAATCACGCGCGTTGCGCACGAAGCTCAGCACGCCTTGTGTTTCGGCGACGCCGAGATTGTTGGTCGGCTCGTCGAGGATGATCAGGTCGCTGTCGAAATGCATGGCGCGCGCGATCGCGACCGCCTGGCGCTCGCCGCCGGAGAGCGAGCCGATCGGCGTCGTCGGCGGGATGTTCTTGGAGATGCCGACCTGTTTGAGCAGATCGCGGGCGACCGTGTTCATCGCCTCCTGGTCCATGCGGTTGAGGAAGCGCGGCGGCTTGATCGGCTCACGTCCCAGGAACAGGTTGCGCGCGATCGACAGTTGCGTGACCAGGGCGGAGTCCTGATAAATGGTCTCGATGCCGTGGGCGATGGCATCGCTGGTGCTGCGCAAGGTGACCTTCTTGCCGCGGATGAAGATGTCGCCGCTGGTCAGCGGCACCGCGCCGGAGAGAACCTTGATCAGCGTCGATTTGCCGGCGCCGTTGTCGCCCAGCAGGCCGACGATCTCACGCTCGTTGACATGGAAATTGGCGTCCACCAGCGCCTGCACGCGGCCATAGGACTTGCGGATGTTCTGCATGCGGATCAATGGCTCGGCCATGGTTCAAGTCCCCGCCTGGTGCCGGCGTTCCAGCCACGAATGCAACGCCATCATGCCAAGGATGATCGCGCCGATGAAGATGTTGTAGGCAAGCCCGGGCACGCCGATCAGCACGATGCCGTTGCGCATGACGCGCAGGATCAGGATGCCGAGCACGGTGCCGATGATGGTGCCGCGCCCGCCGGTCAGCGCCGTGCCGCCGATCACCACCATGGCGATCACCTCGAGTTCGTAGCCGGTACCGCTGTTTGGGTTGGCGGCGGATGTGCGCAGCGAGGAAATGACGCCGGCAAGCGAGGCCATGAGCGACGACAGCACGAACAGGCCGACCTTGACGCGGTTGACGTTGACGCCGCGGGCGCGCGCCGCGTTGGGATTGCCGCCGGCCGCCTGGATCCAGTTGCCGGTCCGGCTTTGCGTCAAGACGTAGCCGAGCGCGATCGCGGCGGCGATGAACCAGAACAGCGACATGTAGATGCGGAACGGTCCGATGAAGAAATCGCCGACCAGCGCCTCCGCCAGCCGGCTGCCCTCGGCACTCCAGGTGCGCTGCGGAAACCCGTCGGTAATGAAAAGCGCGCTGCCGCGCACCACCAGCAGCATGCCGAGCGTTACCAGGAAGGACGGGATCTTGAGCTGCGTCACGAACCAGCCATTGACCAGGCCGATCAAGGCGGCAACCACCAGCGCGACGACGAAGCCCATCTCCAGCGAGGTGACGCCGGCATTGAACAGCGTCCACATCAGTACCGGCGAGAAGCCGAACAGGGACCCCACGGAAAGGTCGAATTCGCCCGACGTCATCAACAGCGTCATCGCCAGCGCGATCAGGCCGAGTTCGACGGTGAAGGCCAGCGTGTTAGAGATGTTCTGCGGCGACAGGAAGTCGTGGTTGAAACCCCAGAAAACGGCGATCTCGGCGATGAGCAGAACGAAGGGTCCGAATTCCGGCCGCGCGATCAGGCGTTGGACGAGCGAATGATTTTCCACTGGGAACCCGCGACATGGTTGGAACGGGCCGCGACCTCCACCGCATCGGGTGGACATGCCGCGGCGCAGGAAGATAGCTGGCGCCGCGAGATGCGCGGCGCCAGGGATCGCGGGTTATTTGCCGGACAGGATCTTGTCATAGACCGCCGCGGTGTCCTTTTCGTACAGCGCGCCGGTGATGACGTTGAAGCCCGGAGGAATGCCTGACGCCGCCATGTTGGCGAGCGACAGCGCGACGTAGCTGGTCGCCTGCGGGTCCTGCCACTGGCCGGCATTGACGTAGCCGTTCAGCACTTCCTGGGTGGTGTCGAGCGAGTTGCCCCAGCCGACGACCGGGATTTCGCCCGGCTTGACGCCGACCTGGTCGAACACGCGCTTGATCGAGCCGGTGACGAGGTCGCCCAGGCCGATGATGGCGTTGACCTTGCCCTTGTGGGCGGTGAGGTAGTCGACCATGCGGTTGATCACCTCGGCCTGGTCGAGCGTCGCCTCGGTCACTTCATAGGTGATGCCGAGCGGGCCGAAGACGCTCTTGATGCCTTCCTCTTCCTGCACGCCATAGGTGGCGCCGGGGACCTCGACGGGCATCCAGACGAAGTCGCCCTTCTTCACCAGGCCCTTGTCGACCAGATACTGCGCCCAGTGCTTGCCGAAGGTGACGTTGTCGCCGCCGACATAGGCGTTGAAATTGGCCTTGGGATCGGGCGTGTTGAAGTTGATGATCGGGACGTTGGCCGCGCGCGCTTCCTTGACGATCTCGACAAGGCTGCCCGGATCGGGGCTGGTGGTGACGATGCCGTCGGCCTTGGCGGAGAGGGCGGCGCGGACCGCCTCCTGCTGCGAGGCGACGTCGCCATTGTGGAAAGAGGTGTTGACGGTGTTGCCGGTGTCCTTGGCCCATTGCTTGGCGCCGGCGAGGAAGTAGGTCCAGACAGGGTCGGCCGGCCCGCCATGTGAGATCCAGTAGAACGTCTTGGCCTGCGCGGCTGCCGGAATGACCGTCAGCGCGACCAGCAGGCCGTAGAGCACAAGTCTTAGTCTCGTCAGCATGTGATTTCCTCCCGGTTGAAGATGATCCGTCCCTTGTCCCGGCCTCGGCCGGATTGCGTCTTTTGCCAGCGCCGCTCGGATGCCTAAGAGCATCCCCTTTTTCGACGGATGGCAAGCCTCCATCTGCAGATGTAGTTGGCGCCTGACACGGCGCCATCAACGACCCCATCAGATCGCATCAGTTGGGAGTGATTTTTTCCAGGCAGTCGGATGATTGTCGCCGAGGCTAGCCCGGCGGACTGTCCCGATCATGTTGGGCGGTCACTTGGGGCGAAAGCCCCTGAAGAGCCGCTTAGAGCAGGCCGGCCTTGCTGAGGTCGCGCATCAAATGGCTGGCGCCATAGGTCCAGTGCGGGCAATCGGGCGACAGCCGCACGCGGTTGACCAGCGCGCCGAATTTTTCCGACGAGATGGTGACGATGTCGCCGACCTTGTGCGTGAAACCCTTGCCCTTTTCGCCGCGATCCTTCGATGGCACGAACATCGTGCCGAGATAGAGCGCCAGCCCGTCCGGATACTGGTGGTGCGGCCCCATGGCCGCGGCAACCAGCTCCTCCGGCGAGCGGCTGATCTCGGCCATCGAGCTCGCCCCCTCCAGCGAAAACCCGTCCTCGCCCTCGACCTTCAGGCGCACGACGGCTTGCTTCACATCGGCGATGGAGAACGTCTCGTCGAACAGCCGGATGAAGGGGCCAAGCGAGGCCGAGGCGTTGTTGTCCTTGGCCTTGCCGAGCAGCAGCGCCGAGCGCCCTTCGACGTCGCGCAGATTGACGTCGTTGCCGATCGTGGCGCCGACGATCCTGCCGCTCGAGGCGGCGATCATGGCGATCTCTGGCTCCGGATTGTTCCAGGTCGACACCGGGTGGAGGCCGACATCGGCGCCGAAGCCGACCGAGGCCATGGGCTGGCACTTGGTGAAGATCTCGGCATCGGGGCCGATGCCCACTTCCAGATATTGCGACCAGGCGCCGCGCGAGATCAGCTTGGCCTTGATTTCCATCGCCTCGGGCGAACCAGGCTTGAGCTTGGACAGGTCATGGCCGATCAGGCCGGCAATGTCGGCGCGTATGGCGTCGGCCTTTTCCGCCGAGCCGCGGGCCTGTTCCTCGATCACCCGTTCGAGCAGGCTGACCACGAAAGTGACGCCGGATGCCTTGATCGCCTGCAGGTCGACCGGGGACAGCAGAAAGGGTTTTGCCGGATCGCGCGTGGCTTCGAAACTGTTGGCCGCGATGTCGCTGACAGAACCGATGGGAGTGCCCTTGGCCGAGCCCACATGGCCGGCCGGATCCGCCAACTCGCAGACGTCACGGACGGTAGGCGCCGCGCTCGAGGTGATGTCGAAGACGGTGCCGTCACGCACGGTGACCACCATGGGATGGGAGACATCGCCGCTCCTGGCGCGCCCGACAAACAGGCCTTCGGAGGGCAGATGTGTCGGATTGGTCATGAGTTGGGTTCCTCGAATGGATCGAAAATTCTGGCCGGATCGGCGCGGCACTTTCACCGGATTCCACTCAAAGGTCTATCCCGTCCGGGGGCAAATTCGAGCTGCCATAACCGGTTCTTCATTGAAGCCGTTCTTTCAGAAATGTGAAATCCGCGTCGGGTTTTATTGCCGACGGCAACTGTACCTCAAATGCGAGATCGCCGTTCACAGCAGCGCAGTACTCTGAATCCGCTTGACAGTTTCACAAATATGAAAAATCCTTAGTCAATTTCAAAATCCTGGGACGGGCAGGTCGATGTCGACCCTAGTTGCAGCACATGTGCCAGAGACCCGGGCTTCATCGGGCTTCCGGTTCGCCATGTTGCTGCCCGGCGCGCTGGTCACCTTCCTGCTGATCCTGTTTGCGCTTGGCCTGGTGCTTTTCCTCGCCTTCCGCGGCAATGACGGGTCGCTGCTTGGCGCCGGCTTCAGCCTGGCCAACTTCATCACCGTGGTTTCCGATCCGCTGTACTGGACGGTCACGCTGCGCTCGCTGATCATCGCCGCGCTGGTCACGCTGGCCACGGTCGTAACTGCTTACCCCGTCGCCTACTATCTTGCCTTTCACGCCGGCCGGCGACGCGGTCTGCTGCTGTTCCTGGTCACGCTGCCGTTCTGGACCAGCTATCTCCTGCGTGTCTTCGCCTGGAAGATCGTGCTGGCCTACAATGGGGTGTTGAATTCGGCGCTGATCGAAAGTGGCATCTGGTCCGAGCCGACACTGGCCTTCCTCAACACGCCGGCCGCTGTCGTCGTCACGCTCGCGCACGCCTATGCGCCGTTCGCCATCCTGCCGATCTATGTGGCGCTGGACACGATCC
Source organism: Mesorhizobium sp. M8A.F.Ca.ET.202.01.1.1 (assembly GCF_004791595.1). NCBI lineage: Bacteria > Pseudomonadati > Pseudomonadota > Alphaproteobacteria > Hyphomicrobiales > Phyllobacteriaceae > Mesorhizobium > Mesorhizobium sp. M8A.F.Ca.ET.202.01.1.1. Next base: position 164,064 of record NZ_SRUN01000015.1, on the reverse strand, counting down.
CGAAATCGTTGATCGAGGCCGCTTCCGATCTGGGCGCGAGGCCGTTCACTTCCTTCCGTCGGGTCGTGTTGCCCAATTCGATGCCGGGCGTGCTGGCCGCCGCGCTTGTCGTCTTCGTGCCGACGGTCGGCGACTATGTCACGCCGGCCATGGTGGGCGGTCCGGCCAGCACCATGATCGGCTCGCTGATCCAGTCGCAGTTTGGCAAGGCCAATGACTGGCCGTTCGGCGCAGCCCTTTCGGTCTGCGTCATGCTGGTCATCCTGCTCGTGGTGTTGGTCGCGCGCGGCGCGGACCGCCGGTTTGGCAGCCGCACATGAAAACAGGGCGCGCCAGCATGAAACGGGATGGTCGCTGGCTCGGCCTCTATGTGCTTGCCTATCTGATCTTCCTTTATCTGCCGGTCCTGCTGATCCCGCTGTTTTCCTTCAACGATTCCATCCAGGCCGCGTTTCCGCTGCAGGGCTTCACGCTGCAATGGTATGCCACGCTCTACGGCAATCCGGCACTGTCGGGTGCGCTCGTCAACAGTCTCGTCATCGGCGCCATCGCGGCCTCGGGCGCCACGCTGTGCGGCATCACCGTGTCCTATATGGATCTCTATGGCCGCTCTCCTTTGGCCGCCACCATCAGCGCCATCGCACGGCTTCCGATCCTCATCCCCGGCGTCATCGTCGGCATATCGTTGCTGATCCTTGTCAACCTGATCGGCCTCGGGCCATCGCGCATCGCCATCGTTCTCGGCCATATCCTGGTCGCGTTGCCGACCACCGTGGTCATCATGCGCAGCCGGTTCGCCGCAATCCCCAGGACCGTTCGCGAGGCAGCCCTCGACCTTGGCGCTTCCGACTGGACGACGTTCCGGCGCGTCATGCTGCCGCTCAGCCTGCCGGCCGTGCTGTCGGCCTTCATGCTTGCTTTCCTGATCTCCTTCGACGAATTCATCGTCGTCTTCTTCCTCGCCGGCACCGAGCCGACATTGCCGCTCTACATCTGGAGCCAGCTGCGCTTCCCCCGATCGCTGCCGACCGTCATGGCGCTCGGGACGGTGATCCTGGCCATATCGTTCATCATCGCCGGCACCGCCGAGATCCTGCGCCATCGCGGGCTCGGCGCCGCGCGCCGCAATCCAGCCTGACCATAACAACGAAGAGGAGAACGAAAATGGCATTCCACCTGAAATCGGTATCGGGACACACGGTCCGCGCCGGCCTCGCGGCACTTGCGCTCGCACTGTCGTCGACCGTGGCGCTCGCCGCCGAGAAGCTGCAATACTTCACCTGGTCGGGCTATGAGTTGCCCGATTTCAACAAGAGCTTCCTCGCCGCGCACCCCGATGGCGTCGAGGCCTCGATCTTCGGCGACGACGATGATGCCTTCACCAAGGTCAAGGCCGGCTTCCGGCCCGACATCGCGCACCCCTGCTATGACAAGGTGGCGCGCTGGAACAAGGAAGGCCTGCTGCAGCCGATCGACACCAAGCGCATCAAGAACTGGGATTCGATCTTCCCGGTGTTCAAGAACCTGCCCGACCTGCAGGCTGGCGACGGCAAGGTCTGGATGGTGCCATGGGACTGGGGTAACACCTCGATCCTCTACCGCACCGACCTGGTGAAGAACCCCGAAGCGAGCTGGAACCTTCTGTGGGACAAGCAATATGCCGGCCGTATGGCGACCATCGACGCCGTGCATGACACCCCGATTGTCGCGGCTCTTCTGGCAGGCGTGAACCCCTTCGACATGACACCGGAGCAGATGGACAAGGTCGCGGCAAAGCTGCGCGAACAGCGCCCGCTGCTGTCGAGCTACACCACCGACATGACCTCGGTCGAGCAGGCCCTGGCCAGTGGCCAGTTGGTCGCCGCCATGACCTGGAATGCATCGGCCACGTCGCTCAAGAAGCAAGGCGTGCCGGTCGAGTTCATGAAGCCGAAGGAGGGTATGCTGACCTGGGCCTGCGGCTTCGTCATGCTGAAGGACGCCAAGAACGTCGATCTCGCCTATGACTTCATCAACAGCCGGCTCGACGCTGACTCCGGCAAATTCCTGATCCAGTCCTACGGCTATGGCAGCTCGCTCGGCACCGCTTTCGCCGGCGTGCCGAAGGACGAATTGGAGAAGCTGCAACTGCCGTCCGACCCCGAGGTGATGCTGAAGAGCACGATCTTCACCGGGCCGATGAAACAGAACGACGATATGGCGAAGATGTTCGAGAAGGTGAAGGCTGGCGGGTAAGCTACGGCCTTCCCTTCTCCCCTTGTGGGAGAAGGTGTCGCCGAAGGCGACGGATGAGGGGTGCTCCAGCTTGGCGCCGGCGGCGATCTGTCACTCACCCCTCAACCGTCTCGGCGCTACGCGCCGATCCACCTTCTCCCACAAGGGGAGAAGGAAGAAGCAAACGAGGACTTGCACATGGACATGCTTGACGAGGCCGCCGAAAAACCGAAGGACGATGCCGACGTTCGCGTCGGCCGGCGCGTGCGGGCGCTCAGGCTCGAGCGCCGCCTGTCATTGGCCGATCTCTCGGCAAAAGCCGGCATGTCGATCGGCGCGCTGAGCCAGATCGAGCGCGGCATGTCCTCGCTGCGCGTCAAGGTGATCTGGCCGCTCGCCGCCGCGCTCGACATCGAGCCGTCAGCGCTGATCGCCGACGGCAACGATGCGGTCAATGATCTCTATTGCGTGCGCGCCGACAAAAGGCGGCAGATCCCGGTGAAATCCGAAGGCATCGCCAAGGCGCTGCTGTCGCCGCCCGGCGCGACGCTGACCGGCATGCTGGTGACGGTGGAAGCCAGTGGCGGCACGGCGGAAGCCTACGCCCATGCCGGCCATGAATTCGGCTTCGTGCTTTCGGGCGAGGTCGAACTGGTGGTGGATTCGACAAAATACGGGCTGAAGACCGGCGACAGTTTTGCCTTCAAGAGTACGCTTTTGCACGCCTTCCGCAATCCCGGCGCGGAGCAGTGCCAGATCCTCTGGGTCAACACCACGAAGCCGTCCGAGGTTCGCGATGGCGCCTGATCCACTCGTCCGGCTGCAGGCGGTTTCCAAGGTTTTTCCAGGTGGCATCGTCGGACTCGATACCGTCGATCTCGACATTGTCAGCGGCGAATTCATCACGCTCCTCGGGCCGTCCGGCTGTGGCAAGACCACCAGCCTGCGTGTGATTGCCGGCTTCGAAAGCCCGTCGAGCGGCGAGGTCTTGCTCGACGGTCATGACATCACGGCCCTTCGGCCGTTCGAGCGGCCGGTCAACACCGTGTTTCAGGACTACGCGCTGTTTCCGCACATGAACGTCGCCGAAAATGTCGGCTTCGGCTTGTCCCTGCGAAAACTGTCCGGCGCCGAGCAGGCAAAGCGCGTCGGCGAAGCCCTGGAGATGGTCGGACTCGCCGACAAGCTTCGCGCTCGCGTCCTGGAACTGTCGGGCGGCCAGCGCCAGCGCGTCGCGCTTGCCCGCGCCATTGTCTGCGAGCCGCGCGTGCTCTTGCTCGACGAGCCGCTGTCGGCGCTCGACGCGCATCTGCGCGAACAGATGCAGGTGGAGCTGAAACGGCTGCAGTCGCGGCTCGGCACCACCTTCGTCATGGTCACCCACGACCAGACCGAGGCGCTGTCGATCTCCGACCGCATCGTCGTCATGAACAAGGGCCGCATCGAGCAGATCGCGCCGCCGGCGACCCTCTATGACCGGCCGGCCACGAAGTTCGTGGCGAGCTTTATCGGCACCATGAATCTCCTGCAATCACGTTTTGTCGGCCGGGATGGCCACCGCCTGCGTTTCACCGCCGGCACCTTGCCGCTGGAGGCCATTTCCGAAACCGGCCAGTGGCCCGGCGAAGGCGAGGTCCGCACCATCGGCGTGCGCCCGGAGGATTTGCTGGCGGCCGCCGAGGCTGCGCCCGGCACGGCGCCGGCGCGGGTCAACAGCATCGTCTTCCATGGCCGCACGTTGCGCCTGCATGCCGAACTGGGGCAAGGCATGCCCGTTGTCATCGACGCGCCCCGCCAGGCCGAGGGGTTTCAATTCAGCGCCGGCGACGTGGCGCACGTCAGCCTGCGCCGTGGCGCCAACTGCCCCATGCTGCCCAGCTAGCCTCATTCAACTGCGCAAGGTCGCCCGCACGGCCGTGGGGTTGGCCTGATCGACATGTGGACGAACGACCAAGGAAACTAAGTAGGAATTGACTAATGTAGGAAGACATTCCTAAATTAGTTGATGCCGGAATTGAGCACCCGACCGCGCCGAAATGTGCAAACCCTATGCCTCGCGCACGAAGTCGGGCAACTCATTCGTGTCCGATGCCGGCACTGCAACATCACCCGGCATTATCTGCCTGGCGATCTCGCGAAGCTTGTCGGTGACATTCCCTTTTGGGATGTCGAACGGCATATGCGGTGCGAGCGCTGCAAGCTTCGCGAACTTGATGCCGACATAATTTTGCCGAGTGCTGCGGAGCGCTTGAAAATTCGTGTGAGACGCCTTGTCGAAATCCGCATGGTTCGCCGTGTAATATGGCGAGACGAGGAATGAGGAACGCGGCTATCCCTTAGCCTAGAACAGAGATCCTTGCGCCGGTGCCTGCTGCGGAAACTTGATTTGTGTGGCTGGCTTCTCAACGATCACCAACGCGTTGTCTGGTGCCGTTCGCTGCAAATGCCGTGCTTCTGCCCAAGGTGCTGTAAGCCAGGCCTCGGTCTCCTCCCACGTGGTCAGGATTACTGGCATAGCCTTCTCATGGATCGGCGCGATCAGGGCGTTTGGCTTGGTTGTCATGAAGGCGAATAACTCGAAGTCGCCGGGTCCGTCCTTGACCTTTCGAATACCCTGCCAACGGGTCCAGAATCCGGCGAAGAAGAACAGCGGTCGGCTATCGTCACGGGCAAACCAGTAGTTGCGTTGGATGCCGGTTTCTGGGTCCTTGTCACTCGGTGTCGGGCTGGGTTCGGCAAAACTGGTGACCGGCACGACGCATCTATGCTCGACCCCGACAAACTGTTGCCAGTGCGAATATTGTGGATTGCGAACGTTGGTCGTGCCGTAGTCGGCCTTTCCCTTCATGCGCTCAGGTGGCGTTGGCAACCCCCAAAGCAGTCTGGCCAGCTCACGCTTCCCGTCTGCCGTGTTGCGGACGACGGGGCCGGGCTGATTGGGATAGATGTCGACGGATGGTTCAAGGTTGCCGCTGATATCGCGCAGTGCGCGCGTCCATTGGCGGACCGCCTCTTGTGTCGTGGTGATGTTGTAGAGGTTACACATGCACCCAGCATCGCGGAATTGGCGTGCCTCTGCAACCAAGGCTGCTGTCCGCGCTCCTGCAATCGCCGTCACACCACCGCGCTATATCGATCGTCCTGACACAGCTTGTCAGCTGTCATGCGGGCAAAGGTGGCGGGCCGGCGATCACCCCCCTACTTCGAGTGCGTCTGAACAGGAGGAACATCAAATGACCATCGCGGAAATTGCCAAGGATTTCACCGAACTGCTCAAGCAGGGTAACAACCAAGGTGCCGCCGAAAAGTACAATGCCGATGACATCGCCAGCTACGAGGCCATGGAGGGACCGATGGCGGTCAGCCATGGCAAGGAGGCCCTCAGGCAGAAGAGCCAATGGTGGCAAGAGAACCACGAAGTCCATGGCGGCTCCGTCGAGGGGCCTTATGTCAACGGCGACCAGTTCGCGTTGCGCTTCACGTTCGACATAACGCCGAAGGCCACCGGCCAGCGCGTCACCATGGATGAGGTTGGCCTGTACACGGTCAAGAACGGCAAGATCGCCGAAGAGCGTTTTTACTACTGAGGTCGGAAACACAGCTGGCTTTCCGGAGTCCGCGCTCTTCGCCGCGAAGGCGGAGATCAACATGGCGGCCAGCGATGCCCTGGCCGCCACCCAGGAAGCTCAAATCGTCTTCACATATTGCGCAAGCTGATCGGCTACCGTGCCCCAGCCGTCGAAGAAACCCATCTCTTCATGGTTGTCGCGGGTCGCCTCGTCGCGGTGGATGGCGGTGGCGGTGTAGCGCGTGCCGCCGCCATCCGGCTGCAGCGAAATCACAGCAGTGATGAACGGTTCACCTGACGGCCGGTAACCCGGCAGCAGCGCATCCGTCCATACCAGCCGCTCGTTCGGCACGATCTCCAGATAGCAGCAATGGCGGTCGCTGACCTCGTTGCCGTCGGGCGACTGCATGCGTGTCCGGAACAACCCGCCTGGCCTGAGGTCGATCTCGCAGTCGGTGATCACCCATGGTTTTGGTGTGAACCATTGCCTGACATGCTCTGGCGTCGTCATGGCGCGCCACAACAGTTGGCGCGGCGCGTCGAGCACGCGCTCCAGCACGAGGTCCAGCCTGGGATCCGGCTTGAAGGGATAGCTCATGTTTCCTGCTCCTTGAGTTTCATCACATAGGCGTCGAACTGGTCGAGGCGGCGCTCCCAGAGCGTGCGCTGCTCAGCCAGCCAGCTTTCGGCGAGCTTCAATGGCTCGGGCGCAAGCTCGTAAGTCCTGACCCGGCCGGTCTTCTGCGACCGAACCAGCCCGCAGCCTTCGAGAATCTTGAGATGGTCGATGAAGGAAGGCAGGGCCATCTCGAAAGGCTGTGCCAGTTCGCTGACCGAAGCGGGGCTCCTGTTGAGTCGCTCGACCACGCGCCGCCGTGTCGGGTCGGCAAGCGCGCGAAAAATACCATCGATCGGCGGGGGGATCGGATTTGCGCTCTGGAGGCTGGTCATCGATGGTCCTGGGTCGTCAAAAGTGGTCATTAATACTTAGGTAAATTCCTTAGTGTTTGCAAGCGGCAAATTTCACGAGCTTCTGGCAAAGCGGGAAGGGCGGTTCTAGGTTGCGAAACGGATTCGACGGTCAGCCCAAAGGAAGCACGTCTTGACGATCACCATGTACGGCATCACCAATTGCGACACGATCAAGAAGGCGCGCGTCTGGCTGGAGAGCCATGACGTTCCCTATCGTTTTCATGACTATCGGGCCGAAGGCATCGAGGCTGACAGACTGAATGGCTGGGTTGGCAAGGTCGGTTGGGAAAAGCTGCTCAACAAGGGCAGCACGACCTTCCGCGAACTGCCGGACAAGGACAAGGAAGGGCTGGATGAGAAGAAGGCGAAGAAGCTGATGTTGGCCAAGCCGACCATGATCAAGCGGCCGGTACTTGAAGTGGGGGATCGGGTGCTGGTTGGGTTCAAGGCGGATGTTTATGAGGAGGCTGTAAAGTAAAGTTCGTTAAGCGCGGCACCCTATGCCGTCGTCATCCTAGGGCGGAGCAAGGAGCGAAGCGACGCGGCGCAGACCCTAGGATCCATGCCGTGACGCTAACGTGCTGCAGCGGTTGAGAATTCTGCCCCGTCGCGTCCTTCGATGAAAGTCACGGCATGGATCCTCGGGTCAAGCCCGAGGATGACGAAGCAGGTATTTCGCCAGCGCCACCGCGTTGTTGTGCGCCTCGTCATGGGCGCCGTAGAGAAGCGTTACCTTGCCGTCGCGGAGCAGGGCGCGCAAACTCGCCAACGCCTCTTCATTCCGATCCAGTTCGAGAAAATACCGCTTCTGAAATTCCGCCCAGCGCTCCGGCTCATGCCCGAACCATTTGCGCAGTTCGTTGCTCGGCGCGATCTCCTTCAGCCACAGCGTCAACGCGGCGTCCTTCTTGGCGACGCCGCGCGGCCATATCCGATCCACCAGCACCCGCTGGCCATCGGCCTTCCCGGGTGCTTCGTAGACGCGCTTGACCGCGATATCGAAGGCCATCACACCTCCGCCGGCTAGAGCCCCTGGGCCCACTCACCCTTGCGCATCACCGGCACGCGGCTGCCATCCTTGGCGACGCCGTCGATGTCGATCTTGTCCGAGCCGATCATCCAGTCGATGTGGATGAAGCTCTTGTTGCCGCCGCGCGCCGCGATTTCGTCCTGGCTGAGCGAGGCGCCGTCGACGAAGCACTTCGAATAGCATTGGCCGAGCGCGATATGGCAGGCGGCGTTCTCGTCGAACAGCGTGTTGAAGAACAACAGGCCGCTGGCCGAGATCGGCGAGGAATGCGGCACCAGCGCCACTTCGCCGAGGCGGCGCGCGCCTTCGTCGGTGTCGAGCACTTTCTTCAGCACGTCCTCGCCCTTCGAGGCCTTGGCCTCGACGATCCGCCCGCCCTCGAAGCGCACCGAGATGTCGTCGATCAGCGTGCCCTGGTAGGACAACGGCTTGGTCGAGGAAACATGGCCCTCGACCCGCCTCGCATGCGGCGTGGTGAAGACTTCCTCGGTCGGGATGTTGGGATTGCAGGTGACGCCGTTCTTGGCGGTCGAGGCGCCGCCCATCCACTCATGGCCGTCCGCCAGCCCGACAGTCAGGTCGGTGCCGGGTCCAGTGAAATGCAGCGCATGGAAATCGTGGCCGTTCAGCCATTCAGTGCGGCCGCGCAAGGCCGCATTGTGCGCCTTCCAGTTGGCGATCGGGTCCTCGACATCCACACGCGAGGCGGCGAAGATGGCGTCGGCGAGTTTCGCCACCGCCACGTCGTCGGCGTCGCCGGGGAAAACCTGCCTGGCCCAGGCCAGATCCGGATAGGCGACGATGTTCCAGTTGATGTCGAAGCCGGTGATCTTCTCCAGCGCCGGCTGGTAGGCCATCGAATTGGCCTTGTTGGCGCGCGCCACCTTCGCCGGATCCTGCGCCGACAGCAGCGACGGATCCTCGCCGCGTACGGCGAGCCGGGCGGCATTGTTGGAAAAGGCCTTCGCCATGCCTTCATAGAGCCAGCCGGCGGCGCGATCGAAGCCGGCATCGGCGCCGAAGCGGTAGCGCGCCAGCGTCATCTCGTCATCGTTGAAGATCGGCGTCACCAGCCCGGCGCCGGCCTTGTAGGCGTGCTCGACGATGCGCCTGGTCAGCGGCAGCGCCGCGATCGACGATGTCAGCACCAGGTCCTGTCCGGGCTGCAATTGCAGCCCGACCTTGATGGCGACTTCCGCCAGCCTGTCGAGCTTCACCGGGTCGATCGTTGCGGAAACGCCGCGCGAATGTGTGGTCATGATCCTGCCTGTCGTCGTGGGATTTATGATTGAACATAGACCGGTACCGCGGCGCTTTCCACCGCGATCGCGCCACTGGGCCCCGCGACCGACGATCCGAACTGCGCCATGGTCGCCGCGATCTCTTCCTTGATCCAGATTTTGAAGTCCCGGACCTTGCGGCTTTCAGGCTTGGTGGCGGAGGTCACCAGCCAGTAGCCGAGGCCGCTCTGGGCGCGGATTCCGAACGGCGCCACCAGCCGCCCATCGGCCAGCGCATCGGCCGTCAGCAATTGCCAGCCCAGCATCACGCCATGGCCGGCGATCGCCGATTCCAGGCACAGCATCGGGTCGGTGAAGCGCGCGCCTTTCTGGAAGTTGACGGGTGGAACGCCGGCAGCGGCGAACCAGCTTTCCCAGTTGATCATCGCCCGCTCGTCGGTGATGGCGCAGGTCCGCGCAAGGTCGCCGATCGACTTCAGTTTTCTTGCAATGCCCGGTGCGCAGACCGGGAAGACTTCCTGCGCCAAAATGAGCTCCGCCTTCCCGCCCGGCCATTTGCCGTCGCCAAGCCGGATGGCAATGTCGATGTCGGAATGATCGAGATTGGCCAGCCGCACCGAGGCGTCGATGCGCAACAGCACGTTGGGATGCCGGTCGAAGTGCCGCGACAGCCGTGGCAGCAGCCATTTGGAGGCAAACGCAGGTGCCGCCGAAACAACCAATGTGCATTGGGTTGCCTCGTCGGCCAGTGCCACGGCCTGCGCAAGCTCGCGAAATCCGGCGCCAAGGCGGGCCGCGAAGACGGCGCCGAATTCGGTCAGGACGAGACCGCTCGTCGTCCGCTCGAACAGGGCCTGGCCGAGCTGCTTTTCGGTGCGGCTGATCTGCTGGCTGACGGCGCTGACGGAAACGTTGAGTTCGCTGGCGGCGGTCGCGAGCGAGCCGAGACGGGCGACGGTTTCCACGGCGCGAAGGCCGTTGAGATGAACGCGGTTGAGCATGGCCATTTGAGATTTTCTAAACCGACCCGGCCGAAATCTCAATTGAAAGAGATACCGAAACGGCTGACTTATGGACGGAGACAGGCCCATGGAGCCGGAAATGCTGAGGATGTTGTCGTCGCTGAAGGTCCTGTTCGCCGCCGCTTCGTCGGATGACACGCGCTGCGACGTCGACACGCTGAGCTGGCTGACCGATCCGCTTGCGCATCCCGCGCTTGACGCGATGTCGGAGCGCGAACTCGGCGATGTGCCGTTCCGCTTGACGGCGCGCCGGACCGTGCATGAGACCGTTTCGCTGAACGCCGGGTTCGGCGGGCGCTGCTGAGCGCGCGGTCCGGCACTGGCCCAACACAAGGCGGATTGTTTCACCCGTGCGCAGATTTATTGTGCACTGCAATGACATCGGCCCAATCGACAGCGCTTCGCTACGCCTTCGCCGGCATGATCGCCATGGCCGTCGCCATGGGCATCGGCCGCTTCGTCTACACGCCGATCCTGCCCGGCATGATGGAGGAACTGCATCTGTCGCCGGCCGATGCCGGCTGGATCGCCTCGGCCAACTATCTCGGATACCTCGTCGGCGCGTTGGTGGCGGCGGGCAACTGGGCGCACGGACGCGAGCGTTCGCTGATGCTGGCAGCCCTCGGTGCCAGCGCCGTGCTGGCCGCCCTGATGGGGCTGACCGATGCCATGGCCGCCTTTCTCGCCATCCGTTTTCTGGCCGGTCTGGCCAGCGCCTTCGTCATGGTGTTCATGGCCAGCATCGTTTTCAGCCATATCGCGGAGGCCGGGCGGGGCGACCTGCAGGCATGGCATTTCGGCGGCGTTGGCCTCGGCATCGCGATGTCGGCGGCGATGATGGCCGTGCTGGTCACAGAACATGCCGGCTGGGCGCAGGGCTGGCTGTGGTCGGGCGCGATTTCGGCTTGCGGCTTCGTCGCCGTGGCGCTGCTGGCGAACCAGGGTCCGCTCACCAATGGCGAAGCCGTCCACGAGCCGGCGCTGCCGAAAGACCTGTCGCTGATGAAGGCGATCGTCGCCTATGGCCTGTTCGGTTTCGGCTATGTGGTGACGGCGACCTTCCTCGTCGCCATCGTCCGCCAAGGCGGCGGCAGCCGCGTCTTCGAGGCCGAAGTGTGGATGGTTGCCGGCCTTGCCGGTTTCCCTTCGGTCTGGCTTTGGCAGAAGATATCGGCGCGGATCGGGCTCTATGCCGCCTATGCCTTGGGGTGCTTCGTCGAAGTTGTCGGCGTTACCGCGAGCGTCGCCGCCGGCGGGCGCACGGGGCCGCTGCTTGGCGGCGTGCTGCTCGGCGGCACCTTCATTGCCATCACGGCGCTTGGCCTGCAGGCCGCACGGCAGCAGGCGCCGAAGTCACCCCGGCGCATCTTTGCCTTGATGACCGCCTCCTTCGGTCTTGGCCAGATCATCGGCCCGATCGCGGCCGGGCTTCTGGCCCAGGCGTCGGGCGATTTCTTCCTCGCCTCCATCGTCGCCGCGGCCGTCTTGGTCGTCTCCGGCGCCGTCACATGGTCGGCCGCGCCAAAATCGCCATGATTTGTGGTCTTGCTCTACACCCGGCGTAGGGCAGGGCATTTTCTTTCCCCCTAATGTGTGACCTTATGCCCGCCGAACCCACCTGATTTGCGCATAGATCGAGGAATTCGCCACAGTGTTCGTATCCTTCTTCCCGCAGCCGAAGCTTTTCTTCTCTTCGGCCGCCATCTGGAGCCTTGCGGCGATCCTGTTCTGGTTTTTCGGCGGGGAGCAATTGGGGGGCCTTGTGGGCCTTCCGCCGGCAGCCGCGGATGCGGCGCCCATCATCGGCATCGCCGTGCTGGTGTCGAAACCGTTCCTCTGGTTTTACATGTATTTCGCGCTTTGCGTGGCCATCTTCTACGCATTCTGGAGCTGGTATTCGCCGCATCCTTGGCAGCGCTGGTCGATCTTGATGACGGCGGTCATCCTGTTCTTCATCTATTTCAACGTGCAGGTCAGCGTCGCCGTCAACGCCTGGTACGGCCCCTTCTTCGACTATGTGCAAGGGTTGATGTCGGGGACCGGAAAATCGACTAACGGCGAATTCTACACCGGGCTGGCCGACTTCTCGTGGCTCGCGCTGGTCGGCATGAACGTGCAGGTGGTCAATGCCTTCATCGTCAGCCACTGGATCTTCCGCTGGCGCACGGCGATGAACAATTACTTTATCGAGAACTGGAGCAGGCTGCGCCATATCGAGGGCGCCTCGCAGCGTATCCAGGAGGACACGATGCGGTTCTCGCAGATCATGGAGGATCTCGGTTCCAGTTTCGTCCAGTCGATCATGACCTTGATCGCCTTCCTGCCGGTGATGATCCAGTTGCAGGCCCATATCAGCGAACTGCCGATCATCGGCGCGATCCCGCAGCCATTGGTGGTCGCGGCACTTGCCTGGTGCCTGTTTGGCACGATCTCGGTGATGATTGCCGGCATGAAGCTTCCGGGACTGCAGTTCCGCAACCAGCGCGTCGAAGCCGCCTACCGCAAGGAGCTGGTCTATGGCGAGGATCATGCGCATAGAGCGCAACCCGCCACCACCGCTGAGCTGTTCGCCAATGTCCGGCACAATTATTTCCGGCTCTATTTCCACTACATCTATTTCAACGTCGTTCGGTACACCTACCTGCAGGCCGACAACATTTTCTCGCTGTTGATCCTGGGTCCGTCGCTCGTCGCGCACAAGATAACGTTCGGCGCGCTGAACCAGATTTCCAACGCCTTCGGCAAGGTTACCGGCTCGCTGCAGTTCCTGCTTACCTCCTGGTCGACCATCGTCGAACTGCAGTCGGTCCATAAACGCTTGCGCGCCTTCGAGGCGACGCTGCTGGGCGAGCCGTTGCCGGACATCGATCAGCGCTATCTGGCAAGGCAGGGCGCAGAAGACCCGGCTTAGGAAGTCTGGGATTTATGCGAAACGGGTTGGCAGCTCAGCCGCCAACCGTCGCCTGCTTCTGGCTGCCGTCCCGCCGCGAAACATAATCGCGAAAACTGATGCACTCGACATCTGATTTGACGCAGACCTCGCCGGCAAAGCGTTCCAGTGCGTTCCAGTAGGCGCCGTCATTCATCAGTGTGAAGTGGAAGCCGAGTTCCAGCGGAATGCGCTTGCCCTGATATTGCGTGTTGAAGGCGGCGCGGAAGGCCTGGTAGGTGCGGTCGGCGAATTCGCCGGCCTTGCCCGGTCGCTCGAAGCCGCCGGAATGCCGGACATAGAGATTGTAATCCATGGCGATCACCGGCCGTGATTTCGGCCCTTCCGGAATCAGCGGCAGGGAAAAGCGGGTGATGCCGCCGATGGTCGGCGGCAGGGCAGGGCCCTTTGAAACGCCGCTGGCGTCGAACTGATAGCCGGCTGCCGGCAGCGCCTCGTAAAGCGCCTTGCTTGCCGACAGGTAGGGCGCCCGGAAACCCGCCACCGCATGCGCGAAATCGCGCCAGCCCTCGGGTTCGGGCGCAATGCCGTTGATGGCATAGGCGTTTTCTAGAATGTGCTCGAACGAGGCGAATTCCGTCAGCCAGTCGGCCTTGCTCCAGTCCTTGCCGTCGAAATGGCCGCAGGCGTGGCTGGCGATGTCGTGGCCCTCATGGGCGGCGAGACCGATCTGTTCCAGCCGCTCGGCCACGTCCTGCCTGGAGGCGGCAAAGCCGATGTTGGATTTGCCCGCGGTCTTGCCAGGTGCCGCGTATTGGCCGCGTGTCTCGGGCGACAGCAGGAAGACACAGGACAGAAAATAGGTGAAATGCGCCCCGGTGCGCTGGGCCAGCGCCCGGCTACGCTTCCACTGCGAGATGTCGCGGGCACTGTCGAACGAGATGATGACGACCTGCTTCGGCCTCGCTGGTTCTGCTGGCGCGGGCGGGTCGGCCAGGGCCGCGCCGGCGGCGGCGAGCGAGGCAAGCGAAAACGCAATAACACGGGACAGACTGGGCATCGGCAATTTTACAGGCTCCGGGTGGTCAGCAAGCCGGCTATCCCCGAAATGTGGCGCCGGTGCGATTGGGTTTTCGTGGGTTTGCCCCGGGGCAAACATCCGTTTGCCCCCGGGAATAGCCGATTTTCCGGTCGAACCCCTTCCATGCCGACAAAATTTCGCTAAAACGCGGGCTCACGAACGGCCCCGGCCCGGGGCCAAGAATGGTTTTGATCGATGTCCGACGACAGTTTTATCCGTGAAGTCAATGACGAGATGCGCCGCGAGCAGGCGCAGAAGCTGTGGGACCGTTTCGGCCCGGCCTTGCTTGTGATTGCCATCCTGGTGGTGCTCGGTACCGCCGCCTTCGTCGGCTATCGCTATTGGGACGAGACGCGCGCCAACCGCTCCGGCGATGCTTTCTCGCAGGCGTTGAAGCTTGCCAATGACGGCAAGAACGACGACGCGCTGGCCGCGCTCGATCAGCTGGAGAAGGATGGCTACGGCGCCTATCCGCTGCTCGCCCGCATGCGCGCAGCGACCGTCAAGGCCAACAAGGGCGACGTCGACGCAGCCGTCAAGGATTTCGACGACGTCGCCGCCGACACCGCCATTCCCCAGGGCCTGCGCGACATGGCGCGGCTGAGGGCAGCACTCCTGCTCGTCGACCATGGCTCCTTCGCCGACGTGTCCAGCCGTGTCGAGGCGCTGACCTCGGACACCAACACGCTGCGCCACAGCGCGCGCGAGGCGCTCGGGCTTGCGGCCTGGAAGGAAGGCAAGACGCAGGACGCGCTGAAACTGTTCGACCAGATCGCCTCCGATGACGGCGCCCCGCGCAACACGCGCGAGCGGGCGACCTTGATGTCCGAACTGATCCGCGGGTCGGGCAGTGCATCGTGACCTTCAAAGTCGCCATCATAGGCAGACCTAACGTCGGCAAATCGACTCTTTTCAATCGGCTGGTGGGAAGGAAGCTGGCGCTTGTCGACGACACGCCGGGCGTCACCCGTGACCGCCGTGTCCATGCCGCCAAGCTTTACGATCTGCATTTCGACGTCATCGACACAGCGGGCTTTGAGGATGCCGGCGCCTCGACCTTGCCGGGCCGCATGCGCGCGCAGACCGAAATCGCCATCCGCGAGGCGGATCTGATCTTCTTCACCATCGACGCCAAGTCCGGCCTGCTGCCCGATGACAGGACCTTTGCCGAGATCGTGCGCAAATCCGGCAAACCGGTCGTCCTCGTTGCCAACAAGGCCGAGGCGAAGGGCGCGCAAGGCGGCACGCTGGAGGCCTGGGAACTCGGGCTTGGCGAGCCGATCCCGGTTTCGGCCGAGCACGGCCAGGGCATGCCCGACCTGCGCGACGCCGTGATCGAAGCGCTTGGAGAGGCGCGCGCCTTCGGTGAAGACGAGGACAGCGAAGACGAAGAAGCCGCCATCAACGAAGTGCTGATCGGCGAGGACATCGCCGATCCGGATGCCGAGCCGGCCTATGACGATACCAAGCCGATGCGCATCGCCGTCGTCGGCCGTCCTAACGCCGGCAAGTCGACGCTGATCAATGCGCTGATCGGCGAGGAACGGCTGCTGACCGGACCGGAGGCGGGCATCACCCGCGATTCCATCTCCGTCGACTGGGACTGGCGCGGCCGCCGCATTAAGCTGTTCGACACGGCCGGCATGCGCCGCAAGGCCAGGATCCACGAAAAGCTGGAAGTGATGTCGGTGCAGGATGGCTTGCGCGCCATCCGTTTCGCGGAGATCGTCATCATCGTGCTAGACGCCACCATTCCCTTCGAGAAGCAGGATCTGCAGATCGCCGACCTGATCATCCGCGAGGGGCGGGCACCGGTGATCGCCTTCAACAAATGGGACCTGATCGATAACCCGCAGGAGCTGTTGGCCGAACTGCGCGAGAAGACCGAGCGGCTGCTGCCGCAGGCGCGGGGCATCCAGGCGGTGCCGGTCTCGGCCGAGACCGGACGCGGCCTCGACAAGCTGATGGATGCGGTGCTGAGGACGCACAGGGTCTGGAACAGCCGTGTTTCCACCGGCAAGCTCAACCGCTGGCTCGAGGCCATACTGGCGCATCACCCGCCGCCCGCCGTTGCCGGGCGCCGGTTGAAGGTCAAATACGTCACCCAGGCCAAGACGCGGCCGCCGGGTTTCGTGGTCCAGTGCTCGCGGCCGGACGCGATGCCGCAGAGCTATGTCCGCTATCTCTCCAACAGCCTGCGCGAAGCCTTCGACATGCCGGGCGTGCCGATCCGCATCGCGTTGCGCACCTCGGACAATCCGTTCGCCGGCCGGGCCAAGAAGCGCGGCTGAGCCTCGGCGCTCGTGCTGATCAGGCCGCGGCACGCAAGCCGGCGGTCCGCGTATTTTCCGGCAGGGCCTGCCGCGCCGCCTCCAGTAATATGTCGGCAAGGCGGGCCGCCACGGGCTCGGGTTCGGCATCCCGACGATGCAGGAACAGCGCCATCTTGGGCAACGCCGGCAGGCCGGCGATCTCGGGCTTCATCGCACTGACGCTGGCCGGCAAGCCGATGTCGGTGCGGATCGTCAGCCCCAGCCCCGCGGCGACAGCCGCCCAGATGCCACCCAGACTGGGGCTCGAGAAGGCCATGCGCCAGGGCAGCCCGGCGCGGTCGAGCGTTTCAGTCGCGACCGTGCGCAGCAGACATGGCGCTTCGAGCGCCACCAGCGGCAGTGGCTCGCCGTCGCGCAGGCTCGTCTCGATGCGCTTGGCCGGACCGATCCAGCGCATCGGAACATCGGCGACGTGCTCGCTATAGGGCAGCGTCTGGCCACAGTGCCAGGCAAGCGCGATGTCGAGGCTGCCTGACATCACCCTTTCGGCGAGGTCGTGGCTGCGCGCGATCCTGGCCTCGATCTTGACCTTGGGATGGGCTCGGGCAAATCGGCCCAGCACGTCCGGCAGCACGGCCTCGCCGAAATCCTCCTGCAGACCGAGCCGCACCCAGCCTTCCAGTTCGACGTCATGGATGGCCGCCGCCGCTTCGTCGTTCAAATCGAGCAGCCGGCGCGCATAGCCGAGCATGGTCTCGCCGGCCTCGGTCAGCGCCAGGCCGCGCCCCACTTTGCGGAAGATCGGCGTCGCTGCCTGTTCTTCCAGTTTCTTCAATTGCGCGCTGACCGCCGAGGTCGACCGGCCAAGCCGGTCGGCGGCCTTGGCGAAGCTGCCCAGCTCCATGCCGGTGACGAAACTTCTGAGGACGTCGAGGTCGAATGTCACCCGTTGCAACGTAATGTCCTGTTTTTCAGGATTGATCGTCAAAAACTTCCTTATTTTAAGGACGGATTTATGGCGATAGAGAGATGCCGTCAAGGCCTGAGACACCGGCCCGCAACGGGAATGAAATCATGTCCGCCATCGACTGTGCCGATCAACAGCCACCACAAATCCTGCAAGGCAGCGCTGCCAGCCCTGCCGGCCGAGTGTTCGGCCCCAACCACCGCTGGAAGGTCCTGGGCATCGGGGTTGCCGCGAATGCCGGTTTCTCGGCCACTTTCTCGGGCATACCGGCAACGGCGGTCGTGCTTCGCCAGAGCTATCACTTGAGCAATGCCGAACTTGGCCTGGCGCTCGGCCTGCTTGGGCTGGGCGTCGCGCTCAGCGAATTGCCCTGGGGTCTGCTCACTGACCGCTGGGGGGATCGCCGCGTGCTTCTGATCGGTCTCGGCGCGACGGCGGCCTGGCTCCTGGTCATGGCGATGCTGGTCGTGCCGACAAGATCAGGCATTCCCGATGTCATGCTGCTGGCGGCAAGCCTGCTCGTCACGGGGCTGCTCGGCGGCAGTGTCAATGGTTCGAGCGGCCGCGCCATCATGGCCTGGTTCAGGGAGAATGAGCGCGGTTTTGCCATGAGCATCAGGCAGACGGCGGTACCGCTCGGCGGCGGCCTCGGCGCACTCGTCCTGCCTTCGCGTGCCCTGGCTTTCGGTTTTGCCGCGGTGTTCGGGCTTCTGGCGGCGGCATCCGCCCTGTCCGCACTGTTTGCCTGGCGTTGGCTGCACGAACCGCCGCCGGCGGGTGAAGCCCACGCCGTCTTATCGGATGGACCGGCTCCGTTGCGCAACATCGAGGTCTGGCGCATCTCGACCGCGATCGGCTTGCTCTGCTTTCCGCAAGTGGCGGTCCTCACTTTCGCGTCGGTGTTCCTGCACGACTTCGCCGGGCTTGGCACGACGGCGATCAGCGCGAGCCTCGTCGCTGTACAGGTCGGCGCCATGGTCATGCGCGTCTGGAGCGGCCGCTTTACCGACCGCCACGGCAACCGCCGTCAGTTTCTTCGCTTGTGCAGTGCGCTCAGCGCGCTGGCCTTCGTCGTGCTCTGGGTGCTGGTTCTGGCCGTTCCCGCAATGCCTGCCAGCCAATCCTTCCTGATCGCTGTCCTGCCCTTGGTGCTTGTCGTCGCCGGCATCTCGGTCTCCGCCTGGCACGGCGTTGCCTATACCGAACTTGCCACGCTGGCCGGTGCCGGCCATGTCGGAACGGCACTCAGCCTTGCCAACAGCTTTGTCTTCGTCGGCTTCTTCCTCGTCCCGGTGGCCATTCCAGGGCTGCTGCACCTCTGGTCATGGCCCGGCGTCTGGCTGTCGGCCGCCGCCTGCGCCCTGGTTGCCTGGCCGATCTTCCTGAAGCGGGCCTGAGCGCTCCCGCCGCAAAACCGCCGGACTTCGAAGCCACGACCTCCAGCCGGCTGAGAAAACCCGACCGATCCCGTTAACGTCCCATCAAGGTTAATGCATCATTTTGCTCTCCAGTGGGGTCAGTAGCGTTCCTGGAGAGAGTTCCGTGCATCGACGTGTCTTGACGCGGCTGGCCGCCGCCGCCGGTGAGAAGAAACGCGGCCTTGTGTCTCCGTTCATCATCGGCCTCGGCATCTGGATCGGCTTTCCGACCGTCGCCGCCTACCAGGACATGACAAGCCTTGTATCCGGCCTCGAAGCGCCGACCGCCCGCTGGAACTCCTATGTCGAGAAATCCGTCGCCGGCTCGGTCCACGCCGCCGAGATGCCGTTCGTCGATTCCGACGTCACCGGCTCGATCTCGGGTTCCGGCGTTCGCCTTCCCGGTATCGGCTCCGTCTCGTTCCGCGGCAAGGGCGGCAAGGTCAGCGGGTCGCCCGACGAGGATCGGGTCGTGCGCGCCGACAAGAAGGGCCGCATCGTCCAGGTCTCTCCGGTAGCGCCGCCGAAGAACTTCAATGCAGGCTCGATCTTCCAGCGGACCTCTTCGCTGATGCGGCCGAGCATGGACAGCGACCTGAAAATGGCCTTCGCCAAGCCTCAGATCAAAGGCAAGGAAATCCTGATCGCCGCCGCATTCCACGCGCGTGAAGACAAGAAGCCGGATCCCGGCGTGCCGGCGATGCTCGCCGCCCTCGTCAACAACGACCACCCCGATGTGCTGGCGACCGCCTACGCACAATCCGAGCCGGACTACGCCAAGGCTTCACCCTTTGAAGCCCTGCTTCAGGACGAGCAGCCCAACAGCGGCCGCTTCATTCCGCCGATGGCCAAGGGCGACCACGCCTGGATCCAGAATCCGCTTCCGGCCAGCGTCTTCTCCAAGCCGGAGCAGAAATGCCTGACCAACGGCATCTATTTCGAGGCACGCGGCGAAACCGTGCGCGGTCAGGCCGCCGTCGCCCAGGTTATCCTCAACCGGGTCCGCAATCCCGCCTATCCCAATTCGATCTGCGGCGTCGTCTACCAGAACGACAGCTGGTTCAACCGCTGTCAGTTTTCATTCGCTTGCGACGGCAGAAAGAAGCGCATCGACAACCCCGTCGCCTACAAGACCGCGCAAGACATCGGCATGGCCGTCACCGCTGGCAAGATCTTCATTCCGGAGGTGGGATCGTCAACACATTACTACGCCAACTATGTCCATCCCGGCTGGGCGCGCACGATGCAGAAGATGACCAAGATCGGCCTGCATATCTTTTACCGGACCTATGGTGGCGGCTGGAGCTGAGCCGGCCGCCGGGCGCCTCTCTTTTCGGGCGGTCGCACGGTCGATCGGAGAGCCATTGCCCGGGGGATTCGCGCAACGCATCCCTCCGATCGCCGCGGGCACGATGTCGCACCTTTCTAATCCTTTGATTTTACTATTTAAAATACACAGCGCGGAACTTCCCTCCGTGGCTTGACGGGCGCAAACCCTCTAACTATGTTGCCGGCGACTTTAGAAGCGGACGGACGGTGACGGTCTGCCCGGGCAGGGGGGTTGCGATGGCCGAGAAAAAAGGGCCAGACGGAACCGGAGAAACCGGCCGCGGCAAAGAGCATGACGCCGAAATCCGCGACGACGATCTTGAGCGACGTCGGCGTGAACTTGGAGCATCGCTTGCGACAAGGCTGCCGAACCGGCTCGAGGGGAAAGACGACGCGAAACCAGTGACCGGATACGGTCAGGCGATCAAACTATCCAGCGAGTTTATCGCCGGGGTAGTCGTGGGCGCCGGCATCGGCTGGATCATCGACCGTATGGCGGGGACATCGCCGTGGGGTCTGATCGTTTTCCTGCTGCTTGGTTTTGGCGCCGGCGTGCTCAATGTCATGCGTTCGGCTGGCGTTGTGGCGGAATTCGGACAAGGCGCGAAGCCGCGCCGTGACCGGGACGACGGCAAATGACCGCCCTTCAGGCGGCATTTGGAAATAGCCGCTTCCATGCGGCAAGGTAATTTTGGCCGTACGCGGCATTGACGGGGTTTGAACGTGGCAGCTGACAAGGTCGATCCGATCCACCAGTTCCATATCAACAAGCTGATACCGATCGAGATCGGCGGCTATGACCTGTCTTTCACCAATTCCGCCCTGTTCATGGTCGCCACCGTGGTTGTCGCCGCGGCGTTCCTGTTCCTGACGACGTCGAGCCGCAGCCTGGTTCCAGGCCGGCTGCAGTCGGTCTCCGAAATGGCTTATGAATTCGTCGGCAACATGCTGCGTGACGCCGCCGGCACGCAGGGCATGAAGTTCTTCCCCTTCGTGTTCTCGCTGTTCATGTTCGTGCTGGTCGCCAATCTGCTCGGCCTGTTTCCCTATTTCTTCACGGTCACCAGCCACATCATCGTCACCTTCGGCCTCGCGGCCCTGGTGATTGGAACCGTGGTGGTCTACGGCTTCATGAAGCATGGTCTTGGTTTCCTCAAGCTGTTCGTGCCGCATGGCGTGCCGGTGTTCCTGCTGCCGCTGGTGGTGCTGATCGAGGTCATTTCCTTCGTGTCGCGCCCGGTCAGCCTCTCGGTTCGTCTGTTCGCCAACATGCTTGCCGGCCATATCACGCTCAAGGTTTTCTCCGGGTTCGTCGTCAGCCTCTCCGCGCTGGGCGCGGTCGGCGTGGCGGGTTCGATCCTGCCGTTGGCTATGGCGGTGGCGCTGACGGCGCTTGAACTGCTGGTCGCCTTCCTGCAGGCCTACGTCTTTGCCGTATTGACCTGCATGTATCTCAACGACGCCCTGCATCCCGGGCACTGAGGCAAGAGTTCCGGCCAAGAGTTTTCAACATTGGTGCCGGATGAAATCGCAACGGAATTTTCAGATCCAAAGGAGTTGAACAAATGGACGCAGAAGCAGCAAAGTACATCGGCGCCGGCATCGCTTGCCTGGGCATGGGTGGCGCGGGCATTGGCCTGGGTAACATCTTCGGCAGCTACCTCTCGGGCGCGCTGCGCAACCCTTCGGCTGCCGACGGCCAGTTCGGCCGCCTGATTTTCGGCTTCGCCGTGACCGAAGCTCTGGGCATCTTCTCGCTTCTCATCGCGCTGCTGGCCCTGTTCGGCTGAGTACTGAGAAGATTGGACAGGCCGGCCGCGCAAGCGGCGGGCCTGATATCTGGGGATAGTCCATGTTCGTGACATCTGCCTTCGCGCAAGAGTCCGCGCCATCAGCCGACACCAGCCACGCTGCGACCGGAGGCGACACGCATTCCGGCACCAGCGTGCCTGCCGAAGCGCACGGCACGTTTCCGCCATTCAATCCGGAGACGTTTCCGTCGCAGCTTCTGTGGCTGGCGATCACGTTCGGGCTGTTCTACCTCTTCCTGAAGCGGGTCGTGATGCCGCGCGTCGGGGGCATCATCGATGTCCGCAACGACCGCATCAGCCAGGATCTCGACCAGGCTGCCAAGTTGAAGGGCGAGGCAGACGCCGCCGTTGCCGCTTACGAGCAGGAACTGGCGGAAGCCAAGAAGAACGCGAGCTCGATCGGCCAGCAAGCCAACGATGCGGCCAAGGCGGAAGCCGATGCCGCGCGCAAGAAGATCGAGGCTGCGCTCGACGGGAAGCTTGGCGAGGCCGAGGCACGCATTGCTTCCATCAAGGCCAATGCCATGAAGGAAGTCGGCAGCATTGCCGAGGATACCGCTTCGGCGATCGTCGAGGCACTCGTTGGCGGCAAGGCCAGCAAGGCCGAGATCGCGGCCGCGGTCAAATCCGTGGCCCGGTGAGGAGCGCATCATGGACGCTACATCTCTCGCAACGCTCTGGGCCACGATTGCCCTGATCATCTTCCTGGCGATCGCCGTCTACATCAAGGTGCCCGGCATGATCGCCAAGGCGCTCGACGCCCGCGCCGCCAGGATCAGCAGTGAGCTCGACGAGGCACGCAAGCTGCGCGACGAGGCCCAGCAATTGCTTGGCCAGTACAAGAAGAAGCGCAAGGAAGCCGAGCAGGAGGCTGCCGACATTGTCGCGGCCGCCAAGCGCGAGGCCGAACTGCTGGCCGCCGAGGCCCACAAGAAGACCGAGGACTATGTCGCCCGGCGCACCGCGCTTGCCGAACAGAAGATCGGCCAGGCCGAGCGCGAAGCGATCGGCGAAGTGCGCGCCAGCGCCGTCGACATCGCTGTCGAGGCGGCACGCGCATTGCTCGCCGCCAAGGTTGACGCCAAGGCCGGAGCCGACCTGTTCAAGTCCGCGCTGCAGGACGTGAAGGCGAAGCTGAACTGAGCTGACAACATCAAGCAAATCAAAAGCCGCCCGGGGAACCTGGCGGCTTTTTTGTTGTGCGGTGTGTTGACGCCGCCAATCTCCCCCCTCGTGGGGGAGATGCCCGGCAGGGCAGAGGGGGGCGCGAAGGATCGCCGGCGTTCGATTCTTTATCCGTCGCACCGGCTGAGAAGTATCGGGCGAATCTGATCGCAATGAACTGACAGGTCGGCGGGACAGCGCCCCTCTGTCCTGCCGGACATTTCCCCCACGAGGGGGAGATCGGCTGTAGTTCGGCGCCGCTTTCGCCTCACTCCAGCCCGGCCAAGCTCTCTTCCTCAACCACCTCGACACCCCCAAGCCTGAACGGCGCAAACGAGGTGCGGTGCAGCCGCGCTACCGGCCCGTGCGCCTCGATCGCCGTGCGATGCCGGGCCGTGGCGTAACCCATATGGACTTCGAAGCCGTAACGATCGTGATGATTGCCGCAGCCACACATCATGCGGTCGCGCATGACCTTGGCGACGATCGAGGCGGCGGCGATCGACTGCGAGCGCTGGTCGCCCTTGATCAGCGCGCGCCCTTCGCAGGGCAGTCCCGGGGGCACGTCGCGCCCGTCGGCGAGCGCGAGTTTTGCCTGAACCGGCAGCCCGACCAGCGCGCGGCGCATCGCTTCGAGGCTCGCCTTGAGGATGTTGCTGCCATCGATACCCTCCGCGCTGATCGACGCCATCGAGACGCCGAGCGCGGAACCGAGGATGCGCAGGAACAGCGCTTCGCGCTGCAAGTGGCTAAGCCGCTTTGAATCGTCGAGTCCTTCGGGAATGTTGGCGGGGTCGAGCACCACTGCTGCCGCGACGACCGGACCCGCCAGCGGGCCACGACCGGCTTCGTCCATCCCCGCGACCGGCCATAACCCATCGGCCATCGCCTTCGTCTCGAAGGAGAAATCGGGTTTCTCGACGATTTCGAAGAGAAGCGGAGAATCAGAACGCGCGCGAGCCATGTTGCGGCGAGGTTCGCATCGGCTCCGATTCTCCGCAAGTCCCTCCGGGTCGGGTGGGGCGCCGGACCGGGAGGGCACCGTCTGCTGGCCGGGGCAGGCCGGACGGGATTCTTGGCCGCGGCGGTCATGAACAGCCCGCGGCGATTTTCAATTTTCAGAGCAGCATCAACTGCTCCTGGTCCTTGCCGGCGGCGACGAACTGGTCAGTCCGCAGCGTGCGTCGCTCCGCATTGAGGCCGAGCCGCTTGGCGGTGATTTCGAAGCGCCGGCCGATCTGCCAGGCATAGGGACCGGCGCCCTTCATGCGCTTGCCCCATTCCGAATCGTAGTCCTTGCCGTCGCGCATCGAACGGATCAACGACATGACGTGGCGATAGCGGTCGGGATAGTGACGCAGCAGCCAGTCCTTGAAGATCGGGCTGACCTCCAGCGGCAGGCGCAGCACCACATAGCCAGCTTCGCGCGCTCCGGCATGGTGTGCCGAGTCGAGGATGCGTTCCATCTCCTGGTCGGTCAGGCCCGGAATGATCGGCGCCACCATCACCGAAGCAGGGATACCGGCATCCGAAAGCTGCCTGATCGCTTCCAGCCGCTTGGTCGGCGTCGAGGCGCGGGGTTCCATCGTCCTGGCCAGCATGCGGTCGAGCGTCGTCACCGACAGCGCCACCTTGGCGAGCCCGCGCTCGGCCATGCGCGACAGAATGTCGATGTCGCGCACCACCAGGGCCGATTTGGTGACGATGCCGACCGGATGACCGCGTGCCTCCAGCACTTCGAGGATTTCGCGCATGATCCGGTACTGCTTCTCGATCGGCTGGTAGGGATCGGTGTTGGTGCCGATGGCGATGGTGCGGGGCTGGTAGCCGTCCTTCGACAACTCCTTGTCGAGCAGGCGTGCCGCGTCCGGCTTGGCGAACAGCTTGGATTCGAAATCCAGGCCCGGCGACAGGCCCATGAACGAGTGTGTCGGCCGCGCGAAGCAATAGACGCAGCCGTGCTCGCAGCCGCGATAGGGATTGATCGACCGGTCGAAGGAGATGTCCGGCGATTCGTTGCGCGTGATGATGGAGCGCGGCTTCTCCACCTGCACCTCGGTCTTGAACGGGGGCAGTTCCTCCAGCGAACTCCAGCCGTCGTCGAAGACATGTCGGCTCACGGGTTCGAACCGGCCGGACGGATTGATGCCTGCCGACCGGCCACGGTTGCGGTCCGGACGGACCCGCATGCCGCTCTGCTCGATCATCGCGTTGGCCATTTCGGCTCGTCCTGCTCCGAAGGCTGCAATGTCGGCGCGCATGATCGGTTCCATCTTCGCCCGCTCCCAGGGACTGTCCATGTTCTGTCGAATCGCTCTGCTCATGGAAATTATTCCTATTTTGTTGATGAGAACAAAGCAAGAACTTTTTATGGTGCGGCGCAAAAACTGGCGTCGGTCGGCGCTTTCCGCTATTCGGCTCATGATGCTCAGTGTTCTCATCGAAACGCATAATGACGAGGAGGGTCTCGCCCGCACGCTGGCGACGCTGATCGGCGGCGCGGTCGAGGGCGTGGTGCGCGATGTCGTCGTCTGCGACACCGGCTCCACCGACCACACGCATCGCGTGGCCGAGCATGCCGGCTGCCACTATGTGGGGAGCGGCGGCATCGCCGCCGGCATTCGCCAGGCCAAGGGTGACTGGCTGCTGTTTCTCGAACCGGGTGCGAGGCTGGTGGAGGGTTGGATCGACGCGGTTGTCGCCCATACCGCCAGGCAGACAATGGCCGCCCGGTTCTCGCGGGCGCGGGGCAGCCGTCCGCCGTTCCTGGCCCGGGTCTTTTCGGCAAACCGTGCGCTCGCCGACGGCCTGGTGATCAGCAAGCGGCAGGCGGCATCTCTGTCCAAGAATGCCGGCAGCGCCGAGGCGTTGGCGCGCGGTCTGGCGACAAAGAAGCTCGACGCCGAGATCTGGGCGGCGCCGCCGAGGCAGAGGTGATTTTTTGCGGCTGCTCTGTCCATTGTGCGTTGCACAAAAACTGACGCGCGGGTAACTTTCCGACAAGGCGGGTGAATTGGGTTTGGGTCATGCCGGAACGGCAGGCTCCGACATTGCGTCGGCGCTGCATCATACCCTTGAGGATCCCCATGAACCTTTCGACCACTGACAAGTCCGGCACTGCCAGTCTCGAGGCCATTGCACGCAATGGCAGCCTGCTGCGCCGCATCGCCGTGCGCATCCCGACCTATCTGAAGGACCTGCGCGAAAACCCTGCCTGGCTGCCGATGTTCGTTCTGGCGCGTACCATGCCCGGGCGCCGGATGCATTGGCTGGGCGCGAAGCGCGCTCGTCCGGCCGACAATGCCGGGGACACGATGTTCAGGGGCGTTCAGCGCGAGGCCGTCGTCGGCGCGTTGCGGTCGGACGGGCTGTTCTCGGGGCTGATCCTGCCGCCTGATATCCACGAGGAGATTGCCAGCTTCGCCCGGCGCACGCCCTGCTACGGCAATTTCGACCGCCGGCTCGAATTCGTGCCCGGCGAACATGCCGAAGCCGAAAAGCGCCTTGGCCGCTCATTGCTGAGCGGCCATTATTTCGAACGCATCCTCGACTGCCCGGCGGCACTCGCCATACAGCGCGACCCGCTGCTTCTCGACATCGCCGCGCACTATCTCGGCGGCCAGGCGAAACTCATCACGACACGCATCTGGTGGAGTTTTCCGACCGGCGAGGCGTCCGACGCCGACAAGAACCTTGCCTCGCTCGGCAAGTATCATTTCGATCTCGATGACTGGCGGATGTTGAAATTCTTTTTCTACCTCAAGCCCGTCGACGCCGAGACCGGTCCGCATGTCTATGTCAGGGGAAGCCACAGGCGCCGCGCCATAAGGCATCAGCTCACCCTTCTCGTCGGCCATCCCGCCCAGGATGTGCTGGACGTGTATGGCGAGCAGAGCCCGGTGACCCTGACCGGAGAGGCTGGCCTCGGCTTCGTCGAAGACCCCTTCGGTTTCCACATGGGCACGGTGCCGGCACGCACGCCACGGCTGATGATGGAAGTTGGCTTCGGCGTCTCCAAGCCGTCGCGCCGTCGTTTCCATGGCGAGCCGGTCATCCGCTGAAGGCAGGTCAGGCGAAGCTCATCTCGACCGGCATCCAGCGAAGGCGACGCCTGGCTTGCCGCTCAGCTCTGTTTTCCCAGTCGAAGTCGACCAGGACCGATTCTCCGGTGAACGCCCTGTGATCGTCCAGGGCGTTGACGATCAGGATGGCCCTGGCCTCGTCATTTTCCCCGGCGATCGCGGCGGCATAGACGCCGCATTCTCGGCAAATCAGATAGTCGGCGGTCTCCAGTCCGAACCGGTATTTGCGCAATCGCCTTGCGTCCTTGACCGAGATGATCAGCCTGCCGTCAGGATCGGCGAAGGCGCGCGCGCCATGCTTTGTGCAGAACGAGCATTGGCAGGCGCGGACTTCGATTTGCGATGGATCCAGCTCGGTCGAAAATCGCAGGCGTATATTGCCGCAATGGCACCCACCAGTGTGCATGGTTCCAGTTTGCACGGCCATATCTGCCTTCTCGTGAACGGTAGGGATCGCCCACGAAGATACTGTCTCCGGCATCCGGTTTGGAATGGCCGTTCGAAGGCGCCCGGCGCTGTTCTGCCTGGCGAACACGGCGTGAAGTCGGCACTTTGCCTAGGCTTTTTAAGGGGCTGATTTGCCGCGCCGCAGATGTTCGTCCAGGCGCGGCATGATCTCGACGAAGTTGCAAGGCATGTGCCGGTAGTCGAGCTGTGCCTCGATGATGCCGTCCCAGGCGTCCTTGCAGGCACCGGGCGAGCCCGGCAGCACGAAGACGAAGGTGGCGTTGACGACGCCGCCGGTCGCCCGGCTCTGGATCGTCGAGGTGCCGATTTTGTCGTAGGAGATGCGGTGGAACACTTCCGAAAAGCCGTCCATGCGCTTTTCGAAAATCGGCTCCAGCGCCTCGGGCGTCACATCGCGGCCAGTGAAGCCGGTTCCGCCGGTGGTGATCACGACGTCGATGGCCTTGTCCCGCGACCACGCCAGGACGGTGTCGCGGATCTTTTCGCGGTCGTCGGTGACGATGTCGCGGCCGGCCAGGATGTGGCCGGCCGCGGTGATGCGATCGGCCAGCGTCTGGCCGGACTTGTCCTCGGCGAGGCTGCGTGTGTCGGAAACCGTCAGCACCGCGATGCGCACCGGAATGAAGGCACGGCTCTCGTCAATCCTGGCCATCTCACTCAGCCTCCGACGCCATGCTACGCGTTGCCGCGACGAACCAATCGGGCTGGCGGCCGCGGATCTCGGCCGCCGCGCGCTTGGCGACATTGCCGGTCTCGAACAGGCCGAAGCACGTCGCGCCCGATCCGGACATTCGTGAAAAACCCGATCCAGCCTTATCAAGCCATGAAAGCGCCCTGCCTATGGCGGGCTGCATCGCAAGGGCTGGCTGCTCGAGATCGTTGCGGGTCTCCTCCAGCCAGTTGCGCAGGCTGTGAAACTCGATGCTGCGCGGCAGCGGCGGCAGTGGCTCATTGTCGCGACGGGACAGTGAAGCGAAGATTTCCGCTGTCGAGACGGGCGTTCCCGGATTGACCAGCACCAGACCCAGCGCCGAAAAATCCGGCACCATCGACAACTCCTCACCGATGCCGCGCGCCACCAGCGGCTTTGCCGCCAGGCACATCGGCACGTCGGCGCCTAGCGACAGGCCGATCCGCGCCAGCTCGGCGCTGTCGATGTCCAGGCCCCAGCTCTCCGCCAGCCCGCGCAGCACCGCCGCCGCGTCGCTCGACCCGCCGCCCATGCCGGACGCGACCGGAAGGTTCTTTTCGAGCCTGATGGTCACGGGCGGCGTGCTCCGAATGCCGGCGGCCTGCCGCAACGCATCGCGTGCCTTCAGCACCAGATTGCCGCCATCGAGCGGGACGTCCGCCGCATAGCGGCCGGACACGCTGAAATCGTCGGCTTCAGCCGGCGCGATCTCGATCCTGTCGCCAAAGCGCGTGAACACAGCCAGGCTTTCGATGAGATGGTAACCGTCGGGGCGCCTGCCGGTGACGTGCAAAGCAAGATTTATCTTGGCGGGTGCCGCCCAGGTCCGGACACGCGGACCGGATTCCACAGTCTCTATTGCGAGTGAAATGAGGGTCAGTCCTTGGCCAGCCGGTATTCGCCGGTCTTCGGATCCTTGACCAGCGTTCCCATCGCGCCGTTGGCCGCCTGTTTTTCGGTCCGCCGCACCTTGGCCGTCACGCGCTCGGCCTCGCGCAGGAAGGTGCGGTAGCCGAAATAGGCGGCGACGCCGACGACGGCGAAGAAAATGAGCTGCGGCATGTCAAAACTCCTACCACGCTGGGCCGGTAAGGGCGGTCGGTCGGGTCTTTCGGGCAACCATGCTAGACGCTTTCATGGCTTTTTCAAAGCCCGAAGCGCGCCCACAATGCGCGCTCTTCCGCCGCATCGATGACGCCGCTGGCGGCAGCCGCGGCGATATCGGGCGCTGAAAAGCCCTTGCTCGAGCCGAAAAGGCCGAAGCGGCCGAGGAAACCGCGCGGAGCCGAGACCAGCCTGAGCTGGGTCTTCGGCCCGAAGCGGGTCTTCAGCACCGTGCGCATGTCGCCGAGTGCATCCACGAGGCCGAGTTCCAGGCCTCGCTTGCCGGTCCAGAACAGCCCGGTGAACAGATCCGGATCGTCCTTGAGCTTCGTGCCGCGCCGCTCCTTGACCAGATCGATGAAAGTCTCGTGCACTTCGAGCTGCAGCGCTTTCAGCCGCTCGACGTCTTCCTTCTTCTCCGGCTTGAACGGGTCGAGCACCGCCTTGTTCTGGCCGGCGGTGTGGACGCGCCGCTCGATGCCGATCTTCTTCATCAGCTCCGGAAAACCGAACGAGGCCGACACCACGCCGATCGAGCCTACGATGGACGATGGGTCGGCGAAGATCTCGTCGCCGGCGACAGCGATCATGTAGCCGCCGGAGGCCGCGACATCCTCGACGAAGACCAGCACTTTTTTATTCTTCTCGACCGCAAGGTCATGAATGCGCTTGAAGATCAGTCGCGACTGCACCGGCGAGCCGCCGGGGGAGTTGATCGAGATCGCGACCGCCGGCGCGTCGAAGGAAAACGCTTTTTCGATCAGTCCGGCGGTGGAAGCAAGCGACAGGCTCGGCCGGAACTGGCCGCCGCCGGCCATGATGGTGCCGTGCAGCCGGATGACCGGAACGGTGACGACGGTGGAGCGCCAGGACTTCGGCAGCAGACGGTTGAAAAGACGTTTCACGATGACGTGGTCTCCGGCGGTGGTTGCAGGCATGTAGGGATTTCCCGGCCAACGGCAATGTGCAGGGCCGCGAACAGCTCAATCTCCGAACAGCGAGGCGAGCCCGTTGGTGATCATTTCGCTGCGCTCGTCGGGGCCGTTGCCCGATCGCGCGTGAAGCATCAGGGGCGGACGGATGGCGAGCTTTCCCCGTGCCCCAAGTGCTGCCCGCACGACAATGCGGATTGCCGCTGCGTCCGGGCGAGGGTGCACGGCGAGCATCTCGGCTTCGCCGAAGCGGCCTGAAATCGCGTCGAGAATGGAGCCGAGCTGTTCGGGCCGGGCGATGACGGCAAGTCCGCCGCGCGGCCTGACAACCGCCGCCGCGCTGCGGATCCAGTTTTCGAACAGCCCGTCCTCCATGACATGGGCTTCCTTTCTTAGCTGCTCGGGAGTGGCGCGGTCCCGTGCGGCGTTGAAAGGCGGGTTCATGATGACGAAGTCGAAATCATTGTCGGCAAGGCCGGCGGCGGCCCGGGCCCGACCCGACACGGTGACATCGGCCACAAGCACGGCCGCGCGATCGCTGAGATGTGCATTGCCGGGATGGGCAAGCGTGGCCGCCGCGAAGGCCGCCATCTCGGGCGCGCGTTCGACCAGCACAGCCTGGGCGCCCGGACAGCGCGACAGCACCGCCAGACCGGCAGCACCGGCGCCGGCTCCGAAATCGGCGAGCCGTCCGCCAAAGGAGGATGGCACGGACGCGGCCAGCATCATCGCATCCATCCCGGCGCGATGGCCGCCATGCTTGGGCTGCACCAGCCAGAACCGGCCGCGGTGGAAGGCATCGACCGTATGGGCCGGCGCATCCGTGGCAAGGGCGGCTGGCGCGGCCGACATTATTTCCCCCGGATCTCGTTTGCGATGCCGGCATCGGTCAGGATGCGGCGCGCGGCGTCGGCCTGGTCGGCATCGACCATGACGCGCCGCGGCAGGATACCGAGCGAGCCGTCGAGCACGCTCATGTTCTGGTCGGCGACGAAGCAGCCGATGCCGGCATCGCGCATCAGCGATTCGACAAAGGAGATGATGACGGCGTCGTTGGTGCGGATGAGTTCTATCATCGCAAGAAACTCGCAGGTTGCAGCGTGCATGTAAACGTGCGGCCGCATTCCCGCATTTCCCGGCGTTGACACGCTGTCGCCGCCGCCGCGCCAATTCGCCACTTGCCGTGCCCGTGTCCGCCGCCCTAGAGTCCATGCCGGGACTAAGGGTGCCGTCGCACGCGTTATACCAAGACGGGAGTGATTGTCGTGGGTGTCGTTCTCAACATTGAAAACGGGAAGCGGGAGCCCGCCTCCATCAAGGATCTGATCGATCTGACGGCGACCGATATGGGGCGCGTCAACGAGCTGATCCTGTCCAAGGCCGGCTCCGACGTCGAGATGATTCCCGAGGTTGCCAACCACCTGATCTCGTCCGGCGGCAAGCGGCTGAGACCAATGCTGACGCTGGCCGCGGCGCAGATGTTCGGCTATGCCGGCGAAGGCCATGTCAAGCTCGCCACTTCGGTCGAGTTCATGCACACGGCCACGCTCCTGCACGACGACGTCGTCGATGAAAGCGGCATGCGGCGCGGCAAGAAGACCGCCCGCATGATCTGGGGCAACCAGGCCAGCGTGCTGGTCGGCGATTTCCTGCTCGGCCAGGCCTTCCGCATGATGGTCGATGTCGGCTCGCTCGAAGCGCTCGACATCCTGTCGAGCGCCGCTTCGATCATCGCCGAGGGCGAGGTGATGCAGCTTGCCGCCGCCAAGAACCTCGAAACCACGGAGGACGAGCACTTCGCCGTCATCAAGGCCAAGACCGCCGCGCTGTTTTCGGCCGCCGCCGAGGTTGGCCCGGTCATCGCCCAGGCGACCCGCAACGATCGCGCGGCGCTGCGCTCCTACGGCATGAATCTCGGTCTTGCCTTCCAGCTCATCGACGACGCGCTGGACTATGGCGGCACCAGCAAGGATCTCGGCAAGAATGTCGGCGACGATTTCCGCGAGG
Source organism: Mesorhizobium sp. M8A.F.Ca.ET.202.01.1.1 (assembly GCF_004791595.1). NCBI lineage: Bacteria > Pseudomonadati > Pseudomonadota > Alphaproteobacteria > Hyphomicrobiales > Phyllobacteriaceae > Mesorhizobium > Mesorhizobium sp. M8A.F.Ca.ET.202.01.1.1. Next base: position 131,800 of record NZ_SRUN01000015.1, on the reverse strand, counting down.
GCAAGGTCACCTTGCCGGTCATCCTCGCCTACCGGCGCGGCAGCAAGGCCGAACGCACCTTCTGGAAGCGCGCCATCGAGGACAATGTCACCGATGACGCCGGACTGGAAAAGGCGATCGGCCTGATGACCCGCCACGGCGCCATTGCCGACACCATCGGGCGCGCCCGCCATTTCGGCGAGATCGCCCGCGACGCGCTGGCGCCGCTGGAAGAGACGCCGCAGAAATCGGCGCTGGTCGACGTCATCGACTTCTGCATCAGCCGGGTGAACTGAGAAGACCGGCTTTCACGGGGCACCTGCCGGCTGCGCTAGAGGAAAGACGCCTGTGAATTCGCCCCCGCCGTCTCGACAAGCGGCCTTGCCGCAAATTATCTATAAATCATGGCAAAGGGCACGGACGACACCATAGCGGTGCGCATCAGCAAGGTACTGGCGGACCGCATCATCTCCGGCGCGATCGAGCCGGGGGCGAGGCTGCGGCAGGATCATGTCGCCGAGGAATTCAACACCAGCCATGTCCCCGTGCGCGAGGCGTTCCGCCGCCTCGAGGCGCAGGGCCTGGCCGTCAGTGAGCCGCGCCGTGGCGTGCGCGTCGCTGCCTTCGATCTGGGCGAGGTCAAGGAAGTCGCCGAAATGCGGGCCGCACTCGAAGTGCTGGCACTGCGCCACGCCGCGCCGCACCTGACTTCGGCCATTCTCGACCAGGCCGAGGAGGCGACCAAGGCCGGCGACAAATCCCGCGACGTCAGGTCGTGGGAGGAGGCCAATCGTGCCTTTCACCGGCTGATCCTCGCACCATGCGGCATGCCGCGCCTGCTTGCCACCATCGACGACCTCCACGCGGCAAGCGCCCGCTTCCTGTTCGCGGCATGGCGCTCGGAATGGGAGACGCGCACCGATCAGGACCACCGGGCGATCCTCGCCGCCTTGCGGCAGGGCAACGCCGAATCGGCCGCGGCAACACTGGGACGGCATGTCCAATGGATTGGTCGCAAGCCGATCAGGACAGCGTCCGGCGCCACGCGCGAAGCTTTCGCGATCGTGGGTTAAGCGACCTTTTCCGAGCTCAGGCTTGCTAAAGATCCAAAAATGTGGATTCGATAATAGATCGAATGCAGAAATTATCTATAATTTTGGATCGATTGAAGGGAAGCCTATGACCAACCTCGCATTCTCGTCCGCAAGACCGTCCTTCAGCCCGCTGCGCCTCCAGCAGCGATCGGTCGGCTGGCAGGCCGGCGCCGTCGTGCTTGGCACGCTCTTCCTGGCGCTATCCTCCTACATCGAGGTGCCGATGGTGCCGGTTCCGGTGACCATGCAGACCTTCGCCGTGACGTTGATCGGCGCACTCTATGGCTGGCGGCTTGGCGCGGTGACGATCGCCGCTTGGTTGGTCGAAGGCGCTGTCGGCTTTCCTGTCCTGGCCGGGGGAGCTGCCGGCATGCAGCACTTCGTCGGCCCTACGGGCGGCTATCTCTTTGCCTTCCCGGTTGTCGGCGCACTTGTCGGCTGGCTGGCCGAACGCGGCTGGAACGGTAACAGGGTGGTGCTCGCCTTTATTGCCATGCTGCTCGGCAACCTTGCCTGCCTGGTGCTCGGAACGGCCTGGCTTGCCGTCATGATCGGCGCCGAGAAGGCCATCACCCTCGGCTTCGTGCCGTTCATCGTCGGCGGATTGCTGAAGTCGGCGCTTGGCGCCGCGACGCTGATGGCGCTTCCGCGCGGCAAGATGAACCTGCCGACGCCGTGACGATCAGGCTTCGCGCCCATCATCTCCTTTGCCTGCTCACCTATGTGGGCAAGGGATACAGTCCCGCTTTCACCGCCAATTATGACGGGATCGCGGAGCGCCTGAGCCGGGGCGAGGACATCCTCCTCGTTTCCGGACCGGACGACATCTGCGCCCCGTTGCTTGGCGAGCCGGATCCGCACTGCTTGCGCGACAGCGCGGCCGGGCGAGACCGGCAGGCAAGGGATGACGTGGAAGCGCTGCTGGCTCGGCCGATCCGTGACGGCGTCCGCCTCGATCTCGATGCCACGATCCTGATGCGGCTACGGCAGGCGTTTTCGGCCGGCCACGTGCGCAAGGCTTGCGTGGGCTGCGAATGGAACGGGCTGTGCGGCGCGGTGGCAAGCGGTGGTTATCGCGATACGCGGCTGCAACGGCCTGTTGACGCGCAAAACTGTCCCATTTAGCCATGGTTTGTTAATCGGGTGACCCGATTGTGAATTTCGGGTAGATTGAAGCGCGACCCCAAAAAGGCCATGCTTTGCCCGGAAAGATCGAGTCTGGGTCGATCCCGCTGATGCGGAGATGGCGCCTGGCTGAAAGGGATATGATGCAGCAAGGACGTGCGCGCTGGCTGACAAGGCTGGCAATTGTGACGGGCATGGCGATCTCGGCTTTGCCGGCCTATGCCAAGCAATCAACCGAACCGGTCAAGATCTCGTCGTTCTCGGGCGCCTACCTGGCTGCCCGGATCGCGGAAGGCGACAACGACCTCGACAGCGCCATCGCGTACTACAAGCAGGCCTTGGCTTTCAATCCGAGCGACACCGCGCTGCAGCAGAGCCTGATGCTGTCGCTGATCGCGCAAGGCCGCTTCGACGAGTCGCTGGTCTATGCCGACAAGCTCAAGGAAGTGCCCGATGTCGAGCGCTTCTCGCGCCTGGCGCTGGCGGTCGATTCCTTCCACAAGAAGGATTTCACCAAGGCGCAGTACTGGCTCAAGCTGTCGCTGGAATCCGATCTTGACCGGCTGATCTCCGGCGTCATGTCCGGCTGGGCCGAACAAGGTGCCGGCCAGGCCAGCGAAGCGATGGCTTCGATCGACAAGCTGCAGGGGCCGGACTGGTTCGGCCTGTTCAAATCCTTCCACCGCGCCCTGGTCGCCGATGCCGCCAACATGCCTGAAAAGGCGGAGGCGATCTACGCCGCGACGATGCAGGATACCGCCGCCGGCGGTGCGGCGCCTGAAACCTGGATGCGCAACGCGCAGGCCTATGCCTCATTCCTGGCCCGCAAGGGCGACAAGGCCAAGGCGATCTCGGTGCTCGACCAGGCCGAGGCGTTTTCGCCGGGCAAGCTGGAAATCGTCGCCTTGCGCGCCAGGATAAGCAAGGGCGACAAGATCGCGCCCTTCGTGTCCGGTCCGTCCGACGGTGCTTCCGAAATCCTGCTCGATCTTGCCACCGCGCTCAACCGTGGCGGCGGCGAGCCATTCGTGCGCCTCTATTTGCAATATGCCTTGGCCCTGAAGCCGGACAGCGACGCGGCCCTCGTGCAGCTCGCCGCCGTCGCCGAACAGTTGAAGGACGGCGAAGGCGCCATCGCGCTCTATCGGCGTATCCCCGACTCTTCGCCGCTGAAGGAGATTTCGGACCTGCAGCTTGGCCTCAACCTTGCCGATCTCGACCGCCATGACGAGGCGATCACGCATCTCAAGGCCTTCGTCGAAGCCCATCCCGACGACATGCGCGCCTATCTGGCGCTCGGCGGTGTCTACTCCTCGAAGGATGATTTCCGTTCCGCCGCCAATCTCTACGACAAGGCCGTCGAGGTGCTGAAGACGCCGACCGCTGCCAACTGGAACATCTTCTACCAGCGCGGCATCGCCTATGAGCGGCTGAAGGAATGGCCGAAAGCCGAGCCGAATTTCCGCAAGGCGCTGGAGTTGCAGCCAGACCAGCCGCAGGTGCTGAACTATCTCGGCTATTCCTGGGTCGACATGAACACCAACCTGAAGGAAGGCCTGGAGATGATCCAGAAGGCCGTCGATCTCAGGCCGAGCGACGGCTACATCGTCGATTCCCTGGGTTGGGCCTATTTCCGCCTCGGCCGCTTCGATGACGCGGTGCGCGAGATGGAACGCGCGGTCTCGCTGAAGCCGGAAGATCCGGTTCTGAACGACCATCTGGGCGACGCCTATTGGCGCGTCGGCCGCAAGCTGGAAGCGACTTTCCAGTGGAACCAGGCCCGCGACCTGAAGCCCGATCCCGATGTGCTGGCCACCTTGCAGCAGAAGCTGATGAAGGGCCTGCCGCCGATCGAGTCCAACACGGCGCAGGAAACCCCGAAGGTCAAGCCAGAGCCGGTTCCCGCCCCGAAGGGGTGAAAATCGCCTTTTTGAAATGCGAACGGGGCTCTTCGGAGCCCCGTTTTCGTTGGAAAGGCGCATGGCGTTCCCAGTAGACGCGGCGACGCGCTGGAGCGTCCTCAGAACATCTTTCGATAGACGACGAAGCCCGAGCGTTCGCCGACCTTGTCATAGAGCTTCATCGCCGTGTGATTGGTTTCATGCGTCAGCCAGTACACTCGGCCGGAACCGGCCGCCCGGGCGCGCTCATAGACGCCTTCGATCAGCGCCCGGCCGATGCCTTTGCCGCGCGAGGCCTCGTTGGTGAAAAGGTCCTGCAGATAGCAGTTCGGTGCGATCGCCGTCGTGCTGCGGTGGAACAGGTAGTGGACGAGGCCAAGCAACTGGCTCCCGCTTTCGGCGACCAGCGCATGGACCGGCTCGTAGGCGTCGAAGAAGCGCGACCACGTCATTGCGGTGATGTCGCTCGCCAGCGCCATCTCGCCCGAACGGCCATAGAACGCGTTGTAGCCGTCCCACAGCGGCAGCCACTGCTCGAAATCGTGGCGCGTGACGGGGCGGATGATGATCGGGTTGGACATGGCTCGACCTGCTGTGCTTGACGCGGATGCTTTGTCGAATTGGATCGCGGACCGTGGCGGCGGGCAATGGGCCAGTCGCTGGGCAACGTTTCAACATAGTCCGGCATGCTCACCGCGGCTCGCATCGGACGCGCCTTGCTTGACGCTTCGCCGCCGTGTCTCTAGGACGTGGCCGCAAGCTAGCCTGTGTCGCCGAGGCCATCGTGACGATTGAAATCCCAGCCCATATGCACCCCAGCCGCTCGTTCCAGGGGCTGATCCTGACCTTGCACAATTATTGGGCCGCCTATGGCTGCGTCATCCTGCAGCCCTATGACATGGAGGTTGGCGCCGGCACGTTTCATCCGGCAACGACGCTGCGCGCACTCGGGCCAAAGCGCTGGAACGCGGCCTACGTCCAGCCTTCGCGCCGTCCCAAGGACGGCCGCTATGGCGAGAACCCCAACCGGCTGCAGCATTATTACCAGTACCAGGTGATCCTGAAGCCCAATCCGCCAAACCTGCAGGAGCTCTATCTCGGCTCGCTGGCCGCGATCGGCGTCGACCCCCTGCTGCACGACATACGCTTTGTCGAGGACGACTGGGAAAGCCCGACGCTGGGCGCCTGGGGCCTTGGCTGGGAATGCTGGTGCGACGGCATGGAAGTGTCGCAGTTCACCTATTTCCAGCAGGTCTGCGGCATCGAATGCGCGCCGGTGGCGGGCGAACTCACTTACGGCCTGGAGCGCCTGGCCATGTATGTGCAGGGCGTCGACAATGTCTACGACCTCAACTTCAACGGCCGCGAAGGCGCCGACAAGGTCACCTATGGCGACGTGTTCCTGCAGGCCGAGCAGGAATATTCGCGCCACAATTTCGAATACGCCAACACGGCGATGCTGCTGCGGCACTTCGAGGACGCCGAAGCCGAGTGCAAGGCGTTGCTCGAGGCCGGCGCGCCGGCATCGAACGACAATCTGCCGATGCACAAAATGGTCTTTCCAGCCTACGACCAGTGCATCAAGGCGAGCCACGTCTTCAACCTGCTCGATGCGCGTGGCGTGATCTCGGTCACCGAGCGGCAGAGTTATATCCTGCGGGTGCGTAATCTGGCGAAAGCCTGCGGCGAGGCGTTCCTGAAAACGCAGGCCGGTGGATTGGCGGCGGCCTGAGTCTCAAGTGCCGTTGATCATTTCGAGGGAAGCGCTGATCGGCGGCAGGATCTGGCCGCTCGGACCAGACATCGTCCGCAGCGCCTGCCGCACGCCCGGCATGGAGAAGGCGCCGTGGGCCTGCGCGGTGAAGCAGGCGCTGAGCGCGAGGATTTGAAGAAGTCTGGATGCCGTTTTCATCATCGTTCAGCCAATAGTTCTCTGCCTGAGCGTGGGTCGCTTCAGCGCTGCGTTAGGTTCATGGAAATCTTTGATCCAAGGACGGGCCGGATCGCCTCATCCCGACAGGAGGGTCAAAATTTCTGGAAAGGGTGACAGCGGCCAGCCGAGTTGCTATGCCCCGCGCGGACCACTCTCCCGCATGAGCTGACCCTATGCCTGACCTGCTTCTAGAACTTCGCTCCGAAGAGATTCCCGCCCAGCCGCGCGACCGCAGCGCCGGAGGCGCGAGGACGCGCAAACAGGAAAATGGCATGCGGGCGGAGATACGCTGATGCCGGATTTGTTGCTCGAACTTCGCTCCGAGGAAATCCCTGCCCGCATGCAACGCAAGGCGGCGGGCGATCTGAGAAAGATGCTGACCGACGGTCTGGTCGAGGCGGGACTGACCTATGAGGCGGCGCGTGAGTATTGGACGCCGCGGCGCCTTACCCTCGATATCCGTGGCCTCAACGCTCGCTCGAAGGACATTCACGAGGACATCAAGGGGCCGTCGACATCAGCGCCTGAACAGGCCGTCCAGGGCTTCCTGCGCAAGGCCGGGCTGTCATCGATCGCCGAAGCGCATGTCCATTCCGACCCGAAGAAGGGCGACTTCTACGTCGCCCATATTTCGAAGCCGGGCAGGGCGGCCGAAGAGATCATCGCCGGACTGGTGCCTGATATCATCCGCAATTTCCCCTGGCCGAAGTCGATGCGCTGGGGACCGGCCTCGGCCAAGCCGGGATCGCTGCGCTGGGTGCGGCCGCTGCAATCGATCCTGTGCACCTTCGGCCCCGAGACCGAGGAGCCGGTCGTGGTCGATTTCGAGATCGACGGCATCCGTTCCGGCAACATCACCTACGGCCACCGTTTCCTTGCACCAGGCGAAATCACGGTGCGCCGCTTCGACGATTATGTGAGCAAACTGGAGGCGGGCAAGGTCGTGCTCGACGCAGACCGGCGCAAGGAGATCATCCTTGCCGATGCCCGCAACCTCGCCTTCGCCAACGGGCTCGACCTGGTCGAGGACGAGGGCTTGCTCGAAGAAGTGTCCGGGCTGGTCGAGTGGCCTGTCGTGTTGATGGGCGAGTTCGAAGAGGCTTTCCTGGCCATTCCGGCCGAGGTGATCCGGCTGACCATCCGCGCCAACCAGAAGTGCTTTGTCACGCGGCCACAGGGTGAAAGCGAGGCGCTCTCCAACCGCTTTATCCTCACCGCCAACATCGAGGCGAAGGACGGCGGCAAGGAGATCGCCCACGGCAACGGCAAGGTGGTGCGCGCCCGCCTGTCCGACGCGCTCTATTTCTGGACGACCGACCAGGGCGATCTGCCCGATCTCGTCGAACTGGAAGCATCGGCGAAAAAATTTGGGCTCGATCTGAAGAAGCCGCTCGACCAGCGCATGGCCCGGCTCGACCATCTCAATGTCACGTTCCATGCCAAGCTCGGCACGCAGGGCGAGCGGGTGGAGCGGATTGCCCGGCTGGCGGAAGAACTGGCGCCGATCGTCGGTGCGGATCCAGTGCTGGCGCGCCGTGCTGCTGTCCTGGCCAAGGCCGATCTCACCACCGAAGTGGTCGGCGAATTTCCGGAATTGCAAGGCGCCATGGGCCGCAAATATGCGCTGCTGCAAGGCGATCATTCTTCTGTCGCGGCGGCGGCGGAAGAGCACTACAAGCCGCAGGGCCCGTCCGATTATGTGCCGAGCGATCCGGTGTCGGTCGCCGTGGCGCTCGCGGACAAGCTGGATACGCTGGTCGGGTTCTGGGCCATCGACGAAAAGCCGACTGGATCGAAGGATCCCTACGCGCTGCGTCGCGCTGCGCTCGGCGTCGTGAGGGTCATACTGGAAAACAAGCTCAAGCTTTCGCTGGGCATCGCCATCGCGACCGCAGTCTCCTCGGCACTCGCCGCGTACGAACAAAAAGGCGAAGGCGCCGAGAGCAGTGGCGTCGTTGCGATGCTCGACTTGCGCATTCGCGACTACAAGGGTGCAAGCCGATTGTTGTCGGAAGCAGGCGTGATTTCCAACTTGTTGAAAGGCGGGCTGGCCAAGGCGAACTCAGAAACCTTTGGCTCCGCCGATCAGGAGCGAGAGTTCTTTGACGGTCAGCGTCTGATGGAGCTTGAGGCATCGCTGTCGCCATTGATCGCTGACCTCTTGTCGTTCTTCCACGACCGCCTCAAAGTCTATCTCCGCGACCAGGGCGCACGGCATGATCTGATCGACGCCGTCATCACGCCGCAGTCCGACGACCTCCTGCAGATCGTTCGGCGCGTCGAAGCGCTTGGCTCCTTCCTCGACACCGAGGACGGCAGGAATTTGCTCGCCGGCACCAAGCGCGCGGCGAACATCCTGGCCGCCGAGGAGAAGAAGAAAACGGCGGTCGCCGAAACCGTTGAGCCGGCGTTGTTCCGGCAGGATGCGGAGAAGTCGCTGTTCGCGGCGGTGAATCAGGCCGAGAAGCAAGCCGGCGAAGCGATTCAAAACCAAGACTTTTCCGCTGCCATGCTGGCGCTTAGCGTGTTGCGTGAACCCGTTGATTCATTCTTTGAGCATGTTCTCGTGAATGATGAGGACCTGTCCGTGCGCGCCAACCGCCTTGCGCTGCTCACGCGCATTCGCACGGCTACCGGTCAGGTCGCGGATTTCTCGAAAATCGCTGGTTGAGAGGCGAGGAAAAATATCGTCCAGCCGGCCGTTCGAGCCGGCTTACAGTCATATGACGATGATCTCTCCGTGGCAAAAGGGACATGTTCCCCAACCCAACGGAGGCTTCCATGAATTCCGATCACGAAATCGAAGTGACAGAAGAAACCTCGGCCCCCGCCGAGGCGATTGAATCCGCTTCCGAAACCGCTCTCGATCATGCCGCTGCCGCGGTCGAAGCCGCCGATCTGTCAGACGAAGACGAGGATGGTGATGACGAAGAAGGCGACGACGAAGACGGCGAAGAGTCCGACGAAGACGACGCCGATGACGCCGGGAAGGCCGAAGGCGACGACGCCGAGGGCGAGGAAGAATCCGAAGACGGCGAGGCCGAAGAAGACGACGACGACAAGGAAGAAGCGGCCTGATTTTTCAGGCGGATTTCGCGAAAAAGGGCGGCGCTCTCGCGTCGCCCTTTTTCGATTTGATTGGTTTTCCCGAACGCCGACTTTTCAGTTCTCCAGAATGCTGACGCGCACGCTGTTCTCGTAGACGTCGACCTGGATCAGCGGTTCGCCATTGACGATGGCGCGCTTGGTTGAGGAACTCATAGCGCCGGGGCGCTCCAGCATGCGCTGCAGGTCGGCCCGCTGGTCATTGGTCCTGAACCAGGCGTCGCCCTCGTCGTCGCTGTCGCGGCGATGGAATTTGTGCCAGTTGGCGCGGTCCTGCCGCACCATCTGCGCGGCGCTGTCCAGCGCATAGCCGTCACTTGCCTGGTGATCGCGATCGGAAATGCGCGCGACATAGGATCCCAGCATGTCGTCCGCATGGGCCACGCCGCTAAGCAATGACGCCAGCAAAAGCCCAGCCACTGTAACGGTCTTCGATTTTTTCATGAGCAACCCCCTTGCCTTGAACGATGCAATCCCATCTGCCGGAGCCGCTTGGCGAAAGGCCGACCGCAGGGCCGCCAGCGAGATACGTCTGGAAGAAATTCGCCTGACAATGGTGCACGGGGCGCCGGACTGCCGTCAAGCCGTTGAGCATTTTGATCGGTCAGTTGGCAGGTCGCTATTTGACCTTGCCGGCTCCTGAAGCCGGCTGTTTGGCTGGCGGTGGCGCGGCTGCCGCCGCTTTTCCGTGCGCTGGCGCGGGGGCTGCCGAGGCGGTCGCTGTCGCGGGTGCGGTCGCTGCCGCGGGTGCGGTTGCCGTAGCGGGGGCGGTTGCCGCAGCCGGCGCCTTGGCTTGCACGGGTGTCTGGAAGGCGCCGCCGACGACGCCGCCACGAATGATCGTCGGGCTCTGCGGGAAGGGGTGCCTCGCCTCGGCCTTGTCCGGGATTGCCGCCACCTTTTCATAGGTGACGTCGGGCTCGCCGAGCGCAACGACCGACACCACGTCGCTCGCCTTGCCGTCGGTCGCCTTCAGCACAACGACGGAGGGCGTCGAGGCCGGCGCGCCGGGAAAGACCAGCGACGAGGCCTGAGTCTCGCCAACCGCGGCAGCCAGAGTGATAACAAGCGTTCCCCAGATACGCAAAGACACTGACATAGCTCCCCATTGCCCAGAAGCTGCACGATAGGGCCCGGCGATTGATGCCGGCTTTCATGGAAAGATAGCATTTTAGGAATTGACGAATTGCCTTTGCCCGCTTGCCCCGGCGGCGCTGTCGTACTACGCAGCCGGCATCCGCGAGGTGACGAGAGTGGCTGAAATACTTGCCGTCGGCGAAGCGATGGAACCGGCGTTGGCGCTGCTTGAGGGCGGCGATGTCGTCGCCATTCCGACAGAGACCGTCTATGGACTGGCCGGCGACGCCACCAACGGCATCGGCGTGGCGCGCATTTTCGAAGCCAAGGGTCGGCCGCGTTTCAATCCGCTGATCGCCCATGTCGCCGACATGGCGATGGCCGAGCGCATCGCGCTGTTCGATCCGCTGTCGAGGAAACTCGCGCTTGCCTTCTGGCCGGGTCCGCTGACGCTGGTGCTGCCGCAGCGCCCCGGCAACGGCATTCATCCGCTGGTCACCGCCGGGCTCGACACGATCGCCTTGCGTATGCCGAGGGGGTTTGGTGGCGACCTGATCGCCAGGCTTGGCAGACCGCTTGCCGCGCCCAGCGCCAATTCATCCGGCAGGATCAGCGCGACGACGGCGCAGGCCGTTGCGGTGGACCTCGGCGCCCGCATCAAGCTCGTGGTCGATGGCGGCGCCACACCGGTCGGGCTGGAATCGACCATCGTCAAGGCCGAAGGCGAAAGATTGCGCCTGCTTCGGCCCGGCGGCATCGCCGCCGCGGAGATCGAGGCGGCCATCGGCATGGAGTTGCTGCGCGGCGGCGCTGCCGGGGTCGAGGCGCCGGGCATGCTTGCCTCGCACTACGCGCCGGGCGCGGCGGTGCGGCTCAATGCCGGCACGGTTGGCGAAGACGAAGCGTTGCTTGCCTTCGGCGACCAGCGCGCGGAAGGCTGGCATCATGCGGCCGCATTCTTGAACCTGTCCGAAACAGGTGACCTGCGTGAGGCGGCAAGCAATCTCTTCGCCTACATGCAGGATCTCGACCGTAGCGGCGCGCGCACCATCGCGGTTGAGAAGATTCCCTTTGACGGGCTCGGCGAGGCGATCAACGACCGGCTCTCCCGTGCCGCCGCTCCTCGTGACAACGCACAGCCCACAACGTAGTTTTCCCGGATGACCGAAACCGCCAAGACACTCGATCCCGCTCTCATCGATCGTTTCGTGGCCATCGTCGGCGACAAATATGCGCTGCGCGACCAGCAGGACATCGCGCCTTATCTCATCGAGCGACGCGGCCTCTGGCATGGCGCGACGTCCCTGGTCCTGCGGCCGGGCAGCGTCGACGAGGTCAGCCGGATCATGCGGCTGGCGACAGAGACCGGAACGCCAATCGTGCCGCAAAGCGGCAACACCGGGCTGGTCGGTGCGCAGGTGCCTGACAAATCCGGCCATGAGATCGTCCTGTCGCTGTCGCGGCTGAACCGCATCCGCGAGATCGATGTCCTGTCCAACACGGTCACGGTCGAGGCCGGCGTCATCCTGCAGACCTTGCAGGAAGCGGCCGACGCCGCCGACCGGCTGTTCCCGCTGTCGCTCGCCGCGCAAGGCTCCTGCCAGATCGGCGGCAATCTTTCGTCCAATGCCGGCGGCACCGGCGTGCTTGCCTATGGCAATGCGCGCGAGCTCTGCCTCGGCGTCGAGGTGGTGCTGCCGACCGGCGAGGTCTTCGACGATTTGCGCAAGCTGAAGAAGGACAACACCGGCTACGACCTGAAGAACCTGTTCGTCGGCGCCGAAGGCACGCTAGGCGTGATCACCGCCGCCGTGCTCAAACTGTTTCCGAAGCCCAAGGGAAGGGACGTCGCCTTCGTCGGCCTGTCGTCGCCCGAGGCCGCCCTTTCCCTGTTCAGCCTGGCCATGGACCGCGCCGGGGCCGCGCTCACCGCCTTCGAACTGATCGGCAAGCGGCCATACGATTTCACGCTGGCGCATGCCCCGGGCGTGACACGGCCGCTGATGGAGGATTGGCCCTGGTATGTGCTGATGCAGATATCGTCCGGCCGTTCGTCGGAGGATTCGCGGGCGCTGATCGAGGATGTGCTTTCGGCGGGTCTCGAGAAGGAATTCGTCGGCGATGCCGTCATCGCCGCCAGCCTCGGGCAGGGCGATGCCTTCTGGAACTTCCGCGAGCTGTTGCCCGAGGCGCAGAAGCCGGAAGGCGCTTCGATCAAGCACGACATATCGGTGCCGATCGCATCGATACCGCGCTTCATCGCGGAGGCCGCCGGCGCGGTGGCCTCGGTCAGTGCCGGCGCCCGGGTGGTCTGCTTCGGCCATATGGGCGATGGCAATCTTCATTATAACATTTCACGGCCCGTCGACGGCGACGACGAGGCGTTTCTGGCGCTCTACCATGCCATGAACAGGGCCGTGCATGACGTGGTGCGCAGCCTGCACGGTTCGATCTCGGCAGAGCACGGCATCGGCCAGTTGAAGCGCGACGAACTGATCGCCACCGCGCCGCCGATGGCCATCGATCTGATGCGCAGGGTGAAGACCGCCTTCGACCCGGCCGGCATCATGAATCCCGGTAAGGTTATCTGATCCTTTCAACATCTTGTGGCTGGTGGCATTCCGATAACCATCCCTGAGATCAGCAAAATTTAACCGACTTTCTTAAGCGCGGCGGTAAGGAGCCGGCGCTACTGTTTCCCCATAACGAGGCCGGGAAAACTGGCCCGGAGAGAACCGGACACCGGCTCTCAGGAGACAGACAGGAAGGCGCTCTATGAACGTGAACACCGGACTCAAGCCAGTCTGGGCGGGACGCAACATGCGTCTCGACCCATTCCGCCTGCCGCAGGTGGTGAGCTACGCGACGCGCGACGATTATGGCGACGTAACCTTCACCATCGACCAGCGCGGCGCCGTGATCCGCCGCCTGCTCGAGATGAGCGGCCTGCCGGCGATAATCGTACTGCCCGCCAATGCATTTCGCGGTGTCGCCGCCCGTGCGATGGAGGATCCGGAGGGCAATGTCACTGTGACCCTGGAACTCCTGCACAACGATCCGATGCTGTCGGTGCCGCTGCTGGTGGCCGACGATCTCGAAGACGTCGCCGCCGATTGGCGCGCCTGGGCCGATGCCTACCGTCTGCCGATGCTGCTGATCGAATCGGACGGCGTCGCCCGTACCCTGGAAGAATCGCTCGGCGCCGCCATCAAGACACTGCCGCCGCAGGACCGTCGCAAGGGCCGCGTTTCCAACACGCGCCGCCCGCGCTTCCTTGCCCGTCGCAGAACCGGGAACCTCGGCCTCAGGCTGGTCATCGACGGCCAGGAAATCATTTCCCGCGATTAGCTTTCTTCTCCCCGTCTCTATACGGGGAGAAGTGCCCGGCAGGGCGATGAGGGGCAGCGCCGACCTCCGCTGATTTGGCCATTTCAAACTTTGGTAGAATGCAAGCGGCCTGTCGCCGCCGTGCATTTCGCCTCGCCTTCAAGGTCGGCGCTGCCCCTCATCCGGCTGCCGCCACCTTCTCCCCGTATAGTGACGGGGAGAAGGAAAAAGCCGCTAAACCAGCGGCTTCAGCGCCACCCACAGCGCACCACCGATCAGGCCGAGGAAGATCAGCCAGCCGACCTGGTTGTTCGACCGGAACAGCCGCAGGCACTGGTCCGGATCGCCGATATCCAGCACCGCGATCTGCCGGGCCAGATGCGCACCGGCGCCGATCAGTCCCGCCAGCGCCACCACCGGGGCCTGCGCCGAGGCGAAGGCGATGGCGAAGCAGATCAGCATGCCGCCATAAAGTCCAGCGAGCCACGCCTTGGTGTTGTCGCCGAACAGCCGTGCCGTCGAACGCACGCCGACAATGGCATCGTCTTCCTTGTCCTGGTGCGCGTAGATCGTGTCGTAGCCGATCACCCACAGGATCGAACCGATATAGAGCATGATGGCGGGGCCATCGAGATCACCGAACTCGACCGCCCATCCCATCAGCGCGCCCCAGGAAAAGGCAAAGCCGAGAAACAGTTGCGGCCAGTTGGTTATCCGCTTCATGAATGGATAGACGGCGACGATCACCAGCGAGCAGACGCCGAGCAGGATGGCGAAGCTGTTGAACTGCAGGAGAACCGCCAGGCCAACCAGGGCCTGCAGCACAAGAAACAGCCAGGCTCGCCGGCGCGTGGTCTGGCCGGACGGCAGCGGGCGCGAGCGGGTGCGTTCGACCTGGTTGTCGATGTCCTCGTCGACAATGTCGTTATAGGTGCAGCCGGCGCCACGCATGGCGATGGCGCCAATCAGGAACAGCACGAGGTACAAGGGCGCCGGCAACAGCGAAAGCAGCGGGTCGCCAGGCCGGGGATAGGCGCTCGCCGCCAGCGCGGCCGACCACCAGCATGGCCACAACAGCAACTGCCAGCCGATCGGCCTGTCCCACCGCGCAAGCTGCGCATAGGGCCAGATCGCGCGCGGCAGCACGCGGTAGACCCAATGGCCGTTCGGCGCATCGGCGACGCGGCCCTGGGCCGCTTTCGACTGGACAGGTTCCATTGGCATGGAGTGGCAGCAGCGGCGGAACCCGTCAAGCGGCAAGCAGGCAGGGAGCGCCCAACCATCCGTCAGGAGGTGAAGATATCGCGTGTGGAAAACCAGACTTTCGCCACCTCGATGAAAGCCAGCGCCGCGTTCGACACGCGCTGCTGCGTATCGTGGGTGAGAATGATGCGCTGCATGGGCAGCGGATCCGACAGCGGTTTGCAGATCAGGCGTAGGCCGTCATAGCTGTGGTCGCCATGCGGGCGGGTATAGCTGACCGCGACGCCGAAACCGTTGGCCACCATGCTGCGCTGGAGTTCGAACGAGCTTGCGCGGATGTCGGTGACGGGCGACAGGCCGCGGCCCCGGAACAGGTCTAGCATATGGTGCCAGCTATGCGGCTGGTCGGTTGTGATCAGCGGGTAGGCGGCCAGATCCGCTAGGCTGACTTCGGAACGTTCGGCCAGCGCATGGCCCGCCGGTAACAGCGCATGCGGCCGCAACTCGTGCAGCAGGATGCGGGTGAAATGCGACGGCAGGCCGAGATCGTAGCTGAGGCCGAGATCGACGGCCGCGTCCGCCAGGCGCCGCCCGAGCGTCTCGAACGTCTCGTCGCGGACGATGACGGTGACCGCTGGATGGCGTTCGGAGAAGGCGCGGATGAGGCCCGGCGCGAAAAAGGGCGCCAGATCCTCGAAGCAGCCGAGCACCAGTTCGCCGCCGACCGCCGAGTTGGCCTTCCCCAGGCCCAGGAGTTCGTCTGTCTCGGCAAGAACCTGTCTGGCCTTCGCCACCACGACACGGCCGAAGGAGGTCAGCGAAACACCGCTTCCCCGCTGGCGCACGAACAGTTTCTGGCCGAAATCCTTTTCGATGGCGTCGATGGCCACCGAAATAGACGGCTGCGAAACGTTGAGCGCCCGGGCCGCGCCGGTGACACTGCCATGGCGGGCGACGGCGATGAGATAGCGGAGTTGGGTGAGGGTGAGACTCATAGTCAAAACCTATGTGTCAGATGAGAAGTTATTATTTTACTGAATGAGCGGCCATTGCGATAGTCGCCTCCATCCTGAAAGGAGGACATTATGGCTTCCCAAACCGCTACACGGGCAACGGACACCGAAATCATCGATGCCCGGACAATCGCCGACTACCAGCGTGACGGCGCGGTCTGCATCCGCGGCGCCTTCAAGGGCTGGGTCGACACGATCGCCGCCGGCATCGAGCGCAACCTGCAGAACCGCAGCGCCACCGCGTCCGACATCGCCAATGGCCGCGGCAGTTTCTTCGACGATTACTGCAACTGGGAACGCATCCCCGAATTCGTCAAGGTGGTGCGCGAATCGCCGGCGGCGCGACTGGCAGCCGCGGTGATGCAGTCGCGCACGGCGCAGTTCTTCCACGACCATGTCCTGGTCAAGGAACCCGGTACGCAGAAACCGACGCCGTGGCACCAGGACATTCCTTATTATTTTGTCGATGGCCAGCAGACGGTGAGCTTCTGGATCCCCATCGATCCGGTGAAGGAGGCGACGCTGCGCCTGATCGCCGGCTCGCACAAATGGGACAAGATGATCCTGCCGGTACGTTGGTTGGACGACGGCAATTTCTATGCGGCCGAGGGCGATTATCGTCCGGTGCCGGATCCCGACCAGGATCCATCGATGAAAGTTATCGAATGGGAGATGGAGCCCGGCGACGCCATCCTGTTCGACTTCAGGACGGCGCACGGCGCGCGCGGCAATATGACAGCGGCACGGCGCCGGGCGCTGTCGCTGCGCTGGGTCGGCGACGATGCCCATTATGTCGAGCGGCCCGGCCGCACCTCGCCACCCTATCATGGCCATGGCATGCAGCCGGGGCAGAAGCTGCGCGAGGACTGGTTCCCGGTGGTCCACCAGGGCTGAGCGAGTGCCGGAATAGGGGCGCCGGTGGCGGGCGCCCCTTTTGCGCAGGGGGATAACGTTCCCGTGCGCAATTCCGATCAATCCACCCTGATGCCTTGACCCGTCGTCCAGAGAGCAATAGCGGGTTGTTCTCTCTATGGGATAGTTGGCATCAAGAGGTGGCCATGAACGTTCTTCTTCTCGGCTCCGGCGGCCGCGAACATGCACTGGCCTGGAAGATCGCCGCCTCGCCGCTGCTGACCAAGCTCTATGCCGCTCCAGGCAATCCGGGCATCGGCGCAGAGGCCGAGCTGGTGAAGTTGGATATTGCCGACCACGCCGCCGTCGCCGCCTTCTGCCGGGAGAAAAAAATCGACCTCGTCGTGGTTGGCCCGGAAGGGCCGCTCGTCGCCGGCATCGCCGATGATCTGCGCGCCGAAAACATCCGCGTCTTCGGGCCTTCGAAGGCCGCCGCGCGGTTGGAAGGCTCGAAGGGCTTCACCAAGGATCTCTGCGCCCGGTACAACATCCCGACCGCCGCCTATGGCCGTTTCGGCGATCTGGCCTCAGCCAAGGCCTATGTCGAAAAGACAGGCGCGCCGATTGTTATCAAGGCTGATGGGCTCGCCGCCGGCAAAGGCGTCACCGTCGCCATGACAATGGATGAGGCGCAGGCGGCACTCGCTTCCTGCTTCGACGGCTCCTTCGGCGCCGCCGGCGCGGAGGTGGTGATCGAGGAATTCATGACCGGCGAGGAGGCGAGCTTCTTCTGCCTCTGCGACGGCACCACGGCACTTCCTTTCGGCACGGCCCAAGACCACAAGCGTGTCGGTGATGGCGATGTCGGCCCCAACACCGGCGGCATGGGCGCCTATTCGCCGGCCCCGGTGATGACGCCTGACATGATCGAGCGCACCATGCGCGAGATCATCGAGCCGACCATGCGCGGCATGGCCGAGCTTGGCGCGCCCTTTGCTGGCATTTTGTTCGCTGGCCTGATGATCACGCAAAACGGGCCGAAGCTGATCGAATACAACACCCGCTTCGGCGATCCGGAATGCCAGGTGTTGATGATGCGGCTCAGGGACGACCTGCTGGTCCTGCTCAATGCCGCCGTCGACGGCCAGCTTGCGCATACCTCGGTGCGCTGGCGTGGCGAGGCGGCGCTGACCGTGGTGATGGCGGCGAGGGGTTACCCCGGCACGCCAGAAAAAGGCTCCGTCATTCGTGGCGTCGAGGACGCCGCGGGCGAAGGCGTCCAGATTTTCCATGCCGGTACCGCCATCAATGGCGGCGCCCTGGTTGCCAATGGCGGCCGCGTGCTCAACGTCACGGCGACCGGCGCCACGGTTGGCGAGGCGCAGGCGCGCGCCTATGCCGCGCTCGACCGCATCGATTGGCCGGACGGGTTCTGTCGCCGCGACATCGGCTGGCAGGCCGTGGCGCGCGAGAAGGCTGACTGAAGCTCCGACCGATGGGCGGCGGCTACCGCTGGCTGCGATCGAGTTCGGTCGAAGCGGTGCTGAGCGGATCGGCCGCTGCGAAGGCGGCGTCGAGTTGTGCGGGCGAGCGCTGCCCGGTCCGCTTCCAGGCGACATACTGGACGATGCCGAAGCCCGGCCGCGGCGGCACCGTCTTCACGACAGGCATGCGAAACCCGTCGCGGAATTTCGACCAGCGCGAACCGAGCACCGCGACTATTTCCTCGACAGTCGGCGGCGTCGCCACATCGGCGTAGATGATAGTGGCCTTGCCGGTCAGGGCGGCTTCCCGCGAGAGTGGCACCGGCACGCTGGCAAGATAATCGGAAGGCACGTCGATCAGCCCGCCGAACGGCCATTGCTGGCGCAGCGCGGCGGCATTCGTCGGCACCACATTGACGTCGATATCGTTCGGCGTGCCGGCGACCCGATAAGGGCAGCGGAACCGGCCGCAATTGGCCTGTGCCGAGAACTGCCAGAGCGCATAGCCCTGCCAGTTGCCCATCGGAAAATGCACTTCGATGTCAGGTTTGTAGCGCGCGTACCAAAGCGGCAGCCGCGACAGGAGCCGGTATTTGTAGCGGTTGTCAGCGATGTACTGGGCGGTCTTGCCGTTGGTGTAGAGCACAGGGAAGCGACCGATGCGCCGGTGCACCTGGCGCACGAACTCCTCGGCGTCGTCGAGCGACATCCATTGCGTGGGATCGATGCCCTCGATGTCGAGGGCCATGAGGTCGTCCGGTGCGGGGTCGGCGAAATCGAGGAAATTGTTGGCTTGCTCGACTGGATTGCCGGGGCGGGCGAGGTGATAGGCGCCCCATTTCATGCCGAGCGCCTTGGCCACGACCCTGCGTGTCTGGAACAGCTCGCGCGTCACCGCGTGGCGCTTCCATAGCGTCTTGCAGAGCTTCACCTCGGTGTCGCCGCCGGAACAGAAATAGGGTGGCGGCATGCCGTCGGACGCCTTGTTGATGAAGGCGACGATGCGCTTGTCGGTGGCAAGCTGGGCCCAGTCGATGGAATTATATTCGTAGGCGTCGATGACCAGGGCGCGGTCGGCGTTCTTCCACGGCTCGGAGAAATCCGAAGCCTTTGCCGCGGGCGACAGCGCCATTGCTGCCGCGAAAGCGAGAAGCGCCGTGCGGCGAAGGAAGCGCGCCGTCCTTTTCAAAACAGGGAATCCCCGTTGATCAAGGGCGAATGCTGAACCGCTATGGTTAAGGAATACTTTTCGAGCCGATGCGGTGGGTCAGGCGAACAGCTTCAACGCCGTCGCTACCAAGCTGTGGTCACCGTCGGATAAGGGGCTGAAATTCAAACGGGTCGGGCGCCGGCTCCTGCCGCAGCGTGCCCTCTGCAGCGCGCTTGCGGTGGTGGGCAAGCGAGCATCGCGGCGAGCACAATATGCCGCGATCCGACCAGTAGGCGGCGCCGTTTGCCAGCTCGCCGTGATAGTAGGAAAACCCGGCTGCCCGGTAGGGCAAGCCGCATTCGATACAGCGATAGGCGTCAGGTCTGGCAAGCATGGAATGTTCCGGTCGGCTGGTTTTTCGCCGGTCGAGTTGATCCGGCATCGGTCGAATTTAGTACAGGCCGGCCCGATTGCAAAATCCGCGTGACAAAATTTGACGTTTACGTAAAAAGGAAACGGGAGCCGCCCAAAGGCGGATGGTTTTGCGGCGGCACTGGCTCTAGGGTCGGCCGATGCATCAGGGAGGATCGTGCGGCATGTATCGGGCACCGGTCGAGGATATCGCGTTCACCCTGAAGCATGTGGCTGGCATGAAATCCGCCCTCGATGCCGGAGCGTTCGGCGATCTCGGCGAGGATCTGGTCGATGCCGTCCTTGGCGAGGCCGGCCGTTTCGCCACCGAGGAGGTGGCCCCGCTTTACAAGATCGGCGATGAACAAGGTGCCGTGCTGAAGGACGCGGTCGTCACCACCCCGACGGGCTGGAAAGAACTCTATCGCCGCTGGATCGACGGCGGCTGGAACGCGCTCTCCGGGCCGGAAGAGTATGGCGGGCAGGCGCTGCCGACCATGCTCGGCGTCGCCGCGCTCGAAATGTGGAATTCTGCCGCCATGGCCTTCGGCATCGGCCCGACTCTGACCATGGGGGCGGTCGAAGCACTGGACAAGCACGCTTCCGAGGACCTCAAGGCGACATATCTCGCAAAGCTCGTGTCCGGCGAGTGGATGGGCACGATGAACCTGACCGAGCCGCAGGCCGGATCGGACCTCGCTGCCCTGCGCGCCCGCGCCGAGCCGGCCGGCGATGGCACCTACCGCATCTTCGGTCAGAAGATCTTCATCACTTACGGCGAGCACGATTTCACCGACAACATCGTCCATCTGGTGCTGGCGCGGCTTCCCGATGCGCCCGCCGGGACGCGCGGCATCTCGCTGTTCCTGGTGCCGAAGTTCCTGGTCGGGGACGATGGGTCGATCGGAGCGCGCAACGACGTCTTCTGTTCCGGCCTCGAGCACAAGCTCGGCATCCACGCCTCGCCGACCTGCACCATGATCTATGGCGACGGCTTTCAAGGCGCCAAGCCAGGCGCCATCGGCTGGCTGATCGGCGAGGAGAACAAGGGCCTCGCCTGCATGTTCACCATGATGAACAATGCCCGTCTGGCCGTGGGCATGCAGGGTGTTGCGGTCGCGGAAGCCGCGACCCAGAAAGCGATCGCTTATGCCAATGAACGGCGTCAGGGCAAAGCGGTGGATTACGCTGGTGCCGGCATGGCGCCGATCGTTCACCACCCCGACGTGCAACGCAATCTCCTGACGATGAAGGCGCTGACGCAGATCGCCCGCGCCATCAGCTACAGTTGCGCCCATGCCATCGATCTCGCGCGCGTGTCGCCCGGCGACGAGGCGGCGCATTGGCGCGACCGTGCCAATCTCTTGACGCCTCTGGCCAAGGCTTTTTCCACCGATGTCGGCGTCGAGGTCGCCTCGCTCGGCGTCCAGGTGCATGGCGGCATGGGCTTCATCGAGGAAACGGGTGCGGCCGCCCTCTACCGCGACGCCCGCATCGCGCCGATCTACGAGGGCACCAACGGCATCCAGGCGATCGATCTGGTGATGCGCAAGCTGCCGCTCGGCGGCGGCGAGCACGTGCATCACTATATCGACGAACTGGCCGGTATCGCCAATGCAGTGCGCACCTCCAACCTGCAAGGCTTCGGCCGAACTGCCGATCTCCTGGATTCAGCCCTTGGCAATCTGACGCAAGCAACCCGCTTCGTGCAAAAACTGGCGGCCGATGGTCAGACGGACAAGGCGCTGGCCGGCGCCACGCCGTATCTGCGGCTGATCTCGCTTGCCGCCGGCGGCGCCTATCTGGCGCGCGGCGCCCTTGCCGACCACGGCCGTATCGCGCTTTGCCGCTTCTTCGCCGAGAACCTTCTCGGTGAGGCCGGCGCGTTGAAAGACCGCGTCATCGACGGCGGCGACAGCCTTGCCGTTGCCGCCAACGCGCTGATTTCCGCCTGACATTCACTGAGGAACAATCGTGACAGACCACATTCTCGTTGAGCGCCAGGGCGCGATCCAGATCATCCGCATGAACCGCCCCGACAAGAAGAACGCGCTGACGCGCGCCATGTATGCGACGATGTCGGCGGCACTTGCCCAAGGCGACGCCGATCCGGCGATCCGCGTCCATGTCTTTCTCGGCGTGCCCGGCGCATTCTCCTCCGGCAACGACCTTGCCGACTTCATGGTGGTGGCCACTGGCGGCGATGGTGGCGCGGAGGTCTGGGATTTCCTGATGGCGCTGGCCCGGGTCGAAAAACCAATCGTCTCGGGCGTCGACGGTATCGCGGTCGGCATCGGCACCACGATCAACCTGCATTGCGACCTCACCTTCGCCACGCCGCGCACCGTGTTCCGCACGCCGTTCGTCGATCTCGGCCTCGTGCCGGAGGCTGGATCGAGCCTTTTGGCTCCGCGCATCCTGGGCCAGCAGGGCGCTTTCGCCCTGCTCGGCCTCGGCGAGGGCTTTTCGGCCGAGCGCGCGAAGGCCGCCGGGCTGATCTACGAGGTGGTCGAGGAAGGCGCGCTGGAAGCTTCGGTGCTGGCGGCGGCTGGCCAGATCGCGGCCAAGCCGCCGCAGGCGCTGAGAATCGCGCGCGACCTGATGCGTGGCTCACGCGACGATCTTGTCGCCCGCATCGGAGTGGAGAGCGAGCATTTCCGTGAGCGGCTGAAATCCGACGAGGCGCGCGCGGCCCTTACGGCATTCATGACCAGGAAAAAGGGCTGAACCTTACCTTTTCAGGGATATAGCCTCGTCTTGCTCCAGCCACCATCGGCGTCACGCGAGAAGACCACCCGGTCATGCAGCCGGAACGGCCTGTCGTGCCAGAACTCGATCGTCTTCGGCACGATGCGGAAGCCCGACCAATGCTTTGGCCGCGGAATCTCACCGATGGCATAACGGGCCGTGTATTCGGCAACCGCTTTTTCCAGCGCGAAGCGGCTTTCCAGCGGGCGCGACTGTTTCGAGGCCCAGGCGCCGATGCGGCTGCCGCGCGGGCGCGTCGCATAATAGGCGTCGGCCTCGGCATTGTTGACGATCTCGACCGGACCGCGCACGCGCACTTGCCGGCGCAGCGATTTCCAATGGAAACACATCGCCGCCTTCATGCTGCCTAGAATCTCATGGCCCTTGGCGCTCTCGAAATTCGTGTAGAACACAAAGCCGCTTTCATCGAACCCCTTGAGCAGCACCATCCGTACGTCCGGCATGCCCTCGGCATCGACGGTCGCCAGCGCCACGCCGTTGGCGTCGTTGATTTCGCTCTTGGTGGCGTCGTCCAGCCATGCGGCAAAAAGGCGAAACGGCTCGGCGGCCTGGGTAAAGTCACCGCTTGTTAACTCTGCATCACTCATAGTTTTTCTCAAATTGTCACGAAATCAGGGAGGTTGCCGATTGTCGCGTATCGCGCAAGCTTTTGACAGCAGGCAATGGGGCGTTATCGCTTCGGCCAGCGCGAAAGTTGCGATCGTGTCAATCGCCCTGCCGCTTGCTGGCTGCGGCGCGGGAGGCTTCAGCCTTGAGAAAGCCGAAGTCGACCGCTCGATCCTGACCTCAAGCACATCGGCTTCGGCAAAGCCCGCCGATTCGGATCGCGACTCCGACCAGACGACGATCGGCAATGCGGTATCGTCCGCCGACATCGAGCAGCTCGGTGGCCAGGCCGTGCCCTGGGCCAATGCCGGCACCGGCTCGCGCGGCTCCATCACGGAGCTGGCGGAATTGAAGGACAGCGGCCAGACGTGCCGCCGCTTCAAGGCTTCGCGCGAGAGCTTTGACGGCGTTGCCATGTTCGAGGGCGAACTCTGTCTCGCCAGTGCCGGCGGCTGGCGCATGCAGGGCTTCAAGGCGCTCTGATTTTCCACCTTTGATATGACGCACCGCTACTGGAATTTCTTCCTATGCGAGCGCATATAGGGGGCAAGTATGGACTCACTCCTTTTCCAGGGCAGGAAGCATGCGCGACCCCTATGAGGTCCTGGGCGTTGCAAAGAACGCATCGGCCAAGGACATAAAATCGGCGTACCGGAAACTCGCCAAGAAGCATCATCCGGACCAGAATCCGAATGATCCCAAGGCGAAGGACCGTTTTGCCGCGGCCAATCAGGCCTATGAGGTCATCGGCGACGAGAAGAACCGTGCCGCTTTCGATCGTGGCGAGATCGACGCCGATGGCAAGCCGCGTTTCCAGGGTTTTGAAGGCGCGGCTGGTGGCGGCGACCCCTTTGCCGGATTTCGCCGCCAGCAACAGGGCGCTGGCGGCTCGCGATTCGAGTTCCGCTCGGGCCGTCCAGGGGGCGATCCGTTCGACGGCAACAGCGACATCTTCAGCCAGATTTTCGGCGATGCCTTTTCAGGCGCGCGCGGGCCAGGCGCAGGCGACCGCCGCCAGCCGGCGACATCGGCCGATTTGAACGTCACGCTCGACATTACCATCGAGGAAGCCGCGAACGCCGAAAAGGTGACGGCGATGTTCCCGGACGGCCGCAAGGTGGCGGTCAAGCTGCCGGCCTATGTCGAGGATGGCCAAACCATCCGTTTGAAAGGCCAGGGTGAGCAGGGGCCGGGCCAGCCCGGCGACGCACTGCTCAAGATTCACATCCGTCGCCATCCGCGCTACCGCATCGAGGGCCGCGACCTGCACGCCGATCTGCCGGTGACGCTGGCGGATGCGGTGCTGGGCGCCAAGGTGCCGGTCGAGACGCCGACCGGCAGACTCGCGGTCAATGTTCCCGCCTGGTCGAGCTCGGACAAGGTCCTGCGGCTCAAGGGCAGGGGCTTGCCCGAGAAAGCCGGCGGCCATGGCGATCTCTACGCGCATGTGCGCATCATGCTGCCGGAAGGCGGCGACAGCGCGCTCGAATCGCTGTTGCGCGGCCAAAAAGGCTGATCGAGAGCTTTGTCCCCCGAACTGTCCGGTTTGAACGCTTGAAGGGGCTGTGTGCCTGTGCGATAGGCACTCCACAAAGCAGAAACCTTGCGGAGAGCGCTGACATGGCGGGTGGACAGGGCCTAATGGCCGGCAAGCGCGGCCTTATTCTTGGCGTCGCCAACAACAGGTCGATCGCCTATGGCATTGCCAAGGCCTGCGTCGATCACGGCGCAGAGATCGCACTGACCTATCAGGGCGAAGCCTTCAAGAAACGAGTCGAACCGCTGGCGGCGGAGCTGGGCGCCTTTGTCGCCGGCCATTGCGACGTCACCGATCCCGCGAGTTTGGACGAGGTTTTCGCCAACGTCGCCAAGCATTGGGGCAAGCTCGATTTCCTCGTCCACGCCATCGCCTTTTCCGACAAGGACGAGCTGACCGGCCGCTATGTCGAGACGACGCGGGACAATTTCCTGCGCACCATGGACATTTCGGTCTATTCCTTCACCACCATCGCCAAGCGCGCCGAAGCGCTGATGACCGAGGGCGGTTCGCTGCTGACGCTGACCTATTACGGCGCCGAGAAGGTGATGCCGCACTATAACGTCATGGGCGTCGCAAAGGCGGCACTCGAGGCCAGCGTGCGTTACCTCGCGGTTGATCTTGGCGCCAAGAAGATCCGCGTCAACGCGATTTCCGCCGGCCCGATCAAGACGCTTGCCGCCTCCGGCATCGGCGATTTCCGCTACATCCTGAAGTGGAACGAATACAATTCGCCGCTGAAACAGACGGTCACGCAGGAAGAAGTCGGCGATTCCGGGGTCTATTTCCTGTCCGACCTGTCGCGTGGCGTCACCGGCGAGGTGCACCATGTCGATTCCGGCTATCACGTCGTCGGCATGAAGGCGGTCGACGCGCCGGATATTTCGACGGTCAAGGATTAGTTCTCTCCGCCTGTCCTGCGTCCAGGCCCTGGCCCGATCTCCGGAAGAGCTGATGTATCCGCTGGTTTATATCGTGCGCCACGGCCAGACCGCGTGGAACGCCGAGTTCCGGCTTCAGGGCCAGGCCGACACCGATCTCAATGCTCTCGGCCGCGAGCAGGCGACCGGAAACGGGCATCGGCTGGCCGAACTCGTCGGCGTTCCCCAGGAATTCGACTTCGTCGCCAGTCCGATGAGACGCACGCGCGAGACGATGGAACGCATCCGCGCCGCCATGAAGCTGGATCCGCTAGCCTACCGAACCGATATCAGGCTCATTGAAGTCAATTTCGGCGATTGGCAGAGTTTTACCTTTGCCGAGCTCGAGACGCGGTCTCCCGGGGCAAGCAGGACGCGTGCTCGCGACAAATGGAATTTTCAGCCGCCGGGCGAAGGTGCCGAGAGCTACCAGATGCTGCTCGAGCGGGTGAAGCCATGGTTCGACGAGATCGACCGCGAGACGATTTGTGTCACGCATGGCGGCGTCATGCGCACCCTGTTTCGCTTCGTGCTTGATATGCCCGAGGACGAAGCCGCGAACCTGGAGATACCGCAGGATCGCGTGCTCAAACTTGAAGGCAGGAGCCTGGAGTGGCTTTAGGGCGCCTGATGACGGCCTATTGCTAATGCATGTCGCCCAAAAGTGACTTCGGTTTTGGGGAAGACGACATGCATAAAAACAAAGAACTAAAGCGCGTCGCGACGCGCTTTAGTTCGTGTCGCCGTCTCCCGGCAACTGCATGTCGGTGACGACGTTTTCGCCATCGGTAACATCGTAAGCGATGACGATGTCCATGCCGGGCTTCAGCGCGTCGAGATCGGTTTCGGCGTTCAGCTTGTAGGATTTGCCGTCGTCCAGTGTCAGGGTCAGCGCATCCTTGTCGACCTTCTTGATCAGGCCTTCGGTCTGGCCGGCAAAGGCGGCGGTGGAAAGCAGCAGCGTGGCGGCAACAGCGCCAATCAGGGTACGCATTATCGTCCTCTTTGGTCATTGCGCCGGCCTGAGTGGCGGCGGGTCCTCAACGGCGAATGGAAGAAAGCAGAAACCAGCCGAATGTGTCAAAACTTAAACGGCGGGGATGACAGTTTGACCACTGTGGAAAACGCCAATAGAAGGCAGGCTTCAGCCGGTTTTGATGCCGGGCAGGGCGCTTTTCCATGTCTCACAACACGTTTGGCCATCTTTTCCGCGTCACCACCTGGGGCGAGAGCCATGGCGCGGCGCTCGGCTGCGTGGTCGACGGCTGTCCGCCGGGCATCCGCTTCACGCGCGATGAAATCCAGGCCGAGCTCGACAAGCGCCGCCCGGGCCAGTCGCGCTTCGTCACCCAGCGCCGCGAACCGGACGAGGTGAAGATCCTCTCGGGCTTTGTCCTCGACGAGGACGGCGCGACGATGATCACCACCGGCACGCCGGTGTCGATGCTGATCGAGAATGTCGACCAGCGCTCCAAGGACTATGGCGAGATCGCCCGCCAGTTCCGGCCGGGCCATGCCGACTACACCTACGACGTCAAATACGGCATACGCGACTATCGCGGCGGCGGCCGCTCCTCGGCGCGCGAGACGGCGGCCAGGGTCGCCGCCGGCGCGCTCGCCCGCAAGGTGGTGCCGGGCATGGTGGTGCGCGGCGCGTTGGTGTCGATGGGCGAAAAGGCGATCGATCGTGCCAACTGGAACTGGAATTTCATCGGCGATGCCGAGAACCCGTTCTTCACCCCGGATCCGGCTTCCGTGCCTGTCTTCACGCAGTACCTCGACGGCATCCGCAAGGCCGGCTCTTCGGTCGGCGCGGTGATCGAGATCGTCGCTGACGGTGTGCCTCCCGGCCTCGGCGCGCCGATCTACGCCAAGCTCGACCAGGACATTGCCTCCGGCCTGATGTCGATCAACGCCGTCAAGGGCGTCGAGATCGGCAATGGTTTCGAGGCCTCGCGTATCACTGGGGAACAGAATGCCGACGAGATGCGCATGGGCAATGACGGCAAGCCGGTCTTCCTCTCCAACAATGCCGGCGGCATCCTCGGCGGCATCTCCACCGGCCAGGCGATCGTCGCGCGCTTTGCCGTCAAGCCGACCTCGTCGATCCTGACGCCGCGCAAATCGATCGACAAGGACGGCAACGACGTGGAGGTGATGACCAAGGGTCGCCACGACCCCTGCGTCGGCATCCGAGCCGTCCCGATCGGAGAGGCCATGGTTGCCTGCGCCATTGCCGACCACTATCTGCGGCATCGAGGACAGACAGGAAAGGGAATAGGTAGTAGGGATTAGGCAGTAGGCCAGTCTGCCCGCCCCAAAGAGCCAAAATTTCCTTTCCCTACTGCCTATTCCCTATTCCCTGCGAGCGAAGCGAGCATTTCCATGCCTTACGACCAGAAGAAGATCGTCGAAGCCATTCGGGCTTTCGAACGCGGCGAGATCGTCGTCGTCATGGACGATGATGGGCGTGAGAACGAGGGCGACCTGATCGTCGCCGCCGTCCACTGCACGCCGGAGAAGATGGCCTTCATCGTGCGCAACACGTCGGGCATCGTCTGCACGCCGATGCCGCGCGAAGAAGCCAAGCGGCTGAACCTCGCGCCGATGGTCGCCGACAATGATTCGGCCCACACCACTGCCTTCACCGTCAGCGTCGACTTCAAGCACGGCACGACGACAGGCATTTCGGCCGACGACCGCACGCTGACCGTGCGCAATCTTGCCAACGGCAATGTCGGCGCTTCGGATTTCGTCCGCCCCGGCCACATATTCCCGCTCATCGCGCGTGAAGGCGGCGTCTTGATGCGCTCGGGCCATACCGAGGCGGCCGTGGATTTGTGCAAGCTCGCTGGCCTGCCGCCGATCGGTGTCATTTCCGAACTGGTCAATGATGACGGCACCGTCAAGCGCGGCCCGCAGGTGCAGGCTTTCGCCGAGGAACACGGCCTGAAGCAGGTTTCGGTCGCCGACCTCATCGCTTACCGGCAACGCAAGGAAACGCTGGTCGAGCGCGTCGCTTGCTCCGACATCGAGACGCTGGGTGGCAAGGCGCAGGTCTTCACCTACACACTGCCCTGGGACACGATGCATCACGTCGCCATCGTCTTCGGCGACATCCGCGACGGCGAGGACGTGCCGGTGAGGCTGCATTCGGAGGACGTGGTGACCGATGTGTTCGGCACCAGCCACCGGCTCGACGGCGTCATGAAGGCGATGGGCGAGCGCAAGCGCGGCGTCATCGTTTATCTCAGAGAGGGCTCGGTCGGCGTTGCCCACCAGGAGCGCAAGCGGCCGGCGTCGGGCGACCGCGAGGACCATGAAGAGGCGCGCCGGCGTGAGAGCGAATGGCGCGAGATCGGGCTCGGCGCCCAGATTCTCAAGGATCTCGGCATTTCCTCGATCAACCTGATCGCCTCGCGCGAGCGCCATTATGTCGGCCTCGAAGGGTTTGGCATTCATATCGCCAAGACCGAGATTATCTGAGCTCAACAAACCCTGGCGGTCATTCGGCAGGGATTGCCGCCTCGCATCCTTCCAACTCGCATTCGTGGGTGGCGAGGCTGCGCTGGCCGAGCAGCACCGTGACCAGTGCGATAACGCCTGATGCAACCGAAACCCAGAACCCGTTCTGGGCGCCGAACGCATCCACCACCGCGCCGGCGGCGAAGGAACCGAGCGCCATGCCGATGCCGATGCCGGTCATCACCCAGGTGATGCCTTCGGTCAGCATCGCTTCCGGCACGTGCCGTTCGATCAGGCCGAAGGCGGTGATGAAGGTCGGCGAGATCGCCACGCCGCTGATGAACACGGTCAGCGCCAGAAGCGGCACCGTACCGGCGGTGAGCGGCAAAAGCGTGCCAAGCGCGACCAGGGCGACCGCGATTGCCAACTGGCGTTGCAGCGGTGCTTGCAGGTTGAGGGCGCCGACGATGATGCCGAGCACGAACGATCCTAGCGCATAGACGCCGATGACAAGGCTGGCGGCGCCCGGCTGACCGAATTCCCCAGTGATGGCCACGGTGCTCACCTCCGTCGTCGCGAAGGTCGCGCCGATGAAAATCAAGGCAAGGGTGATGATCTGCACCGACCGCAGCCTTATTGCCGAGCCGCTCGTGGCACGGTCCACCGGCCGCACCTGCGGTTCGGTCGAGCGCTGCAGGATGAAAGCCGTTGAACCGATGGCGAGGAGCACGGTGCTGACCAGGACGCCGGCTTCAGGAAAGAGGCCTGCGCTGAGCCCCACCGACAGCGACGCGCCGGCAATATAGACCAGTTCGTCCGCAGCCGATTCGAAGGCGAAAGCGGTGTTCATCTGCGGCCGTCCTCTGAAGATCTCGGTCCAGCGAGCGCGCACCATTGCCGGCATGCTGGGCATGGCCGCGGCCGCCAGTGCCGAGACGAACAGCGTCCAGACCGGCCAATCCTGATTGGCTGCAGCGATGAGAACCGCGAAGGCGATCACGGTGATGATGGTGGTGGGGACCACGATGCGTGTCTGGCCCAGACGGTCCACCAGTCTTGATATTTGCGGCGCCACGAAAGCGTTGCCCAGCGCGAAAGTCGCCGAGACCGCGCCGGCCAGCCAGTATTCGCCACGCGTCTGAGACAGCATCGCGACGATGCCGATCGGTGCCATGGCGATCGGTAGGCGCGCCAGGAAGCCGGCGGCCGCAAAGCCTTTGGTTCCGGGGGCTCGAAAGATTTCCGAATAGGGGTTTTGCATGGCTGGTTCCTCGACAAAGGATGATGCGACAATTACATACGATGCGTATGAATGTCAGGTAGTTCATACGTTGCGTATGTCAATTGGCATACGAGACGTATGTGGATAGGTCCAGAACAATGCACAGACCCCGCAAGGAGATGATTGCCGAGACGCGAGCCAAGCTGATCACGGCGGCCCGCCAGGCTTTCGGCACCATTGGCTACGCCGAAGCGTCGATGGACGATTTCACCGCGTCGGCCGGGCTGACACGCGGCGCCCTCTATCATCACTTCGGCGACAAGAAGGGACTGCTGCAGGCGGTTATCGCCGAGATCGACGCGGAAATGGCCGCCCGGGTGAATGAGGTCGCGGCGAGGGCGCCGACCCGCTGGCAGCATTTCGTCGACGAATGCACGACCTACATCGAAATGGCACTGGAGCCGGAAATCCAGCGCATCATGTTCCGGGACGGTCCGGCCGTGCTGGGAGACCCGGCGCAATGGTCGAATGCCAATGCCTGCGTCGGTTCAATGACCGATCATCTGACGGCGCTGCAACAGGAGGGGATGGTGGTGCCGGGCGTCGATCCCGAAACGGCGGCGCGATTGATCAACGGTGCGAGCAGTCAGGCCGCACAGCGGATCGCCAACTCGAACGATCCCGAAGCGACGTCGAGGAAGGTGGTGGCGGCGTTCAAGCAATTGCTCGAAGGCCTGCTCGAGAAACCGGAAGCACAGCCAAACTGAGCCGCCGTGGCGCTTCCGCCACCGCCTGCAATTGACAATAGCCGGTTTGGGCGCATCCTCCCCAGCCATCTCTGAGGGGAGAATCGGGCATGTGGGATTTCGATATCGGCAGGTCGGTGTCCATCATGATGCGGACCTGGCCTTTCATTGTCTTTCGCATGGTCGTCTATTTCGGCATCACACTGGCCTACGTCATGGCCACCGGCACCGGTGCCTCGGTCGGCTACGGCGTCGGACATATCTCCACCGATCCCGACGGACCGTTGTCCTTTGCCCTTTGGGGCGGTGTGGTCGGTTTCGGCGTCGTCTCGATCGCCGTCTACTGGATCCGCGAATACATCCTCTACGTCGTCAAGGCAGGCCATATCGCCGTCATGGTGCATCTGATCGACGGACATGACGTTCCCGACGGCCAGAACCAGATCGCCTACGCGAAAGAGGTTGTGACCGAGCGCTTTGCCGAGGCGAACATCCTTTTCGTCGTCGACCAGCTGGTCAAGGGCGCTATCCGCGCCATCACCGGCCTGCTGGGTGGCATCGCGGCCTTCCTGCCCATCCCCGGTCTGAGCGGCCTGGTCTCGTTCCTCAACACGGTGATCCGGCTGTCGCTGACCTATGTCGACGAGATCATTCTCGGCTACAACATCCGCATCAATTCGTCCTCGCCGTTCGAGACGGCGCGCCAAGGCGTGGTGCTCTACGCCCAGAACGGCAAGACCATGGTCAAGAACGCCGTCTGGCTGGCGGTCATCATGTGGGGGGTGTCTTTCGTGATTTTCCTGCTGATGCTGGCTCCGGCAGCCGCCATTCTTTACGTCATGCCCGGGCAACTCGCCGGCTGGGCTTTCGTGCTCGCCATCGTCTTTGCCTGGGCTTTCAAGGCGGCCTTCATCGAGCCATTCGCCATTGCCTGCCTGATGCAGGTCTATTTCAGGACCATCGAGGGCCAGGTGCCTGATCCGGCCTGGGACGCCAGGCTGGCCGAAGCCTCATCGAAGTTCCGGGAACTCAAGGACAAGGCGCTCTCCACCTTCGGCGGCTCGCGCTGGGGCACGGCCGGCGCGACGCGCTGATCGGCGGGGCTGGCGGGCGCACCTGCGACGGTGTCGAGGCGCGCCACCGCCAATTTGAGCGGTGCCTCACCCTGGCCGCAAAACGTCTCGCTCATGATCAGGTCGGGCAGCGGCAGGCGTCGGCCCCAGCCATGCGTTTCGAGGTCCGGTTTCGGCGCGAACTCCGAGACACGGCCGACGCAAAGATAGGCGATCGGCGTCACGTGGTCGGGGACAGACAGCAGGCTTTTCAGCGCTTGCGCCTCGATGATGCTGACCCAGCCGACGCCAACGCCTTCAGCGCGCGCGGCCAGCCAGAAATTCTGCACCGCGCAGACCGTGCTGTAGAGATCCATTTCCGGGTTGTGCCAGCGCCCCAGCGGCGAGCCTTTCGAGCGCTCGCGGTCGCAGGTGATACAGATGTTGAATGCGCTTTCGCAAATGCCTTCGAGCTTGAGCTTGCGGTAGAGCGCCTGCCGGTCTGCCTCGATTGCCGGCAGTTCCTGCTCGCGCGCGGCAAGGAACAGGTCGCGCACCTTCGCCCGTCGCGCGGCATCGCGGATGACGATGAAATTCCAGGGTTGCATGAAGCCGACCGATGGCGCGTGGTGGGCGGCAAGCAGCAGCCGCGCCAGCACTGCATCGTCGATCGCCTCCGATGTAAAATGGCTGCGGACGTCGCGCCGCGTGAACATGGCGCGATAAACCGCGTCACGCGCTATCTGATCAAATCCATCGCCCATTGGAGCGGTCATGGCTTCCGGCATCGCTTATCCCCTTGCGATTGCAGCAGTTCAAATTCTCAGAGCGAACTTTGCGCGTCCAAGAGGACCCACATCGCTCTGATGTCATCCGCCTGACCATGCGGATGACGATGCCTGCCAGGCCGGTCTTCTGGCTCGGGATCAACCCGCGTCCGGTGCCTTCCCGTCATCGACAGTGGCATTTACCGGCGCGGTCCCCCTTACAGCGTTGGGCACGCCACGGAATTCAACCGTGTTCCCGATTCTCCCGCCGGAGCATTTGCAGCCAAGTGAAATCATTTGGCGTCGCAGAATGCGGCTAAAACAAACAGACCGGCAGGCACCAGGCAGTGGCGGCAACCTTACGCCGAAGCCCCAGCGCCGCCAATCCCCGCAGCGACGCCAATGGACGCAGGCGTGATTTTCCCCAGCGATCAAGCCGCTGCGCATGGCCATTACGGCGCCGGGGCACTAGATAGGGGAGATGGCTACCCGTCTCTACACGCACCCCATCTTTCTCGAACACATCACCCCGCCGGGTCACCCCGAGCGGCCCGACCGCCTGCGCGCCATCGAGCGCGTGCTCGACGACGAAGCTTTTGCCGCGCTCGACCGCGTCGAGGCACCGCAAGGCGACGAGGCGACGATCCTCTATGCGCATCCCGCCGATTTCGTCGCGCGTGTCCGCGCCGCCATCCCCCACGAAGGCATTGCCCACATCGACGCCGACACCACCGCCAGCCCGAAGAGCTGGCAGGCCGCGATCACGGCGATCGGCGCCGCCAACGCCGCCGTCGACGACGTCTTTGCGGGCCGCGCCGACAATGTCTTCGTCGCCGCCCGTCCGCCTGGCCACCATGCCGAAAAGACCACGGCAATGGGCTTCTGCTTCTTCAACACGGCCGCGATCGCTGCCCGCTACGCGCAGAAGAGGCACGGCGCCGAGCGTGTCGCCGTCGTCGACTGGGACGTGCATCACGGCAACGGCACGCAGGATATTTTCTGGGACGATCCGTCGGTGCTCTATTGCTCGACGCACCAGATGCCGTTGTACCCGGGCACCGGGGCGAAGAACGAGACCGGTGCCGGCAACATCGTCAACGCGCCGCTGGCGCCACAGACCGGCAGCGAGGTGTTTCGCGATGCCTTCCTGTCGCGCGTGCTGCCATCGCTCGACAATTTCGCCCCCGACCTGATCATCATTTCGGCCGGCTTCGACGCGCACCACCGCGACCCGCTGGCCGAGATCAATCTGACCGAGGACGATTTCGACTGGGCGACCGGCCAACTGATGCAGCGCGCCGCACGCCACGGCGGCAACCGGCTCGTCAGCCTGCTCGAGGGTGGCTACGATCTGCAAGGATTGGCATTTTCGGTCGCCGCCCATGTCGGGCGACTGATGAAAGGATGAATGATGAGCGGTGAGATCAACGAAGACGTCAAGGCGATGAGCTTCGAACAGGCACTCGACGCGCTGGAGAAGATCGTCGATGATCTGGAGCGCGGCGACGTGCCGCTCGACCAGTCGATCCGGATCTACGAGCGCGGCGAGGCGCTGAAGGCGCATTGCGACCGCTTGCTGAAGGCAGCCGAGGACAAGGTCGAGAAGATCAGGCTGTCGCGCGATGGCAAGCCGGTTGGAACCGAGCCGCTCGACGCGGACTAAGGCGCCCTCGCAGTCTTACCGATTTTTGGACACGATCATGATTGAGGATACAGTTCGTCCCGATTGAAACGGACAAGAGGAGGTTTGGAAACGATGTGCAGAAACATCAAGACCCTGTTCAATTTTGATCCGCCGGCAACCAACGACGAAGTCCGCGACGCGGCACTCCAGTTTGTCCGCAAGCTGAGTGGAACGACGCGGCCGTCGAAACAGAACCAGCATGCGTTCGATCATGCTGTCGAAGCCATCGCGGCATCGGCACGCGAATTGCTTGATTCCCTCGAAACCCACCAGCATCCGCGCAATCGCGAAGAGGTGGCGGCCAAACTAAGAGCAAAGGCCGCGATCCGCTTTGCCTGATGCGGCTGAGGCAGCCACCGAGCGCTGACCAGGAGAGTTCATGAGCTTCTTCCCGGGGAAAGACCCTGAGGCCGGCGATGCCTTCGCCAGCGACCAGATCGAGTTGATGGTCATCCCCAACGCCAAGGATATTGGCGGCTTCGAAGTGCGCCGCGCGTTGCCGACCGCCAAGAGGCGGCTGGTCGGGCCGTTCATCTTCTTCGACCGCATGGGCCCGGCCATCCTGCGCGCCGGCCAGGCGCTCGATGTCCGTCCGCACCCGCATATCGGCCTGTCGACCGTGACCTATCTGTTCGACGGCAAGATCCGGCATCGCGATTCGCTCGGCACCGAAATGGTGATCCAGCCCGGCGACGTGAACCTGATGACCGCGGGCCGTGGCATCGTCCATTCCGAGCGCACGCCACAGGAATTGCGCGGCGCGCCGATGTCCATCTCCGGCTTGCAGACTTGGCTGGCACTGCCCGATGGCAAGGAAGAGGTTGCGCCGGTGTTCGAGAACACAGCGGCGCTTCGGCTTCCCGAGATCGATGCCGACGGCGTCAGCGGGCGCGTCGTCATCGGTGATTTCCAGGGATTGCGGTCTCCGGTGCGGGCGGACTCCGAAACGCTCTACGCTGATTTGCGGCTGGCGCCCGGTGCCAGTGTCAAAATCCCGGCCGATGCGGAAGAGCGCGCCATCTATACGCTGGAAGGCGAGGTCTCGATTTCGGGCGACGTCTTTCCGGCGGAACGGCTGCTGGTGTTCCGCCCCGGCGACGAGATCGTCATATCATCGCTGACCGGGGCGCATTTCATGCTGTTCGGCGGCGCCTCGCTCGGTTCGAAGCGCTACATCTGGTGGAATTTCGTCTCCTCGTCCAAGGAGCGCATCGAGCAGGCCAAGCAGGAATGGAAGACCGGCCGCTTCGATATCGTTCCTGGCGATGAGAAGGAATTCATTCCGCTGCCGGAAGGCTGAGCGGATCGAGAGGCTGGCCGTCCGCGTCACCGACACGCATTTACTTTCGCCGGCCGGCGGCCTATCCCGCCGATGAACAGAAAGTCTGGGCCCACCGTGAACGCAACGCCGCATACGCCGCTTCTCGACAGGATTCGCATCCCGGCCGACCTGCGCACGCTGGCCGAGAGCGAATTGCCGCAATTGGCATCCGAGCTGCGCGCCGAACTGGTCGATGCCGTGTCCCGCACCGGCGGCCATCTTGGCGCCGGCCTGGGCGTGGTCGAACTGACAGTGGCGCTGCACTATGTTTTCAACACACCCGATGACCGGCTGATCTGGGATGTCGGCCACCAGGCCTATCCGCACAAGATCCTGACCGGACGCCGGGACCGCATCCGCACCTTGCGCCAGGAAGGCGGCTTGTCGGGCTTCACCCGCCGGGCCGAGAGCGAATACGACCCGTTCGGCGCCGCCCATTCCTCGACGTCGATATCGGCCGGCTTGGGCATGGCCGCCGCCCGCGACCTCTCAGGCGGCCGCAACAATGTCATTTCCGTCATCGGCGACGGCGCAATGTCGGCCGGCATGGCTTATGAGGCGATGAACAATGCCGGCGCGCTCGATGCCCGGCTCATCGTCATCCTCAACGACAACGACATGTCGATCGCGCCGCCGACCGGCGCCATGAGCGCCTATCTGGCGCGACTGGCTTCCGGCAAGACCTATGTCGGCCTGCGCGACTTCGGCAAGAAGCTGACCTCCTATCTCGGCAAGCGGGCCGATCGCGCCATCACGCGGGCGGTCGAGCATGCGCGCGGCTACGTCACCGGCGGCACTTTGTTTGAGGAACTCGGCTTCTATCACATCGGCCCTATCGACGGTCACAATCTGGAACATCTGATTCCGGTCCTGAAAAATGTCCGCGACAACGGCAAGGGCCCGGTGCTGATCCATGTCGTCACCCAGAAGGGCAAGGGCTATGCGCCGGCGGAAGCCGCCGCGGACAAGTATCACGGCGTCAACAAATTCGACGTCATCACCGGCGCGCAGGCCAAGGCGCCGGCCAACGCGCCGGCCTACACCAAGGTGTTCGCCGAAAGCCTGATCCAGGAGGGCCGCGAGGACGACCGCATCGTTGCCGTCACTGCCGCCATGCCGAGCGGCACCGGCCTTGACCTGTTCGGCGAGGTGTTCCCGTCAAGGACCTTCGATGTCGGCATCGCCGAGCAGCATGCGGTGACCTTTGCCGCCGGCCTGGCATCGGAAGGCTACAAGCCGTTCGCGGCGATCTATTCGACCTTCCTGCAGCGCGCCTACGATCAGGTCGTCCATGACGTCGCGATCCAGAAACTGCCCGTGCGTTTCCCCATCGATCGCGCCGGCTTCGTCGGCGCCGACGGCGCCACCCATTGTGGAGCGTTCGACACCACCTTCCTGGCAAGCCTGCCGGGCTTTGTGGTGATGGCGGCGGCCGACGAGGCGGAACTGCGCCACATGGTGCGCACCGCCGCCGGCTATGACGACGGGCCGATAGCCTTCCGCTATCCGCGCGGTAACGGCGTCGGCGTCGACATGCCGGAGCGCGGCTCGGTTCTCGACATCGGCAAAGGCCGCATCGTCCGGGAAGGCAGCAAGGTCGCCCTGCTGTCCTTCGGCACAAGGCTGCAGGATTGCCTTGCCGCCGCCGAGGAACTCGGCGCGGCCGGGCTTTCCACCACGGTTGCCGATGCCCGCTTCGCCAAGCCGCTCGACCAGGATCTGATCCGGAGGCTGGCTCGCTCGCACGAGGTTCTGGTCACCGTGGAGGAGGGCGCCATCGGCGGCTTCGCCAGCCATGTGCTGCAGCTCCTTGCCCAAGAAGGATTGCTGGAGAGCGGCCTGAAGGTACGCCCGCTGGTTCTGCCCGACGTGTTCGCCGATCACGCCAAGCCGGAAAAGATGTATGCCGACGCCGGACTCGACGCCGCCGGGATCGTGCGCACCGTTTTCACCGCCCTCGGCCACACGGTCCGCGCCCAGCGCGCCTGAATCAAAATCTGAACAGTCTGACTCAGTTTGCCGGCTTGATTTCATAACGCATTGTTAACGCTGCCGTTTGGCCTTTCGCTTACCGTGTCCCTTGGCCGTTTTTCAACGGCGCCCTGCTAGACAGCAGCCAGGCAGGGAGACAACGAAAATGAAGACGCTTCTGTGCGGCACGGCCCTCTTGGCCGTGATAGTGGTACCGGCTGCCGCCGAGACGCCCTACGACCGCAATCTTGAAAAGGCGGCGACAGGGATTGTCGCCGGCAAGATGGGCGGTATCCGCGGCGGCTTTTCCTACAAGCAGATGCCGCAGCTTGTGGTCGTGCCCAACGCCGCACCTCAGCCCGCTGTTACGACCGAGCATCCACGTGAACAGGCGTCGGGCAACCGGAACGATGGTCTGTCTCCGGCTATCGAGCGCCAGGTTCCGCGAACCATCTTCTAAAACCACATATCGCGCACGCAGCGACCATCGCGTGGCAAATCGTCGAAAGAGTCGAGGCCATCGAAATGGTCGATCGGCAGGTCGGCAACGGCTTCGGGTGGCGCCAGCCGCACATTGACGGCGATGCGTATTCGGCCAGAATCGCTGGCGCGCAAGCCGCGCCAGGCCAGCACACAGGCGCAGGTCGGGCAGAACAGGACTTCGAGCGACGGCGTGTCCTTTCCGGCGCGCCTATAGCTGGCCGTCGGCCCCGAAACGCGAATGCGCTCGTCGACATAATCATAGGCCCAGAGCGCGCCATAGCGGCGGCAAAGCGTGCAGTTGCAGGCGGTCACCGGGCCGGGATCGCCCTCCAGGGTCCAGTGGGTCGCGCCGCAGTGGCAGGTTCCCGTCAGCATTCGTTCTCCCCGGATTCCCCGATGGAGGCTGTCCCCGACGGCCATTTTGCCGGACCCGACGCGATGCGCGCAAGCCGCGGCTTGGCCCGCTGCTCCAGCCGTTCACGCACGACGTCACCCTGTTCCGTGTAATGTCCTTGCCTTCATCGCGGGCTTTCGCCAGAGAAGGCCGATGAATTCGCCTCTGCCAGCCAGCACACGCCAGCGGCTCGACGACCTGCTCGTCCAGCGTGGGCTGTTTGCCAGCCGTTCGCGCGCCCGTGACGCGGTCGAGCGTGGCACGGTGACGGTTGACGGCGCAATTGCCCGCAAGCCCGGCCAGAACGTTTCGCCGCAATGCCTCGTTGTCATCGACGATCCGGCGCAAGGCTATGTTTCGCGCGCGGCGCTCAAACTGATCGGCGGGCTAGACCATTTCGGCCTCGACCCCGCCGGCCGCGAGGCCCTCGACATCGGCGCCTCGACAGGCGGTTTCACCCAGGTATTGCTCGAACGCGGCGCGTCCCATGTCACGGCCATCGATGTCGGCCACGGCCAGATGCATCCTGATGTCGGCGGTGATCCGCGCGTAACCGTGATCGAAGGCCTGAACGCACGCGATCTCACCGCCGCCGATCTTGCCGGCCACAGTCCGGATTTCATCGTTTCCGACGTCAGTTTCATCTCGCTGAAACTTGCGCTGCCGCCGGCGCTTGCTCTTGCGAGGCCCGGCGCCGGCGCGGTCTTTCTGGTCAAACCGCAATTCGAGGCGGGTCGCGAGGCGATCGGCAAGGGCGGTCTGTTGAAGGACCCCTTCGATGCCGCCCGTGTCGCGGGCCTGCTGCAGGATTGGCTGGATGCCGTTCCCGGCTGGCGCTCGCTCGGCCTGCATCTGTCGCCGATCGAAGGTGGCGACGGCAATCGCGAATTCCTGCTCGGTGGGATCAAGGACCGATGAGCGCACGCTTCACAATACGAAAGCTCGGATCGCAGGGCGACGGCATCGCCGAAACCGAAAGCGGCGATCTGTTCATTCCCTTCACGCTGCCGGGCGAGACCGTCACCGCCGCGCGCGAAAGGGATCGCGCCACGCTGATGGCGGTGCTGGAGGCCTCGCCGCTGCGCGTCGACCCTGCCTGCCGCCATTTCACCGAATGCGGCGGTTGTGCCCTCCAGCATTTCGAGACCGAAGCCTATCGCGGGTGGAAACGCGAAAAGGTGGTGCACGCATTGAAGGGCATCGATTGCGAGATTGGCGAACTGGTCGCCTGCGCGCCGCGATCGCGCCGCCGTGTCGTGCTTGCCGCCCGGCGCACTGAAACAGGCATGTTGCTCGGCTTCAATCGCCATCTGTCGCCGGAAATCATCTCGATATCCGAATGTCCGATCTCGCTGCCGGAGATCGTCGCCGCGCTCGGCCCGTTGAAGGCGCTGGCCGGATTGATATGTGCCACCACCAAATCATTCCGGATGGCGGTCACCGTGACGGCTTCGGGCCTCGACGTCGCGGCGCACGACCCCGGCAAGCTCGGCGAACACCAGCGCCGTATCGCTTCCAATTTTGTCATTGCGCAGGGCTTTGCCAGATTGTCCATCGACGACGAGATCGTCATCGAGCCGAGGAAGCCTGTCGTCATGTTCGGCAGCGTCGCGGTCGCCGTGCCGCCGGGCGCCTTCCTGCAGGCGACCGAGGCAGCCGAACAGACAATGGCCGAGATCGTCGGCGGACATCTGAAGCGTGCGAAAAAGGTCGCCGACCTTTTTGCCGGTTGCGGCAGCTTCGCCTTGCGGCTGGCCGCGAAGTCGGAGGTGCACGCGGTCGAAGGCGATGCGGCCGCACTCTCGGCGCTCGACCGGGGTTCCCGCTTCGCGACCGGCATCAAGCGGGTGACGGGCGAACGCCGCGACCTGTTTCGCCGGCCACTGACGTTCAAGGAGTTGAACGCCTTCGACGGCCTTGTCTTCGATCCGCCGCGCGCCGGCGCCGAGGATCAGTCGAAGCAGATCGCCCGCTCGGATGTCCCGTTCGTTGCCGCGGTGTCCTGCAATCCGGTGACGCTGGCTCGCGACCTGCGCATCCTCATCGATGGCGGCTACAGCTTGAAAAGCGTGACGCCCATCGACCAGTTCCTGTGGTCTCCTCACGTCGAAGCGGTCGCCTTGCTGGAAAGGCCGAAGAGGCGGCGGTAGTTCACGACCGCCGGTTCGCAGGAAATTTCTGAAGCCTCTGTTCTTTCGACCAAATTGTGCCCTAAAGCCGCCTTTGTGCGGGTTCCTAATTTCGCATCTTTGGGAAACATTTCGGCCCATTCGCCGTTACTAATATGAACCGATGGCGATAACGGACATGCAGACCCTTCAGAAATTCACCGGCCTCATCATCGTTCTTATCTTTTTCGCGGTCAGCTCCTCGACCGGAGCCCTCGCGCAAGGTGAAAAGCGCTTGGCGTTCGTCATCGGCAATGGCGCGTATCAGGCCGGCGAGCTCGCGACCGCCGCCAATGATGCGGGCCTGATCGCGCAGACCTTGCAGGCGGCCGGGTTCGATGTGGTCGGGGCGCGCGATGTCGATCAGGAATCGCTGCGCGGCGCATTGCGCGATTTCCTCGGCAAGGTCTCCGCCGCCGGTCCCGACGCGATTGTCTTCGTCTATCTCGCCGGCCACGGCGTGCAGTTCGAAGGCGAGAATTACTACTTGCCGATCGATGCCCAGATTGCCAGTCCAGCCGACGTGCCGCTTCAGGCGATGCGGCTCTCCGATGTCACCAAATCGCTGGCCGGATTGCCGACGAAGGTCAACATCGTCGTGCTTGACGCGGCGCGGCCAAATCCCTTCCCGAAGTGGAAAGAGCCGCTGGCCGGCGGCCTTGCGTTGGTCGATCCCGACCCGAACATGCTGATTGCCTTCAACGCCGCTCCCGGAACGGTCGCGCCCGAAGGCAAAGGCCCCTACGGTGCCTATGCCCAGGCGCTGGCCGAGATGATACGCCAAGGCGGATTGTCGCTTGACGACGTGTTCGACCGCACACGATTGCGTGTCAACGAGGTGACGCAAGGTGCGGAAGTGCCGTGGAACGCCTCGAAAATCGTCACGCCTTTCGTCTTCTTCGACCGCGCTGCGGACGCGCCCGCGCCCAAGGTCTCGGAGGCCGACTCCCGGTCCAATCGAACCAGGGCGATCCGCGATTTCAATGCTCATGAC
Source organism: Mesorhizobium sp. M8A.F.Ca.ET.202.01.1.1 (assembly GCF_004791595.1). Classification (NCBI taxonomy): domain Bacteria; kingdom Pseudomonadati; phylum Pseudomonadota; class Alphaproteobacteria; order Hyphomicrobiales; family Phyllobacteriaceae; genus Mesorhizobium; species Mesorhizobium sp. M8A.F.Ca.ET.202.01.1.1. The sequence continues at coordinate 90,047 of NZ_SRUN01000015.1, read as the reverse complement.
GCCTATGTCGCGGCTCTCGATCGCGACACGATGCGCGGCTACGAGGATTTCCTCGTCACTTATCCACACGATCCGATGGCCAAGCGCGTGCGCGCCATCATCGCCGCGCGGCGCGAGGCAATCACGTGGCGTGAGACCTGGCTGCAGGACACCCCGGAAGCCTATTGGTCTTATCTGCGACGCTATCGGCATGGTCCGCATGCCTGGGACGCGCGCTGGCGGCTCGAGCATTTCGACGCTGCGCTGGAACCGCCGGAGGAATTCACCGTCTATGACTATGATTTGCCGCCGCCGCCGGAGGAGGAAATCGTCTACGTCGACAGGCCGGTGCTCTATTTCGACGATCCCGATTTCGACTTCGAGCCGCCACCGCCGATCGCGGTGATCTTCCTGCCGCCGCCGCCGCCGGAATTCGTCGTGTTGGAAGCGCCTCCGCCGCCGGTTGACGTCTTCGTCCTGCCGACACCGGTATTCGTGCCGATACCTGTGTTTATCAATCCGCCGCGTCACATCGTGCCGCCGCCGAACGACATCATCTTCAACAACATCCACAACACGACCGTCATCAACAATATCAACACGACGATCAAAAACGAGACCATCAATCACAATGCTCAGGGTGGCCTCACGACAGGCCAGAAGACGGCCGGAGGCACGGTTGGGGCCGGCTCGGCTGCACTGGCGGCCAGGGTCGCGCTGCCGCCGCTGCTGAAAAAGAGAGTGGCCATGTCCGGTCAGGCCCCGTCCAATCAGCAACAGGGCGGCTTGCCGCCGAAGCCTGGCCAACGTGTGATACAGGGCCAGCAACCTGATGCCGCGACTCCGCTGTCGAAGACCTTGTCGACCGGTAAGCTTGAAACCGATCACGCCCTGCCAGGAGCCAACGGTAGAAAGCTGCCGCTCATCAACGGTAGGCCGGCGCTGAACGACGAGAATTTGCGCAGCAACAAGTCCAGGAAGCAGCTTGGCAAGCAAGGCATCGTAGGCCGCAACCAAGAGGCGACTGGAAATGCCGGTGCAGCTGTTACCGGAGAGCAGGGCACAGCTCGGCAGAACGGCAAGAAGTTCCGCAAGCTGCCGACCGTCAACGGTGCTCCGGCCGAAAATCGGCCTGGCGTGCAGGAGCGGCTCAGGAAGAACAATCCGGAGGTGTTCTCCAACCAAGGTCAAGGCCCGGCCAGCGGAAACGACAAGAGCAGGAAGCTCCGCAGACTGCCGACCGTCAACGGTGAGCCAACCGACAACGGACCGGGCGTGCAGAAACGGTTCAGCAGGAACAATCCGGCGGTGTTCTCCGACGAGAATCAGGGCTCCGCCAGCAGGAACGACAGGGGCAGGACGTTGCGCCGGCTGCAGAACAGCGAACAGGGGGCCGCCGGCCCGGAGGTTAACGTCCAGCGCAACCTCAAGATCAGGCCGAACGAGAATGCGCAGCGTCAGTTGAGACAGGAAAGGCCTAACGAGCAGGTGCTCCGGCCGCAGAGATCGGAGCCGAAGCCGGAATTCCGGGCGCAGCCGAGACAGCAGATGCAAGAGCGGCGTCTCCCGCAGGAGCAGCCGCCACAGCAGCTCAAGAAAAAGCCGTCTTGCGGAAAGCAGGGCGAACCGGCCTGCAACCAGTAGGCTGCCGCGGCCGGGAGGCGCCCTTTCCGTTCGCGGGGCGAACATCCTTGCTCGTTGCCAGACAGGGGGCCTCTGGTGTGGCGCATCAGCCCGTCAAAGGCGATCGCTCCGGCCGCTCAGATTACGCGCTTGGCGGCATCCGTCAGGTTTTCGGCGTGCCGCCTCGCTGGTTGACCGACTGCCAGACATTCGGATTCTGCTGCGACTGACGTTTCAGAAAGTAGTAGCCGGTCGCGTTCCAGGGCCTGATTTCGTCGACCATATTGTCGAGGACGAGATCGCCTTTGTCGGTTTTCACCGTCAGGATGGTGTGGCCCTCATTGTTGAGGTCGCGCACGACCGTCATCAGCAGCGCCTGTCTGGGAAATCCAGCCTCCTGAAGGAGCTTGCGTTTGTAGAGTGCGTAGATCTTGCAATCGCCCTTGCCGTCAACCGGGTAATCCCAATGGTCCGCCATCGTGCCCCAGTGATCGAAATTGCTGACGGGTTTGATGGCGCTGTTCGCCTTCTGATTTATCCGCTTGAGGATGCGGAGGTTCCGTGCTGTCAGCTTGACATTCGCGGCCGGCAGAGCGGGCACCTTGCACTCTTTTGGCCGGCGATGACAGAAGTCGATCCAACCGTAGGGGACGCTGGTGCTTCCACCCACGGCGGCGGCAGAAGATTGCGTCGATCGCGCCTTGAACCACGTCGACTGTGCTGCCGCCGGACTGGCTTGCAGCGCTGTCGCGCCAATCAACGAAACGAAGCCAAGCAGGAAAGACGAAGTCAGGACGGGCCGCATTGCCAAAACCACCACCGCAACGAGGAACTGGTGCTGCGTTCGTGCGCAAAAGGCAGCCCAAGCAGTCAAAGACCTAATAATGTCTTAATGTGGATTGTGTTCGCTTCAAGGTCGCGGCCGGGATTCAGGTTGGGAACGCCGGCAATAGCCTGTCGCTGAGAGAGCACGCTCGACGAAGGCAGGCACCATCCGTGTCGCCGGCCGCTCGATCTGTTCGTCGAAGTTCTATCGCCACGAACAGGTCGAAACGCGTCAGCGCGTCGTCGATCTCTTCCGAACGGCGCCGAGCCTCAAACCCGGGTGCCGCCGACCGTCATCTGGTTCATCCTCAGATGCGGCTGGCCGACGCCGACCGGCACGCCCTGGCCGGCCTTGCCGCACATGCCGATGCCATTGTCGAGCTTCATGTCGTTGCCGACCATCGAGACGCGGTGCATGGCGTCAGGTCCGTTGCCGATCAGCATGGCGCCCTTGATCGGCTGCGTCACCTTGCCGTTCTCGATCATGTAAGCCTCGGTGCAGCCGAACACGAATTTGCCCGACGTGATGTCGACCTGGCCGCCGCCGAAGGACACGGCATAGATGCCGTTCTTGACCGAGGCGATGATCTCGTCCGGCTCCATGTCGCCCGAGGTCATGTAGGTGTTGGTCATGCGCGGCATCGGCTGGTGCGCATAGCCTTCGCGCCGGCCATTGCCGGTGGCTTTCATGCCCATCAGACGCGCGTTCTGCCGGTCCTGCATGTAGCCGACCAGCTTGCCGTCCTCGATCAAAACGTTGCGGGCCGAAGGCGTGCCTTCATCGTCGACGGTGAGCGACCCGCGCCGCTCGGCGATGGTGCCGTCGTCGACGACGGTGACGCCCTTGGCGGCCACCTGCTGCCCCATCAGGCCGGCGAAGGCCGAGGTCTTCTTGCGATTGAAATCGCCTTCCAGCCCGTGCCCAACGGCTTCGTGCAGCATCACGCCCGGCCAGCCGCTGGACAGCACGATGTCGAAAGTGCCCGCCGGGGCCGGGATCGCCTCGAGGTTGACCAGCGCCTGCCTGAGCGCCTCCCTGGCGGCGTGCTTCCAACTGTCCTCGACCAGGAAGTCGCCGAACGCCTTTCGCCCGCCCATGCCATAGGAGCCGCTCTCCTGGCGGTCGCCATCGCCGACGACGACCGAGACGTTGACGCGGACCAGCGGCCTGATATCGCGCACCACCTGGCCGTCGGCGCGCACGACCTCGATATGCTGCCAGGATGCGGCGATCGAGGCCGTCACCTGGCGTACGCGTGGATCCTCGGCGCGCAGCCAGGCGTCGATTTCCTGCAGCAGCTTCCCCTTGGCCTCGAAGGACGGCGAGGGGATCGGATTCTCGTCGCCGTAAAGATGGCGGTTGGTGCGGGCGGGGGCCGCGGCAAGCGTGCCGGAATACCCACCCTTGACGGTCGACACGGCATTGGCCGCGCGCAGCAGCGACGCCTCGGACAGGTCGCTGGAATGAGCGTAGCCGCTGGCTTCGCCGGCGACCGCGCGCAGGCCAAAGCCCTGGTCGGTGTTGAAATTGGCGGTCTTTAGCCGGCCGTTGTCGAACATCAGCGCCTCGCTCTCGCTGTATTCGAGGAAAAGCTCGCCGTCGTCGGCGCCCTTGATGGTGTCGGCGACGATCTGCTTGATGCGGTCGTCTGAAATGTCGAATTGGCCGATCAGGCTGTTCATGGCGCGTCCGTCCGTGGGATGATTGCTTTCCCCCGATGTAGGCGTGAAGCCGCGCCCGCACAATCGGCAATGAAGATCAGCGCCGACGAATGACCCCGTCCGCTCGATGCAAGGCATGCGTCCGTGGTCGGCAAAAGCCGCGTCCAGGTCTGGTTCAGCGCCCAGCCACGATCAGGGCAGGGCGGCGAAACCCTCGGCGAAACCCTTGAGGTCGACCGGGATGCCGATGCCTTCCTCAGGCGTCTGGAAGACGATGAACGTTGCCGACGTGCCGGTCTTCAGCGTGTCGAGCAGCGGCTTTTCGAGAATGACCTCGGCATAACATCCGTCCTGGAAGCAGCGCACGAAATAGGCGCGGCCGATGTCCTTGCCGTCGACGTTGAGACCGAGGCCGTTCGGCAACAGCACGCCGAGCGGCGCCAGCACGCGCAGGATCTCGGCCTTGTTGTCGGCGGTGCGCAGCACGACGACCGAAAGCCCCATCTCCGGACGGTCCTCGGCGACGACGTTCTGCATCATCACGCATTGTTCCGAGGTCGCGCCGGCCGGCGTGTCGCAGATGATCGACCATGCGCCATGCGTCGACTTGACCGTGCCGCTCGGCTGGGCCGCATTGGCCTGCCCGGCGACGAACAGACCGGCCGCCGACAGGACGGCGAGAAACATGGCGTTTGCCAGGGTTCTCGAAAGTCTCAGTCGCGTATGCCTCAGTCTCGAAAGCCAAGAGTTCATGACGGCTCCATTGCGAATCACGGCACTTTAAGCTGCGCCAATGCCAAGTAAAGGACGAGACCGCGGCCGGACTGTCCCGAAACAGGCAATACAGCGCTTTTCCCTGTCAAATTCGCCTGAATTACGACGCTCTGCGGGCTCCGCCAGCGTAGGGCGGACAGCCCGCCGAACATACGCGATTCGCCACCATCGCCATTGCCTTCGAAGAGCCCTGTCAGCTTGCGCGCAAAAATGCCGCACGGTTTCGACCGCTCCTTTCTTGCGGAGGGAAAAAGAGTATGGTTTGAACCACCTTGAGACTGTCGGGATTCCCGTCCCGGCATTGTTCGTTATTCTCGTTGGCGCAGCCGCGAGGAACTGGGAGACGAAGAGGGCGATGAGAAATTTCCTAGCTGGCGCCAGGTTTCTAGCAAGTGCCAAGTTTCTGAGTGCTTGTGCCGCCGCCACGATTTTTGCCGGCACATCCGCCCAAGCCGATCAGCCCGTGGAGTGGGAGACCACCTTCCAGGCGCCGGCGACCGACATGATGCGGCAGATCGAGTGGTTCGGAAACTACACGATGTGGTTCATCGTTCCGATCACCATTCTGGTGCTCCTTCTCCTCGCCTACTGCATCGTGAGGTTTCGCGCGAGCGCCAACCCGGTTCCCTCCAAGACCAGCCACAACACGCTGATCGAGGTGATCTGGACCGTCGGTCCGGTCGTCATCCTGCTTTGCCTCGCCATTCCCTCGTTCCAGCTCTTGACCGCGCAATATACGCCGCCTGAAGAGGCCAAGCTGACAGTCAAGGCGACCGGCAACCAGTGGAACTGGGATTACGAATACCAGACCGACAACACGCTCGCCTTCAACTCCGCGATCCTCCAGGACGGCGACCGCGCCAAGGCCGGCAAGGAAGACCGCAAGGTCTATCCGCGCCTGCTCGCCGTCGACAACGAGCTGGTGGTGCCGGTCAACACCATGACCCGCGTGCTCGTCACCGCGACAGACGTGATCCACTCCTTCGCCATGCCGTCCTTCGGCATCAAGATCGACGCCATTCCAGGCCGTACCAACGAGACCTGGTTCAAGGCGGAAAAGGAAGGTCTCTACTATGGCCAGTGCTCGCAGCTTTGCGGCAAGGACCATGCCTTCATGCCGATCGCCATCCGTGTTGTCTCGGATGCGCAGTTCAAGACCTGGCTGGCGGCAGCCAAGACCGATTTGCCGGGCGCCAACAAGACGCTCATGGCCGAGGTCGATGGCCAGAACAAAGTAGCGGCCGCCGGCAATTGATGCCGCTGGTTAGCAAGATTTAGGGAACGGAGCGGAACATGGCAGACGCTGCAGCTCACGACGGGCACGACCACAAGCCGTATCATGGCTGGGTGCGGTGGGTTTATTCGACCAACCACAAGGACATCGGTACGCTCTACCTGATCTTCGCGATCATGGCCGGTATCATCGGCGGTGCGCTGTCGGTCGCCATCCGCATGGAGCTGCAGGAGCCTGGCATCCAGATCTTCAGCGGCCTGGCGCAGATGGTCTACGGCATGAACGGTGACGCCGCGGTCGACGGCGGCAAAAGCATGTACAATGCCTTCGCCACCGCGCACGCCCTGATCATGATCTTCTTCATGGTCATGCCGGCGCTGATCGGCGGTTTTGCCAACTGGATGGTGCCGATCATGATCGGTGCGCCGGACATGGCGTTCCCGCGCATGAACAACATTTCGTTCTGGCTGCTGCCGCCGGCCTTCATCCTGCTGCTCACCTCGATGTTCGTGCCGAGTGCGCCGGGCGCCTACGGCGTTGGTGGCGGCTGGACGCTCTACCCACCCCTCTCGACCTCGGGTCAGCCCGGTCCGGCCATGGATCTGGCGATCCTGTCGATCCACATCGCCGGCGCCTCCTCGATCCTCGGTGCCATCAACTTCATCACCACGATCTTCAACATGCGCGCCCCTGGCATGACGCTGCACAAGATGCCGCTGTTTGCCTGGTCGGTGCTGGTCACTGCGTTCCTGTTGCTGCTGTCCCTGCCGGTTCTGGCCGGCGGCATCACCATGCTGCTCACCGACCGCAATTTCGGCACCACCTTCTTCGCTCCCGATGGCGGCGGCGATCCGCTGCTGTTCCAGCACCTGTTCTGGTTCTTCGGCCATCCGGAAGTCTACATCCTGATCCTGCCGGGTTTCGGCATCATCAGCCATATCGTCTCGACCTTCTCGAGGAAGCCAGTGTTCGGTTACCTCGGCATGGCTTACGCCATGGTCGCGATCGGCGCCGTCGGCTTCATCGTCTGGGCGCACCACATGTACACGACCGGCCTGTCGCTCGACACGCAGCGTTATTTCGTCTTCGCCACCATGGTCATCGCCGTGCCGACGGGCGTGAAGATCTTCTCCTGGATCGCAACGATGTGGGGCGGGTCGATCTCGTTCAAGACGCCGATGCTGTGGGCGCTGGGCTTCATCTTCCTGTTCACCATCGGCGGCGTCACCGGCGTCCAGCTGGCCAATGCCGGCCTCGACCGGTCGCTGCATGACACCTATTTCGTCATTGCCCACTTCCACTACGTGCTGTCGCTGGGCGCGGTGTTCGCCATCTTCGCCGGCTGGTACTACTGGTTCCCGAAGATGACCGGCTACATGTACTCGCCCGTCATCGCCAACACCCACTTCTGGGTCACCTTCGTCGGCGTCAACCTGATCTTCTTCCCGCAGCATTTCCTCGGCCTCGCCGGCATGCCGCGCCGCACCATCGACTATCCCGATGCGTTTGCGGGCTGGAACTATGTGTCGTCCATCGGTTCTTATATCTCGGCCGTCGGCGTCCTGATCTTCCTCTACTGCGTGTTCGAAGCCTTCCAGAAGAAGCGGGTGGCCGGCGCCAATCCGTGGGGCGAGGGTGCAACGACGCTCGAATGGCAGCTGCCTTCGCCGCCGCCCTTCCACCAGTGGGAGCAGTTGCCGAAGATCAAGTAAGGCGGCTTCCCCTCGAATGCGAAACCGCCGGTCCGCCGGCGGTTTTGGCCAACGGAATAATGGACTTCAGTACGCATGGCCCTAGTCGACGAAACCAGCATTGACGAAGCGGGCTTCCGCATGTCGGAAGCGACGGCGGGCGATTTCTTCGCCCTCCTGAAGCCGCGCGTCATGTCGCTGGTGGTGTTCACCGCCTTTGTCGGGCTGGTCGCCGCACCGGTGACCATCAATCCGCTGCTGGCGGTGATAGCCATCCTGGCCATTGCGATTGGGGCTGGCGCCTCCGGTGCCCTCAACATGTGGTACGACGCCGACATCGACGCGGTGATGACCAGGACCGCCAGCCGCCCGGTCCCGTCCGGCCGTATCCAGCCGCACGAGGCGCTCAGCTTCGGCCTGGTGCTTTCGGTCCTGTCGGTGATGACGCTCGGCGTGCTGGTCAACTGGCTGGCCGCCACGCTGCTTGCCTTCACCATCTTCTTCTATGCCGTCGTGTACACGATGTGGCTGAAACGCTCGACGCCGCAGAACATCGTGATCGGCGGTGCCGCGGGCGCCATTCCTCCGGTGATCGGCTGGGCCGCGGTGACCGGGTCGGTCAGCCTCGAAAGCATCATCCTGTTCCTGATCATTTTCCTTTGGACGCCGCCGCATTTCTGGGCGCTTGCGCTGTTCAAGTCCGAGGACTATGGCCGCGCCGGCATCCCGATGATGCCGAACGTCGCTGGTCATGCATCGACCCGTCGTCAGATTTTCGCCTATGCATTGGTGCTGGCCCCGGTTGGCGTGCTGCCCTGGCTGCTCGGCTACACGACGCCATTCTATGGCATGGCCGCTCTGCTGCTGGGCGCTGGTTTCGTCTGGTATGCCTGGAAAGTGCTTGGCATGGTCGACGATGACCGCGCCATGAAGCCGGCCAAGGCCCTGTTCGCCTATTCGCTGCTCTATCTCTTCGCCATCTTCGCCGCCTATCTGGCCGACAGTGTCGTCGAACGCGCGCTTGCCATGGGTGGGGCATGACCATGGTCGAGAAAGAACTCGAGACGGTCACCCTGACCGATCGCCAGAAGAAGGCCCAGCGCAGCCGTTCCATCGCGATCGGCGTGGCGCTGGCTCTGCTGGTCGTGATTTTCTACATCGCGACGATCGTGAAGTTCGGCCACAATTTGTCGGGCAAGATGTGATGAGCATCGAGACGCCCAGAAAGACGGCGGGCAAGACCAGCAACCGCGTCGTCGCGGCTGTCTGCCTCGCCTTCTTCACCGGCATGATCGGCATGGCCTATGCAGCCGTGCCGCTGTACAAGATGTTCTGCCAGGCGACCGGTTATGGCGGCACGACGCAGCGTGTCGAGAAGCAGTATGCCGGCCGCGTGCTTGACCGCGAGATCACCGTCCGCTTCGATGCCAACATTGCCGGCGTGCCGTGGGAGTTCCAGCCGGTCCAGCGCTCGATGACCATGAAGATCGGCGAAACGGTCCAGGCACATTATCAGGCGACCAACAAGTTCGATCGCCCCGTCACCGGCCGCGCCACGTTCAACGTGCAGCCGGAACTGGCGGGCCCTTACTTCAACAAGGTCGAATGCTTCTGCTTCACCGATACGACGCTGAAGCCCGGCGAGACGCTGGACATGCCGGTCCTGTTCTATGTGGATCCCGACATCGTGAACGTGCCGGAACTGAAGGACATCAAGACGATCACGCTGTCCTATACGATGTTCCCGGTCGAGAAGAACAAGCCGGTCGCCTCCTCGGAGCCGGCCAAGGGCAATAGCAAGACAGTTTCAGATACCGAAGCAAATCTCGGGGGTTGATATGGCAGACGCGCACGCAAAACCACACCATGACTACCATCTCGTCGACCCGAGCCCGTGGCCTTTCCTGGGATCGGTCGGGGCGCTTGTCACCGCTTTTGGCGGTGTCTGCCTCATGGAATACCTGAAGGGCGGTTCCTTCCCGATCTTCGGCTTCAACATCGCCAATCCTTGGCTGTTCTTCATCGGCATCGTGATCGTGCTGTACACCATGTTCGCCTGGTGGTCGGACACGATCAAGGAAGCGCATGAGGGCCACCACACGCGCGTCGTGTCGCTGCACCTGCGCTACGGCATGATCATGTTCATCGCCTCGGAGGTGATGTTTTTCGTCGCCTGGTTCTGGGCCTATTTCGATGCCAGTCTTTTTGCCGGTGAGGTGCAGAACTACGCGCGCCACACGTTTACCGGTGGTGTCTGGCCGCCGAAGGGCATGGAGGTTCTCGATCCCTTCCACCTGCCGCTTTACAACACCGTCATCCTGCTGCTGTCGGGCACCACGGTCACCTGGGCGCATCACTCGCTCATCCATGGCGACCGCAAGGGGCTGATCAACGGCCTCGTGCTGACCGTCGGCCTCGGCATGCTGTTCACCATGGTGCAGGCCTACGAGTACATGCACGCGCCGTTCGGCTTCAAGGATTCCATCTACGGCGCCACTTTCTTCATGGCGACCGGCTTCCATGGCTTCCATGTCATCATCGGCACCATCTTCCTGCTGGTCTGCCTGATCCGCGCGATGAAGGGCGACTTCACCCCCAAGCAGCATTTCGGCTTCGAGGCGGCCGCCTGGTACTGGCACTTCGTCGACGTGGTCTGGCTGTTCCTGTTCGCCTCGATCTACGTCTGGGGATCGGTTGGCGCGGTGATCGAGGGCCACTGATCCAGCCTTTGGGATTTCGATTTGGGGAAGGCGGTCGCGGCAACGTGGCCGCCTTCTTCTTTTCGGCGCAATGATTGTCGTGGTGGGGTTGGCTGCTTCAATTGGTCGACTGGACCGATGGCTGCATTGCGGTTACGGATTCCGACATGGACGAAATCTGGGCAATGGTGGCCGATGGGACACCGATCGATATCGAGCAATGACCACGAATGAAGACAACCATGAGTGAAGATAGGGCGATCTGGCCTCCGATCGATCCGATTTCGGCCGGCCTGCACGGCCGTTGCCCGCGCTGCGGCGAGGGGCGGCTGTTTTCCGGCTTCCTCACCGTCGGCAAGCGCTGTGTCAATTGCGGCCTCGACTATTCTTACGCCGATGCCGGCGACGGGCCGGCGGTGTTCGTCATCCTGATCATCGGCTTCATCATCGTCGGCCTGGCGCTCTGGGTTGAAGTGACGCTGAGCCCGCCGCTCTGGCTGCATCTGCTGATATGGATCCCGCTCGCCCTGGTGCTGTGCCTGACGGCGCTCCGCTTGATCAAGGGCGTGCTGCTCACCCTGCAATACCGCAACAAAGCGGCCGAGGGTCGGCTGGATCGCGGCGAATGAGCGAAGCTTCCGCCAAGGCCGGCGGCCGTTCGCGGCCGAGATCGGCGCTGTTGATCGCCCTTGGCCTTGTGCTGTTCTTCATCCTGCTGGCGCTCGGCACCTGGCAGGTCCAGCGCCTGCACTGGAAGGAAGGCCTGCTGCAGACCATCGACCAGCGCACCCATTCGGCGCCGTTGCCGCTGGCAGAGGTCGAGAAGGAATTCGCCTCGACCGGCGACGTCGACTACACGCCGGTCACGGTCACCGGCACTTTCCTGCATCCCGGCGAACGGCACTTCTACGCGACCTGGGAAGGGGATGCCGGCTTCAACGTCTACACGCCGCTGGCCCTCGACGATGGCCGTTTCGTTCTGATCAACCGTGGCTTTGTGCCCTACGACCTCAAGGATGCCGCCAAGCGTGCCAAGGGACAGCCAACGGGCAAGGTCACGGTCACCGGGCTTGCTCGCAACCCGCTGTCGGCAAAGCCCTCGATGATGCTTCCCGACAATGACGTGGCCAAGAACATCTTCTACTGGAAGGACCGCGACGTCATGGCCGCGAGCGCCGGCCTGCCGGCTGGGTTCAAGCTGGTGCCGATCTTCATCGATGCCGACAAGACGCCTAACCCCGGCGGCCTGCCGGTCGGAGGCGTCACCATCATCGACCTGCCGAACAGCCATCTGCAATATGCTGTCACCTGGTACGGGCTCGCCGCCGCGCTTGCCGCCATACTCGTCCTGCGGCTTCGCCGGCCCGCGAAAGAGGACTGAACGCGAGCGACGCCCCCTTTCTACACAGACCCTTGACAGGGCGGGGGTGGGCACCTCATTTCGGCGCTGACGAACCGGCAGGATTTAATGCTTCACACAACCGCCAAGCCTCCTCTGACGATCCGGCTCTGCCAGCCGCGCGGTTTTTGCGCGGGCGTCGACCGTGCCATCCAGATTGTCGTGCTGGCACTGAAGAAATATGGCGCGCCGGTCTATGTCCGCCACGAGATCGTGCACAACCGCTACGTCGTCGAGGGGTTGCAAAGCCTTGGCGCCGTGTTCATCGAGGAACTTTCCGAAATCCCGGCCGAACATCGGCAGTCGCCCGTCGTCTTTTCGGCGCACGGCGTGCCCAAGTCGGTGCCGGCGGACGCGCAGGCGCGCAACCTGTTCTATCTCGATGCAACCTGTCCGCTGGTCTCCAAGGTCCACAAACAGGCGATGCGGCATCAGCGGCTTGGCCGCCACGTTCTGCTGATCGGCCATGCCGGGCACCCCGAGGTGATCGGCACCATGGGACAGTTGCCGGAAGGCGCGGTAACGCTGATCGAGACCGAGGCCGATGCCGCCCGGCTTGTGCCGGCCGATCCCGAGGCACTCGGTTTCGTCACCCAGACAACGCTCTCGGTCGAGGATACTGCCGGTATCATCCGCGCGCTGCAGGAACGCTTTCCGGACCTGCAGGCGCCGGCGGCGGAATCGATCTGCTATGCCACCACCAACCGCCAGGAAGCGGTAAAGGACACGGCCCCCGGTGCTGACCTCTATCTGATCGTCGGCGCTCCCAATTCCTCGAATTCGCGCCGCCTCGTCGAAGTTGCCGAACGCGCCGGCGCCGCCATGTCGCTTCTCGTGCAGCGCGCCGCCGAAATTCCGTGGAATGACATCGGCAGCATTTCGACGCTTGGCCTGTCGGCGGGAGCATCGGCGCCGGAGATCATCGTCGACGAGATCATCGACGCGTTCCGTCAGCGTTTCGATGTGACCATCGACCTGGCCATCACGGCCACCGAAACAGAGGATTTTCCGGTCATGCGGGTATTGCGCGATGTCGAACTGACGCCGGCCGACATGGCCTTCGTCAACGGGGCCGCGTGAACGGCCATGGCGGTGTACACCGACGTTGCGGAGGGCGAACTCGGCGCTTTCCTGAAGCACTATCCGGTCGGCGACCTCCTGTCCTATAAGGGCATCGCCGAAGGTACCGAGAATTCGAACTTCCTGCTGCACACCTCCAGCGGTTCCTACATCCTGACGCTCTATGAAAAGCGGGTCGAGAAGGCGGACCTGCCGTTTTTCCTTGGGCTGATGGGCCACCTCGCCAACAAGGGGGTGTCCTGCCCGTTGCCGGTTACCGCGCATGACGGCAGCGTCATCGGCACGCTGGCCGGCCGGCCGGCGGTCATCATCACCTTCCTCGAAGGGCTTTCGCTGCGGCGACCGGCCGCGACCCATTGCGCCGAGGTTGGCAAGGCGCTGGCCGCGCTGCATCTGGCCGGCGCCGATTTCTCTATGACCCGCCCCAACGCGCTCGCCATCGACGGCTGGCGCAAGCTTTGGGACGCGGCCCGCGCCCGCGCCGACGAAGTCGAGCCGGGACTGGCGGCCGAGGTCGATGCCGACTTCGCCGATTTCGAACAGAACTGGCCCAAGGGGCTCCCCAAGGGCATAATCCACGCCGATCTTTTCCCGGACAATGTCTTTTTCCTGGGCGAAAAGCTTTCGGGTCTGATCGATTTCTATTTCGCTTGTGACGATCTCTACGCCTACGATGTCGCCACCTGTCTCAATGCCTGGTGCTTCGAGAAGGATTTTTCCTTCAACCTTACCAAGGGCAAGGCATTGCTTGCCGGTTATCAGAGCGTGCGCCCGCTGAGCGCGGAGGAGAAGGCGGCGCTACCGATGCTGGCGCGCGGCTCGGCGCTGCGCTTCATGCTGACCCGGCTTTACGACTGGCTGACCGTCCCCGATGGCGGGCTCGTCATGAAACGCGACCCGACCGAATACATCAGAAGGATGCGGTTCCATCGGGCGATCAGATCTCCTTCGGAATATGGATTGGCCGAATATGGGGCATCATGAGCAAGCAGGTTGAAATCTTTACCGATGGCGCCTGTTCCGGCAATCCCGGCCCCGGCGGCTGGGGCGCCATCCTGCGCTTCAACGGCGCCACCAAGGAACTCTCCGGCGGCGAGGCCGAGACGACCAACAACCGCATGGAATTGTTGGCGGCCATTTCGGCGCTGAACGCGTTGAAGGAGCCTTGCACGGTCGAGCTTCATACCGACAGCAAATACGTCATGGACGGCATTTCCAAATGGATCCATGGCTGGAAGAAGAACGGCTGGAAGACCGCCGACAAGAAGCCGGTCAAGAACGGCGAGTTGTGGCAGGCGCTGGACGAGGCCAACCGACGCCACAAGGTCACCTGGAACTGGGTGAAGGGCCATGCCGGCCACACCGAGAACGAGCGTGCCGACGAACTGGCACGGGAAGGCATGGCGCCGTTCAAGAAGGGGCCTTTCAGGCCGGCAGTGCTGGCGCCAAAGCCTGATGGCCCGGCAGAGCAGCCGCTGGCTTCGAAGCCGCGTCGTTCTACGCAGAGCTATTGAGCTTCTGTTCGAGGGGGCTGACCGGCCGGAGAGTTTCTGTCATGTCGATCGCCTACTACATCACCCATCCTCAGGTTCAGATCGACGCCACCATTCCGGTACCGGATTGGGGTCTGTCCGACATCGGCCGCGCCAGGGCGCATGCAATGCTGGACCAGCCGTGGATCGCATCGATCGCGCGTGTGGTGTCATCGGGCGAACGCAAGGCCGTTGAAACCGCCGAGGTGCTCGGGCGGCACCTCGACCTTGCGGTGCAGGTGAGGGAGCGGATGCATGAGAACGACCGGTCGGCGACGGGTTTCCTGCCGCCTCCTGAGTTCGAGGCGGTCGCCGACCGTTTCTTCGCCAATCCGCACGAAAGCATTCGTGGCTGGGAGCGAGCCATCGACGCGCAGCAGCGCATTGTGAGCGAGGTCGAGGCCGTGCTTGATGCCGGCGGCGCCGGAGATATCGCCCTTGTCGGACATGGCGGTGTCGGCACGCTCCTGCTGGTGTCGCTGAGCGGCAGCCGGATCAGCCGCGACGCGGATCAGCCGGCGGGCGGCGGCAACTATTTCGCCTACGATATCGGCGCCCGCCGCCTCATCCATGGATGGCGGCCGATCGACAGGGTAGAACAGCCCCTGAATCCTTAGCGGATCAGCAGCGCCGTTCCCCAAAGACCGAGTGCGAACACGGTGTGCGAGACCAGGTTGAGGGCGCGGATTAGCATCGGATTAGGCCGCTTTGACGCCGCCCAGCCGGCGCCCATGCCTGGCGCCAGCAGGAACCAGCCGGCGCCGATGGTGACGATGCCGAGGATGAAGGCCGGCAGGAAGGTCGGGGCCGCCAACCAGCCCGCGCCCGCCAGCACCACCAGGATGATGCCGTAGACAATGCCGACGAAGTAATGGAAAGCCCAGCCCAGCGCCTTCTCATGGGCGTAGGGCGTGGCATCGCCAATATCGTCGTGAAACACCTTGTGACGCAGATGCCAGACCCAGCGCCCGACCGGCCCCCAGTTCGGCCGTGGTTGGCCGAACGCCTTGTGCAGGAAGAAGGCCCAGATATCCATCAGGACAGTGGCGCCGACGCCGATCGCGATAGCGCGCCAGATGATGTCAAACATCGTTGGAATTCCCCCCGAAAGCCGGCAGTTCTGAAGCGCAGCCGCTTGTTAGGCGAGGCCAGCCGTTGCGACCCCCGCCTGACCGGCCGTCGAAGCTCAGAGCTGGCCGAGAATATGAGCCGCGCCGGACTCGTCGACGCCGGGTTTGGTCTCGACATTGAGCGCGGTGACCTTGCCGTCGTCGATAATCATCGAAAACCGCTTCGAGCGCAGGCCCATGCCGCCACCGGAGTAGTCCGCGTCAAGACCGACCGCCTTGGCGAAATCGCCATTGCCGTCGGCGAGGAACAGGATCTTGCCTTCGCCGCCGGTGAAGCGCGCCCAGGCGCCCATGACATGGACGTCGTTGACCGAAACGACCGCGATGGTGTCGACGCCGCGCGCCAGGATCGCGTCATGGTTCTCGAGATAGCCGGGCAGATGGTTGTTGCTGCAGGTCGGCGTGAAGGCGCCGGGAACGCCGAACAGAACCACTTTCTTGCCCGGGAAAATCTCGGCCGACGTGATCGCCTTGGCGCCGTCGGCGGTCATGGTCTTGAAGGTCGCCTCGGGCAGCTTGTCGCCAACGGAAAGGGTCATGAGTTCCTCGCTTGGGGATTTGGGGAAGGACGGTGCTTGCGTAGCGAACTAGGGGGCTCCCTGCAACTGTTCGGGCAAGCTGGATCAAGGGAAAGGCAGCAGCCCTTCGACCGCGCCCGCCGAACTCGTCAGCGTGTAATGAAGCCCGCCGTCCGTCGGCGTCGTCGAGGGGCGATCGAGGATCGGCACGGTGAAGATCAACTTGCCGTCCTTTTCCGCACGGGAAGGGGTGCCGAACATATAGTCGCGCTCGCCGGCGACGAAGAAATCCGCCGCCTGCGGATCGCCAGGAAAACTCGCCTCGACAACCAGCGTCTCGTGATTGCCCGGCAGCACGTTGATGCCAAAGTCGGGTTTTGCAGCCGCCGGCAATGCCGTGAAACTCGCCTTTACCAATGCCGTGTCGTCGGCATTGTCGGGATCGGCAGCGGGGTCGACGCTCAGCCGTGTCTGCACGGGGATGCAGATGGTTTCGCAAATGCCGAGAAAGACGTCGGCATCGATGACGGCCGGCTGGTTCGGCGTCGACAGCGTGAACGTCACCGGCAGCGAAACCGGATAGTTGTAGCCGGCCCATTTGCCATAGCCATCGTCGTGACGCTGCGGCGCGGGAAACGACAGTGTCGCATCGCCGATATTGGTGCTGGCCGAAATGTCGAGCTGCGGCGGCACGCCGGCGTCACCCGGGTCGCGCCAATAGGTCTTCCAGCCGGGTTTGAGGGCTATGTCGAGGACACCTCGGATGCGGCCGGCGTCGTCCGGCTTGCCTGATGTCACCAGCCGTACCTTGCCGCCTTCGCTGTTGTACCAGGCGGATGAGGAGGCGGTGGCGGGAAGGGCGGTTGCCAATCCGATGGCGGCGCCGAGCAACAGGATTTTCAAGCTTTGCATGGCGGTGATTTGATCGTCCGTTCGTGGCCGCGCAATGATTTCATGGCCGTGCTGATATCATATTTGCGTGACCTTTGTGGGCAAGCCAAGACCGGCCCCGCAATATGGGCTTTGGTCGAATCCGGTACGGCGCATCTTTTCGGCGCCCGGGAAACGCGTTACCCTCCCTGGAATGGATTTGTTGCGCCACAAGAAGACAGCCGCCCGCCGTGGCTTTCTCGACGATCAGTTCCTGATTGCCATGCCTGGCATGAAGGACGACCGTTTCACGCGCTCGGTCATCTACATCTGCGCGCACAGCGATGAAGGCGCGATGGGCCTGATCATCAATCAGACGCAGCAGATGCTGTTTCCGGACCTTCTGGTGCAGCTCGGCATCATGAACGAGCAGGAGGCGATCCGCCTGCCGGCGCAGGCGCGCGATTTCGTCGTGCGCAATGGCGGGCCTGTCGACCGCAGCCGGGGCTTCGTCCTGCATTCGGGTGACTACCGCGTGGAATCCTCGCTCACCGTTTCCGACGACATCTGCCTGACCGCGACGGTTGACATATTGCGGGCGATATCGTCGGGGCGCGGGCCGCGTCGTGCGCTGATGGCGCTGGGCTATTCCGGCTGGGGCGCCGGCCAACTGGAGACCGAGATCGCCGAGAATGGCTGGCTGACCTGCCCGGCGACACCGGAATTGCTGTTCGACGCCGATATCGAGCGTAAATACGACCGGATCCTTGCCTCGATCGGCATCGATCTCGCGCATCTCAGCCTGGCCGCCGGCCACGCTTAAGCCTCGTCTTGCCGATAGTGACCTTTTGGCCGGGGCGCAGCGGAGCCGGAACGATGCGCCGCGAGCCCAATCTTATCCCGTGACGGTGCGCAAGAGCTTTTATGCCGGTTCATAGCCGTACGCTCCGCCCGCGCGCACCACGCGGCCGACGCCTGGCCAGCCAAGGTGCGCTCCAGCGACCCACATTCCAGCCTCGGCCGCATCGCGGAAAACCTTCTGGCGTGTTGCACGTGCGGCCGGTTGATCGTCGTCATACCCCCAACTCAACGCGGGATTGCCAAACTGCAAGGCCGGCACATGAACGACGTCCCCGAAAAACAGGAAGCGGTCTTCGTTCGTGTCGAATGCGTAGCCGATGTGGCCGGGAGCATGACCCGGCAGGGCAACTGCTCTCAACCGCTCAGCCACTGGGTCGCCATTCCGCACCGGCTTCAACAGGGATTGGAATCGCGCAAGGCTTGTTTCGGCCAGAAAGCTCTTCACAGCCTCCTCGGCAATTACAATGGCCTTCAAGTTCGGAAAAAGCCCCCGATCGTCGAGGGTCAAAAGGCCGTACACATGATCCTGATGGGCATGGGTGAGAGCCAAGACCGTGATCGAGCCGGGATCGATGCCGGCTTCGGCCAGCGCCTGCTCGAGACGTCCTGTTGTGGGGGCCCAGCTTCCTCCTCCACTATCGATCAGAATGCCGTCAACGCCTGGACCTGCGAGGGCAAAGCAATTGACGGAAAGGAGTAGCGCTCCTGCCTGCGCGACTTGCAGCACCGGCTTGTCCTGCGGATCCCGAAGAAGGTCCGCCGGCATCTCGATATAGCCGTCCGAGAGCGACCAGACGCGCCAAGCGCCCGTGGTACAGCCGAGAACGTTGTCGCTGCGGAATGTCACGATCATAAGGTCCCTCAATCTACCGTTTGCCGATCAAATTTACGACAGGGTTACCTATGAGGATAGGCCTGTTGAGCTGGGAGGCCTTATGAGTGATATTCATAAATGATGAGGAACGAGCTGAATGAACTCGCTGCGTTCGCGATGGTCTCGCGGGAACGAAGCTTCACACGAGCCGCGGCAAAATTGGGTGTGTCTCAGTCCGCGCTGAGCCACACTATCCGTGGGCTTGAGCAGCGGCTCGAGTTACGGCTTCTAGCGCGAACGACGAAGAGCGTCGCGCCAACCGCCGCGGGGGCGGCTCTCTTGAAGGATTTGTCTCCAGCGCTTGAGCAAATCGCTGCTGCCCTTGACGGAGTGCGAACCCTCAGGCGCCGCCCAGCGGGCCGCCTTCGAATTGTGATGTCCCGCTCGGCCGCCGTAATGGTATTGCTGCCACGGCTCACGGCATTCGCCGAGGCCTACCCCGACATCGTCCTCGACGTTGTCACCGTGACAGGTCCTGTAGACCTCGTTGCCGGCGAGTTCGATGCCGGTATCCAGCTCGGCGAATACATTCAAAAGGACATGATCGCGGTACGCGTCACGCCGGAGTTGCGGCTGGCCGTGGTAGGGTCGCCTGGCTATTTCTCGTCACGAAGCGTTCCGAAAAAGCCGAGGGATCTCAATGATCATCGATGCATAGCGCTCCGTCTTCCGGGCGGTCCATCTCGGTGGGAGTTTGAGCGCGCACAAAAGTCGGCCACGATCAGCGTCAGCGGACCGCTCATAATCGACGATACTCACCTCGTGATCCAGGCGGCGCTCGCTGGCGTTGGTCTCGGCCTCGTCTATGAAGAGCAAGTCGCCGAGTATATCGCAGAGCGACGGCTTATCCGTGTCCTTGAGGATTGGACGCCGCCAATCCCTGGCTTTTTCCTGTATTATCCCAGCCGTCAGCTTCAGCCGGCGGCGCTGTCTGCATTGGTGAACGCGCTGCGACACTCGCAACAATAGTCGTGCGCGATGCGCTAGACCCCGAGGGCCTCTAGGCCTGCGTCAGCGGATACTGCTCTTTCAGCGTTTTCAGCACCTGGTCGCCCGGCATCGGCGCGCCGAACATGAAGCTCTGCACATATTCGCAGCCCATCTGGCGCAGCTCGAGCGCATCGCGCTCGTCGGAGATGCCCTCGGCGACGACAGACAGGCCGAGCTCATGCGCCATGTTGACCATGGATTTGAGCAGCACGGCGCGCTTGGGCGTGCTGTCGTCGACGAAGCTCTTGTCGATCTTGATGGTGTCGAAGGGGAACCGCGTCAGATAGGCGAGCGATGAATAGCCGGTGCCGAAATCGTCCAGCGACAGGCCAATGCCGAGCTGTTTCAGCTTGGTCAGCACATGGGCCGTCTGTTCGGGATTGTCCATGACCAGGGACTCGGTGAGTTCGAGCCGGAAGCAGCGCGGCTTCAAATTGGCGCGTGCGATCACGGAACGCACATCGCTGACCAGGTCGCGGCGGATGAGCTGGCGGCTGGACAGGTTGACCGAGACCGACAGTGGTGCGTCGCCGATCTGCTTTTGCCATCCCGCGAGATCCTCGGCCGCCTGCTGCATGGCGAACAGGCCAAGCTGCACGATCAGCCCACAGCTTTCGGCGACCGGGATGAAATCGGCCGGCGGGATCATGCCGCGGCGTGGATGGTCCCAGCGCAGCAACGCTTCGAAGCCGGCGACACTACCGTCCTCGAGCCGCACGATCGGCTGGTAGGCAAGCGTGAATTCGCGCCGCTCGATGGCGCGCCGCAGGTCGGATTCGAATTGCAAGCGGTCGGTACCGACGGTGCGGAATGCAGGGCGGAATGGCTCGATCCTGTCGCCGCCGAAGCGCTTGGCCTGATGCATGGCGAGCTCGGCGTCCTTGACCATGTCCTCGGCCGAGGTCTGCGCCGAGGTCCAGGTGATCAGCCCGATCGAGGCGGTCAGCACGATCTCGCGCTTGGCAAAGGTGATGGGGTTGTTGATCGCATGCTTGATGGCATCGGCCACGCCGGCGATGCGGGCGGGATCCTGCTCCGACAGCAGCATCAGGGCGAACTGGTCGCCGGCGAAGCGCGACAGCGAATCCTTCGGCTTCAACAGCCGGTGCAGGCGGCGCGCGATGGTGAGCAGGATGGTGTCGCCGGCCGAGATGCCGAGCCCGTCATTGACCTGCTTGAAGCGGTCGATGTCGATGACGAAGACGGTCGGACGCACCTTCTCCTCGGTGCGGGCGATCGAGATGATCGCCTCCAGCCGGTTCATGAACAATTCGCGGTTCGGCAGGCCGGTCAGGTTGTCATGCACGGCGTCGTGCAGCAGCCTTTCCTCGGATTTCTTCTGTTCGGTGACGTCGACCATGGTGCCGACGCAGCGGATCACCTCGCCGTCCGACCCGATGACCGGGCGCGCGCGCAGGGCAAACCAGTGATAGTGCCCGTCGGCGCCGCGCAGGCGGAAATTCTGCGCCACCTTGCCGCGGCGATGTTCCAGAACGACGTCGAGCGTCGTGCGGAACGTGTCGCGGTCATCAGCGTGCAGCACCGGCAGCCAGTTGCGCGCGGCACCGCCCAGGCTGTTGGGAGCAAGGCCGAGCTGGATGCTGACATCGGGTTTGGTCACCACGCGGTCGCGCAGCACGTCCCAGTCCCACACCGTATCGCCCGACCCCGCGACGGCCAGCGCCTGTCGCTCGAGGTCGGAGAACAGCCCCTGATGCAGCGCACCGCCTGCAAAGGCGTGCTGCATGACGGTGAAGCCGATCAAGAGGATGATCAGGATCAGCCCGCCGCCAAGTGCTGGCTGGGCGATGTCGTTGTCGAGCATGCCGGTGATCGCCATCCACGACCCGCATAGCCATAACAGCACCATGACCCAACTGGGCACCAGCATGATGGCGCGGTCATAACCACGAATGCCGAGGAAGATGATCAGGCCGAGCCCGGTCAGCGCCGTGGCGGCAAACGAGATGCGGGCGATGCCGGCGGCGACCGCCGGATCGACGATGGCGACGCCGGCGATCAGCAGCAGGCCGAGGATCCAGACCAGGGCGCCATAGCTGAAATGGCCGTGCCACCGATTGAGGTTGAGATAGGCGAACAGGAACACCACGAAGGTCGCCGCCAGCGCCACCTCCGTTCCGGCTCGCCACATCTGCTCGTTGCCGGGCGAAATCTCGATGACCTTGTTGAGGAAGCCGAAATCGACGCAGATATAGGCAAGAACCGCCCAGGCGAGGGCTGCCGTCGCCGGGAACATCGACGTTCCCTTGACGACGAACAGGATGGTCAGGAACAGCGCCAGAAGGCCGGCAATGCCGATGACGATGCCGCGAAACAGCGTGTAGGAATTGACCGAGTCCTTGTAGGATTCCGGATCCCAGAGGTAGACCTGCGGCAGCTTCGGCGAGGCAAGCTCGGCGATGAAGGTGATCACCGTGCCGGGGTTCAGCGTCACCCGGAACACGTCGGCATCGGGGCTGGTCTGGCGGTCGAGTGCGAAGCCTTCGCTGGGCGTGATGGCGGCGATGCGCGTCGAGCCGAGATCCGGCCAGAAGATGCCGGAATTGACCAGCCGGAAATGCGGCGCGACGATCAGCCTGTCGAGCTGCTGGTCGGTGGTGTTGGCGAGCGCGAACACCGCCCAGTCGCCGGTCGAGCGGGCGTCGTTGGCTTCGACCTCGATGCGCCGCACGATGCCGTCCGGCCCGGGCGCGGTCGACACCTGGAAGTTCTCACCCTGATTGCGGTAGATCTCGACGGCGCGCGAAAGGTCGAGCGCGACATCGTCGCGGGCAATCTTGATGGGTTCTACGGCAAAGGCCGACGAAGCCGCGCACAGCGTCAGCATCGTCGCCAGCAGAAAGGCGAACAGCGGTCCGTTTCGCAGGAAATTCGTCAAAAATCAGTCCTTCGTTCCAGCGCCCGGCGGATCGTCGGCGATCCGGGCGTAGAGGTAATGGTCCTGCCAGATGCCGTTGATCCTGAGATAGGATCGCAGAAGTCCTTCGCGCCGGAATCCGGCTTTTTCAAGCACGCGGATCGACCTGATATTGTCGGGAATACAGGCGGCTTCGATCCGGTGCAACCTCAGCGTATCGAAGGCGAAGCGGGCCACCACCTTGACCGCGTCGGTCATCAGGCCACGGCCGCCGAAGCGTTCGCCGATCCAGTAGCCGACATGGCCGCTTTGCGAGACGCCGTGACGTATGTTGCCGAGCGTGATGCCGCCCGCGAGCTTGCCGCTCGACTTCTCGAAGATGAAGAAGGCGATCGCCGTTCCCTGTGCATAGTCCTCGCGATAGCGGCTGATGCGCAGGCGCCATGCCGTGCGGTCGAGTTCGTCGGGGGTCCAGCGCGGCTCCCACGGCTCCAGGAACGTCCGGCTTTCGCCGCGCACCGCCGACCACTCGCGATAATCGCTGGTGAACGGCACGCGCAGCGTGACGAGGTTGCCCTTCAGTGCCGGCAGGTCACGGCGAAAGAAAGGGAGCGCGAACACGGCGCTTGGGACTTAGACGGCGAGCCTGCGGGCCGTGGCTTGCGTACCCGGAAGCGAATCGAGGATCGCCTCGTATGGTGCCAGCGTACCCACGGGCCCGACAGCGGTAAGCGTCGGCTTGGTCGAGAACATCCGCGACGACAGGTCGGTCAGGCGCTCGATCGTCAGCGCCGCCAGCCGCTCCATCAACTCTTCCTTTGCGATCGGACGGCCGAAAAGCAGCAGTTGGCGCGCGATCTGCGAGGCACGGCTGGCCGGACTTTCGGCGGACATGATCAACCCGGCGCGATACTGGGCGCGCGCACGGTCGAGTTCTTCTTGAAGGATGCTCTCGCCGGCCTTCTGCAACTCGTCAATGATGACAGGCACCAGCTTGGCGATGTCGCTTTGCCCCGTGGCGGCATGGACGCCGAATATGCCCGTATCGGAAAAACCCCAGTGGAAGGCATAGACCGAATAGCACAGGCCGCGTTTCTCGCGGACTTCCTGGAACAGACGCGATGACATGCCGCCGCCGAGAATCATCGACAGCACCTGCGAGGCGTAGAAGTCGCGCACATGATAGGCGCGGCCCTCGAAGCCCAGCACGATCTGCGCGTCCATCAGGTCGCGGTCCTCACGGAAATCGCCGCCGACATATTGCGCGTATTGCGGAATGGTGCTGTCGGCCTTGCTGCGGAAGCCGCCGAGCCGGTTTTCGACCTCGCGCACGAACTTGTCGTGCTTGATGTCGCCGGCCGCCACGATCACCATCCGCTCGGCGCCATACTGGCGTTCGATGAAATCGTGCAACTGCTTGGAGGTAAAGGATTTTACCGTTTCGGGCGTGCCCAGGATCGACCGGCCGATGGTCTGGTGGCGGAAGGCCGTCTCGGTGAAACGGTCGAAAACGATGTCGTCGGGCGTGTCGTGCGCGGCGCCGATCTCCTGCAGGATGACGTGCTGCTCGCGCTCGAGTTCCTGCGGGTCGAATTCAGACTCCTGCAGGATGTCGGACAGGATGTCGACGGCCAGCGGCACATCGTCGGAGAGCACCCTGGCGTAGTAGGAGGTGGTCTCGACGCTGGTGGCGGCATTGATCTCGCCGCCGACGTCCTCGATTTCCGAGGCGATCTCGAAGGCGCTTCGCCGCTTCGTCCCCTTGAACGCCATGTGTTCGAGCAGATGGGCCATGCCATGCTCTTCTTCGCGTTCATTGCGGGCACCCGACTTGACCCAGGCACCCAAGGCAACCGATTCGATACTTGGAAGGGTTTCGGTGGCGACTGTCAGGCCGTTCGACAGACGGCTTACCTCAACACCCATATGGCTCGTACTCCCTAACGCGCCGCCCGCGCACGGCGGCTGACGTAATCTTCCACCATTTTCAGGTCGGATGGAAGTACCGTGTATTTTTCCTCAAATGTCATCAATCCCCCTAGCCATGCGGGCAGGGCGGGCGAGACACCGCTGGCGGCCTCGACGGCGGCCGGGAATTTCGCCGGATGTGCAGTGCCCAGCACCACCATCGGCACGGCGCCCGATGCTTTGCCGGCCGCGACATACATGGCCGCGGCGGTGTGCGGATCTAGAAGATAATTGCTGCCCGCGAGCGTCGAGCGGATGGTGGCGGCGACCTCGTCCATATCGGCGCGGCCGGCATCGAATTCGGACCGCATCCCGGCAATTTCCTGGGCTTCGATGGTGAAAGCGCCCGATTGCTTCAGGCCGGCCATGTAGCGCCGCACCGTCGCCGCATCGCGGTTTGATGCCTCGAAAAGCAGGCGTTCGAAGTTCGAGGAAACCTGGATGTCCATCGACGGCGAGGTGGTCGCAAAGACGCCCTTGGTGCGGTATTCGCCGGTCGCGAAGGTGCGAGCCAATATGTCGTTGTCGTTGGTGGCGATGACCAGCCGGTCGATCGGCAGGCCCATCTTCTTGGCGGCGTAGCCGGCGAAGATATCGCCAAAATTGCCGGTCGGCACGGTAAAGGAGACCGGCCTGTCCGGTGCGCCGAGCGACAATGCCGAGGAGAAATAATAGACGATCTGGGCCATGATGCGCGCCCAGTTGATCGAATTGACCCCCGACAGCGACACCCGGTCGCGAAAGCCGTGATCGTTGAACATATCCTTCAGCAGGCCCTGACAGTCGTCGAAATTGCCTTCGATCGCCAGTGCATGGACATTTTCAGCCTTCGACGTGGTCATCTGCCGCTGCTGCACCGGCGAGACGCGGCCATGCGGGAACAGGATGAAGATGTCGGTGCGGCTGCGCCCGGCAAAGGCGTCTATGGCCGCGCCGCCGGTATCGCCCGACGTGGCGCCGACGATGGTGGCATGCTGGCCGCGTTCGGCAAGCACATGGTCCATCAGCCGGGCAAGCAATTGCATCGCCACGTCCTTGAACGCCAGCGTCGGCCCATGGAAGAGTTCGAGGACAAAAGTGTTGGCGCCGGTCTGGACCAGCGGGCAGACAGCCTCATGGCGGAAGGTGGCATAGGCTTCGCGGACCAGGCGCTCGAAGACCGGTGCGGCGATCTCGCCGCCGAGGAACGGCGTCAGCAGGCGGATTGCAAGGTCAGGATAGGCAAGGCCACGCATGGCGCGGATCTCGGATGACGAGAAGTGTGGCCATTCGCGCGGCACATAAAGCCCGCCATCGCGCGCCAGGCCGGCCAGGACGGCGTCGGAAAATCCAAGCGCGGGCGCTTCCCCGCGGGTACTCACATAGTGCATGTCACAGATCCGTTTGCCGCCTGTTTTTCCGTTCACCACAAGGTGGTTAATTTCTGCACCGGCTGTAGTCGCATTTTTGCCGCGCGGTTGATATACGTCACCAGCTTTGCGAGAGGGAAGTGCAGTTTCATGGCGTTTCGTATATCAAGTGGTCGCTTTTTGGCGGGTCTCGCGCTCACGGGCTTTATGCTTGCCGCCGCCGGCTGCCAATCCGGCGACAATGGCATCTTGAACCTCGGTTTCGGCAAGAAGGACCCGACGGCGCCACCGCCGCCGCAGGACCCCAAGGTGCTGGCCAGCCAGCTGAACGCCTACTGCCCAAGGGTGACGGTGCGCGATGGCACGGCGTTCTTCAACACCTATGTCAACGAGGCCCGGAAGCCCAAGCCGAAGCTCAAGAAGACCGGCGACGCCGCTGCGGATGCAGCGGCCCAGGCAGCGGCTGACGCCGCCGCCGCTACACCGCCCGACGATTCGGCGAGGATCATTTATCAGGCATCGATCAGCGACGTGACCCGCGATTGCAGCCGTGCCGACGGACAACTGACGATGACGATCGCGGTTGCCGGCAAGATCGTACCAGGGCCGAAATTCACTCCGGGCACCATCACCATGCCGATCCGTACCGCGGTGATGCACGGCACCGACGTGCTTTATTCGCAAATCCACCAGTATCAGGTCCAGGTCACCGATCCCTCGGTCGCGACCCAGTTCGTCTTCACCGATTCCAATATCGTCGTACCGGCGCCGACGGCTGCGGACTATCAGGCCTATGCCGGTTATGATGAAACCGCGCCCAAGGCTACAACCGACAAGTCGAAGCGCAAGAAGAAGAAAGCCGCGGCAACGAACTGAGCGGCCCTCAGCGTGGCGTGCGTCCGGTCGGGCGCACGCAGCTCAAGCATTCGCAGACCACTCCGACAGCGCCGCGATAACGCTTTTCAACTCCGCCCACCGCCGGATCACCGTTTCGGCGCCGGCCTCGGTCAGGGCATCGGCGTGGCCGGGATAACTGTGGCTCGCGCCCGTAAAACCGATCACGCGCATACCGGCGGCCGTGGCGCCGGTGACGCCGTGCACGGAATCCTCGATGACGAAGGTGTTCGCCGGGTTGGCGCCGAGCTTTTCGGCGGCATGCAGGAACACGTCCGGGGCCGGTTTGGTCTTTCCGGTCGGCGTCTCCAGCGCCGAGAAGATGCGTCCGGCGAAGAATGGCAGCAGATGCACCTTCTCCAGCATGAACTCGATCCGCTCCGAACGTGAATTGGAGCAGATGCAGCGTTGCGTCGTGACCGAGGCGACCGCTTCCCGCACGCCTTCGATGGCACGAACGTCGCTGCGCAGTTTGCGGTCGACCAGTTCCTCGGCGCGATCGATCAACGAGACCTGGAACGGGATCTTGGACTTCTCCTCGATCCGCATCAGTATGTCCTTGAAGGTCAGGCCCGCATAGGTCTCGGCAATCTCCTCCGCCGAGACTTCATATCCGGCCAGGGTGATCAATTCGGCCTCGACCCGTGCGGCGATGATTTCGGAATCGACGAGCACGCCGTCGCAATCGAAGATGACAAGGTCTGGCTGGGGCATGATGATCCGGACGATGGAGGATGGAGAAATGGCCGCTCAGGGCTCAAGCGGCGCGGCATACACCAATGGGCACGCCTTCGCAAACTCCTGCACCGGATCGATAAAGCTTCACCGAATATTTACGCTGATCGGTAACCATAACGGGGAGTAAACAGTAACGCGTGCCTTGGGTGTAAAAATGTCAGCCGTGCGTCTTCTCGACGAGCTCTCCCATGCTCCCCAGCAATCCGAATGGCTGGACACGATCCTGAAAGGCGACTGTGTCGCGGCGCTCGACCGCCTGCCGGAAAAGTCGATCGACGTCATCTTTGCCGATCCCCCCTACAATCTGCAGCTCGACGGCGATTTGCATCGTCCCGACCAGTCCAAGGTCGATGCGGTCGACGACGACTGGGACCAGTTCGAGAGCTTCGAAGCCTATGACGCCTTCACCCGCGCCTGGCTGCTGGCGGCGCGCCGCGTGCTGAAGCCCAACGGCACGATCTGGGTCATCGGCTCCTACCACAACATCTTCCGGGTCGGCGCCAAGATGCAGGATCTCGGCTTCTGGATCCTCAACGACGTGGTCTGGCGCAAGACCAATCCGATGCCGAATTTCCGCGGCCGCCGGTTCCAGAACGCGCATGAGACGATGATCTGGGCCTCGCGCGATCAGAAGGGCAAGGGCTATACCTTCAACTACGAAGCGCTGAAGGCGTCGAACGACGATATCCAGATGCGCTCCGACTGGCTGTTCCCGATCTGCACCGGCGGCGAGCGCTTGAAGAACGACAATGGCGACAAGCTGCATCCGACACAGAAGCCCGAGGCGCTGCTTGCCCGTATCATGATGGCCTCGACCAAGCCGGGGGACGTCGTGCTCGACCCGTTCTTCGGCTCCGGCACGACGGGTGCCGTGGCCAAGCGCCTCGGTCGCCACTTCGTCGGCATCGAGCGCGAGCAGGCCTATATCGACGCCGCCAATGAGCGCATCGATGCCGTGCGGCCACTCGACGAAGCGGATCTCACCGTGCTTACCGGCAAGCGCGCCGAGCCGCGCGTCGCCTTCGTCAGCCTGATCGACACCGGTCTGGTGACGCCCGGTGCCACGCTCTATGACGCCAAGAAGCGCTGGGCCGCCAAGGTTCGCGCCGATGGCACCGTGGCGATCGGCGACAGCGCCGGCTCGATCCACAAGATCGGCGCCGAGGTGCAGGGGCTGGACGCCTGCAATGGCTGGACCTTCTGGCATTATGAGCGCAGCGGCGGACTTACCCCGATCGACGAACTGCGCCGCATCGCCCGCCTCGGCATGGAGCGGGCAGGGGGCTGATCCCCTGCCGCTTATTCGTTGAATCAAAGTCTCAACGGATCGCCCCAAGCGATAGAGATCACGCCTTTATTCCGAAGCGTTCAAGATCCGCTTGAAGCGTCCTGGCATCGGTGAACAGCACCGCTTTCCAGCCGGCCGCCTTGGCGCCGTCGACATTCTTCTGGCTGTCGTCGATGAACAGTGTCGCGGACGGTTCGAGGCCGAACGCCGCCACGTGATGGTCGTAGATGTCGCAGTCGGGCTTGATCTTGCCGATATCGCCCGACACTGTCACGCCGCGTGGGCGGTTGAGAAAATCGAAGCGCTGCCGGGCTTCGGCCAGCGTGTCGGAGGCGAAGTTGGTCAGCATGGTGACATCATGGCCGCTTTCGATCAGGCCGAGCATGATGGCGACGCTGTCGTCATAGGCATGCGGCACCATCTCGTGCCAGTGGCGGCGGAAATTGCGGATGTTTTCAGAATGATCTGGATGATCCGAAATGAGCAGCGCCTCGGCCTCTTGCCACGTCCGGCCGCGATCCTGCTCGAGGTTCCAGTCATGCGTACAGACATTGTCGAAGAACCACTTTCTCTCGTCGGCATCGGGAATGAGGCGGCTGAACGGAATGTTTGGATCGTAGTGGATCAGCACCTTGCCGATGTCGAAAACGATGTGGCGGATTTCAGTCATGGGGTCTCTTTGCACCTGATGGCGACGGTTTTTTCGTCGCGCCGGGTATCGCAGCCTCGATTGCCTTTTTCATGACAGTCGGCAGCGCCTCGCCGGAAATCTCGCCAGCGGGCGACCAGAAGTGCCCTGCCACCGCATCACCTTTGATGTGGGCGTGAAAGACTTCGAGTGCGAGCGCGAAATGGGTGAAGACATGCGTGATTGACCCGGCGTGCCGCCAGGCGCCGGGAAAGGGCGCCGCCGCTTGCGTGGTGGCTCCGTCCACCCGCGCTGTCCAGTCGGTGGTAGGCACTTCCGTCATGCCGCCGAGCAGCCCTTTTTCCGGCCGCTTGCGCAAAAGAATGGCGCCGTCCTCACGCACGGCCACGAAAGCCGCGCCGCGCCGCAGCGGTTTGTCGGCCTTTGGCAGCCGCACCGGGAAATTCTCGGGGTCGTCTGCAATGGCGGCGCTGCAGTCCTCGCGCAGCGGGCACAGCATGCAGCGCGGCCGGCGTGGCGTGCAGATCGTGGCGCCGAGATCCATCATCGCCTGGGCGAAGTCTCCCGATCGCGTCGCCGGCACCATGCGCTCGACCTGGGCCCGTATCTCGGCCTTGGCTTCGCTGAGCGGCGTCGTGATCGAAAACAGCCTTGAGATGACGCGTTCGACATTGCCGTCGACAACGGCCGCCGGGCGGTCGAAGGCAATCGCCGTTATTGCCGCCGACGTATAGGCGCCGATGCCGGGCAATTCTCGAAGTCCGGTCTCGGTGTCGGGAAACCGGCCGCCGCGTGCCGCCACCAGATCGGCACAGGCCTTGAGGTTGCGGGCGCGGGAATAGTAGCCGAGCCCGGCCCAGGCTTTCATCACATCCTCGGTCGGCGCCGCGGCCAAGGCTTCGACATCGGGCCATTTCTCGACAAAGGCGCGGAAATAGGATTTCACCGCTTCGACGGTGGTCTGCTGCAGCATGACCTCGGACAGCCAGATACGGTAGGGGTCGGGCCGCACGCCGCGTGCATGCTCGCGCGGCGTCACGCGCCACGGCAGTTCGCGATGATGCGCGTCGTACCAGGCGACCAGCCGTGACGCCGTATCGTCGGCCTTGGCTCTGCTGGTCTGGGCCTTGCGGGTCTGGTCTGCTGGTGCCATTGATCTTGCGTAGGCTTGGCCGGTGTCTGCTGGGTCGTGGCTGGAGAACGCACATGGCAGGGAAAAGGCCCTTCGGCAATCCCGTTCCGGTGAGCGACCTCGCCACCGAGATCCTCGACCCGGTGCTGCGCAAGCGGGCAGGCATCTCGATCGGTCTCGTCCAGTCCTGGGAAGAGATTGCTGGCCCGCGCCTGGCCATTCACTCGCGGCCCGAAAAGATCCAGTGGCCGCGCCGCCTGCACGAGGACGATCCATTCGAGCCGGCCGTGCTGGTCATCGCCTGCGAAGGCATGGCCGCGCTTCACCTGCAGCACGAGACCGGCGAGATCATCAACCGGGTCAACGCCTTCCTGGGCTTTATCGCGATAGGCCGCATCAGGATCGTGCAGAAGCCGGTGACTTCTGGAAAAGCCCGGCCCAAACCTGCTCTCAGGCCACTGAGCGCGGCGGAAAAGGCGAAATTGGCCGATACAGTCGGATTGATCGAGGATGACGGACTGCGCGCCTCACTGGAAAGGCTGGGTGCGACCATTTTGGGCACAAGGAAAGCCTAGTTCTGACTGGAAACAGTCATAGGTTTGTCGTTAATCTCGCGCATTCGTGATCACCCTTGTCAGGTTTCGCGATTGGATTGGGGACAGGGATGCCTTAATTCGCGCCAACTCTCGCTTTTTCGTGTCTTTGCATTGCAAAATTCAACCCTTATCAGGTGATTCGTATGAGCCGCACCCCGTTTGGCCAAAGCTTCTCTCGCAGAAACGTCCTGACTTCGCTGGCCGCCATTCCGGCGGTGGCCCTGCTCGCGGCCTGCAGTGATTCCGGCGAACAAGCCAAGGCGGCGGATGTCAAGCCCGCGGACCCGGCAACGCCCGCGAAGCCGGCCACGCCCGCAGCGGTCCAGGTGCCGGAGGCGCAAGGCACGGTGGATATGGCCGAATTGTTGAAGCCGGGTGCGCTGCCCGACAAGCAGCTCGGCAAGGACGACGCCAAGGTCACCATCGTCGAATACGCTTCGATGACCTGCCCGCACTGTGCGCATTTCGCCGAGACCACCTTCCCGGATTTGAAAACCAAGTACATCGATACCGGCAAGGCCCGCTACATCCTGCGCGAATTCCCGTTCGATCCGAGCGCCGAGGCGGGTTTCATGTTGGCACGCTGCGCCAAGGATAACTATTTCCCGATGGTCGATGTCCTGTTCCGGCAGCAGGCGAACTGGGTCGGCGTGTCCAACACCAAGGATGCGCTGCTGCAAATCTCCAAGCTTGCCGGTTTTACACAGGAGTCCTTCGAGGCCTGCTTGACGGACCAGAAACTTCTGGACGATGTGAGATCGGTCCAGAAGCGTGGCGCCAATGAATTCAAGGTCGACTCGACACCGACCTTCTTCATCAACGGTAAGACCTACAAAGGGGCGATGTCGATTGAGGAAATGTCGGCCATCATCGACCCTCTGCTCTGACATCGGCTCAGCGCTGAAGCGGCAGCGCTCCGGCGCTGCTTGCCTTTCCATCTGTTCGCGCGCCATGCGCCCTATCGCAAAACTTCGGTACACTTTTGCGGAACCGGTGTATGAGGCGCGTGAATGAAGTTTTCGCGCCTCCGCCTTCTTGGTTTCAAGTCCTTCGTGGAACCCGGCGAGTTCGTCATCGAACGCGGCCTGACCGGCATTGTCGGGCCGAACGGGTGCGGCAAGTCGAACCTCGTCGAGGCGCTGCGCTGGGTGATGGGCGAAAGCTCCTACAAGAACATGCGCGCGTCCGGCATGGACGACGTGATCTTTTCCGGCTCGGGCACGCGTCCCGCCCGAAACACCGCCGAAGTCACGCTTTTCCTCGACAACAGCGACCGCTCGGCGCCATCCGCCTTCAATGATGCCGACGAGCTGCAGGTGTCGCGCCGCATCGAGCGCGAGGCGGGCTCCCTCTACCGCATCAACGGCAAGGAAGCACGCGCCAAGGACGTGCAGCTTCTGTTCGCCGATCAGTCGACCGGTGCACGCTCGCCTTCGATGGTCGGGCAAGGCCGTATCGGCGAACTGATCCAGGCCAAGCCGCAGGCCCGTCGCGCCCTGCTCGAAGAGGCGGCCGGCATTTCCGGCTTGCACACCCGCCGCCACGAGGCGGAACTGAGGCTGAAGGCCGCCGAACAGAATCTCGAACGCCTGGACGACGTCGTCGGCGAACTGGAAAGCCAGATCGAAAGCCTGAAGCGCCAGGCGCGCCAGGCTTCGCGCTTCAAGAACCTGTCCGCCGACATCCGCAAGGCCGAAGCAACGCTCTTGCACCTGCGCTGGACGCTGGCCAAGACGCAGGAAGGCGAGGCGCGTTCGGCGCTGTCTACGGCCACGGCGCTCGTTGGCGACCGCGCCGCCACGCAGATGAACGCGGCCAAGGAGCAGGGCATCTCCGCCCATCGCTTGCCTGACCTGCGCGACGCGGAAGCCGCGGCTGCAGCCGCCTTCCAGCGGCTGTCGATCGCCAGGTCGCAGATCGAGGAGGAAGCCGGCCGCATCCGCACCCGTCAGGCCGAACTCGAGCGCCGGTTGCAGCAGCTCGACGGCGACATCGCCCGCGAAGAGCGGATGGTGCGCGACAACGCCGACGTTCTCGAGCGCCTGCGCGCGGAAGAGGCCGCGCTGAACTCCGAAAACGCTGGTGCCGCGGAGCGCGAGGCCACCACCCGCGCGGCATTCGAACAGGCCGCCTCGACGCTTGCGCAAAGCGAAGCCAAGCTCGCCGCGCTGACCGCCGAGCGCGCGGAGGCTGCCGCCTCGCGCCATCAGATCGAACGCACTTTGCGCGAAACCGCCGAGCGGCGCGATCGCTTCGCCCGCCAACTCGCCGATGTCGACCGCGAATTGTCGGACATCCTCGCCAAGGTGGCCGGCCTGCCGGACCCGGCCGAGAAACAGATCCTGGTCGAACAGGCGCTGGCGTTGCTGGAAGAGTCGGAGGCCGCGGCGGAGCAGGCCGAGCAGTCGGTCATCGACGCTCGTGGTGCCGAAAGTGCCGCGCGTCCGCCGCTCCAGGACGCCAGGGCGGAACTGGCGCGGATCGAGACCGAAGCGCGTACGCTGGCCAAGATCCTGAACGCGGCCAGCGGCGATCTCTTCCCTTCCGTGCTGGAGCAGATCAGCGTCGAGCGCGGCTTCGAGACGGCTCTTGGGGCGGCCCTGGGCGAAGATCTCGACGTGCCGCTCGACCGCAACGCGCCGGCGCATTGGGGCGAAAGCGAAATCCAGCCCGGCGACGCCGCGCTTCCGGAAGGGATCAGGAGCCTTGCCAGCATGGTTCGCGCGCCGGCACAGCTTGCCCGCCGGCTGGCGCAGATCGGCATCGTCGAGGCCGCTGACGGCCGCCGGTTGCAGGGGCTTCTGGCTCCCGGCCAGCGCCTGGTCAGTCGTGAGGGCGCGCTGTGGCGCTGGGACGGCCTGACCGCCAGCGCCGATGCACCGACCGCCGCGGCACAAAGGCTGGCGCAGAAGAACCGGCTTGCCGAACTCGATGCCGAAGCGGTGCGGGCGACGCTCGTCCTGCGCCAGGCCGAGGAGGCGCTGGCACAGGCCGAGCAGGCCCTCCGCCAGGCAAGCGAAGCGGAGCGGACCACGCGCCAGGCCGGACGCGAGGCCCAGCATCGGCTGGATGCCGCCCGCAATGCGCTGGCCGAGGCCGAAAAGGCCGGCGGTGAACTGTCGAGCCGCCGTGCCGCGCTGGACGAGGCGCGTGCCCGCATAGTCGACAGCCACGAGGAGACGTCGGCGGCTTTCGTCGAGGCCGAGATGTTGTTGCAGGACGCGCCGGATCTCGGCGACCTGCAATTGCTGCTCGAACAATCATCGGCCAATGTCTCTCGCGACCGCGCCGCACTGGCCGACGCGCGCGCCGTCCATGAAGGCTTGCGGCGCGAAGCCGAGGCACGCACTCGGCGTCTGGATGCCATCGGCGCCGAGCGCGGCAACTGGCTGGCGCGTGCTGAAAACGCCTCGACCCAGATCGCCTCGCTCGGCGAACGCAAGGCGGAGGCCGAGGCCGAGCGCGAACGGCTGGCCGATGCGCCCGACGAGATCGACGCCAAGCGCCGTGCATTGCTGTCGCAACTCACCGAGGCCGAGACTTTGCGCAAGGCGGCCGCCGACCGTCTGCAGGAGGCGGAGAACCGGCAGGCCGAACTGGACAAGGCCGCCACATCAGCCATCCAGTCGCTGGCCGAAGCGCGCGAAACCCGCGCCCGTGCCGAGGAACGGCTGACGGCGGCGGACGAGCGCCGGCTGGAAGTCGAGGCGCGTATCCAGGAAACGCTGAACACGCCGCCGCATCTGGTCATCCGCCACACCGGCCTGGAAGCCGACGATCCGATGCCCGAGATGCCCGAGATCGAACGCCAGTTGGATCGGTTGAAAATCGAGCGCGAACGGCTCGGCGCCGTCAATTTGCGCGCCGAGGAAGAGCAGAAGGAGCTTTCCGAGCGCCTGGACACCATCGTGTCGGAGCGCGAGGACATCATCGAAGCGATCCGCAAGCTCAGGCAAGCAATCCAGAGCCTCAACCGTGAAGGCCGCGAGCGGCTGCTGGCCGCCTTCGATGTGGTCAACAGCCATTTCCAGCGGTTGTTCTCGCACCTGTTCGGTGGCGGCACGGCCGAATTGCAACTGATCGAATCCGAGGACCCGCTGGAGGCGGGACTGGAGATTCTTGCCCGCCCACCCGGCAAGAAGCCGCAGACCATGACGCTGCTGTCGGGCGGCGAGCAGGCGCTGACGGCGATGTCGCTGATCTTTGCCGTGTTCCTGACCAATCCGGCGCCGATCTGCGTGCTCGACGAAGTCGACGCGCCGCTCGACGATCACAATGTCGAGCGCTTCTGCAATCTCATGGACGAGATGGCCAAGACCACCGAGACACGGTTCGTCATCATCACCCACAATCCCATCACCATGGCGCGCATGGACCGGCTGTTTGGCGTGACCATGGCCGAGCAGGGCGTCAGCCAGTTGGTCTCCGTCGACTTGCAAGCCGCGGAGGCGATGCGCGAGGCAAGCTGACGCCGACAGCGCCGCGGCCCGTAGGAACTCAATCAGCCGTCATCCGGACCGCCTTTGTCGTGACGCCCCCGTCGCGTCCTGACCCTCGCGCTGCTGCCGCTGGTGCGCGAGGCGAATTTTCCCGTTTTTAGGGAAGGTTGTTGTCCGTCAAAGCGGGTTTCGCTTCATTTCGGCAAGGATAAGCTCTCGCCATCAATTGGAGCGGCTTGACGATGACAGACCCAGACACCGGGATTCTTCGTATGCCTGACGATCCGGCGGACCTGGCGACGCGGCCACGGATACGCGCGGACATGCCGGGGCAAGGCACGTGCGGGCGCATCTGTGCGACGTGTCCGAAGCGAAACCTGAACTGCGCCTCGTCGGTCCTCGACAGTGTCGCCACGAGGCGAAGCACGCAGTGAAAAAACGGCAGGGCGGCACCGTGGAATGCACCGCCCCGTCGGATGAGCAATCAGGCGGCGAGCCAGGCCTTGGTGAAATCCTGCTCGTAGGCCTGATGCATCTGATAGCCCATCAAGGCGGGTTTCATATGGCAGAACAGCTTTCGCCAGTAAGGCTGAACGATGATGCCGGACTCCTGCAACATCACCTGCAATTCCTTCATCACCGCCCGACGCTGGTCCGGATCGGCGATGGCGTTGGCCTTGTGAACCTTGGCATCGAACGCGGCATCGGCGAAACCCGTCTCGTTCCATGCCGAGCCGCTCTGATAGGCGAGAGCATAGGTCTGGATGCCGAGCGGGCGGGCATTCCAGTTGGTCGTGGCGAAAGGATATTTCGTCCAGTCGTTCCAGAACGCCGATTCCGGGATGACGGTACGCTTCACCTTGAAGCCGGCGTCGCGCATCTGCTGGGCAACCACGTCGGAACTTTCCTTGCGGTAGTCGGCTTCGACCGAGATCAGGTCGAACTCGAAATCGAGCTGGCCGGCTTCCGCGAGCAATGCTTTCGCCCGGGCCGGATCCCGCTTGATCGGCGGCAGTTCGGCATGTTCGGGATGCATCGGGCCGACGTGATCGTTCTGCGCCACGATGCCCATGCCGTTGGCGCCCAGTTGCAGCACCGCCTCGTTGTCGACCGCAAGCTGGATGGCATTGCGCACGCGCTTGTCGTCATAAGGCTTGGCGTTGACGTTGCAGCGCGAGACGATCGTGGCGGCGGTGACGATCTCGCTCTTCTTCAGGCCCAGCCCGTCGAGCATGGCGACGTCATAGGATTGCGTCTGGCCGTTCAGATCGATCTCGCCGGATTCGAAGGCGGAGACGGTGGCGGCCGAGTCGGTGCCGTAGTCGATCCAGTCGATGCCATCCAGGAACACCTCGCCGCCCCACCAGGAGCCTTCAGGCCGCCTGCGCACGGAGGCCGCGACGCCGACATCGAGCTTCTTGAGTTCAAAGGGGCCCGTGGAGATCGGGTTGGCGGACAGGGCTGCCTGTTTCGGATTGAACGTGCGATGCACGATCAGCGCCGGGTAGTCGGTCAGCGCTGGAATTATGGTGATATCGGGTTGCGACAGTTTCAGCACCACGGTGTGGTCGTCACGAACCGTGATGGCGCCGGCGCGGGCGGCCTTGGTTTCGGGATCGATAAGCGACGTCACGCGGCCGGCCATCGAATTGCCGGCGGCCCCCTTCTCGCACCAGCGCGTGACGTTGAAGGCAACGTCCTCGGCGGTGAAATCGTCGCCATTCGACCATTTCACGCCAGGGCGTACCTTGAGCACATATTCCGTGGCATCCGTATTGATTTCCCAGCCCTGCAGCAGCACCGGCTCGAAGGTGAAATCCGGCTTCCAGCGCACCAGCGGCTCGAGAAACTGCATGGCGATGTTGCCCATCTGCGAAACCTTGAAACTGCGCGGATCCTCCATCTCCATCACCTGCATGGCGACGCGCACGATTCCGCCCTTTCTGGGTTGGGCCGCCTCGTCGGCCAGGGCCGGAACCGGCTGGCCGATGAGCCCGTAGGCGACCGCCGTGCTGGCGCCGAAGGCGCTGGCCAGCGCCAGGAATTCGCGGCGGCTGAGCGCGCCGTTTTTGGCACCCCGCGCAAAGGCGTCGATCGCGGGATGAAGAGGCTTGGATGTCATATCGTTTCTCCCATTGTTGATTTTACGTCCAAATCGGGTGGAATGCCCTTGCCGCAACAGCGCTGGGCACGGTCTTTTGTTGGAAACCGCGAGCGGCCGAGCCGATGCGGCGAGGGGGAAACAGGATGAATCTTCTGACGGCCATGCGGGTCTTCGACCGGGTCTGCCTGCTGGGCAGCCTCTCGGCGGCGGCGCGCGATCTCAACATGTCGACGACGGCGGTCAGCCGGACGATCAAGGAGCTGGAAGAGGATCTTGGCGTGCGTCTCATCAACCGCACGACCCGGCGCCTCAGCCTCACAGAGGCCGGGCGCGACTATGCACCGCGGGCCCGCAGCCTGCTGGACGAGATTTCGGAACTGCAGGATTCGACGCGCGGCCTGCACAAGGAGACGCGCGGCCTGATCCGGGTTTCCTGCTCCAATGTCCTTGGCCACACGCGCATCACCAAGCTGGTGCCGAAATTCCTCGAGGAGAACCCGCTGACCACCATCGAATTCGATCTGACCGCGCGCTACGTCGTCGGCATCGTCGAGGAGGGTTATGATGTTGCGATCCGCTTCGGCGGCCAGGCCGATTCCGCTCTGATTGCGCGGCGCCTGGGCGAAGTCCGCAACTATGTCTGCGCCACGCCGGATTATTGGGACAGAAACGGCCGACCGACCCATCCGGACCAACTGGCAAGCCATTCCTGCGTCTTGAGCAATTTCGCCAAGCGGCTCGGCACGTGGCCCTTCATAGGGCCTGACGGGCCGTTTGACGCACCGATCGGCGGGCGCATCTCGACCAACAGCGTCGAGGCCGCCTATCAGATGACGATCGCCGGCTTCGGCATCGGCAACCTGCCGAGCCTCCTGGTCGATGCGGCAATCCGCGATGGACGGCTGGAGGTGCGGCTCGACGAGTTTCGCCCGGATTCCAGCCCAATCTATGCCCTCTACCCACACCGGACCTATATCGCCGCCAAGGTCCGCGCCTTCGTCGATTTCCTGATCCGTGAGCTGTCGGCTGATTTCACCGCCTGATGCGCGCTCGGGGCATCGCCAGTCGACGCCAGCAAAGGCCCGGCGCGAACGCCAGGCCCCCCTTGCCCCCAACGGCAAACTCGGCGGTGTCATTTCCACCAGGCGGTGGTGTCGTACGTCGGTCCCGGCTCCTCGAAGAGCTTTTCGTATTTGCAGAGCGCCGGCGTCTTGCCGAGCTGCACCGAGGCACCATCCTTGAACGCCCACTCGCCGCGTTGCGTCGAGTCGGCCCGCACATAGCTGGAGAGGGCAAACGCGCGGTCGTGCTGCGACAGGTTGGGCGAGGAGCCATGCACCGTAAGCAGCCCCCACATGGCGAGGTCGCCAGGCTCCAGGACCAATGGAACGATCGTCGCCGGGTCGATGCCGACCTTGCGCAATTCTTCCTCGGCGGTCAGCCCCTTCATCAACTCGCCCTTGCCTTCGTCGGACAGGCCGAGATAGCCGAGCTTGTGGCTGCCAGGCACGACCTGAAGGCAGCCATTGTCGAGCGTCGCTCGGTCGACGGCGAGGCCCGTCGTCACTGTCGCATCGGCGACATTGTCGAAGGCGGCCTGGTTGCGGAAGCGCAGATCCTGATGGAAGCGATAACCAGTGACATTGGCCCCGGGTGGCTTCCAATGCAGCTGCTGGGCGATTTGCTTGATGTCACGCCCGATCAAGCCTTCGAGCAGTTTCAGGTAATTGGGATTGCGCCGGAATTGCTCGAAATAGGAATTGATCCAGGAAAACCAGTAGGCCTGCAGCACGTAGCGTTGGCCGAAATCCGACTCGGGCAGGATCTGGAAGTTGAGATTGCCGTCCCGGAAAGTAGCGTGATGCTTGAGCCCTTCGGCGTAGACGGCATCCGTTTCCTTCTTCAGCCGGACCATCTCGTCGCCGTCGACGAATTGTCGAACGACCGCGTATCCCTCCTCGCGGTACTGCTCCACCGCCTCGCGTGCCTGCTTGTCCGTCAGCATGTCCTTGGCTATCCCTGTCTGATGATCTCCAAGGATCGTAGCGAAGGGATCGCGGCGATAAGCCACGGATTTTGGCATCGACTTTCCCGATAATCGCAAAAGTCGCGGCAAACTGAACCGGTCTTGGAGGACGTCAGGCTGAAGCGCGTTGAATACGCGACAGTTCAAAACCGCCTTTGCCCGACAAGCTCTGTTCCGCCGGCCGGAACATATCCTCGAAGTCGAGGTCCTCCTCGAAAACCACGCCTCCGACGGTCACGGCCAGGATCTCCACGGCGCCCCGAGGGGAAAAATAGACCTGCGAGACACTGGCGCGGATACGCTCGCCAACCATCCTGGCTTCGGCCTCGCTCGTTCCGGGAAGGAAGACGCCGAACATCGACGCGCCTATGCGGCCGATGACGTCTTCCGAGCGCACGCAAGACCGGATGGTTGAGGCTATGAGACGCAAGGCTTCGTCGCCCCAGCTCAGGCCGAAGCGCAAGTTGATGGCGTTCAGATGCTCAGGATGAATGACCAGGAAGGCGCCCGATCGCTCGCCTGGAACGGAAGGCCTGATTGCCCGTCTCTCGATCAGCGACGTGAAGACCCTGCCGTTCAGGCAACCGGTCAGCGTATCGAAGGTAGCGGCCCTGTTGAGTTCCCGCCGGTAGCGACGGATCTCTGCCAGTTTCAGGCCTATGAACACAAAAAGCGGCAGGCAGATCACCAAAGGCAAAAGCGTTGCGGTGATCATGCCGCGCCCGAAAGGCGTCAGCGTCTCGCTGAACAACAGCAGATAGTTCAGGCTCAGGGAGACGCAAAGGCTGCCGATGGTTCCAAGGAAAGCCAACCAGCCGACGCTCCTCCATTCGTGATGGGCCGGGACATCAGCTGCTGCGTTGGACATGATCGATCTCCGTTGGATCGCCAAGCATAAGACCGGCAAGTTAGGATTTCGGTTTCAAAGAACAATACAATTTGAGGCGTCGGGATAGATCGCTCAGCTTTCTGGAGGCGATGCCGGCCTTTGCGGCGACTCCGGTTGCTGCCGCCTATGGGGAGCCGAAGATTCCCATCTCCGCCGTCCTGGCTGTTGCTTCGGCCTTGCCATAGATACCGCCCGGCAAGGCCAACGCCCAGCCATTCGACACGAGCCAGGCTCCGACATCCTGTTTGCCCAACCTGCATGTCGCCGCGACAGGGAAGCGGTCGACCACCGGAGGCACGAAACAGTTCAGCGTCCGCCCGCGCATCCAGTTGTTGAAAGCCGCACGCGCCCGCTGTCCACAAGGCCAGGCACTCTCGTGAAACAGGCAGATCCTGTCGGCTTCGACGCTCTGGGTTCCGCTGATGAACAGTTTCCGCCCCATGGAGTCGAAACCAGCCGAGGACGTGGCCACCGGATGATACAGCGGTGTTTCCCGCCAATCCTTGGGCATCGATGGCTTGGGTTGTGACGCCAGGCCGAGGTCGCCAAGGGGCAAGCGAGGTTCCACCCGCTCCACATCAGACCCCTCGACCTGCGGCGGTGCGATGAGATCTTCGGCAATCTTGCGGGCTGAATTGACGATCGATCGAACCGGGTGCCGCGCGACGTCGTCGCTGACGTCCGGGGCCGGGTCGGTGACGGTCCGCTCGACAGGGAACAGGGTCGCTGCCTTGACCAGCAGCAGGATGCCGACGAGAAGCTCGAGGCTTGCGACCGCGATCATCACGCG
Source organism: Mesorhizobium sp. M8A.F.Ca.ET.202.01.1.1 (assembly GCF_004791595.1). Taxonomy (NCBI): domain Bacteria; kingdom Pseudomonadati; phylum Pseudomonadota; class Alphaproteobacteria; order Hyphomicrobiales; family Phyllobacteriaceae; genus Mesorhizobium; species Mesorhizobium sp. M8A.F.Ca.ET.202.01.1.1. The sequence goes on along the minus strand of NZ_SRUN01000015.1, from coordinate 48,566 downwards.
AAGGCGCCCCGCTTGTCCCCCCGGACCGCCCGCGCCCAATTCGCTAGAAGCTGGACGTCGATTTGGCAACCAGTTTGAGCGCACCTTTTTCAATCCGGTAAAACGGCATCGAGCGTTCGCTGGATCCATCCGCGCGGAACCTGAACAAGCCGGTCGATCCGCGAAATCCGTTCGGGTTCTCGAAAACCTGCCTGTTGAAGCCGGTCGGTCCGGCAGCGCTCGCGATGCCCGCGGTCAGGGCGACCATGTCATAGGCATAAGCGACATTGACGTCGGCCTGGTAGTTGAAGGTTGTCTTGAAACGATCCGAAATGGGGCCTGTTTCGTGTTGGTCGAGGGTCGCGATATAGGCACCTTCGAATAGTGGACTGGCCGGGTACTCCAGCCAGCGGTTCGTGCCAACCACCGAGGTCGATTTTCCGGGAATGCCTTTTGCCTTCAAGGCGATCAGGATTGGCGACGGATTGCTGTCGCCGCTGGCGACGACCACGGCATCGGGGGCGTCCACCAGCGAGCCCATGTCCGTCACCGCCTTTGTCGCGCTGTCGGCGCTCGTATAGGGTATGGTGATCGCAAGTGCGGCTCCGTACACGCTGAGGCTGTTGGCAACCCGCTTTTCGACGATATCGGCACTCGCGCCCGCCGGCACCAGCAGGACGAACTTCTTGCCGCCCTTGGCCGCAATCGCGCCGGCGCCTGCAGCGGCGCTGTCTGCCTCGCTGAGACATACCGCATAGACGCCCGGGCCACCGGCAAAATTGTCCGCAAGAGCCAGAACCACCGGCCGGTTTGCGCCCGACAGTTTCGCGACATGCTGGGCTGCCGGCAGTTCGGTCGGACCGATGACCACTTTCGCTCCCGAAGTTATGGCCTTTACCGCCAGTTGCTGCGAGTAGGTCGCGTCTCCCTTCGTGTCCTCGACGGTAAGCGTCAGCAGCGGGTTGCCGAGATCCGTCATCGCGAGCTTGGCGGCGTCGAGCATCTTTCTGCCGTTTTCGCCTGCGGATCCGGAGGCGGAGAGGGGCAGCAGCATGGCGACTTTTGTGGGGCCGGTGCCGAGAGACTGCGTTGCCATGCTTGCGTTGGCGACAGCAACAGCAGCCGGCTGATTGGGGGCCTGGATGGCAGCGGGGTCGAGCGCGTCTGACACCGCGCCTTTCGATTGGCAGCCGAGCAACGACATTGCCAGCGCGCAAGCGACCACGCACGTTCGCAAGCTGTGGACCTGCCGGTCAGATACCATTTTCTGCCGGCGCGCTCTCGCTGTTGCGGTCAGTTCATGTACTCGACCATACGGTCGTGAAAACACTCGCACTTGTTGAGCGTGTCTTCGTCCTTGTAGTTCGTCTTCAGGTAGCCGTAAGCCATGCCGCAGGCGACCTTGGCTTCCGATGCCCAGACGAAGACCGGCCGCGACGAGTTGATCCATTCCGGGCTCTTGGCGACGGCGATCGACTCATCCATCAGCTTCACGACCTGTTTCGTGAGGTCGACCGTGTTTTCGGTCAGCACGAGATTGGAGGTTCCAACGGTGCGGCAATAGTCGGCCGTCGGACCTTCGATGATGTCGGCGGCAAAGCCGGTGGATCCAGCCAAGAGCAGCGCCGCGGCCGTGCCCAGCAATCTTGAACGAATTTTCATGTAAGCCCCTCTCCAAATTGCCATTTCATGTTCCGCTAATGCATAGCATGGGAGCACAAGCGCGCAGAAGTGTTAAATCGTGACATGCTGCTGCGTATGTGTTGCGTCGTCATAGAGGATGTTGATCGTACCGGCTGCGGGTGCGTTCTGCAGTACGGCCACATCCACGAAGTTCGCCGCGTTGCCCGAGCCGCTGGTATCGACGCTTACTGTGCTGGTCGCGCTGTTGTAATGCACATAGTCGGCGATGTTGCCAGCCGGCGCCTTGTCGAAAAGCGCCGTCAGGTCGATCTTGTCCCCTTCGTCGCCATGGTAGTCGACGATCAGATCCTTGATGTTGAGATTATCGATCTTGAACGTGTCGGCTCCCGAAGTGCCGTCCATGGCCACCGACGGCTGCGTCGAGGCAACCAGCGATGTATCGAGTTCCACCTCGACATAGTTGCCGCTCGTGCCGTCGGCCATCTGGAAAGTGCCGTTGCCGGTCACGGTCTGCCCGTCGATTTCGCCGACAGCCGCGTTCGCTGCCGTGCTGATGGAGACAATACCGTTGTCGGCGAGGTGCGACAATTCCCCGGTGTCGCTGATGCCGTTGGCATTGGCGTCCTGCCAGATCAGCAGGCTGCTGAACGCCGCGTCGTTGTGGTCGATGACGCCGTCATGGTTGCTGTCGAGCGACGCCAGCGCGGCCGCGCCGCTGTCGAAATGGCCGCCGTTGAAGTTCGGCGTGAACAGCTCCGTGCCATCGTCGATCTTGCCGTCATGGTTGAGGTCGACGGCCAGCATGCCATCATGGGATGTGTTCCAGGCGAGCTGTTCCTTGGTGCCATCGCCGTTCATGTCGAACTGGACACCGTGGCTGACGTCGGAGAAGGCGAACCCATTGTGGTTCAGGTCGAGAATGATGGGGTCGACCGAGCCTCCGATGAGGTTGTTCAGGTTCGATATGGTGACGCCCTGGAGATCGACCAGTGCTCCCACGCCGGCATTCGTGGTTGTCTGGGTATAGACGTAGGTGTGGTTTACCCCTGAGATCGTTGCCGTGAAGGCGAGCGTCGCCCCGGCGTCGCCGATGTCTGTGGCGTTAAGATACTGGACAACCGCCGCCAGGCTTGCGGCGGACGTGACCGCCAATGGCGCGGTAAAGGTGTCGGTTCCAAAGAAACTGGCGATGCCGTTCGTGACCGAATGGGACTGAACCGTGTCACCGCCGATCGTCAACGTGGAGTCCCCGCCATTGACGTTGCCCGCGGTGGCGGCCACCAGACTGCCGGGCAGTGTCAACTTGTCGGTGCCGGCGACGAAGTCGGTGATGATGTCATATCCGGTGATCGTGCCTGCATTGCCTGATCCGCCGATGACGGGTGTCGATTCACCCGACCCGATCACGAAGGTGTCGGCGCCGGCTCCTCCTGTCATTGTGTCGGTATGCGTGCTTGCGGCGATCACATCGTTGCCGGCCGTACCGGTAAGCGTGAAATTGCCGCCAGTCCCAGCTGTTTCAACGTTGATGCTGAGGGTGGAGCTTGACGAGAGGTCGCCGTCACCATCACGGGCGACGATGTGGAAATCTAGAGTTTGATCGGGAGGCAGAATGGTATGCGAAACGCTGACATCCGTCCCGATACGCAAACTTCCTGTTCCTACAGTGTCTATATTTTCGATCTTGAGGACGCTGAATTGAATCGTCGGATCGATGGTTAGAGGACCTGTTGAGGATACAGTGATGTCGTGGGTCTCTGTATCCCCGTTTACTGGATTTGTTGCGGTCCATCGTATTGTTACAGGGCCCTGCTGAATCTGCTGGATGTTTATGGTAACGGATTCAAGAAGGTCTGGATTGGAGCTCGCGGCATCGTTGCCAGCGACTCCGGGCTTGTGGAACTCCATCTCGAACCATTCGCCGTAGTCGGTCCATTGATTGCTGACGCCGAAACCCTGGTTGCTGGCGTTGACTCCGTTGCCGTTGCTTTGAAATTCGACCCGACCCAATTCATTGACCGGAGTATTTGGATCATCGGCCAGTTCGCGGAAACCGGGGCCTCCAGCACCAAGTTGAGCGAACGAAATCTGTTCTGTGGTCGCCGCGCCGGGTGTGATCAGCTCAAAGGTATAGGTCGCATCGGCCTTGACGGTCAGCGCGAAGATATCCGTGCCGTTTGAGTCCTCGGCGAGAAGCCGTGTCGTTCCATTACCAAGATCGGTTTCGGTGTAATGGATTCCATCGATGACCGGCCCGGTGATGTCGAACGCATTGTTAGTGGAGTGGCCATCGGCCCCGAAGCTGACGTTGAACGTACCATTTACGGTGCCGATTTCGTTGGGGATCGTGGCGGAAGTGAAGGAGCCTAGCGTCGGCACGTCGTCAGTAACATTGACCTGAACCGTCGCGCTCGCCTGGTCTCCGTCCGAATCGGTAGCGACCACATTGATGCCGGTCAGGTTGATGACATTCTGTCCACCCGCGTCGGGATGCGGGAAATTGTCGAGCAGCGT
>NZ_SRUN01000015.1:0-43971 GCF_004791595.1 Mesorhizobium sp. M8A.F.Ca.ET.202.01.1.1 | reverse complement strand
CGTAGCTATAGGTGCCGTCAGGGCTCAGTGTCAGCGTGCCGTACTGGCCAACGACATGGAAGTCGCCGCCCACCACCGTCGTTGCCCCGGAACCCGTCACGCCACTCACCGCGGCGCCGTCGGCACCTTTGGTGTCGGCGCCGGCCGCATTGCCGTCGCTGCCGACGCCGGTAATCACGTTGCCGCTCGCCGTGCCGCCTTCCGAGACGCTGTCCGTGTCGGCAACCGCCGTCGGCACGTCATCGATGATGGCAACGGCAAAGGTCGTGCTCGCGGTGTCGCCGTCGACATCCGTGACGGTGATGCTGAAAGTGTCGGGAACCGTGTCGTTGGCGTCGTATCCGGTCGTGTGAACGGGATGGGTAACCGACTCGGTGACCGTGTAGTCATACTGGATGGCACCCGTGCCAGGATCGAACGACAGGATCGTGATGTAGCCGAACTCGCCCGCGATTTGCTGGTTAACGCCGGTCACGGTGGTGCCGTTGATGACGATCGAGCCGATGCCATCGGGTGCGTCGATGCTGATCGTGCCGACGCCGGAGGTTTCGGAGTTGCTTGGTGCGTCGCTGCCCGGCGATTGTTGCGAGCCGCCATCGAGGCCGGTTTCGCTGGCCGCCTGGCCAGGGTCGGTCAGGGACATGGCCACCACGGAGACGCCCCTGTCGACCAAGGAAGGAAACAGCTCGCGATGATCCAGCTGCCCAAAATGCAGGTCAGTCGGCGGCAGCAATGCCGAAAGGCCGAAGCCGTCGCCGATCCCGCCGGCAGGCTGTTCGAAATTGCCGCCGGCGCTCGAGGCCGAACCTCCCGGGCCCGCCGAGATGGAACCATCCGTGCCAAACGCGACATCGACATGGCTCGCTTCCAGCGCGGCGATCAAGGCCACGCGCGGCACTTCGACTTCGCCGATGATGAAGGTCGGCACATTCAGGGCGCCGTCCTTGATGACGATGACCGAGCCGTCCGCCTGCTCGAGCACGAGGTTGTGCCCGTCGACCTTGATGTTGTCGATCGAGATATTGGCGGGAAGTCTGACGACGTTGCTTGCGTCGGCGACGTATTCGTGTGGGGCATTTGCCGCTGGCGGAGCAGCCGCTGGCGCACCGCCGCCGACATCGACGGGCACGGGTTCGGCCGAAGCCGGCGCCGTTTGGGCCGGTGCCGCCGCCTGCTCGGCCGGTGCGGCCTGCGCCACCAACTGGATCGGCGCTGTCAGGTCCTGGTGATCGTTGGAGACGGAATGCTCGTCCCACGAGTTCGAAACGTTGTCCAATTCAATACTGGTCGCCATAGCTTAAACCCCTCCGGCATTTCCCGGAAAGAGACAGGTGGCGCCTCGACTTTGCAACGGTCCATCAATCCATTCTATATATTTGGATATGCCTGCGATAACTTTTTTTACGCTTGGTAAACTGTGAACATATAATCAGTTATATGTTGTCTTGGACGCATGGCGCTTCGCCGCGAGCGATGCGAACAATCCGGTAAATAGAAGTATAAATACGTGTAAAATTTTACTCAAATTAGCAAAACGATTATACAGGAAAGTTATCCACCTTCCTTTCCAGTAATTTGAGACAAGATTGGTAGCGTCCACGGTCAAAGGTGGGCGTCATGAAAAAACAAAAGAATGCTCCGGGGAAGAGCAAGCTCAAGCTGCTTCTGCTGGCAGTGGGGATGGCCGGCTCGGCGCAACCAGCCCTTGCCGGGCCGGTCGTCAGGGATTTCCTGGCCGAAACAGCGCTGCTTGGGACGGTCCAGGCGCCGCATGGTCTCGGCGGTATTTCGCTGCAAAGGTACCAGCCCTGGCAGCCGGCCGCCCCCTACCAGATCAGCCTTGTCCTGAACGGCTACAGTCCCGTTCCAGCGCAAGACGGCTCCAGCGCCTCGACCGCGCAAGAAGGCAGGGGGGTCGACCCGATGCAGACTGCGTCGATTATCCCGGGCGTGTTCGGGTCGGTTGCATTGTCCATGCGCAATTTTCCCGTTTCGGCGCGCTGGGCACCAGTCTACCAGGCCATAACCGGTTGCACCGCGGGCAGTCCCTGTGACTACAAGAGCCCGGCCTTCGCGGCCATGGTCTCGGCCGCCCAAGGCAAGGGCTTTGTCGAAAAACTGTCATTCATCAACAGCGGCATCAACCACCTGATCGCCTACAAGAAGGACAGCGTCGTTTACGGCAAGCTCGACTACTGGGCGAAACCGTCGGAAATCCTCGCCAATCGCGCCGGTGACTGCGAGGACTTCGCCATCCTCAAGATGACGGCGTTGCTGAGGGCCGGCATTCCGGCACGCAGCATGTCGCTCGTCGTTCTCCAGGACCGCAAGCGAGGTTTCTTCCACGCCGTGCTTTCGGTGAGCACTGCAGGCGGCGCTTACATTCTCGACAGTCTCAACAACACGGTGCTCAAGGACAGCGCGCTCCCGGACTACCAGCCACTGTATTCGTTCAGCACCGACCGGGCATGGATCCACGGGTCCAAGCCGGGGGCCGCGCAGATGGCCGACGTCAAGGGCGGTTTCGAAACCGTCGCGCCTGGCGAAGGCGCGCTACTGGAAGTCAAGTAAAGGCAAGGTGGTCGCTTCCTGTCCCGGCTCAATGCCGAGAGCAATTCCGGGAAAAGTGCGCAGCGCTTTGCCATTGGGAATTGCCGTGAAAACAAGGAGATGGAACGGTTTCCGCGAAAGGATGAGCCGCTCTATCCGTTGAAGACAAAAGCCATCAGCAATTCCAGGTCCTGCACCGGCGCGCGCACCACGTTCAGCTGGCCCCGGTAGCGGCGCTCGCCGGCACCGATCACAAATCCGCTCGCAACGGCAACGTCGCCATTGGTGTCAAGGCGCGCGAATATATCCGCCACGTTGAGATCCAGCGCCAGCTTCAGGTCCTGCCGCGTGTCCTGGTCGAATGCTGTCGGCAACTGCCGTTTGACCAGTTGCTGGAACGACGCATTGAACGTCACGATCTTCTTCGTCGATGCCAAGGCGAAAGCCGGCGACGGACAGGCAAGCAGAATGGCGTTTACCGTCCTGATCGACGCAAGCTTGCGCAGGTTCAGGTTCTCGTTCCCCGATTCGCGTATGCAGGCGACCCGAATTGCCGAGGTCAGGTTTCCTTTTTCCGCGTGACTTTCGGCGATCTCGTCGACCAGCATGCCGATCGTGCATTTGCGGCTCTCGGCCATCTGCTTCAGCGAAACCCAGAAAGCCCGCTCAAGACGGATGCCGCGCCTTACGCCGCCGCGCGCCACGACGCGGAACTCGAGCTCGAAATCTTCTGTCGGGAGCGGCAGAAGCAAACGGTCTTTCAAGGTCCGGGGAGAGATGGCGTTATCGCTCACTCATTGCCTCCTGACGTGCCTTGTTGATCGGCTTCAGCAGGTAGCTCAGGATCGTCTTGCGCCCGGTCTTGATATCCACGGAACAGATCATGCCGGGGATGATCGAATATGCCTTTCCGTCTCGCACCAGCGTCGATTTCTCGGTTGCAACACGCACCTGATAATAGGGTTCGCCCGTCTTCTGATCGACCAGGCTGTCCGCGGTAATGTTGGAAACCTTGCCTTCGATGCCGCCAAAGATCGAGAAGTCGTAAGCCGTGACTTTTATCAAGGCATCCTGATCGGGGCGGATAAAGGCGACATCGCGGGGCGAAACACGTGCTTCTACCAGCAATGTCTCGGAAGTAGGCACGATGCCGGCTACGACAGTACCGGGCTGGACGAAGGCGCCGACGGTGTTCAGTTCCATCGTGTTGACGATACCGTCCACCGGCGAGCGGATATCCGTTCGCGCGACCTTGTCGGTCGCGCCGCGAATGGTTTCGTCCACCACCGAAAGATCGGCCAAGGCCTGCGTCAGGTCATCGAGTGCTTCCTGCTTCAGTTGCAGCCCGAGTTCCTCGACCTGGAGCTGCGCCTCGGTGATCGCCGACTTGGCTTTCTTTATCGTCTCGCCGGCCAGGTTTAATTGGCCGTTGAGTTCGGTTTGCTCTTGCTCGACCTTGAGCTGCTCGGTCCTTGCCATCAGACCCTTCTTGACCATCGCCTCGACCAGCGTCGCCTGTTGGTCGCTCACAGCCAGGTTTTTTGTCAATCGGTCGAGATTGGCGTTCGCTTCGTCGAGTTCCTTTTCGCGCTGGTCGAGGCGCGACTTGAGCACCGACAGCTTGTTGTCGAAGTTTTCGCGTCGGGCAACGAGGAGATTTTGCTCGTTGTCGCAGATTTCCGGCGCCACCGCCTGAATGTCCTGCGGACATGGAAACGATCCGCTGATGCTGCCGCTCTGTTCGTATTTGAGCCTGGCGATGCGTGTCTGCAGGGCTCGCGCCTTGGCTTGCTGTTCGCCGAGGCTGGACGTGTTCAAAGTATTGTCGAGACGAATGATAAGGTCGTTCTTCCTGACGACCTGCCCCACCTTCACGGCGATTTCCTGAACGACGCCCGGCTCGCTGGCCTGGATGACCTGGGTCTTGGAGGCCGGTATGACCTTGCCATCGCCACGCGCGATCTCGTCGACCTCGGCGAATGATGACCAGGCGACAAAGGCGACGAAGAGCGCCGCTATGATGAATATGGACGCCGTCGCGAAAAGCGGCGGGCGGTCTTCTCTGGCAAGCATTTCCTACGCCCCGTTATTATATCGGGTTTAGCCCGATATAATTTGTTCATTCAGGAATTGGTTCTCTGCAGCGCCTGAATGACTTGTTCTTTTGGCCCGTCAGCAACGATCCTTCCTTGTTCGACAACAATAAGGCGATCGGCCAGTTCGAGCATGCTGAAGCGATGCGTCGAGACGATCAGCGTCGTGTTGCGGTCAAAAGCGGTCTTCAGTTGCTTGATCAGCTGTCGTTCCGAAGCCAGGTCCATCGAGCCGGACGGTTCATCCAGAAAGACGATCTTCGGCTTGGTCAAAAGCAGCCGGGCAATCGCCACCGTCTGTCTCTGCCCGCCGGAAAGATTGGTGCCTCGCTCGCCGACATTCATGTCGTAGCCGCGTGGATGGCGAGAGACGAACTCGTCGACGCCGGCGGCTTTTGCAGCTTCGATGATCTGCTCGTCGGTCGCCTCCGGAGATGCCATGAGCAGGTTCTCCTTCACGGTGCCCGAAAACAGATCGCCAGCTTGCGCGACGATGCCGACGGCGGCGCGCACCTCCGACGGGTGATACTGGCGGATGTCGATGCCATCCAGCAGCAGCTCGCCCGAGCTCGGCAGGAAAAGCCTGCCGATCAGGCGTCCCATCGTCGTCTTGCCCGACCCGATGCGGCCGATGATGCCGATGCGTTCGCCCGGTTTCACCGAGAAGTTCAGGCCGGACAGAACCTCGTTTTCCGATCCGGGATAGACGAAGCCGACATTCTTGAACGTCATCGCTCCATTGCGGATCGGGCGATTGACAAAGCCCACCGTGTCCGGCCGGTCCTCCGGTTGGGACATGATGGAATTCACCATTCTCAAGGAGAGCATGGCCTGGCGAAATCTCGACAAGGTGATCGCGATCTGGCCGAGCGGAGCCACGGCCCGGCTCGCCAGCATCACCGTTCCGATAATGGCTCCTGTCGATACATGCCCTTCCGAAAAGGCATAGGCTCCGGCCACGACCAGGGCGACCGTCACAAGCTGCTGGATGGCCTGGGTGATGTTGCCGGCCGCGGCCGAGAGCTGCTTGATCTTCTCGGAGGTGTTGGCCGCATTCTTCGAATGCTCGCCCCACTTCCTCAGCAAATAGGCTTCGGCGCGCAGCGACTTGATTGTTTCCAGCGTGGAGATGGACTCGACCAGCAAGGCCTGGCGCTGGGATGCTTCGTTCATCGAGGCGGCGACCCGTTTGCCGATGCGATGTTGCGTGACGAGGCCGACGATTACCGACGCCACAAATGCCAGGGCCGGTATGATGACCAACCAATCGCCGATCGCGTAGATGACCAGCAGGAAGATGAAGACAAAGGCCGTGTCGATGAAGACGCTGATGGTGTTGGAGGTGAAAAACTCCCTGACGAACTCATATTGAGTGACACGGTTGGCATATTCGCCGGTCGAGCCAGGTCGCGCGGACAAGGATGAATTCAGCACCTTCTCGAACAGCAGATACGATATCCGCAGGTCCGCCTTGCGCCCGGCATAGTCGATGAGCGAGGCGCGGGCCGTCTTCAGGAGCAGGTCGAAGAGAATGACGGCACCGATACCGATCGCCAACACCCAGAGCGTCGATATCGCCTTGTTCGGCAATATACGGTCATAGACGTTCATGGTGAAGATCGGCGAGGCGATGGCCAGCAGGTTGATGAAAATCGCCGACAGCACGACCTTCGAATAGGTGCGCCAGAAAGCGCCCATCGTTCCCGTCAGCCAATGGCGCCGTTCGATCTGCTGCGCCGACCCGACCTTCATGCCTTCGGTGGCGTTGGCATAGGTGATCGAGAAGGATACGCCGCCACTGATGTAACTCGCGGCCAGCTCGGATTTGCCGATAGTCGTGCGCCCGTCTTCCTGCGGCGCCGTGAGATACCCGTCGCCATCGATTTCGGCCAGCAGGGCGATCGGCAACTGGCTGACACGGAAGATAATTGCCGGAAGATCGACGCGACCGCGCAGGAAGTCGCGATGATTGAATTCGTGGGTCTCGAGACCGATGCGTTCGGCAAGATGCCGGATCTCGGTGACCTCGATGCGCGTGTCCGAAATCGGCACCCCGGCAAACAGCACGGTCTCCGCACTCGGCCTGCCGAGATAGGCCGCAATCGCCGAAAAGCAGGCCTTGAACGCCTCCTTGGGCGACAGAATATGTGGCTGCTGATTCACGATCCGCCCGCCAGGACCCTCAACCTCCCTTACACCGGCTCACTTCTTCCTGACCGGGGCAAGGATGTCGAAGGGTATATCGTTCGTCTGTTCCGACGGGGTCCGTGCATAGGTTTCGGTGTCCGCGGTCTCCGGAACCGCAAATTCATCTTTGGCGTAGGCCGTGGCCTGCTTCGGCGGATGGATGTCCATCGTTTTCAGCAACTGCCCGGTCGCTGCCAGAAGCCGATATTGCGCAAAGAGCGATGCGTAGGACGCGGTGTCCGCCAGCGTCGCTGTGTTGAACCGCGTATTCTGCGCATCCAGCACATCGAGCAGCGAGCGCTGTCCGACCTTGAACTGCTCGCGATAAGAAGCAACCAGCTTCTCGTTGGTAGCGGCTTGCAGCTTCAGGGTCTTTGCCAGATCGGCTTGCCGGAAGCGGCGATCCCACGACGTGCGAACGGCTTCTTCGATCTCCCGCAGAACCTGATGCAGCCCAAGCCGCTGCTCGCTGGCGCGGCGGATCTGCTCCTGCTCATTGGCTTTGTCGATGCCGCCCCGGTACAGATTCCACCGCAGCACCACCCGTGCTTGCAGATCGGACGTGTCTCCATTGTCGCCGTCAATGTCGTATCCGGCCCGGGCAACGCCTTCGGCGACGACCGAAGGGCCGTATTTCGCCCGCGCGGCGTCAACCTGCGAGGCGGCGGCGGAAATATCGCTATTGGCCATGTGGACGCGCGGATTGTTCTCCCGCGCAATGCCCAGTGCGTCGTCCAGCGACCTTGGCAGCGCAGAGGAAACATCGCCTGGCCGCGATGCATTGGTCAGCGGCTTCCCAACGGTCTTGAAGAAGCGGATCCTCGAGGCCTCGAGTTCCTCGGCGGCTTCCTGCATGCGGGCCTTGGCCGCGAACAAGCGCTCCTCCGCCTGTTGCCGGTCGGCTTCGTTCAACCCGCCGCCTGCTATGCCTTCCCTGATGTCGTGGAGAATCGCTTGGTGAAAGCCCAGATTCTTCTTTGCCTCTGCCACGATCGAGGCCTGAAGCATGTATTCCAGGTAATCCTGGACAACCGACAGCCCGATGAACTCGGATCGCTCCAGCACGCGGAACGAGGCGCCATCGACCCGCGAGGCCTGACGGTTGAGTTCGGCTCGCCTTGCGCCACTATCATAAAGCGTTTGCGAAACTGTCAGGTCGGTCTCCGCGGGATAAAGAGCGTCGTGCTCGATGGAGAGCGCGCGGCGGGAGGAGTTGTCCAGACGGCGAGCACCAGCGGATGCCTCGACATCGACGCTTGGGAGATAAAGCCCTTTTGCCTGTCTCAGTTCGAACTCGATCGCCTCACGGTTTTCGATGGCCTGGCCGATTTCCGGATTGGATTCCACCGCAACCGCCATGGCCTCCTTGAGTGTCAGTGCATGCGCGCTCCAGCAACTCAGCATGGTAGCCGTCATCAAGAGACCAACGCTCATGACCTTGGTCGACAGACCTGTCGTCTTCATTTTCCCACCCACGTTTCCCCGCGCTTTGTTAAGAGCGCCCCAGCCGGGCTTGGCGCCTGGCCTTGTTGACTATCTTGCAAATTACCGTGAGCGTTTCATTATTAAGCTGTGACTAAATCACAGAATCCAGACAGACGGCCAAAGAATGTAGCAAAAATGGCACACATTTGAGACGCTGGTGGGGACCAAGTGCCGGTATTGAAACTTGAAACACCGAGACAGGATACGGAGATGGCCAACAGGACGCTTGTTCTGACAATATCCTGATGAGTACGCATGCCTGCAAATAAAGTGCGCTTGGCGCGGCGTTTTTGAGCAGGGCCGATTCGGTGCGTGCTGCGCTTGGCTGGGGCGCCAGGATTCGAACCTGGGAATGTCGGTACCAAAAACCGATGCCTTACCACTTGGCGACGCCCCAATAGCCGTCAGAGTCGCTGTGCGGCGCGTTATTAGCAGAGCAGCCGAAAAGCACAATGCTTATGAGCAGCCGCGAAGGCACTCGCCTGACCAGCAGTGCGATTGCCTCCAGATGATCCACAAGCGGACTATACGGACCACACGGCCAACTCGTTGCCGGCTGGGTCGACGAAGTGGAAGCGTCGGCCGCCGGGGAATGGGAATATCGGCTTGACGATCGTTCCGCCGGCGCTTTCGACCGCGCGAAGGGTTTCTTCCAGATTCTCACTGTAAAGCACAGGCAGCGGCTTGGCCGGCGCTTCCCCTGCATCAGCCTGAAAACCTCCTTCCAGCCCCTCGGCAAAGGCCGAATAGGTTGGTCCATAGTCGGTGAACGACCATCCAAAGGCAGCGCTGTAGAAGCCCTTCAGCCGGTCCAGCGTGCCGCCGGTCGCCGGCATTTCCAGATAGTCCAGTTTTCCAGGCCGTTTCATGGGACACCTCTTTGTTCCCTTTATGTTCTAGATATCGAACATTGAGGTGGCAAGTCTTTTTGACGCATCCGGGGGCATGGCTTTTTCTTAATCGATTGTAGCGACCCGACGGCTTTGGCCGGCGCTTGCCTTTCGCACTGCAGCATCATATCGCTCCAAAGTCGGACACGGGCGGAGCTTTCCGTTTCGCCAATCTTTCCAATCTCCTGCAACCGGAGAGCAAAGCATGACCAAATGGGTTTTCACCTTTGGCGATGGTGCGGCGGAAGGCCGTGCCGGCGACAAGAATCTGCTGGGCGGCAAGGGCGCCAATCTGGCCGAGATGTGCAGCCTGGGCCTGCCGGTGCCGCCGGGTTTTACGATCACCACCGAGGTCTGCAATGCCTACTATGCCAATGGCCGTACCTACCCGGCGGGATTGGAAGCCGACGTCGCTGTCGCGCTCGACCATATCGGCCGGCTGACCGGCCGCCGGTTCGGCGACCCTTCGAAGCTGCTCCTGGTTTCGGTGCGTTCCGGCGCCCGGGCGTCGATGCCCGGCATGATGGACACGGTGCTCAATCTCGGATTGAACGACGAGACGGTCGAGGCCCTGGCCTCCGATTCCGGCGATGCGCGCTTTGCCTATGACAGCTACCGCCGTTTCATCCAGATGTATTCCGATGTCGTCATGGGCCTCGATCACGAGGTGTTCGAGGAAATCCTGGAAGACCAGAAAGCCAGCCTCGGCCATGAACTCGACACCGAGCTGACGGCCATCGAATGGCAAGGCGTCATCGCGCTCTACAAAGCCAAGGTCGAGGAAGAGCTCGGCCGGCCGTTCCCGCAGGATCCGCACGAGCAGCTCTGGGGCGCGATCGGCGCCGTGTTTTCGAGCTGGATGAACAACCGCGCCATCACCTACCGGCGCCTGCACGATATTCCCGAAAGCTGGGGCACGGCGGTCAATGTTCAGGCCATGGTGTTCGGCAATATGGGCGAGACCTCGGCCACCGGCGTTGCCTTCACCCGCAACCCGTCGACCGGCGAAAAGCAGCTCTATGGCGAGTTCCTGGTCAACGCGCAGGGCGAGGATGTCGTTGCCGGCATCCGCACGCCGCAGAACATCACCGAGGCGGCGCGCATCGCGGCGGGTTCCGACAAGCCGTCACTGCAGAAGCTGATGCCGGACGCCTTCCAGTCGTTCGTCACCATTTCCGACAGCCTGGAAAAGCACTATCGCGACATGCAGGATCTCGAATTCACCATCGAGCGCGGCAAGTTGTGGATGCTGCAGACCCGTTCCGGCAAGCGTACCGCCAAGGCGGCGCTCAGGATTGCCGTCGAAATGGCCAGGGACGGACTGATCACCAAGGAGGAAGCGGTCACGCGCATTGATCCGGCTTCGCTTGACCAGTTGCTGCACCCGACCATCGACCCGAAAGCCGCGCGCGACGTCATTGGCGTCGGCCTGCCGGCGTCCCCCGGGGCCGCCACCGGTGAGATCGTCTTTTCCTCCGGCGATGCCGAGGACCTGAAGACGCAAGGGCGCAAGGCGATCCTGGTGCGCATAGAGACCAGTCCGGAAGATATCCACGGCATGCACGCGGCCGAAGGTATCCTGACCACGCGCGGCGGCATGACCAGCCACGCGGCGGTTGTCGCGCGCGGCATGGGCAAGCCTTGTGTGTCCGGCGCCGGCTCGCTGCGCGTCGACTACAGGGCCGGCACGCTGCTCTCGATGGGCCAGACCTTCCGCAAGGGCGACATCATCACCATCGACGGCGGTAACGGCCAGGTGCTCAAGGGCTCCGTGGCGATGCTGCAGCCGGAATTGTCAGGCGATTTCGCGGCCATCATGGAGTGGGCGGACGCGGTTCGCCGCATGAAGGTGCGCACCAACGCCGAAACGCCTCTCGATGCCCGCATGGCGCGCTCCTTCGGCGCCGAAGGCATCGGGCTTTGTCGGACCGAACACATGTTCTTCGACGGCGCGCGCATCGTCGCCATGCGCGAGATGATCCTGGCCGACACCGAGAAGGACCGGCGCGCCGCGCTGGCCAAGCTTCTGCCCATGCAGCGCTCGGATTTTCTGGAACTGTTCGAAATCATGGCCGGCCTGCCGGTGACGATCCGCCTGCTCGATCCGCCGCTGCACGAATTCCTGCCCAAGACCGAAGCCGAACTCGCCGAGGTCGCGGTCGCCATGAACGTGTCGCCCGACAAGCTCAGGCAGCGCACCGAGGCGCTGCACGAATTCAATCCGATGCTCGGCCATCGCGGCTGTCGGCTCGCCGTCTCTTACCCGGAGATCGCCGAGATGCAGGCGCGCGCCATTTTCGAGGCCGCTGTCGAGGCCGGGAAGAAAGCCGGCGCGCTGGTGGTGCCCGAGATCATGGTGCCGCTGGTCGGCCTGGTGAAGGAACTCGATTATGTGAAGGCGCGCATCGATGCGGTCGCCAAGAGCGTCATGGATGAGAGCGGCGTCAAGATCGACTACCTCACTGGAACCATGATTGAGCTCCCCCGCGCGGCGATCCGCGCCCATGTCATCGCCGAGTCGGCCGAGTTCTTCTCCTTCGGCACCAACGACCTCACCCAGACCACCTTCGGCATCTCGCGCGACGATGCGGCGTCCTTCCTGGAAACCTACCGCCAGAAGGGCATCATCGAGCAGGATCCGTTCGTCTCGCTCGACATTGACGGTGTCGGTGAACTGGTACGCATGGCGGCGCAAAAGGGCAGGGCGACGCGGCCCGGCATCAAGCTTGGCATTTGCGGCGAGCATGGCGGTGATCCCTCGTCGATCCGCTTCTGCGAGGAGGTCGGGCTCGACTACGTCTCCTGCTCGCCCTACCGCGTGCCGATCGCCAGGCTGGCGGCCGCGCAGGCCGCGGTGCATGCGGCGAAGACGGGGCGTGGATAGACTGGTACGGAGCTTAAGGTTTGTAGGAAAATTCACGTGAACGTGCTGGCGACATAGCGTAATCTCGACACTGTTCTCGACCAATTTACGGATGACCGCCAATTGCTCCCGGAAACAGATGTTGCAGATATCACCCGCTCCGATCCGCTCGATCCTGATCATTCAAACGAAGTTCGTAGGCGATATCGTCCTCGCCTCGACACTCGCCAGGAACCTGCGGCTCGAATTCCCCGGCGCCAGGATCGTGTTCCTCTGCGAAGCACATTTCGAGAGCTTCGTGGTTGCGCATGGCATCGCTTCCGAGGTGGTTGCGTTCAGGCGGGCCAGCATGCGGGGTACCCTACTGCAACGCGCAAAAGAGCTCTATGCCGTGGTGCGGGCGCTGCGTGGCTTTCGCTTCGACCTGACGATCGACCTGACCGATTCCAAGACCTCTCGGCTTGTCAGCGGGTTCGTCAACGCCAGGACACGCGTCGGCTACAATCCTTCCGAGAGGCCGCTGAAGCTGTTGGAGCGGCAGCCCGCCAATGTGTTTGCCAAGCCATTCGGGTTTGGCGGCCAGCATTTTGTCTATCGCTATCTCTCCCCTCTTGAAGCACTCGGCATCGATCTGCACGCCACGGTACCGAGCATCAAGCCGCTGCCATTCGAGGCCGAGAAAGCCCTGGCGCTCCTGGGCAGGCACCATATCCACCCGAACGCCTTCATCGCCGTGCATGCGGGCGCCAGTTTCAAGGGCCGGCAATGGCAGCCCGAACGGTTCGCGGAGGCGATTGACGAGATCGCGGCCGAAACCGGACTGGGTGTCGTCCTGGTCGGGGGGCCAGACGAACGTGAAGCCGCCGCGCGGATCGTCGCCGGGACGGCGACGCAGGTGGTCGACCTGGTTGGAGAGCTGTCGCTCGAGAGCCTGCTGGCGGTCCTGGAACAGGCCCGGATGTTTCTTGGCAACGAAAGCGGCCCGATGCACATGGCCGCTGCCGCGGGTACCCCGGTTGTCGGCCTTTTCGGCCTGACCAATCCGTCGCGCTGGGGACCTGTCGGCGTGCCCAGCATCGCGCTTCGGCCGTCAATGCCATGTGATTGCGTGGCCAAGGATCTGTGCCGCCGGACCGACCCCAGCAAGGCGTGCTGCGTTTGGCGCCTGGAGGTGAAGCCGGTCGTCGAAGCGGCGCGCGAGGTTCTGGCGCGCACCGAGATGAAACAGGAACGCGCTGTCTGAGCGGTGATCGATCGGCAAGGCTGTCGTCCAACAGCTCGTTCTCAGTCGGTCAAATTGCCGCGCCAGGCGTTTTTCTGCTATCCATCGTCCCGATTTCCGCCTTCATGCGGGTTTTGGGTTACCGGCTTGAAATCGCCGGTCAGGAATTCGGGTTCGATGCGTCTGCTGCAAAAAAATCTCTGCATGATCGCCATGTCGATAGCGCTGCTATCCAGCGCCCATGCCGCGCCGCTGGTCGAACCCACGCTGCACATCAAGCCGGCTGCAAGCGGAACCGGTCGCGTCGCGCTCACGCTCGATGCCTGCGGCGGCAAGACCGACACGCGCATTCTCTCGGCGCTGGTGGACAACAGGATACCGGCCACCATTTTCGTCACCGGCATCTGGCTGAAGCGCAACGCCGAGGCCGTCGCGATCATGCGGGCACATCCCGACCTGTTCGAACTGGAAAATCACGGCGGCCGCCATGTTCCGGCGGTCGACACGCCACAGAAAATCTATGGCATACGCAGCGCCGGCAGTCCCGAAGCGGTAGCGGCCGAGGTCGAGTCGGGCGCCGCCGCACTTGCCGGGACCGGCGAGCCGGCGCCGAAATGGTTCCGCGGCGCAACCGCCGAATATAGCCCCTCGGCCATTGCAATGATCCGCAAGCTCGGCTTCAAGATTGCCGGCTTCTCGATCAATGGCGATGGCGGCTCGCTGCTCGGCGCCAAGGAGACGGCCAAGCGTATCGCCGCGGCCAAGGATGGCGACGTCATCATCGCTCATATCAACCAGCCGACCCATGCCGCAGGCGAGGGCGTTGTCCAGGGCCTGCTGGCGCTCAAGGACAAGGGCATGACCTTCGTGCGGCTCGACGACGCCGATGGGACGGGCAATCACGGCACCACCGAGTAGAACGGTTCAAAACCGATCGAGAGCGGTTCAGTGTTCGATAGAATGTCTGACCCGCTCTAACTTCTTGTTTTTACGCAATTCCCGAGGGGAAGCGCTACGCGCTTCTCCCGGGAAAACCGCTGCGCACTTTTCCTGGAATTGCTTGTCTTATGACTTTCGTTGCCGAAGGGTCGAGAACGGACCGCCGGGAGAGGGTGCCAGCCCTCTCGTCGGCGGCGAGGGTCGGATCTGAACCTCAATGCACTCTCAAGTGCCTTCGGGCTGAAGCGTTCAGTCCGGCTTGGCTTCGATGGTGACCTTGCTGGCGTAGAACGCGCCGTGGTCGCGGATGTCGGTCATCTCGTCGAACGGTTGGCGGTAGGCCCACATCGCATCCTTGCCCGCTTCGCCCGCCGGCAGCACGCTCCAATAGCTGGCGTCACCCTTGTAGGGGCAGTGGGTCGAGTGGTCCGTTCGGCTGAGCTTGTCGAAATCGATGTCGGCGAACGGAATGTAGAAGGCGGCGGGGTAAGGGGCCTCCGTCAGCACCTTCGCCTTCGCGGACGAAGCGATGACCGTATCGCCGGCGCGGACCGTGACGGTGCCGGAATAGGGCTCTATCGTGATGATCTTGTCGGGATTGCGCTGAAAGCCGGGTGCCGGGTTGGCGATCTTGTCCATGCTGGTTCCTCTTGCCCCGACCTTAAGTGTGGTGGACGGCCGGATTGCGCAAGCCCGTAGTCGCAAACAAAACAGACGCCATGCGCTCGTGCGTGGCGCAAGATAGCCTTCGGGTTGCCGCGGAAATTCAGGCGGCGGTTTTGAAGGCGTCCATCAGCCCGGCATAGGCGGCCGCGATGCCCGCCACCGGGTTGCTGCTTCTCGAAATGGTCTCGACTTTCAGCGCCCCGCCGCCGGTTGGCAAGGTGAGCAGGAGGAACTGGCGATTGCCGCCATCGCCGACGGATGCCGCCGCGACGTGCTGGCCTTCCCCTTCGTTCTGGACGCACATCTTGAACAGCAGCGTGCCGCCGACCGCTTCGAGCGCGCCGCCGACAACTTCGACGAACTCGTCTTCGGAAACAGTCTTTTCGTCCGGCACCAGATCGGCCAGGCTTTCGGCAAGTGTACTCTCGAGAACCTTATCGTCGAGCGTGTCCATGCGAACCTCTTTCAGTCGCCAATCGCACCCCTTTGCCCGTTAACGAAACTTAACACCGACGATGGCCGGATTGTGGCGCTTTTTGCTGTCGGTCCGATCACCGGAGTTTACCTCGATGCAAACGTATTTGAAGCCCCTGACATTCGACTGGCGGCAGGACCAGCCAAATGGACTCAAAAAGCGTCCGGATTCAATCGTTTGCCAATACGGGTCGAACTCCGAATTTCGTCCGCTGCGCTCCTGGATGGCTGGACAATTCCCGGGTTCGCTTCACAATGCGATCAAAAGGGTGAAGCGAAAAGCTCGGGGGCGAAAAGCGTGAGGGAGGGAACGGCATGCTGGGATTGATGCAGGAATGGCCGCTGCTGTGCCACAAGCTGATCGACAACGCTGAAAGGCAGCATGGTGTGCGCGAGATCGTGTCGCGTTCGATCGAGGGGCCGATCGTGCGCACCACCTACGCCGACATCCATCGTCGTTCCCTCAAGGTCGCCCAGCGCTTGGAGCGCGACGGTTTTGCCTTGGGCGACCGCATCGCGACGCTGGCCTGGAACACCGCCCGCCACATCGAGGCCTGGTATGGCACCATGGGCATCGGCGCTATCTACCACACCCTCAATCCGCGCCTGTTTCCAGAACAGATCGTCTGGATCATGAACCACGCCGAGGACAAGGCCGTTTTCGTCGACATCACCTTCATCCCGTTGCTCGAGAAGATCGCTGGTGCCGTCAAATCGCTGAAGAAGGTGATCGTGCTCACCGACAAGGCGCACATGCCGCAAACGACCTTGCCCGGTGTCGTAGCCTACGAGGACTGGCTCGATGAGGTCGATGGCGACTTCACCTGGAAGACCTTCGACGAAGGCACCGCCGCCGGCATGTGCTATACGTCCGGCACGACGGGTGACCCCAAGGGCGTCGTCTACAGCCATCGCTCGAACGTGCTTCATGCCATGATCGCGGCCATGCCCGACGCCATGGGCCTGTCGGCGCGCGACACGATCCTGCCGGTGGTGCCGATGTTCCACGCCAATGCCTGGGGCCTTGGCCAGAGCGGCCCGATGATGGGCTCCAAGCTGGTCATGCCTGGCTGCAAGATGGACGGTGCCTCGATCTATGAGTTGCTCGACCAGGAGAAGGTCACATTCAGCGCCGCCGTGCCGACCGTGTGGATGATGTTGCTCCAATATCTGGAGGAGACCGGCAAGACACTTCCCCATCTCAACAAGGTCGTGATCGGCGGCTCGTCGTGCCCGCGCGCGATCATGACGAAGTTCCAGAACAATTACGGTGTCCAGGTCATCCACGCCTGGGGCATGACCGAAATGTCGCCGCTCGGCACGCTGTGCACCTTGAAGCCGGACTATGCAGACCTTGACGGCGAGGCTCGGCTCGACGTCCAGAGCAAGCAGGGTTACCCGCCCTTCGGCGTCGAAATGAAGGTGACCGACGACGACGACAACGCGCAGCCCTGGGACGGCAAGACGTTTGGCCGGCTCAAGGTACGCGGTCCGGCAGTCGCTCGCGCCTATTATGGCGGTGTGGGCGCGGAGCAGTTCGATGAGGATGGCTGGTTCGATACCGGAGACGTCGCTCATATCGATGCCGGGGGCTACATGCAGATCACCGACCGCGCCAAGGACGTCATCAAGTCCGGCGGCGAATGGATTTCGACCATCGACCTGGAGAATCTGGCCGTCGGCCACCCCGATGTAGCGGAAGCGGCGGCCATCGGCGTCCAGCATTCGAAATGGGGCGAGCGGCCCTTGCTGGTCGTAGTCGCCAAGCCGGGCAAGGAACCGACCAAGGCCGAGATTCTCGATTTCATGGATGGCAAGGTGGCCAAATGGTGGGTGCCGGACGACGTCGCTTTCGTCGGTGAGATACCGCACACCGCCACCGGCAAGATCCAGAAGATCACCTTGCGTCAGCAGTTCAGGGACTATCGCTTGCCGACGGATTGAGGGGATGTTGCGTGTTTCGGCTTCAAGCCGCCGCAAAAAGGCACTAAACCTCCGTCCGGGTTGGGGCAGCAGAGAATAATGGTTAGCATTCCCGAACGGCAAACGTCGAAGGCTGCCAGCTGGTCGCGGCGCACGGCCGCCTTTTCGGCGGTGCTTTTGCTGACGAACTTTGTCGGCCATCGCTTCGGCCTCGTTCAAACGCCGGTGTTCCTGTGGGTGTTGGGCATTGTCGCCCTGCTGGCGGCGCTGGCGCTGTTGCTTGCCGGCCTGGCCTTTGCGAGGCTGTGGAATTTTGGTGACCGTGGTGGCCGCGATCTCACCGTCGGCGCCGTGCTGGCGCTGCTGGTGCTCACCCCCTATGGCGTTGCCGCCTACTGGGCGACGATCTATCCGCCGCTGCGGGACATCTCGACCGATTTCGATGAACCGCCCGCGCTCGATGTCGGTGACCGGACCAAGGACATGAACGTGCTGTCTCCGCCGACGCCGGGTGAGCAGAGTTTGCAGACCGACAGCTATCCATTGGTCACCGCACGCAGCTACGACCTGCCATTTGAGACCATCGTCAACGCCGTTGAAACCGTGCTCGACCGGCGCGGCTGGGACCTTTCGGAGCCTTATCCCGAACTCGCCGGACAGACAGAGGTGACCATCACCGCCATTGCCTCGAGCTTCGTTCTCGGCCTTCCCGCCGACGTCGCCATTCGCGTCATGGATGACGGCGACACGGTCATCGTCGACATGCGCTCGGCCTCGCGTTACGGCCGCCATGACCTTGGCGACAATGCCGCGCGCATCACCGATTTCCTGGCGGAACTGGATCAGGAAGTCGCCGGCCAGGTCGGCGCGGCGCCGGCCGAGTAGCCATTTCCGCGCGAATTCGCGCCTGCGACGGCGGTAGGGTGAACGCTTGGGTGTGGGGCAGACCTATCGGACCGGCGTGAAAATGCCATCTATGGCTGGGGCGGCGTTTGTCGCCACGACGCCGCGCGCCACCAAATCCTCCAGATGGGCAAGCACCGACAGGCCGGCGGCGCCGTGCAGCCGTGGATCGGTATCCCTGTAGATCGCCCTGACCATGTCGGGGACTGTCCTGTCGCCGGCTCTGATCCGCTCCAGTATGGCCCGTTCGCGCATCTTGCGATGCGTCTTCAGTCCACGCATGTAAGCGCGCGGCGCAGTCACTGGTCCGCCATGGCCAGGCAGCAGCAGGCGATCGCCGCGCTCGATCAGCCGGTCGAGCGATGCCATGTAATCGGCCATTGCCCCGTCCGGCGGCGCGACGATGGAGGTTGCCCAGCTCATGACATGATCGGCTGAAAACAGGATTTCGGTGCCTTCCAGCGCGAATGCCGCGTGATTGGCGGTGTGGCCGGGCGTCAGCACCGTTCGGATCGTCCAGCCGTCGCCGCTGACCAGTTCGCCGTCCGGCAACGCGATGTCGGGGATGAAAGCGGTGTCGGCGCTGGCGTCGAGCGCATTGGTTTCGCCGATATGCAAGGGTCTCGCCGGCCGGTGCGGTCCCTCCGCCAGCACCTGGGCGCCGGTGCGCTCCTTCAACCGGGCCGCCAGCGGGGAATGGTCGCGATGCGTGTGGCTGACGAAAATGTGGCTGACCGGCCGTCCGGCGATCACGTCGAGCAAGGTCCGCAGATGCCCCTCGTCATCCGGTCCGGGATCGATCACCGCCAGCGTGTCACGTCCCACGACATAGCTGTTGGTGCCATGAAAGGTGAAGGGACTGGGATTGCGGGCGGTGACACGTTGCACGTCGGGGGCCACGCTTACGCCTTGGCCATAAGCGGGGTCGAAGCTGGTATCGAATTTGAGAGCCATGTCGGCACATTGTTCCCGGAACGGCAAAACCGATTGCCGCATAGCACGCAAGCCAATATAGGAAAACGCAAGACCGCGATTTCTGGTTCGCGGCAAGATTGAATTGGGGAAGATCATGACAACCGCAACGACGACGCGCCCGCTTGTTTTTCTGGCCCTGCCGCAAGATGGTGCCGCGCGGCTGGCGACGCAGTTTTTCCTGGCGATTGCCGGGACACTGCTGTTGACCCTTTCGGCCAAGACCAGGGTAGTGCTCGGGCCTGTCGATATCTCGATGCAGACGCTCGCCGTCTTCCTGATCGCCGCCGCCTTCGGCATGCGGCTCGGCGTCGCCACTTTGCTGCTCTACATGGCGGAAGGCGCGATGGGCTTCCCGGTCTTCCAGGGCACGCCGGAAAAAGGCGTCGGCATCGCCTATATGCTCGGTTCGACCGGCGGCTATCTCGCCGGCTTCGTGGTCATGGCGGCGATTGTCGGCTGGGCCGCCGACCGCGGCTGGGACCGTCATCCGATCAAGCTCTTCAACGCCATGCTGGTTGCCGAAGTGGTGATGATGGCAATGGGTTTTGCCTGGCTGGCGCTGCTCATCGGCCCGGAAAAATCCTGGCAGTTCGGCGTCGTGCCGTTCATCGTCGGCGACCTGATCAAGGTGGCTCTCGCGGCCAGCCTCGTGCCGGCCGTCTGGTCATTGCTGAAGCGCTCCTGATTTGAGAACATCCGGCCCGGATCACTTCGGGCCGGAGCTTGGCCTGCGATGAGTTCGGGCCTGTTTCCCAGCCATGTCACGGACGGGCGGTTCTGATGAAGGTTCTGGTCACCGGCGCTGCCGGGTTCATAGGCTATCATGTCGCCAGGCGGCTCCTGGAGCGCGGTGACGAGGTTGTCGGCATCGACAGCATCAACGACTACTACGACCCTGAGATCAAGGAGGCGCGGCTGCGGCTGCTGGCCGAGGCGGGTCGCGGCACCAATGCCGGCTATCATTTCATCCATGGCAATCTCGCCGACCGCAGCGTGGTCGACGGCTGCTTTGCCGACCACGCCTTCGACCGGGTGATCCACCTGGCCGCGCAGGCAGGCGTGCGCTACAGCTTGGAAAACCCACACGCCTATGTCGAAAGCAACATCGTTGCTTTCACCAACATGCTCGAGGCCTGCCGCGGCAGCCGTGTCGGGCACCTGACCTATGCCAGCACCTCCAGTGTCTATGGCGCCAACACCGACATGCCGTTTTCCGAGCATCGCCCGGCCGACCATCCCTTGCAGTTCTACGCCGCCACCAAGCGCGCCAACGAACTGATGGCGCACAGCTACAGCCATCTGTTCGGCCTGCCCACCACGGGGCTGCGTTTCTTCACCGTGTACGGTCCCTGGGGGCGCCCGGACATGGCGCTGTTCCTGTTCACCAGGAGCATCCTGGCCGGCGAGCCGATCAAGCTGTTCAACAACGGCAACCACACGCGCGACTTCACCTATGTCGAGGACATCGCCGAAGGCGTGATCCGCGCCAGCGACAGCCCCGCCGCGGCCAACCCGGCCTGGGATTCCAGCCATCCGGATTCGGCGACCAGCAGCGCGCCCTGGCGCATCTTCAACATCGGCAACAACAATCCGGTGAAGCTGACCGCCTATGTCGAGGCGCTGGAAAACGCGCTTGGCCGCAAGGCCGTGATCGAACTCCTGCCGCTGCAGGCCGGCGACGTGCCCGACACCTTCGCCGACACTTCGGCACTGCAAGCGGCGGTCGGCTACCGCCCCCGGACCTCCGTCACGGAGGGGGTAGGGCGGTTCGTCGAGTGGTACCTGGGTTATTTTGGGCCGCGTTGAGTGTGATGAACGCGTTCTTGACCACGTAAAGACCGGCTCGCGGTCGAAAAAGACCAGGAACAAAAATATGTGCTAGTCTCCCCAAGTCATCAGACGGTGGGGATTGCCATGTTGGAAACGGACAAACTGTTCGCCGGCTCGATTCCTGAAAACTACGACCGGTACATGGTGCCTTTGATTTTCGAGCCGTTCGCCGCGGATATCGCGCGCCGAGCCGCGGCCCTGTCGCCGGGGGCTGTCCTGGAAATCGCCGCGGGCACCGGGGTCGTCACCCGCGCATTGGCGCCAAGACTGGCCCCTGGCGCAAGCTATGTCGTGACCGACCTGAACCAGCCGATGCTCGACTACGCCGCCTCGCGACAGACACCCGACAGCCGCATCACATGGCGCCAGGCGGATGCGATGGCGTTGCCGTTCGAGGATGCGGCCTTCGATCTCGTCTGTTGCCAGTTCGGTGCGATGTTCTTTCCAAACCGCGCCTCCGCCTACCGCGAAGCCAGGCGGGTCCTGAAGCCGGGAGGCCGGTTCCTGTTCAACGTATGGGATCGTATCGAGGAGAATGTGTTCGCCGATGATGTGACCAATGCCCTCGCGCGGATTTTTCCCGACGATCCGCCGCGCTTCCTGGCACGCACGCCGCACGGCTATCACGATAAGGCGCTGATCCGTCGCGACCTTGAAGACGCGGGTTTGTCCGATGTCGCGATCGAGACAAGAGCCGAGCAAAGCCGCGCATCCTCACCACGGCTTCCAGCCGTCGCTTATTGTCAGGGCACCGTCCTTCGCACCGAAATCGTGGCCAGGGACGCTGGAAAACTGGACGCCGCGACCGACTACGCGGCATCAGCCATTGCCGACAGACATGGCAGCGGCGCAGTTGCCGCCAAAATCCAGGCACATGTGATCGTGGCCGCGGCCTGAATGTTGGAACGTCCACCCTGCGCAATGGCCGCTGCCCCGTTCTCGACAAGACCGAAAGTGCGATCAGTGGTCAGGCCTCGGCCTTGATGGCCGCTATCCAACATGGCCGACGCGTTTGTCGTGTGCCGCATTGACAAGCCAATGCATGAAACCTAAGCACAGGCACACAGGGCCGGGGGGCTTTGGCATGTCGAGGAGAGCTTCTTGAAAGGAATTATCCTTGCTGGAGGCAGTGGAACGCGTCTTTATCCACTAACATTAGCAGTCTCTAAGCAAATTCTTCCCATTTACGACAAGCCGATGATCTATTATCCGCTGAGCGTGCTGATGCTCGCGGGAATACGAGAGATTCTGATCATTTCGACGCCCCGTGATCTGCCGGCTTTTCGTGGTTTGCTCGGCGACGGGTCGGAGTTCGGGCTGGCCCTGTCTTACGCCGAGCAGCCGCAGCCCAATGGACTCGCGGAAGCCTTCATCATCGGCCGCGATTTCATCGGCAAGGACAGCGTGTCGATGATCCTGGGCGACAACATCTATTTTGGCGACGGGCTATCGCAGCTTTGCCGCGTCGCGGCATCGCGCCAGAGGGGTGCCTCGGTGTTCGCCTACCATGTCGAGGATCCCGAACGCTATGGCGTGGTGTCTTTCGACAAGGCGACCGGAACCGCGCTGACGATTGAGGAAAAGCCGCAAAAGCCGAAGTCGAACTGGGCCGTCACAGGTCTCTATTTCTACGACAATGACGTCGTCGACATCGCCCCGACCATCCGTCCTTCGGCGCGTGGCGAGATCGAGATCACGGCGGTCAACAATGTCTATCTCGAGCGCGGCCAGCTCCATGTTCACCGGCTGGGACGCGGCTATGCCTGGCTCGACACCGGTACGCATGACAGCCTGCACGAAGCCTCTTCCTTCGTGCGCACGATCGAGCATCGCCAGGGCATCAAGGTCGCCTGTCCGGAGGAAATCGCCTTCGAACAGGGATGGCTGACGGCGGACATGGTGCTGGAGCGCGCAAGCCGGCTGGGAAAGAACGAGTACGCCGCCTATCTGCGCCGGCGCGTCGTCGATCTTTCGGAGGGTTGAGATGCTGGAGGTGAGATCCCTGGGCATCGACGGGGTGCTGGAAATCGTGCCGAAGCGCCATGGCGACGCACGCGGTTTCTTCATGGAAACCTACAATGCCGAGCGCTTTTCGCAGGCCGGCATCGACCTGACTTTCGTGCAGGACAACCATTCCTATTCCGCTGCCCCGGGCGTCCTGCGCGGGCTTCACTACCAGCTTGCGCCGCGTGCCCAGGACAAGCTGCTGCGCGTTATCCGCGGCAGCATTCTCGACATCGCTGTCGATATCCGCCGCGCCTCGAAAACCTTCGGAAAATGGGTCGCCCTCGAAGTGTCGGCCGAAAAAGGCAACCAGATCCTGGTGCCGAAGGGTTTCGCGCATGGCTTCGTCACGCTCGTGCCCGACACCGAGGTGCTGTACAAGGTGACCGACACCTATTCGCCCGAGCATGATCGGTCGATCCGTTTCGACGATCCCGCCATCGGCATAGAATGGCCGTCGCTGGCCGACGGGTTCCAGCTTTCGGACAAGGACCTCAAGGCGCCGACGCTGGCCGCGGCCGAGGTGTTCGCCTGATGGAGCATGTGGTGCATAATGACGGCGGGATGAATTTTCTGGTGACGGGCGGTGCCGGCTTCATCGGTTCGGCGGTATGCCGGCATCTGTGCGCCAATCCGGCCTACCGGGTGACCAATCTCGACAAGCTTACCTATGCGGGCAACCTGGCCTCGCTGCGGCCGATCGAGAATGCCCACAATTACAGCTTCGCCCAGGCCGATATCTGTGACGAAAGGGCGGTGCTCGACATACTGCGCCGCGACGATATCGACATCGTCATGAACCTCGCCGCCGAGAGCCATGTCGACCGCTCGATCGATGGACCGGGCGCCTTCATCGAGACCAACATCGTCGGCACCTACAAGATCCTCAACGCCGCGCTCGAATACTGGCGCGGCCTGTCCGACGACAGGAAAAGCCGCTTCCGCTTCCATCACGTCTCCACCGACGAGGTGTTCGGCGATCTGCCTTTCGACGGCGGCATGTTCGTCGAGGAGACGCCCTACGCGCCGTCCTCGCCCTATTCCGCCTCGAAAGCGGCTTCGGACCATCTGGTGCGCGCCTGGCACGAAACCTACGGCCTGCCGGTCGTGCTTTCCAACTGTTCGAACAATTACGGCCCCTATCATTTCCCCGAAAAGCTGATCCCGCTCGTTATCCTCAACGCGCTCGATGAAAAGCCGCTGCCGGTCTACGGCGCCGGCGCCAATGTGCGCGACTGGCTGTTCGTCGAGGATCACGCGCGTGCCCTGGAACTCGTCGCCACGAAGGGGCATCCGGGCGAGAGCTACAATGTCGGCGGCAATTCGGAACGCACCAACCTCGCCGTCGTCGAGACGATCTGCGACCTGCTCGACACCAGGCGTCCGCGCGCCGGCGGCAGGCGCTATCGCGAGCTGATCTCCTTTGTCACCGACCGTCCCGGCCACGACCGCCGCTACGCCATCGATGCTTCCAAGATAAGCCGCGAGCTCGGCTGGACGCCGAGGGAGAATTTCGACAGTGGCCTTGCCAGGACCGTGGACTGGTTCCTCGACAACAAATGGTGGTGGGGACCGATCCGCGAGCAGCGCTATGCCGGCGAAAGACTGGGCGAAGCGCGCAAGGTGGGCGTGTGAGGCTCCTCGTCACCGGACGCGACGGCCAGGTCGCGGCGAGCCTGCTCGCGGCCGGCCAGGCGCGCGCGGGCGTCGAGGTCGTCGCCATCGGCCGCCCGGAGCTCGACCTGGCTAGACCCGACACCGTCATCGATGCCATCACCGCCAGGCCCGACATCGTCGTGTCGGCCGCCGCTTACACGGCCGTCGACCAGGCCGAGGACGAGCCCGATCTGGCCTTCGCGGTGAACGCGACGGGTGCGGGCAAGGTGGCCGAGGCCGCGGCGCGGCTTGGTGTTCCAATCATCCATCTTTCGACCGATTATGTCTTCGACGGCACCAAGGCCGACGCCTATGTCGAAACCGACCCGACGGCGCCGCTCGGTGTCTACGGCGCCTCCAAGCTCGCCGGCGAGCAGGCGGTGGCCGCCGCCAATCCGCGCCACCTGATCCTGCGCACCGCCTGGGTCTACAGCCCGTTCGGAAAGAATTTCGTGAAAACCATGCTGAGGCTCGCCGCCGACCGCGACGAGATTTCGGTGGTATCAGATCAATGGGGAAATCCCACATCCGCACTGGATATCGCCGACGCGATCCTGCATGCGGCCGCCATGCTGCATGGCAACAAGGATGTCGCCGCGTTCGGCACCTATCATCTGGCCGGCACGGGCGACACCAACTGGAGCGGCTTTGCCCGTCATATCCTCGACACAAGCTTGAAGTCTGGTGGTCCCTGGGCGCGGGTACGGGATATCACGACGATGGACTACCCGACCAAGGCGCGCCGCCCCGCCAATTCCCGGCTATCGAGCGCGAAATTCGCTGATGTGTTCGCATGGACGGCGCCGGACTGGCGGCAGTCGACGGGGGAGGTGGTGTGCAACATTTGCGAGCCAGATAGCGCATCAAGGTCGGTTTTTGGTATTTAAAGCTACTTTAAATACATCTCAAACTTGTGGTTTTTCAGAACCTTCACAAGTTCATCGTAGTTATCCAGGGCCATTGAAAGGTCATCCAGAGTATTCTTCGTTGTCTTGCTGAATGATTGGAACTCTGGAATCGATAAGAAGCGCGCTAAGTTTTTTAAGACAAAATCTTCCCTATATAGAAGGTCTTCGTACTCTATTTGTAGGGTCTGATTCTTCCAGCGATCTAGGGTGGATAATAGGTTAGTCCTGACCTCGTCGCATATCTCTGCAATTTCAATTATTTCCAAAGGGTCAATGGTAATCGAAGAGATCGTATCTCCGCCTACGGGAGCGTTATAGAGGCCGATCTTGTTCCAAAGCTTAAGCCCTGTCGATCGGGACACTGCTTGCTTGATGATATTTCTTCTGGTCAAAAGAATTAGCTTAAATCCCATCTCTTCAAGCTTGTCCAGCGTCCGGCTGCTGGGCAGATCGTAAGGTTTGGCCTTGAAACCAACGCACATCGCCTCCTTTTCTGGATCCACAGATCCATAGTCATCCAAAACCCAAGGATTTAGATTGTGGAGCGGGGCTTCGGCTTCTAGCGCATGAAGCAGCTGATCAGATACGTCGAGTGACTGGCCTGCAAATATCTCCGAATAACAGATCACGTTCGGTGACGAATTGAGCAGAGAAACCAAGTGCGATGATCCGCTCCTAGCTTCGAAAAGGATGAAGAATCTGTCCCGCATTTTGTCTTTCGTTCCAAGCCAATTAGGCTACCATATTCAGAGCTGGTATCCTAGGACGCTGTTTGCGTCGTTGCCTCTAATAATTTCAAACCTGCGCTCAACTGAAGAGTTCCAATATCTGGCTATGTCCGTTCGACGGCCGGAGTAGGTAAGCGTTGGGGGTGCGCTTAACGCGTTACTCATCACCGGCTTTCAGAATGTCTAAATGCGGGAGGACGTCGACGAGTGGGTCTCTGGCTTCTCACTGAGACGAAGGCGCCGTTAAACTGAACCGATCCACTCAGGCAGCGAACCCGGATGTGTGTGAGTGGCTTGTCCACTTTGTAGGCGACGGAAAACGAATTGTGCCAACGCGTCGGTCTTGCCTTGGTCAAATTTACAAGCTCAAACCGGTCTGACGTACAATCCTTGATCTCTATGGCAATCTCCGCTGTTTCGCCTGTGAAGCAGAAGGCGATTTCGGAAGCGCCTTCAATATTCGGTTCGGCTTCCCACTGGGCAGACTGGCTTGAAAGTGTTTTTGAAGGAGATTGCCAAAAGATCGGGGGCTCCTCATGGACCAGCCATAGAGGCCAAAAAGGCGATAGATATCGAACGTCTGATGTTTCCGACCCATGTCCACCTATGATCGTGTCAATCCATGCTCTTGCAAAGCTAGCATTAGGCTTCCCTGGAACGTTGCGTGACAGATAGCCTAGCAGATTTATCTCTTGGTGCTGAATCGGTTCCATATTAAGTGTTTCGCAGCAAAACGAATGCATCGGAAAGCTATAATCAACCAGGTCCGACGAAAATACCTGCTCTAGGTCATGGAAGCTGACGCCGCGTCCGATCCGGTAAAGTTGCTCCGTTGATCGTTCCCCGGACCAACTGTCAAACTCGGCAACGATCTCGCTTCGTTTTGCTTCTGTCTTCGCGAATTCAAACGCCAATCTATCAGGTAACCAATTAAAAAAATGTGCTTCGGTCGTATGGGAGTCAAATGGCAGTAATCTATTGGGCGATTCCATGATCAATACGTGGCCGCCGCGTCCAATGACATCGTCGGCCAAAGCAAGGACGTCCGCGCGTTCGGTAGGGGTCAAGTGCTCAATGACCGCATATAGAACCAACAAGTCGATTTCATCGGGAATTCCAAACGCACTTGGATTGTTTAGGACCCGAACTGCATTCTCGGCCACAAAAAACAAATTCTCTTGTCGTAGACTTCTTGCCCGCCGATTTGCCTCGTGTATCTGATCTTTTAGAAGATCGATACCAATATATCGCCCGAATAGATCGTTGATAGATAGAGATTTATTGCCAGTGCCGCAGCCAATCTCAACGGCGGTTTTATCTTGGCCGATCATTCCATGCCGGATTAGCATCGTGCGCAAGTAAAAAATCGCAGTGGTTATGCGATCCAGATCATATGGCGGCAAGCCTGAGATTTCCATAGCAGAATAAAATGACTGGTATTTCTCCAAAGCGGTTTTGTTCGCGCGAGCTATATCGAAGTCCCACTTCGAGCCGCGAAAGAACTGTGACTGGTCAAACAACTTATACATAGACAATCTTCTCGATTAATATCCGTCAGACACTGGCCCTATAACGACTCAACGCCTGCGCCTGTCTGTCGCGCGCAGACACTTTGCTCCAATGCTACACGCGATCCTAAAACCACCCAGAATGGCCTTGGAAAGCATCGGAAACCGGCCGATTCTCAGTGCGACAGCGTCTGTGATCCGGACGGCTCTCCTCGTACGATGAGCCGCCAGTGTGCCAAGCAGGAAGTCGCGCTCCTGGTTCAGGGCGGCAACTTGTGCGTTAAGAGAGTTGAGCTCCGAACTGAGAGCTTCTCGTTGATTTCTTTCGTTAAGGTAGCCGTACGCTTGGGCTTCAATACGAAAGGCGTCGAATCGCGGGATGCCCTGAATATTACGGGCAATACGGCGAAGCCCAGGCCACGTTGCATAGGTTCTGACCATCGATGAGCTGCGAATCCTGTATAGGCAGCCAACGCGCGGAACAATCGCGATCTGCTCCCCACTCGAGATCAGCCGCATATAAAGCGCCCAGTCTTCATATTTTGACTTATCCGTGTCATCCCAGCCACCCATCGCTCTGATCCGGTCGACGCGGAATCCAGAGTTGGCATGGCCAAGAATATTGTCCGTTAGGGCTGCAATAAGGCCGTCTCCGAGCGGCCGGTAGACGTAACTCTCTGATCGTTGGAGCTCAAACTTCGTTCCATCTTCAAAGGCCTGCAAGAAAGGAACAGCAGCTGCAGCGTTAGGATTGTTATTAAAACAGTCGGCCAAGTCCCTGATAAAGTTATTCAAAGGAATATCGTCTGAATCGACATTAATTAACAAAGCCGTATTGGCTGCCACAAGGGCAGAATTCCTAGCTCCGGCCAATCCTTTATTTGTCTTGTGCCTAATAATTGACCAATCAAGTTTGACCTCTTTTTTGAGAAATGCCAACAGTGCCTCGTAATTGCTTTTGTCGGAACAGTCATCGACAAAAATCACCTTATCTGGCGGCAGGCTCTGGTTCTCAAGCGACCAGGTTAAATCTTTAATGTACTGAATGTCGGTATTGAAATATGGAATCACCACG
Organism: Mesorhizobium sp. M8A.F.Ca.ET.202.01.1.1; assembly: GCF_004791595.1. Lineage (NCBI taxonomy): Bacteria > Pseudomonadati > Pseudomonadota > Alphaproteobacteria > Hyphomicrobiales > Phyllobacteriaceae > Mesorhizobium > Mesorhizobium sp. M8A.F.Ca.ET.202.01.1.1. The sequence continues at coordinate 15,092 of NZ_SRUN01000015.1, read as the reverse complement.
GTAGTCGTTAACAGTCCTTGGCTCCCTTGTGTTCCCTTACTCTTCGGCCGGCATACGTCCGACAGAGAACGTCTAACATCCGCTTGATGCTGGATAACGCCGGCCTTTAATCTCTGCGCAAGTGTCGTTCTTTTCTTGGACGTGGTATTAACAACATGAAGAATTCGGTGGCTGAGCGCCTCTGAGGTAGGTTTGGAAAGGACATGCGCTGCCCATTGATGCGGAAGCATCTCTGGAACTCCGCCTGCATCCATCAATATCGGCAGCGCTCCAGCATCAATTATGTCAAATACCGTAAGTGGTTGATTGTCGGCTAGGTAAGGTAGGACGAACAGCGCACTTCGAGCGTGTTCATTCGCGAACAAAAGCAAATCGTCACGATGAAAATCGGTATGTTCATCCACGAAAAAGTGCGCTCGAACCTGATCCAGTAAGGGTGACGCCAGCCCTTCTTCTCCAGCCTTCGGGCCGATGATCACGATAAATCTCACTCCCGCTTCGAGAAGCTCAGCAGACGACGAAACAATCGTCTGCAAGAAAAGGTGAAAGCCTTTCATGCTTATCCGTTTGCCGACGAATACAAGCTTATCAACTGAGCCGATCACGCTATGGTCGACAGCCGAAAAGCTATAGGGATATCCAATCACTCGGATGTCCTGATGCAAGGACGCTATCCCAGCCTCTTCGTATAGCCTTTTCAGGAATTTGCTGGGGAAAACGATCGTGTCGGAATGTTCTATCGCTATCTTCTCACGAACCGCACTGAGATCGGCCGAAGCTCCGATCCACGTCTGCATTCCATTCTCAAGATAGTGCACCGCTCCGTGGCAATGGACGACCGTTCTCAATTGTGGTGGGAAGAGCGCGGCCCGCCCCGCTTGGGCAACCCGAAGGCCGATTCCCTGATATTCCTGATACTGAACAGTCTCTAAGTCAGGAAAGAAGAATAACAGTTGTTGGATGGCCTCAAGAGCCAAATCTTCTGTAGGCAGTCTTAAAGTGGAGTCGTCGGCAAATAGGTGCCTCGGAGTAGTCAGCTGCTTTCTGCGATGTAGGCTGTGCAACGGGGTATGTGGGCCCACGTAGACTACTAAGGTAGTTTCGGGCCCATACGCCTGTCGCTGTTGTTCGACAACCGTGCCTATTCCGCCCGAAGCACCAACTCCCTGAAATTCCGACGTTATAAGTATGTGGTGCGGTTCGCGCTTGTGATAGATCAACCCAGCATCAAGGAGCCAGTCAAGATAATGCGTGGTCGAAAATGAAAGCTCTAGATATGACGTAGAGAACGACTCGTCAAACTGGTTCATTCTTGTCCAGCCACAGCGATCAACACAAAAACCGGCAGAAATGAAAAACGCGATAAGCTCCTCCAGATTCCATTCTCTTACGTGAGCGCGGTTGTTCGGCAGGTCTTCGATTTCGGTTTTTTGCAATCTTGATCGGTCTGGCGTCGACACAACCAAGCGGCTTCGCTCATTGCGCCGCATCAAGGTTCGCATTCCACTAACCAAAGGTCTCACATCCACAAGATGCTCGATTACGTCACTCAAGATGATGACCGCGGGTAGATGTTCCGAAAGCGATTCGAAAACTTGGCGTATGTCTGTGTATTGGGTGATATCGCACTCGACCCACCTGCGATCCAGGTGCCTCCCTTTCGCGACTAACAGTGAACTGAGAAAATCAACGCCGATCGTATTAAACGACTCCCTTGGAAAATAATGAGCTAGCTTATCTCCATTTCCGCATCCAATGTCGATAATATTCGAAATATTATGCGCTTCAGCTAGCCGCCGCGCGTGATGGTACACATCAGCTTGCCAAATCACGGTTGACTTAGCTGTGTCGCCAAAAATTTCGCAGACGCGTCGAGCTGCGGAATGGCAGCCAAAATTCGCACCGAGCGTGGCAATAGTAACATCTGGAGTAATATCGTCCCCGACGAATGGAGCGACTTCAATGTCGCGATTAGAAAAATTGAACAACTTATTCATCGAGTTCTTCAAGCCACGCATCAGATTTCAAGGTCTTTAGTTAGCCATTCGACGGTGTGCCCAACGCCTTCCTGAAAGTCCACTTCAGGACGCCATCGTAGAATCGTCTGTGCTCTAGAGATATCGAGAACCACAGCGGGCGCATCATCAACCCGGCCTGGACGATATTGCACCTGTGGCCTCTTTCCTATATTCGTTTCTAGCGCTTGAAGTACGTCTTTCAAGCTGTGCCCCAAGCCGGATCCTATATTGAAGATGCGATCGCCGCCCGTGTGCCCAGCGAGCAGAATCATCGCTTCGATAGCATCCGAGACATAGAGGAAATCACGAACAACATTTCCGTCCCCCCAAATTTCAATTGTCTCGTCCAGCAGCATTTTCTTTGCGAATGCGGCGATGACACCTTGGTTCTTTTCGGCGGTTTGGAATGGGCCAAAAGGATTTGCCAACCGCGCTATCCGATAGTCCACTTGATGGAGGCGCTCATATAGAGAAAAGTATTTTTCGGACGCAAGTTTGTTGATCCCGTAGGACGTTATCGGGTTCTCCGGGTGATCTTCAGCCATTGGAAGCGTTAATGGAAGACCATACACGGTGCCGCCAGACGAAGCGAATATAATTCTTCCAATATTGAATTCTTTACATTGCTCAAGCAGATTCAGTGTAGGTAAAAGACTTGTCTTTACGTCTATTGTCTTATTAAAATTGGACGCATGCGGAGTATTTGAATTTGCCAAGTGAAAAACGACGTCAACGTCAAATAAGGTGTTAGCAAGGACGGACTGATCAGAAATATCGCCCTGACGCCACTCCACCTGTTCCAGTGCCTTAGGAAAAGCTGCCCTGCGGCCAATGGCTCGTACCTTAGCACCCAGTTCGTTGAGTCTTAGGCAAAGATTAGTGCCGAGAAATCCGCCTGCGCCAACAACCGCGCAAACCTTTCCGTTTACAAAAGACGTCACTGATCTATTTCCATTTAGTTTCCTACGGATAGCTTGTACATAGAACTACTGATCGTGCTGGGGTAATGTAGTGTCTAGGTAAGATTCTCGCGCGTTCGATATCTGCTCAGTTTCCGAAGTATTGTGTCGCAACATCTTCAGCTGCTCCATCCAGCCGAATTCTGCCATGCTCCAGCCAAACAATCCGACTGCAGTTCTGGAGCAGCAATTCTCTGGAATGACTCGCCAGAACCAGAATCTTTGTCGAACTTACAATCTCTCGCAATCGGCGATTAGCGCGCTCCTTAAAGTCTTCATCGCCGGTCGAAAGCCACTCATCCATGATGAGAATCTCCGGCCGAATCGAGGTTGAGGTTGCGAACGCCAATCTCAGTTGCATGCCAGATGAGTATGTACGGAAAGGCATATCGAGAAAATCCCCAAGCCCGGAAAACTCAGTTATTTCATCCAACCTTTCTCGCAATTCAGATGGGGTGAGTCCCATCATCGCGGCGCGCAAGCGAATGTTTTCCCGCCCGGTCGCCTCGGGGTCTATGCCAAGACTGATATTGATGAGCGACACGCACTCGCCGTCAACGGCGGCGTTCCCAGAGGTCGGCGAATAAATTCCGGAAAGGACACGCAGCAGCGTGGTTTTACCCGAGCCATTGTGTCCAATGAGACCGACTCGCTCCCCTTCTTTGATCTCGAGATTGATGTTCTCCAAACCCTTCACGACGATGTTTCCGTCGTGATGGCGCTCGATGGCTCCCCCCGTTGCAACGCTCAGGACGCGGTTTTTGAAAGATCGACTCGCCGCATTGTAGACGGGAAATGCAACGGAGACGTTGTTGAGACAGACGTGAGACATTTTTTCAAAGCCAATAGGGAACGCGTCGACGATACCGATCAAAAAACCAGATGGCAAAAATCCAACCAAGCGCCGACATGACAAGGGCAACCCCCCAGCTCAATGCCGCTGGCTCCTGGCCTAGCAACGGTTCGCGCACGATCGTCATCAAATGGTAAAATGGGTTGAGATCGAATAGATAACGAGAGGCACCTTCCGGAAGGGTTTTCGGCTGCCACATAATTGGCGTAACGTAGAACAGAACCTGTAAAAGATTTTGCAATACCTGAGTAAGGTCGCGATATCTTGCGCACACAAGGCCAAGAATTAACATCATCCACAGCAGATTGAGTACGACCAAAAGAAACCCCGGAACGGCCAGCGGAATGGCTGCAGAAACTGGCGCTCCTACAAGGACAATCAGAACAGGGAAAATGAGCAGATTGTGAGCGAAAATGATCGCATTCCTCAACATCGTTCTTAACACGTGTGTGAACAATGGCATTCGCACCTGGAGAATGATTCCCTCGGCGCTAATGAAACTCGTGCAACCCTCATTCAGGCAGGAGGAGATGAACCCCCATGCGATCATTCCGCTGCAGATGAACGGGAGGTACTCCTGCATAGGCGTTCTAAACAGGGTTCCAAACACAACGCCCAAAGCGCCAATCAGCACACCCATGTTGATCGTCAGCCAAAAGGCCCCAACACGTGATCTACGGTAGCGCTGGGCTATATCCTGCCATGCGAATGTCGTGGCAAGATGATGCTTTTCCAGCGCTTCGGCAATGTCACGCAGTGCATTTTGGGTCGTTGACTTGATTTTGGTCGCTCGAACCAAGGGAGTCCTCATTTCGATGTTCAGCGAGCAGCGAATAGATCATTTGACCAGGATTAGGAAGCCAAACCGCCAGCTAGACCCCGCGACCAATGTGCACTGCGCCGCACGCGCGGCGATTACGGCAACATGCTGCGGTTTCGGTGGTGATCAACCCGTAAATCCCATGTCGGCCCTTGATCTTGCGGATGGAATGCTGCATTCGGCAGCGAAACTGGATGGCAAAGCGATTTTGTCGGCTGCGTTGGCTGTCATCGGGGATCGGTGAGGCCGGCTGGAGCGGCGTCGCGCCATCAATTGCACGCTAGCCGAGTGCTTAGTTGGCCCATGCCGTCGTGAAGGACTATCCACACGACATCCAGGTTAACCTCCATGAGAAGGTACAAAAATGCGCAGAGCGCTCTCATTGCTAAGGCACGGTGTCTTTGTCGTTAGGACTGAAGGGGTGCGGTCCGCCGTGGTGAAGACGCGTCGCTTTCTCGCGGAAAGGCGTTCTCGTACCTCCTCGTTTTCCTTTTTCAGCAATGACGGCGCCGTGAGCGCCCGGCGCCCTTTGCCAGAGAGCGATATTGCCCTTCAGATACCGTTGCCGGTCGCCCCTAACGCAGTGGTGCAGAACGACATCGCGGTAATTATTCATGTATATTATACAGATGTTTTTAAAGAAATTCTGCTGCAGCTTAAAAATATCGAATCAGGGTTTCGTCTTTATGTGTCAACAACAGATGATGAAAAACGAAAATCGATACAGGGCATCTGTACAGAGTGTGGAATTGGAGGTGCGGAGGTCCGCGTTTTTGAAAACAGAGGCCGGGATATTGCGCCGAAGATTGTTGGGTTCAGCGACGTATACAAAAAGCATGAATTCTTCCTTCATTTGCACACGAAGAAATCTCCGCATCTGTCGTCATTAGATGGGTGGCGTGAATATTTGATTCAAAATCTTATTGGATCTAAGGAGATAGTTAGATCTATTCTACTACTTTTCACATCCGACGAGAAACTTGGCGTGGTATACCCTCAGCATTTTTATCCGATACGTGAAATGCTCAATTGGGGGTTTGATTTTGAAACGGCAAAGGCTCTTCTGGGGCGGGCCCATTGGGAGCTCAGCAAAGATAGCGTCCTGGAATTTCCTTCAGGCTCTATGTTCTGGGGCCGGTCTGCGGCTTTGGCGCCGCTCCTCGATCTGGGCCTGACATTCGAAGACTTCCCAAGCGAGGCTGGGCAGGTAGACGGTACATTGGCGCATGCGATAGAACGCAGCTATTTGCATTTTGCAGAATGCGCTGGGTTTCATTGGTTCAAAGTACAGACCGGTGTTGGAGTTGGTTCAGCTCGGTCGGGAGCGCTTCTCAAGGTCGAAAAGGCTGAAGATCCCAGCATCGTAGAAAAGGTATACCTGCCCCTTTTTGAAGAGCCAGGACGATCAGATCTCTTAATGGGCCGACAATATGGTGAACTCCGCCCACTAAGGATATCGAAGTCCAATAAGCTCAAGCCGAGAATCAACTTGCTGCTGCCCACGATAGATCCCCGGCACATTTTTGGAGGAATATCGACAGCCATAAAAATATTCGATGAGATTTGTCTTGAGTTGGTCGACTTCGATAAGAGAATTATCGTCCTCGATTCGCCCGTGGAAGAGGGCCACCTACATGGACTCCGAGAATACGCGTTAAATTCGAGCGATGGCCCCGCTGTTATTTTTGAGGCATTCGATCGAAGGCGCCGGCTGGACATCCGTAAAGATGACTTCTACATGTCGACTGCTTGGTGGTCCGAATATCTAAGAATCTCGTCCATTGCACGGTTCCAGAAGAAGGCTTTTGGGCGACGAGCTAGGGCACTATACTTCATGCAGGATTACGAGTCGAATTTTGTGCAGTGGTCCTCACGTTGGGCGATTGCCGAATCGACTTATGACCTGGACGAAAGTGTCATCCCTCTTGTCAATTCGGAAGAGCTTTCCTCATTTATAAATCATAGATTTGGTCGCGCCGATCAAATCGTGGTTCCGTTTCGCGTAAACGATACGATTAGGAATAGGATAAGGATGGTCCCGAAGGAGAGGATCATTCTCTGTTACGGTAGGCCGGCAGCGGCCAGAAATTGCTTCGAAATAATTGTAGATGGGCTTTCTCTGTGGCAGCAAAGAAATCCGATCGAGGCGAGCAAATGGCGAGTCGTGTTCTTGGGGGAGGACTTTGACGAAAGCAAGATGTGGCCGGTGCAGAATGGTGCTGTTCCTGGGAAAGTTACGCTTGAAGCATATGCAGAATACCTAAGCCGTGCAAGCGTTGGAGTATCTCTGATGATTTCGCCACATCCTAGCTATCCGCCGTTAGAGATGGCTCACGCCGGCTTAATTACTGTATCGAACAACTATGACACAAAGAGGATTTCCGACCGAAGCGGTAATCTACTGGGCCTTGACTTTGTTACGCCGGACTCCGTTGCCAGGGCCGTGGGACAGGCCGTATCGATGGCAGAAGAAAACGTTGGTATCACGATGGCGCAAACCGAAATCCGTGAGCTTCCATTCGTTGGAACAAAATATGATCCTAGGAAGATTGCAGCGCTTCTTAAGGATGGAACTGCAGGGTAGCTGGTGATTCCACTAGGAAATTAACAGCAGCTACGTGAACCTACGCAGATCGTCTAGTGGACATCGGCACCAGATGCCAAAGGGCTTGGTGACGACTCTCCCCCAAAAAAAACATCTGGCTATGCCCCGCGGCCCGCAGTATGCGATACAGCAGGCGGGGGCCGGAAATGCTACTTGGAAGTGTGACGGTCACGAATGGTTCTCGTGCTGACACTTTGCGGGTAGTCATGCCGACAGCCTGGAGTTTAGTACTGCCTAATGAATACTTCCCTGGAAGCTGTGTTCGGGCTCAGGCCACAGGTGCGGCGCGCCTTCATCATGGTCCAGGACGTGGTCATGGTCCTGGTCGCCGTGGCGCTCAGCCTTGTCCTGTCGCGGTCGGATCTTTCGTTCGGCGCGCTCTCCACGGAGGGCCTTGTCACCTGGGCCGGCATCGTTCTCATCAGCCATCTTCTGTTCAGATATTGCGGCCTCTACACCACGGTCTGGCGCTTCGCCTCGACGCCTGATTTCTTCAACATCCTGAAGAGCTGCGCGATCCTGACATTCGTGCTTTACGCCGTCTCGCTGGTCGTGCGCTTCTTCCAGCCTGTCGCGGGCCTCAACGAGCGCCAGTTCATCGTCTTTTTGCTCGTCTCCTTCACCATCATCTCGGCGCCCCGGCTGTTCTACCGCTTTCTGCGTGACGGCGCGAGCTGGGGTGTTCTGAACGGCAAGGCCGACACGGCGCGCGCCAAACAGGCCCTGTTCGTCGGGAGGCTGAGCGAGGCCGACCTGATCATTCGTTTCACGCGCACGGCGCAGCCCGCCGACCATTCCATCGTCGGCATCATGGCCACCGAGCACGGCGCACCGCTCGGCACGCGCATTCAAGGGGTTCCCGTGGTGGCGACCCGGCCGCGCCTGATCGATGTGCTGGAGGATTATGCGACCGGCACCAAGAGCCTCGATCTCCTGATCTTCGGCAGCGGCGCCGAGCATGAGATCGAGGAATATTCGGAGCTTGTCCGCGTCGCGCGTCACGGCGACATCGGGGTCGTGCAGTTCGCGGGGCTTTCGCAGCTGGGCCAGGAGGGAAAGCTCGTTCTCGATGCCGTCGAGATGGAGACGATCCTGCGCCGCCCGACGGTGGCGTCCGACATCGAGCGCATCGGCGCCTTCGTCGGCGGCAAGCGCGTCCTGGTCACGGGAGGCGCCGGCTCCATCGGCCGAACGCTGGTCAAGCGGTCGCTGGAGCTTGGGGCCGACGCCGTGCTGGTCGCCGACAATTCCGAATTCGGCATCTTTCAGTTGAGCCAGTATATCGACGAGAAGCACCATGACCGCCTCAAGGTCCGCATCGTCGATGTCGCGGACCGGCGCCAGATGACGCGTGTCGTCACCGAGTTCAAACCCGACATCCTCTTCCATGCCGCCGCGTTGAAGCACGTTCCGCTGCTGGAGGAGAACTGGGAATCGGCCATCCAGACCAATGTCTTCGGCACGCTTGTCTGCGCCGAAGTCGCCGCCAGGTGCGGCGTGGCGCAATTCGTCATGGTCTCGAGCGACAAGGCCGTCGATCCGACGTCCGTGCTTGGCATGACCAAGCGAGCCGCCGAACAGATCGTCAGCGCCTTGCATGGGACACCGGCCGGCGAGCCGGGCGGGCGCCGCCCCGCCACCAAGTTCATCGCGGTGCGCTTCGGCAACGTCTTCGGCAGCAATGGCTCGGTGGCGACCATATTCCAGGCCCAGATCGAGGCCGGCGGGCCGGTCACCATAACCGACCGGCGCATGACGCGCTATTTCATGACGGTCGCCGAGGCCGTCGATCTCGTCATCATGTCGGCCGCCGATGCCGCGTCGCGGCCGGCCGGCCAGGACTACGCCGTCTACATGCTCGACATGGGCAAGCCCGTGCCGATCCTCGAAGTGGCCGAAACGATGATCCGCATGGCGGGAAAAAGCCCCTATACGGACATCCCGATCCGCTTCACGGGCATCCGGCCGGGTGAAAAGCTGCACGAGACCCTTCACGGCGAAGACGAGGAACTGGTCGAGCTCAGCATCGCCAAGATTTTTGGCCTGAGCACCGATGTCGCGCAGTGGTCGGATGTCCAGGCAGCGCTTGCAGCGCTGCAGCAATCCATGAAGAGCCAGGACAAGGCGGCCTCGCTCACCATCCTGGCCGATCTCGACCGCACGACGAAGACAAGGGCGAACGCGCAGCACGACGCGGTCCCGAAGACGGCCGGGCAGGCGAGCTAAAGCAATTCCAGCGGTTTTCTGTCCGGAATTGCGTGAAAACAAGAGATGAGCAATTCCAGGAAAAGTGCGCAGCGGTTTCCTCGCGCGGCAAGGCGTTTGACATCGGTGGATAAGACAGATCTGCGTATTGCCGTCCTGATGGCCACGAAGGATGGCGCCGCCTTCATCGACGAGCAGCTGCGGTCGCTGTTCGCGCAGTCGCATCCTCTGATCGACCTTTGGATATCCGACGACGGCTCCGTCGATGGCACGGTTGCCATCATCGAAGCCTGGAAGCCCCGTTGGACAAAAGGCCGGATAAATCTCGTGGAAGGGCCGCGGCAGGGCTTTGCCGCCAATTTCCGGTCGATGATCCTCGACCCGCGCATCGATGCGGATTGCTACGCCTTCAGCGACCAGGACGATGTCTGGGAGCCCGACAGGCTGGAAAGCGCCCTTGGCTGGATGCAGCCATTTGACGCGGCGCAACCGCTGATGTCCTGCTCGCGAACCGCGACCATGACCGAAACCGGGAGTCTGGTCGGCCATTCGCCGCTGTTCAGCCGTCCGCCGTCCTTCCGCAACGCGCTCGTCCAGAGCATTGCCGGCGGCAACACCATCCTGCTCAACCGCGCCGCGCGCGATCTGTTGGCCAGGGCCTCCACCCGCACCGGTTTCGTCAGCCACGATTGGTGGGCCTATCTGATTGTCACTGGTGCCGGCGGTGTCGTCCGCTACGATCCGCGGCCACTGGTACGCTACCGCCAGCATGCGGCGAATCTGGTCGGCGCCAATGTATCGTGGCGGGCACGGATCTCGCGGCTCGGCCGCCTGTTCAAGGGCCAGTTCGCGGACTGGACCGATCTCAATCTTGCCGGCCTCGCCGTCAATCGCGATCTCCTTACGAAGGACGCGCTGGCATGCCTCGACCTGTTCGCGAACGGTCGGCAAGGTAGCCTTTTCCAACGCCTGGGCGCGCTGCGCAAAAGCCGCGTCTATCGACAGACTTTTGCCGGGAGCCTTGGGCTCTATCTCGCCTTTGTGCTGGGTCGTATCTGAATATCGGGAGACCGCTTGGCGCGCTTGGTCAGCAAGGCGACCTCATGCTACGTCGACCGGATTGATGGGCTCGCTCGCGGTTGCCGCGTGAAGCCCTGGCAGGGAGCCCATCGGCCACTCATGACGACAGCCAAGAAAATCTTCGATCTCGCCGGTGCGGCTGTGCTGCTGGTGGCAACCTCTCCCATCCTGTTGCTCGCCATTCTTGCCGTCCGCGCATCATCGCCCGGTCCGGTGATTTTTTCCCAAACGCGGATTGGCCGCGAAGGCGCGCTTTTTCGCTGCCACAAATTAAGGACGATGTACCAGGGAACGCCATCCTTGCCCTCGCATGAAACCCCCGCGAGCGCCGTGACATCGGTTGGAAAGAGCTTGCGGAAATTCAAGCTCGACGAGTTGCCGCAGCTCTGGAACGTCCTTTGCGGCGAAATGAGCCTGGTCGGGCCGCGTCCCTGCCTGCCGACCCAGACGGAACTGATCGAATGCCGCAGGCGGCTGGGGGTTTTGCAGGCTCTGCCCGGAATGACGGGCTTGGCCCAGATCAGGGGCATCGACATGTCGAACCCGCGACTTCTGGCCGACACCGATGCCATCTATCTCAGGACCGCCTCGTTCTGGCTCGACCTTCGCATCCTGTTTGGGACACTCTATCGCGGCTGAGCAGGCCATGCTCCGGAAGCAGAAACCGGTCCTCGGATCAGGGTCAAACAGGAAGCCGGGGCCTTCGGAGCCGCGCCATCTCGGCCAGCCGCTCCAATGTCTCGGTTTCAGGCGCCCAGCCTTCCGAGGCAAGGAGCGAAGGGTCGCATATCTGGGTCGCGGTCAGGCTGTCCCAGAACGTCCGCTTGCCGAGCAGTATGGCGGCCGCCCGCATCGGTCCGGCCGGCATTGTCACCAGGCGCTTCGGTCTGCCGAAACCGCGGCGAAAGGCACCGATGATGGCAGCGACGGAAACCGGCGGCACGTCGCTGGCGGTATAGATCGGACGAAGCGGCTGCGAATGGCAAAGCAGATGCCACACCGCCCCCGCCGCCGATTGCGATGACAGCAGCGAGCGGTTTGCCGTCAGCGCGCCTGTCGGCATCGGCAGAGCCGTATCGGCGAGCCGCATCAGCGTCGCTAGGTTCCCTTTCATGCCGATCCCGTAGACCGGAGGCAGCCGCAATATGGCGGCGTCGGCACGGCCGTGCGAGGCATAGGCGCCCAATACGGCAATTTCTGCTTCGCGTTTCGAGCGCCCGTAGGCGTCCTGCGGTTCGGGGACTGTGTCTTCGTCGATCGTTGCGCTGGCACGCGCACCGATCACGGCCCGGATCGAGGAAAGATGGATGAACCGTCCGCTTGCCTGCGCGGCGGCGGCATGCGCCAGGCGCGCGCTCAATTGCGCATTGGCTGCCAGAAAGTCGCCTTCGGTGGCGTTGCCCTGGTCATTGTTCAGACCCGCGCAATGGACGATATCCGTAACATCCCTGGTCAGCGCCAGGAAAGCCGGGGCAGGTGCATCGAACGCCGGCATCGGCATGGCGTCGGAGCCCGCATCAAGTCTCTCCGGCTGGCGGGAGGCGAGGCGAAGCTCGACACCGGCCTGACGAAGCCGATGGACCACCTGGCGGCCGATGAAGCCCGTCGCGCCCGTAACCAGGACTTTCATTGTCTTGCCCGCACCGGTTACTGGACGACTGGCGGGGGGGCCAGGCTTTCCACCGCTGGTGGAAGGGCTTGCCTTTCCACCAGCGGTGGAAGGGCTTGGTCTTCCACCAACGCAGCTTGGCGGCCACAGGCAAGATATGTTCCCGACACCAGGAAGATCATAAAAACCGAGTCCAGAATGTCATGGCCGATCAGGATGCCCGTCATTCCGGCGGTCAGATAGGTGATCACGAGGGCGACGATCATGGTGGCGCCGAACCGCTCAACCGGATCGGCGCTGTCGCGAAGGACCCGGGCGGCATTTCTGGCGGCAACCACGAAGATCGCCGCCAGCGTCACCGCACCCAGGATTCCCGCTTGCACCAAGGCGGTCAGGAAGCCGTTGTGGAAATGATTGAAACCTTCATCCATCCCGAACTGATCCTGAAAACCCTGCTTGATCAAGAGCCGGGTGGCACCCACGCCATGTCCGAAAAATGGCATCTCCCGAAATGCCTTCAGCCCGATATCCCAAAGGGCGACGCGCGATCCCAAAGCTGTCGTGTGGTCACCATGGGTCAGCGCATCCCAGTCCGAGTGCAGAAATGCGACACGCCCCGCTATCGTCTGGGACCCGAAAACCGCGATCGTGGCTGCGATCGCGGCCAGCAGCAAAAGCACGCGAACGGCATTTCTCCCTCTCAGCTTCTGCTGGTTGATCAGCAGAACGGCGATACCGGTAATCAGCAGTGCCAGCCAGACGATGCGGGTACCGGAGTAGATGATGGCGATCGTTCCGCCGAGTGCAGCGCAGATAAGGGCGATCCTGTATCTCTCTATGCCAGACAGGGCAGCGGCCACGCAGGTCACCACTGCAAGGCAGAGGACCTCAGCGAACACGATCGCATTCCCGGCCCCGCCCTCGGCGCGTATGCCAAGCCGATATTGCTGATAGACCGCCAGCAGCAGCGCTCCAAAACAGGCAGCCATGCTGGCCACCACAATGATGCGGACGAGCGTTGTCTTTTGCGTAATGCTCCAGGTCGAATAGGAGATGGGAAAAAACAGAAAGGTGATCAGCGGAACAAGATGCCGCGCGTCCGTGACGATCGCGTGGTTGACGAGGGACGCCAGGACGTTGCTTGCGCAATAGGCACAGATCGCGATCGTCAGCGCCATCATCGCCCGGTCGACATTGAAGCGTCTTCTCTTCAAGGCGATCAACAGGACGGACCACAGGCCACCGCCATTGAACACGAAGCTGACCACCGACCCCAGGACCGGGGGAGAAAAGAAACAGAGAATGGAGAAGTAGATATTGATCCGCGAAGGCGTGAACTGCTGCCTTATGAATGAAAGCCGGTTCAATTTTCGGACCTGCTATTCTTGAGAAATTTTATGCGGCACATCATGTTTGGTGAAACCGAATGTGCTCGCTTCGAAATTGCCCATGCTCCATCACGCACTTGCCCGCTCTCGAAAAGCGTATAGCGGCTGGGTCGCTGTTTCGATAGTGCGCCCGGATCGATCGCCGCCGAAATCCGGCAGTTGGGGACCGTTGACTCCTGCAGCGTCCCCGCACAACTCTCTCACAGGCAATATTTTTCCTGCCTTTTCCCGACCGGAGGCCGTACAAGCAGAAATTTCCGGGTTTTGCCACAAGCATGGAAAATTCATTCCCGAACGAACCGCTGCCGGGCTCCTCCTGCATTGTTCTGGGCCGTTACGATCTGCTAGAACGCCCGCACGAAACACTTTGTCCAGAAGCGAAGCTTGAACCGGGCGTAAAAGGCTCGATGTTTTGACGTAGGATCTTCTGTTGCAAGGCACGAGAGAACGCTCACGGTCCATGATATCAGCGCTTACGCATCTGCAGCGGCTTGAAGCCGAGTCCATCCACATATTCCGCGAGGTCGCGGCTGCCTTCACCAAGCCGGTCATGCTTTATTCCGTCGGCAAGGATTCGTCGGTGCTGATGCATCTGGCGATGAAGGCGTTCTATCCGGCCAAGCCGCCATTCCCCTTTCTTCACGTCGACACCACCTGGAAATTTCGCGAGATGATCGCATTTCGCGATCAGATGGCCCAGAAGCTGGGTTTTGACCTTCTGGTTCATGTCAACGAAGACGGCGTGCGCGACAACATCAATCCGTTCGATCACGGTTCGAACACCCACACCCATGTGATGAAGACCGTGGCGTTGCGCCAGGCGCTCGACAAATACGGCTTCGATGCCGCCTTTGGCGGCGCCCGTCGCGACGAGGAAAAGTCGCGCGCCAAGGAGCGCATCTTCTCCTTCCGCAATGCCCAGCATGTGTGGGATCCGAAGAACCAGCGGCCCGAAATGTGGAAGATTTTCAACACGCGTATCGCGCAGGGTGAATCGATCCGCGTCTTCCCCTTGTCGAATTGGACCGAGCTCGACATCTGGCAGTACATTCTGCAGGAAAACATTCCGATCGTGCCGCTCTATTTCGCCAAGCGGCGGCCAGTCGTCGAACGCAATGGCATGTTGATCCTCAAGGACGATGATCGCATGAAGCTGCTCCCGGGCGAGGTCGTGGAGGACCGCCTGGTGCGGTTCCGTACGCTTGGCTGTTATCCGCTGACCGGCGCCATCGAATCCGACGCCGACACACTCGAAGCCATCGTTGGCGAGATGCTGACGGCACGCACGTCCGAACGGCAGGGTCGGCTGATCGACCGCGATGAAGCCGGTTCGATGGAGAAGAAGAAGCGCGAGGGGTATTTCTGACCATGCGCCACATCATGGCAAAGAGCCTCGCTCCAACGGACGGCGTCCGCGACTATCTGGCCGCGCAAGAGAAGAAGTCGCTGCTGCGCTTCCTGACCTGCGGTTCGGTCGATGATGGTAAGTCGACGTTGATCGGTCGGCTGTTGTCCGACACCAAGCAGATTTTCGAGGACCAGCTCGCCGCGCTCG
>NZ_SRUN01000159.1:0-334 GCF_004791595.1 Mesorhizobium sp. M8A.F.Ca.ET.202.01.1.1 | reverse complement strand
GACCGATATCGCCACAGGGTGGACCGAGTGCGTGCCGGTGCGGACGCGAGAAAGTGGTCTTGTCATCGCTGCATTAAACGGGCTAGGTGTTTGATCCCCGGCTTTAATGGTGCGATCTTTTCCGCGGAATGGAAAGGAGGCACTATGGGTCAGGTTCTACACGGCCGCGCCACGACGACAGAGGCGATCCGTCGAGCAATACAAAATAGTCAAGAGAGCCTGAAGAAGCTCGCCAAGCGTTATGGCATCGATCCCAAGACGGTCGCGAAGTGGCGCAATCGGACCTCGACCGCCGACCTTCCGACCGGTCCCAGAGAGCCGCGCTCGACGCTGC
>NZ_SRUN01000158.1:0-334 GCF_004791595.1 Mesorhizobium sp. M8A.F.Ca.ET.202.01.1.1 | reverse complement strand
TTGCCGTGCTGTCCGGCTACTCGATCGCCGACCTCGTCGCCGCGCGCCCGAGCGTGCGCCACCTGCTCGGCATCGACCTCCTGGAGCAGCGCGCTCCCGCCGCATGACCTAGGCCGCCGATTGCGGCAGCACGAACGGCATATTCGCGGCCGGCAGCGCACCGACCTTGAGGCGGCAGTCGAACACTTTTTCAATCAGCTCGTCGTTGAGCACGTCCGTTGGCGAGCCGGTGGCCGCCAGTTGGCCGCCATGCAGCGCGAAAATGCGGTCGGCATACATGGCTGTCAGGTTGAGGTCGTGCAGGATCGCCACCACCCCGCCGCCGCGCCGGGCG
>NZ_SRUN01000157.1:0-335 GCF_004791595.1 Mesorhizobium sp. M8A.F.Ca.ET.202.01.1.1 | reverse complement strand
GTGACGATCTCGCTGAGCTGTGCGGCGGTGGCGTTGGCGTCGTCGCGCATGCGGGCGAACACGCCCTGGTAATCGCCCTGCATGCGCACGGTCAGGTCACCCTGCGACAGTGCGGCCAGCAGGCCCGAGACCTGCTCGATGCTGCCGGCGTTGGCGTCCAGCAGGCCGTTGATCTGCTGGGCCAGCTGCAGGAAGAAGCCCTCCTTGTCGGAGGCGTCGATGCGACCGGACAGGTCGCCGGCGGCGGCCTGGGCAATCACGCGGGCGACTTCGGCTTCAACCTGCGCTTCCTGGGTGCGGTCACGCCACTCCACCACGTAGCCGACGGTGTCGCC
>NZ_SRUN01000156.1:0-335 GCF_004791595.1 Mesorhizobium sp. M8A.F.Ca.ET.202.01.1.1 | reverse complement strand
CATCTTATTACGCAAGGTGTGGATTTCGATCCAATAAGTGAAACTGGATTTTTTCATAATTTTTGATTATGAAATCTCTCTCCATGATAGTTTGGAATTATTCAAAACCTGCCAAAAAAGGAGCTGACAATGGGCAGAAAACCGGCGAACCGGGCTGACGCGTTCGAGCTGCGGCATCTGCGCTATTTCACCACGCTTGTAGACGAGCGCAACTTCGAGCGCGCCGCTGCCCGCCTCGGCATTGCCCAGCCAGGTTTGAGCCAGCAGATCATGGCGCTTGAACAGATCGTCGGCATGCCGTTGCTTGATCGCACAAGGCGGTCGGTGAAGCTCAC
>NZ_SRUN01000155.1:0-335 GCF_004791595.1 Mesorhizobium sp. M8A.F.Ca.ET.202.01.1.1 | reverse complement strand
AAAGAGATATGGACGGTTATTATTTAATCGTACAACAAGAGAGGGCTTTATCAGATTATATAGAAGAAAAAACAAATGTTAAGCATGAATCGCCACAAGCATTTTATTTTGTGAAGGGACAAGCGATTTGGAATGCAAGTCACGATCATATTAATGTAAAATCTTTGGCAGGTGCTGAAGAATAAAAAAATAAATATTTAATAAAGAAACGCTTGTTAAGCTTTAAGTTATATTAAAAGGTTTAACAAGAGTTTCTTATAATGTGAAAAAATGTGTTTTGAAATGTATAATATAAAGTTAAAATAGTCATACGTCTATGCGCACAAATGTATGTT
>NZ_SRUN01000154.1:0-335 GCF_004791595.1 Mesorhizobium sp. M8A.F.Ca.ET.202.01.1.1 | reverse complement strand
CCTGGGACTTCTCTTGGAAGGTAGGTTCCAAGGTTGGTTCTGGCTCCGCGCTTCTGAGGCCGGCCGGCTCGATGATGTCGACTAAGAGGTCGTCACCATCGACATCGACTATGAAACCCTCGCCGTTTGTGGCTTCCTTGCCGATCAGCTGCTCGATGACGGTCTGCAGCGGGATAGTATAGCGGTGAACGATCTGCGGCTTCATATCCCGGCTGCTCCCTCGATCGCCTGCCGCTTCGCGCGCCGCCAGACGCGCGAGAACACTAGGAGTGCGGTCAGCGTATTGACGCGCTTGACCTTCCGCCTGGCGGCGGCCAACAGTCGGCGCGTCGCCG
>NZ_SRUN01000153.1:0-336 GCF_004791595.1 Mesorhizobium sp. M8A.F.Ca.ET.202.01.1.1 | reverse complement strand
GAAGCGAGGCGCCGTCCATCAGCCGGGGTCGCTGGGCGCGGCCCGTGCATCGCTGGACCTCGATCGTCTTCACCCTGGCGGTGATCGCCAACTTCGCCGTGCGTGGGCTGGGGCACGGCGAGCCTGCAGCGTGGATCACCTATTCGCCGCTGCCGCCGCTGTTCCTGCAGCTGTTCACTGGCCTGTACCTGTTCGCGCTGCATTACGCCGGGAAACGCCGCAGCGCCGCACTGGGCGCTGCGGGCTGAGGCCGCCTCAGGCGGCGACGTCGGCGGCGTAGGCCGCAAGCAATGCCGGCAGCTGCTCCATGCGCTGGAAGATCACTTTCGCGCCCGC
>NZ_SRUN01000152.1:0-336 GCF_004791595.1 Mesorhizobium sp. M8A.F.Ca.ET.202.01.1.1 | reverse complement strand
GTCGACGAGTTGACGAACCAGATCGCGATACTTGTCTCCGACCAGGCGGCTGTTCATGTAGGTGCCGTCATCGAAAACATGGACCACGAATACGCCCAAGCGCAAGGCTTGCAATCGCTGCAGGTCCTGCCCGTTCATTCCCACCAGCGTCGTAAAAATCCTGATGCCATGGCCTTTGGCGAAGGCGTGCTCCACCATTTCGGTGCAGTCCGGATTGAGCCAAGGTTCGGAGTATCCCGCAAAACCAATGTCGACGGAAGTCGGTACGCGGGCCAGACACCGCTTGAAATCTTCAAGACCCAGATGACTCGCATGAGACACTTTTCTTTGCCGGAC
>NZ_SRUN01000151.1:0-336 GCF_004791595.1 Mesorhizobium sp. M8A.F.Ca.ET.202.01.1.1 | reverse complement strand
GGAGAATCCCGACGGCACGCTGCGCATCGACATGACCGCGCAGGTCTCGGTACTGCTCAAGCAGGCCAAGGGCGTGCTGATGGTGCCGGCGGTGGCGCTGGGGCCGAAGCGCCGTGGAAACGAGCGCATGGTGCGGGTGCTGGACGACAAGGGCCAGCCGCAGCCGCGCAAGGTCACGGTGGGCATCAACAACGGCGCCTCCGCCGAGATCCTGTCGGGATTGAAGGAAGGCGAGCGCGTGGTGGTCGGCGAAGCCAGCGCCGCCGGTGCTGGTGCCAGCGGCGGCAACCGCGGCGGCATGCCGATGCGGGTCGGTGGCCCGGGCATGGGGCGCCG
>NZ_SRUN01000150.1:0-336 GCF_004791595.1 Mesorhizobium sp. M8A.F.Ca.ET.202.01.1.1 | reverse complement strand
AGGTGCTGCAGGCCCCCTGCGGCGTATTGGGCGAGAAGTCCTCGGCGTACAGCATGGGCTGATGGGCCGGGTACGCGCCTGCACGCGAATACATCATGCGTACCAGGCTGGACAGCGTGGTCACGCTGCCCACCGATGAACGTGCGTTGCTGGCACCACGCTGCTGCTGCAGGGCCACCGCCGGCCGCAGGCCGTCGATGGCATCCACGTCGGGCACGCCCGCCTGGTCGATCAGGCGGCGCGCATACGGTGCGACGGATTCAAAGTAGCGACGCTGGGCCTCGGCGAAGATCGTGCCGAACGCCAACGATGACTTGCCGGACCCGGACACCCCGG
>NZ_SRUN01000014.1:0-229236 GCF_004791595.1 Mesorhizobium sp. M8A.F.Ca.ET.202.01.1.1 | reverse complement strand
AACGGTAAGCAACCAAAGGTCGCCATCGTCGCCGTGGCCCGAAAGATTATGACCATCCTCAGCGCCATGCTTCGACACAACCAACCCTGGTATCCAGACAAAGCCTGAAAACACAGTTGCTCATCCGTCTCGGCGCTCCGCGCCGATCCACCTTCTCCCACAAGGGGAGAAGGGAAGATCGCCGCACTAATCCAAAAACGGCTTGGCCTTCATCGTCTCGGGTATTGCCACGCCCAGCCGCTTCAGCACGGTCGGCGCCAGCTGCAACTGGTCGAGCAGCGTGTCGGCCTGCGGTCCCTTGCCGGCGCCGAAATAATAGAGCGCGAAATCCTGCATCTCGTCGTCATGGCCGCCATGGTGGCCACGGTCGGTCTGGCCGTGGTCGGCGGTGACCATGACCTCGTAGCCGGCCTCGATCCAGCCCGGCAGGAAGGCCGCCAGCATGCCGTCCATGGCGTAGCAGGCATGGTCCATCTCGTGGCAGTCATGGCCGAAACGGTGGCCCATCGAGTCCAGCGTGCAGGTATGCAGGATGCCGTAGTCGATGCCATGGCGCCGGGTGAGCATGGTAAGCGTCGCGAACAGGTCGACATCGCTCGGTGTCATCTGGTTGCGCAAATTATAGCCGGTCATGGTGTGGAAACGGCCATGCGTGATCGGACCGCCCGGCTCGTCATATTCCATGTCCTCGACTAGGTCGAACGGGTATGATCGGAAGAACTCAGACCAGTAGGAATGGGTGACGGCGCCAGTCTTGCCGCCGGCCTTGCTGACCTCGGAGAAGACGTCAGGCTGTTTGACGCGGAAGCGGTTCTCGTTGGAGAGAATGCCATGCACCTGCGGCGACACGCCGGTGTGGATCGAGGCATAGCAGCAGGCCGAGGTCGACGGCAGCACGGAACGCATCCTCCACACCCGCGCCTCGCCCGACTGCACCCAGCCCTCCAGATTGCCCATTAGCCGGCGCCAGTTGCGGTAAGGCACGCCGTCGAGGATGATCAGCAGAAGCTTGGTGTCGAGCGCCACGGGCGGCTCCATGGGATTGTCGGTTGAAACGAGTGCGCCGCGTGTCGCACGAACACGCGGCGCTTTTCAGTGTCAGATGGACATCAGGCGTTCAGCCAGCACTCGGCGAGCGCGTAACCATCCATCATTTCGCCGATCGGGCTCTTGGCGAAGCCGCCGATCTTGTTGGTGGCGGCGGCGTCGATGAACTGGTTGAAGAACGGCACGATCAGGCCGCCTTCGTCGCGCATCAGCACCGCCATGTCGTGGTAGATCGCCTTGCGCTTGTCCTGGTCGAGCTCGCCGCGCGCCGCAAGCAGCATCTTGTCGAACTCCGGCCGCTTGAAGCGTGTGTCGTTCCAGTCGGCGGTCGAGACATAGCCGGTGGAGTACATCTGGTCCTGCGTGGCGCGTCCGCCCCAATAGGAGAGCGAGAAGGGCTGCTTGTTCCAGACTTCCGACCAGTAGCCGTCGCCCGGCTCGCGCTTGATCTCAATCTTGATGCCGGCCTTGGCGGCGCTCTGCTGGTAGAGCTGGGCTGCATCGACGGCACCAGGGAAGGCGACATCGGAGGTACGCAGCAGGATCGAACCGCTGTGGCCGGACTTCTTGTAGAGCGCAGCCGCCTTTTCCGGGTCGAACTTGCGCTGTTCGATGGCGGTAAACAGGGGATAGGCCTCATTGATCGGGAAGTCGTTGCCAACCGAACCATAGCCGCGGAGGATCTTCTCCAGCATCTCGTCACGATCCATGGCGAGCTTCAGCGCCATCCGGAGATCGTTGCTGTCGAAGGGCGCCGTGTCACAGAACATGTTGAACGGATAATAGCCCTTGCCGGACGCATTCTCGATGCTGACGCCGGGAATGCGCTTGACCAGGTCGACGACCTTTGGCTCAACGCGGTTGATCATGTGGACCTGGCCGCCCTGCAGCGCGGCCAGACGGGCCGTCGCGTCATTGATGACGACGATCTCGACCTGGTCGGCATGGCCGGCCTTGTCGCCCTGCCAGTAATTGGCGAAGCGCTCGCCGCCATGGCGAACGCCCGGCTGGTTGACGGTCACCTTGTAAGGCCCGGCGCTGATGCCGGCATTCGGGTTGTCCTTGCCGCCATTCGGCTGGATGACGAGGTGGTAGTCGGCCATCAGATATGGGAAGTCGGCATCGGCGTCGCCGAGCGTGAAGATAACTTCCTTGCCGCTCGCCTTGACGCCCTTGATGTTCTTGAGAATGCCGAGCGCGCCCGACTTCGATTTCTCGTCGGCATGGCGCTCGATGGTGGCGGCGACGTCCTCGGCGCCAACCGTCTTGCCGTTATGGAATTCGATGCCGTCGCGAATCTTGACCGTCCATGTCTTGGCATCCTTGGAGGCGCCGATATCCTCGGCGATCAGGTTCACCAGCTTGTTGTCGGGGGTGAGACGGACAAGATACTCGCCCCACTGCTTGCCGAAGCTGAAAGTGACCTGGCTGAGGTTCAGCGCCGGGTCGAGGCTGTTGGTCGATTCACCGCCTTGCAGGCCGGCCTTGAGGATGCCGCCCTTGATCGGGCTCTGCGCGAAGGCTTTCCCGGCCAGCGTCGTTGCCAGCGCGGCGGACACCCCAAGCGCCGCTGTGCGGCCAAGAAAGTCGCGACGCGATATCCGGCCCTGACCGGCGAGTTCAGCGAGATGGTCGAGTTCAGTCTTCATGTCCTACCCCTTGTTGAAAACAACGTCACACCAGTGGCGCCCGTCCGAAGGACGTGTGGCGCCCTAGTGTTGCATGCGGATGACGGCCGCCATCTCCCCTGGCTGGCGGCTGCTGGCTGGCTAGTTCCCCGCGCTGGCCATGCGCCGCCCCTTGATCGCCTTTTCCAACCAGCCGATCTCCATCTCCGGAACGGACGACAACAACAGGTCGGTATAGGCGTCGAAGGGCGGTGTGAGCACCTTGCTCTTGGAGCCGTAGCGCACCACTTCGCCGCGATACATCACCGCGATCGAATCGGCGATCGACTTCACCGTCGCCAGATCGTGGGTGATGAACAGGTAGGCGACCTTTTCGTGCTGCTGCAGGTTAAGCAGCAGCTTGAGGATGCCGTTGGCCACCAACGGGTCGAGAGCCGATGTCACCTCGTCGCAGATGATCAGCTTCGGCTTGGCGGCGAGCGAGCGGGCGATGCAGACGCGCTGCTTCTGGCCCCCCGAAAGCTCGGCCGGATAGCGGTCGACGAAGCCCTTGCCCATCTCGATCTCGTCGAGCAGCTCGGCCACACGCCGGTCGCGTTCCCTGCCGCGGATGCCGAAATAGAATTCGAGCGGCCGGCCGATGATCGTGCCGACGGTCTGGCGCGGGTTCATCGCCACGTCGGCCATCTGGTAGATCATCTGCAACTGGCGCAGATCCTCCTTCGGCCGGTCGGCAAGCCGGTTGGCCAGCGGGCGCCCGTCGAAGGTCACATTGCCCTGCTCGGGCGGCAACAGGCCGGTGATGGCGCGCGCCAGCGTCGATTTACCGGAACCGGATTCGCCAACCACGGCCAGCGTCTGGCCCGGATAGATGTCGACCGAAACGTTCTTGAGCACTTTGACCTGGCCGCCGCCATAGGCGGCGGTGACGTTCTTGACCGACAGGAACGGCGTCGCGCCCGGGTTCTGTTCGGCATGCTCGATCTCGTGCACCGAGACCAGCGCGTTGGTGTATTCCTGGCGAGGCTCCTTGATGATCTGGCGGGTGCCTCCCCATTCGACCAGCCGGCCGTGGCGCAGCACCATGATCTCGTCGGAGACCTGGGCGACGACGGCAAGGTCATGGGTGATGTAGAGCGCCGCCACATGCGTGTCGCGGATGGCGTCCTTGATCGCCGACAGCACGTCGATCTGCGTCGTCACGTCGAGCGCTGTGGTCGGCTCGTCGAAGACGATCAGGTCGGGTTCGGAGCACAGCGCCATCGCCGTCATGACGCGCTGCAGCTGGCCGCCCGACACCTGGTGCGGAAAGCGTTCGCCAATGGTTTCCGGATTGGGCAGGCTGAGCTTCTTGAACAGCGCGACGGCCCGCTTCTCGGCCTCCGCGCGGGTTGCCGTGCCATGCAGCAGCGTGGCTTCCACAACCTGGTCCATCAGCCTGTGCGCCGGATTGAAGGCGGCTGCCGCCGATTGCGCGACATAGCAGACCTCGCGGCCGCGCAGCTTGCGGAATTCGTCCTTGCCGCCCTTCAGGATGTCACGGCCGTTGAGAATGACTTCGCCGCCGGTGATGCGCACGCCGCCGCGGCCATAGCCCATCGACGACAGGCCGATCGTCGACTTGCCGGCGCCGGATTCGCCGATCAGGCCCAACACCTTGCCCTTCTCCAGCGTCAGCGACACGTCGTGGACCAGCGTGATGGCCTTCGGCGCCTCACCAGGCGGATAGACCGTCGCCTCGATGCGCAAATTGCGGATGTCGAGCAGGGGAGTGGACTTTGCCTTGCCGTCAGCCATCAGCCGCGTCCTCCCTTCAGGCTTGTCGTGCGGTTCAGTACCCAGTCGGCCACTAGGTTGACCGAGATCGCCAGGGCCGCGATCGCGGCCGCGGGAATGAGCGCGGCGGCGATGCCGAAGACGATGCCGTCCTTGTTCTCCTTGACCATGCCGCCCCAGTCGGCGTCTGGCGGTTGCACGCCGAGACCGAGAAAGGACAGCGTCGACAGGAACAGCACCGCGTAGATGAAGCGCAGACCGAGCTCGGAGACCAGCGGCGACAGCGCGTTGGGCAGGATCTCGCGGAAGATGATCCAGGCGCTGCCTTCGCCGCGCAGCTTGGCCGCTTCGACATAGTCCATGACGTTGATGTCGACGGCGACCGCGCGCGCCAGGCGATAGACGCGCGTCGAATCGAGAATGCCCATCACCAGGATCAGCGTCACCAGGTTGGTCGGCAGCACGGAGAGCACGACCAGGGCCATGATCAGTGTCGGGATCGACATCAGGAGATCGACGAGGCGGGACAGGATCGTGTCGAACCAGCCGCCGAACACAGCCGCCGAAAAACCCAGTATGGCGCCGAGCGAGAACGACAGCGCGGTGGCCAGCACGGCGATGAACAGGGTGATCCGGGCACCGTAGATCATGCGCGACAAGAGATCGCGGCCAAGATTGTCGGTGCCAAGCCAATGCGCCGCCGACATCGGTTCCCAGACGTCGCCGACGATCTCGGCATTGTCGTGGGGCGAAATCCACGGCGCGAGGATCGCCGCGAGCACGAACAGGGCTGTCAGCACCAGGCCGATCAGAGCGGGGATGGGGATGCGTTTTATATCGAGCATGCCCGCCCCCTCACTTTGGATGTCTGAGACGCGGATTGGCGACGATCGCCGCAATGTCCGCGATGATGTTGAGGCTGATGTAGACGGCGGCGAAGATCAGGCCGACCGCCTGCACCACCGGCACGTCGCGCTTGGTGACGTGGTCGACCAGATACTGTCCCATGCCGGGATAGACGAAGATCACCTCGACCACGACGACGCCGACGATGAGATAGGCGAGGTTGAGCATGACGACATTGATGATCGGCGCGATGGCATTCGGGAAGGCGTGCCTGCGGATGACGGAGAAGGCTGAAAGCCCTTTGAGTTCCGCCGTTTCGACATAAGCCGACTGCATGACGTTGAGGATCGCCGCACGCGTCATGCGCATCATGTGCGCGAGCACTACCAGCGTCAGCGCCGTGGCCGGCAGCGCGATGGCCTGCATGCGTTCGCCGAAAGGCATGCCGTCATAGACAGTCGAGATGGCGGGAAAGATCTGCCATTTCACCGCGAAAAAATAGACCAGGAGATAGCCGATGAAGAATTCCGGGAACGAGGTCGAGGCAAGCGCCAGTCCGGAGATCAGCTTGTCGACCCAGCCATTGCGATAGCGCACCGCGATCAGCCCAAGGATGATTGCCAGCGGCACGGCCACGATCGCCGCCCAGAAGGCGAGGAACAGCGTGTTCCACAGCCGGCCCTTGATCGAGGTCGCGATATCCTGCCCGCTCGACATCGCCGTGCCGAGGTCCCCGGTCAAGACGCCGCCGAGCCAATGGAAGTACCTGATATAGGCGGGGTCGTTCAGTCCAAGCTGCTCGCGCAGATTGGCGAGCGACTCCGGTGTCGCCGATTGTCCCAAAATGGCTTGCGCGACGTCGCCGGGCAGGATTTGCGTGCCGGCAAAGATCAGGACCGAAATGGCCAACAAAAGGAGGATGCCCAGCGCGATGCGCTGGGCGATTAGTTTCAGGATGGGTGAAGACATATCCGCAAAGCCGGACTCAGGCCTGCAGCCAGCACTTCGCCAGGGCGTAGCCGTTCATCAGCTCCTGATGCGGGTCGTCCACCCAGCCATCGACCTTGGCGCCGGTGGCGTCGATGAACTGGTTGAACATCGGCAGGATCAGACCGCCTTCGTCGCGCACCATGACCGCCATGTCGTGGTACATCTGCTTGCGCTTGGCCTCGTCCAGTTCGGCGCGCGCCGCCAGCACCATCTTGTCGAAATCCGGGCGCTTGAAACGCGTGTCGTTCCAGTCGGCGGTCGACAGGTAGGCGGTCGAGTACATCTGGTCCTGCGTCGAGCGGCCGCCCCAATAGGAAGCGCAGAAGGGCTGCTTGTTCCAGACCTCGTTCCAGTAGCCGTCGCCGGGCTCGCGCTTGAGCTCGATCTTGATGCCGGCCTTGGCCGCGCTCTGCTGGAAGAGCTGGGACGCATCGACAGCGCCCGGGAAGGCGACGTCCGAGGTCCTGAGCAGCACGGCGCCGTCATGACCGGACTTCTTGTAGTGGAATTTGGCCTTGTCGGGATCGTATTTGCGCTGCTCGATCTCGGTGAAAAGCGGATAGGACGCGTTGATCGGGAAGTCGTTGCCGAGCGAGCCATAGCCGCGCAGCACCTTGTTCAGCATCTCCTCGCGGTCGATCGCCAGCTTCAGCGCCATCCTGAGGTCGTTGTTGTCGAACGGCGCCGTGTTGCAATGCATGATGAACACGTAATGGCCCGGACCCGCATGGTTGCGGATGGTTACACCAGGCACGCGCTTGATCAGGTCGACGATCTTCGGCTCGACGCGGTTGATCATGTTGACCTGGCCGCCCTGCAGGGCCGCCGTGCGCGCAGTCGCATCGTTGATGACGATGATCTCGATCTGGTCGGCATGACCCATCTTGTCGCTCTGCCAGTAATTGGCGAAGCGCTCGCCGCCATGGCGCACGCCGGGCTCGTTGGTGGTGACCTTATAGGGTCCGGCCGAGATGCCGGCGTCGGCCTTGTCCTTGCCGCCGTTCGGCTGGACGATCAGGTGATAGTCGCTGAGCAGGTAGGGAAGGTCGGCATTGGCCTCCTTCAGCGTCAGCACCACTTCCTTGCCGCTGGCCTTGATGGTATCGATGCCCTTCATGTAGCCGAGCGCGCCGGATTTCGATTTCTCGTCCGAATGGCGCTCGAGCGTCGCGGCGACGTCCTCGGCGGTCACTTTCTTGCCGTTGTGGAATTCGACGCCGTCGCGGATCTTCAGCGTCCAGGTCTTGGCGTCCTTGGACGAGCCGATCTCCTCGGCGATGCGGTTCTCGAGCTTGCCGTCGGGCGACAGCTCGACGATCATTTCGCCCCAGCACTTGCCGAAGGCGAACGGCACCTGGGTCATGAACAGGGCCGGATCGAGACTGTTGGTGGATTCACCGCCGACCAGGCCGGCCTTCAGCGTGCCGCCCTTGACCGGACCGGCCGCCCGCGCCGCGCTTGAAAGCAGCGAGTTGGCGAAGGGTGCGGCGATGCCGAGCGCTGCCGCCCGGCCGAGAAAATCACGACGGCTCAGCTTGCCTGCTGCAACGCGCCGGCTAAGGAATTCGAGTTCATTCGACATTTTTGAGTTCCTCACTCTGTTGGTTCGACTCTGCGGTCGATTTTCTTGCTTCTTGTGAGGGGAATAATGACCGCAAGGGAAAGCGGTAAGCAAGACCGAATGCGACATGCCGTGGCGTAAATCGCACGTCGCATTTGGACCAACGGTTTCAGCACTCAGACCAGCGCGCGCGGGACACTTTCGTCGAAATCGCGCTCGAAGACGAGGTTTTCGCCTTCGTAGGCCTCGATTCTGGCGCTGACGATGAAGTTTTGCGCATCCGACCGCATCTGCGCCCATGTCTCGGTACGGACCGACCATCCATTTCGCGACAGGGTCTGCGTCCAATGTGTTTTCCCGGAGGCTGACAGAGGATCGTCAGGATGGATGGTCCAGGTTTCGCGGGCGATGCTGCCGTTGACAAGGCCGTGGTCGAGATCACGCACCTCGCCGAAATCATCCGCAATGGAAAGCGTGACGATTCCCGTCTTTTCGTCGCGGTCGACATGGCGTTCGGAATTGGCGGGTCGAACCGTCTCCGTCGCCCAGGGCGTGGCGCCTTCCGGTTCGCCGAAGACGACTTCGTCGCCTGTTGCGAGCAGGCGCAGCGGCACTGATAGCGAGGCCGCCGACAAGGTCAGCCGTACCGGCTCCGGCGAGGGCCAGATGGCAGGCCAGTAGGCGGTCGAAACGGCGACGCGCAAACGATGGCCGGCCGGCACGCGGTAGGCACATTGATCGAGCACGACACGCGCCGAAACTGTCTCCCCTGGGACCAGCGCCTCGGGGAATTCATGCGACTTGCGGTGCGTCAGATTGAGCACGCCATAGGAGATAAGTTCCGAGGCGCCGTCGGGATGCACGTCGCAAAGCCGGACCGCGATGTTGGCCTGGGGCCGATCGGAGGCAAACTGGATCTCAAGCTCCGGCGCGCCGACGATCTCGATCGGCTTGGTGAGCTCAGGCTGGTCGAAACACGCCGACAGCCCGTCGTCAGGGCGCTGGTCACCAGGCAATTCCGGGCCGAAGGTGAAGGGAAAGTATTCGCCGCCGGCAAGCCCGCAGGTCTGCGGCGAAGCGACGATGGAAGGTCCTGCATCAGCGGAAACGAGTTCGATCGTTTCAATCGTTATGTTGGACGACGGCCATTCCTGCTCGGCTATCCAGCGGCCGGGCCGCTCCGGATGCCAGCGAGCGGGGCGCACGCTGTCCATCACATAGGCGCGATAGTCGGGATCGGCCTCGACGCCGGTCTCGGCGCCCTTCAGCCAGTGGTCCCACCAGCGCAGCGCTTCCTGCAGGAAGCCGATGGCCGGCTTGGGGCCCGCATAGTGCGGGTATTTGTGTATCCACGGTCCAACGATGCCCTTGACCGGTGCCTCGATGTTGGTGACGAGGTGCGAGATCGTGTTGCGGTAGCCGTCATGCCAGCCGCCGATCGACAGCACTGCAGCTTTGATTGCGGAAAAATCCTCGCAGATCGAGCCGCGCTTCCAATAGGCGTCGCGATGCTGGTGGCTGAGCCACAGCGGCAACAGGAAGGACTGGTTCTCCAGCCGCGCCAGCCAGAGATCGCGCCAACGGTTATCGCCGGCAATCAGCGGATCCGGTGGCCGCGACGAATAGGACAGCATGGTCGAGGCCCAGCCGAAATTCTCGTTCAAAAGGCAGCCGCCCTTGTAGTGAATGTCGTCGGCATAGCGGTCGACGGTCGAGCACAGGCTGATCACCGCCTTGAGCGCCGGCGGCTGTTTGGCCGCCACCTGCAGGCAGTTGAAGCCGCCCCAGGAGATGCCCATCATGCCGACATTGCCGTTGCACCAGGGCTGCGCCGCCGCCCAGGCGATGACATCGCAGGCGTCCTGCAGTTCCTGCTCGGAATATTCGTCGTCCATCAGCCCTTCGGAATCGCCATTGCCGCGCATGTCGACGCGGATCGAGGCGTAGCCGTGGCCGGCGAAATAGGGATGGGTAAGCTGATCGCGAAAGATCGTTCCGTCGCGCTTGCGGTAGGGCAGATGCTCGAGGATGACAGGTACCGGATCGTCGCCCGCATCCTCCGGCATCCACACCCGCGCCGACAACCGGCAGCCATCGGGCATGACGATACCCATGTCGGGAAATTCGACGACCTTACGGGGAAATTCGGTGATGGTTTTCATGGCAGGCATAACGCTCCGCGGCACGAAAACTTTCAATCGCCATTCGCGACTGGAGCAGCGAAATATGCGACTTGTCTCATACCATCAACTCAGCGGAATGTCGTTTGCGGCCTTGTTCGCCTGATAGGCGTCGGACAACTCGTCATAGCGTGCGGAAATCCTGCCGATCCGCGTCTCCAGCCTCGCGCGCTCGGCCTCGGGGAGGGCCCGCACCAGCCGACGGATCGAAAAACTCTTCCAATAGGCGTTCTCGGCATTGTAGCCGCCGGGGTCGAGCGTGAAGACCTCTTTCAAAATCTTCAGATCATGCGGGATGGCAAAACTGTCGCGCGAGTCCTCGTGGCTGAACAAATAGTAGAAATTGTCGAAACCGGTCCAGGTGATCGCCGACAGGCAGAGCGAGCAGGGCTCGTGTGTGGCGATGAAAATGGCGTCTTTCGTGTCGACACGTTCGGCCTTGGGCATTTCGTAAAAACGCTTCAGGCAATGCACCTCGCCATGCCAGAGCGGGTTTTCCATCTCGTTGTTGGTCTCGGCCAGCACCAGCGACCGGTCGTCCTTGCGCAGGATCGCCGCGCCGAACAGCTTGTTGCCATGGGCGACGCCTTCTGCCGTCTTCGGCACGATGTCGTGCTCGATCACGTCGAGCAGGCGGTCGATCAGCGAAATGTCGGTCATGATGAAATCACGGGCTTTCTGGGAAGGTGGATTTCGTAAGGGTGCGAGAAGTGAAACTCTTCGAGGTTGGAGCCATCGCCGCCGCGATCGACGATGAGGAAATCCTGTTCCTCGCCGATCGGCGTCAGCACACCGTGCCAGAGATTGCGCTTGTAGTTGATGCCCTGTCCGGGCGCGGCGATGAAGCCATGCGGTTCGCCCGGCCCGTCCTTGGTATCGTGGCAGACGACGACCAGAAACGGCCGTGGCGACAGCGGGATGAAAGCCTGGCTGCCGAGCGGATGGCGCTCGACCATGGTCAGCTTCAGCGGCATTTCATAGGGTGTGCCGCGCACCATCGAGATCAGCACGCGCGCATTCGGCCCAGCGGCCTCGGCGGTGGCGAGATCATGATAGCGGATCGCCTTGCCGCCATTGATTGGGTAGCGGTTGTCGCCGCCCATATCGATGACGTCGCCGAAGGGCGCGAAGTTTTCGCGGCTCAGCGGCTGCGCGACGATGCGGCTCACCGCGCGCGGCCCCCGAGATAGCCGCCGAGCTTGGCGTGCCGGTTGACGTCCTTGTAGAGCAGATAGCGGAATTTTCCGGGGCCGCCGGCATAGCAGGCCTGCGGGCAGAAGGCGCGCAGCCACATGAAGTCGCCGGCCTCGACCTCGACCCAGTCCTGGTTCAGCCGGTAGACCGCCTTGCCTTCGAGCACGTAGAGCCCATGTTCCATGACATGGGTTTCGGCGAAGGGAATGACCGCGCCCGCCTCGAGCGTGACGATGGTGACGTGCATGTCGTGGCGCATGTCGTCCGGATCGACGAAACGCGTCGTCGCCCAGCGGCCCTCGGTGCCGGCCATCGGCGTCGGCGCCACCTGCTGGTCGCTGCTGAAGAAGGCTTCCGGCGTGTCCAGGCCGTCGACCACCTCATAGGCCTTGCGGATCCAGTGGAAGCGGACGGCAGCGCTGCTCTCGTTGCGCACCGTCCAGCCGCTTGCCGGCGGCAGGAAGGCAAAGCCACCGGCGGCAAGCACATGCTTTTTGCCGGCGAGCGATACGGTGAGTTCCCCCTCGACCACGAACAGCACGCCTTCGGCGCCGGAGTCAGGTTCCGGCCGGTCGCTGCCGCCGCCCGGCAGAACCTCGACGATGTACTGAGAAAACGTCTCGGCAAAGCCCGACAGCGGCCTTGCGATGATCCAAGCCCTGGTCTTGTCCCAGAACGGCAGCGGGCTGGTCACGATGTCCTGCATCACGCCTTTGGGGATGACCGCATAGGCCTCGGTGAAGACGGCGCGCCCGGTCAAAAGCTCGTTCTGGCCGGGATGGCCCCCCTGTGGGGCATAATAGGTTCGCTCGGGCATCCTGATCGTATCCATGGGTTTAAACCTATTGTGGAAGCATGTCCTTGAGGCGCAACAGCGCAATGCGCTCGACCTGTTTGCAGGCGGTTTCGAATTCGACGCCGCGGCCGTTGCCGATACGGGCTTCGAATTCGGCGAGGATTTCCTCCTTTGTCTTGCCTTTCACCGCGATGATGAAGGGGAAGCCGAAGGTGGTGACGTAGGCGGCGTTGAGCTTGGAGAACAGTTCGCGTTCCTTGTCGGTCAGCGCGTCGAGGCCGGCGGAAGCCTGTTCCCGGGTGGATTCCGCCGTCAGCCGCCTGGCCTTGGCCAGTTTGCCGGCGAGGTCGGGATGGGCGTTGAGCACGCCGAGCCGTTCGGTTTCGCTGGCGGCGCGGAAGATGCGGCAGAGCGCATTGTGCAGGCCCCCCGCCGTGTCGTGTGCCGGACCGAGCTCCAACTCGTGGGCCCGTTCGGCAATCCAGGGCGAATGTTCGAACACGGCGCCGAAGGTGTGAACGAACGTCTCGAATTCCATCTTCGACGGGCGCAGAGCGGCCGGTTTGTAGGGATGGTTCTCCTGCCAGTGCTTGGCGATGTCGATGCGCCGCGCCAGCCAGACCTTGTCATGCGATTTGACATAATCGACGAAGCGCTTCAGCGCCGCCACCCGGCCCGGCCGCCCGACAAGGCGGCAATGCAGGCCGATATTCATCATGCGCGGCCTGCCTGCCTTGCCCTCGGCATAGAGCGTGTCGAAACTATCCTTGAGATAGGCAAAGAACTGG
Source organism: Mesorhizobium sp. M8A.F.Ca.ET.202.01.1.1 (assembly GCF_004791595.1). Classification (NCBI taxonomy): domain Bacteria; kingdom Pseudomonadati; phylum Pseudomonadota; class Alphaproteobacteria; order Hyphomicrobiales; family Phyllobacteriaceae; genus Mesorhizobium; species Mesorhizobium sp. M8A.F.Ca.ET.202.01.1.1. The sequence goes on along the minus strand of NZ_SRUN01000014.1, from coordinate 216,430 downwards.
TCGCCCGAATTGAAGCCTTGCGGCGTGGCGAAGCGCATGTCGTTGGCATCGAGCGTGTAGGGGATGATGAGCTGCGTGCCGCCGCTATGCTCGAACCAGTAGGGCAGTTCGTCGTCATAGGTGTCCGAGACGTAATCGAAGCCGCCTTCCTCCGCCACCAGGCGCACCGTGTTGACCGAAGTGCGGCCCGTATACCAGCCGGTCGGGCGCTGGCCGGTCACCTCGTAATGCAGCTTGATCGCCGCTTCGAGGTCGCGGCGCTCGTCCTCGGCATCGTGGTCGCGGTAGTCGATCCATCTCAACCCGTGCGAGGCGATTTCCCAGCCGGCTTCCTGCATCGCCGTGACCTGGTCGGGGGAGCGCGCGAGCGCCGTGGCGACGCCATAGCAGGTCACAGGCACTTGCGCCTCGCCGAACAGGCGCAACAGCCGCCAGAAGCCGGCTCGCGCCCCATACTCGTAGATCGATTCCATGTTCCAGTGGCGCTGGCCCACCCAGGGCGCCGCGCCGACGATTTCCGAGAGGAAGGCTTCCGAAGCCTTGTCGCCGTGGAGCACGCAGTTCTCGCCGCCCTCCTCGTAATTGACGACGAACTGCACGGCGACATGCGCGCCGCCAGGCCATTTCGGATCCGGCGGATTGGCCCCGTAGCCACGCATGTCCCTGGTGTAACGCATCGTCCCTCCGCGCCCGGCATCACCGGAAGTATGATCAGAATATCGAAAGGGTGCTTCTCGCATTCCCCTCAAAATTTTTGAAAGTGTTTTTGTCGCACTCCGCTCGACCGGGACTTATGCATCGCCTTTAATTGGCGCACAATTCATCAGCAGTGCTCGATTATACCGGCCAATTTGTTCGTACTGGAAATGGGAGGCGGCCAATGGCAGAAACGTCGAAAGCCGATGGCGGGCGTCTGACGACCCATGTCCTCGATACCGCGACCGGCAGGCCGGCGGCGGGATTGTCGATCGCGCTCTACCGTCTCGACGGTGCTGCTCGCACGCTTCTGAAGACGGTCGTCACCAATGCAGACGGCCGCTGCGACGCGCCGCTGCTGGCAGGCGCCGACTTCCGCACCGGCGAATACGAACTGATGTTCGCGGCCGGCGACTATCTGCGCGGCCAGGGCACGAAGCTGCCGGAGCCTGCCTTCCTCGACAGCGTGCCGATACGCTTCGGCATGGCGGAGGCGGTGCACTATCATGTACCATTGCTGATCTCGCCCTACGGCTATTCCACCTACAGGGGGAGCTGAGGCATGGCCAAGGTCAACATCCGCAACGAAATCCGCTTCATCCTCAATGGCAGGGATGTCGCGCTGTCATCCGTGGCGCCCGACGCGACCTTGCTCGACTGGCTGCGGCTCGATCGTTCGCTGCGCGGCACCAAGGAAGGCTGCGCCGAGGGCGATTGCGGCGCCTGCACCGTGCTGGTCGGCAGGCTATCGGCCGCCGGATTGGTCTATGAAAGCGTCAATTCCTGCATCCGCTTCCTCGGCTCGCTCGACGGCGCCCATGTCGTGACGGTCGAACATCTGCGCGGTGTGTCAGGCCGGTTGCATCCTGTGCAGCAGGCGATGGTCGATTTCCATGGCTCGCAATGCGGCTTCTGCACGCCGGGTTTCGTCATGTCGCTCTACGGCCTGTGGATGAAGTCGCCGGACCCGTCGGACGCGGCCATCGAAAAAGCCTTGCAAGGCAATCTCTGCCGCTGCACTGGCTACGAAGCGATCATGCGCGCCGCGCACGCCATATCGAGCTATGGCAAGGCGGCGAAGGACCCGCTGGCGGCGGAGCGCCGGGACATCACGACACGGCTGCAGTCGTTGCGCGATGGCGCCAGGGTCGAGATTGGCTCCGGCAGGACGCGGCTGGTCGTGCCGGCCGACGCCGACGATTTCGCTTCTGTCTTCGAGAAGGAACCCACCGCGACGGTCGTCGCCGGTTCGACCGATGTTGGCCTGTGGGTGACCAAGCACATGCGCGATATCTCGCCGGCGATCTTCATCGGCAATCTGCCGGGGCTTTGCGCCGTCACGGAAGAAAACGGCGTCATATCGATTGGCGCCGGCGTGACCTACACCGAAGCCTTTTCGACGCTGTCGAAACGCATCCCTGCGTTGGGGCCGTTGTTCGACCGCATCGGCGGCGAACAGGTCCGCAACATGGGCACGATCGGCGGCAATGTCGCCAACGGCTCGCCGATCGGCGACACGCCGCCGCCCTTGATCGTGCTCGGCGCACGGCTGACATTGCGCAAGGGCAGGAAGCGGCGCACGATCCCGTTGCAGGACTTCTTCATTGCCTATGGCAAGCAGGATCGCCAGCCGGGCGAGTTCGTCGAGGCCGTGCACGTGCCCGTGCCGGCAAAGGACGTGAAATTCGCTGTCTACAAGGTCACCAAGCGCCGCGACGAGGACATCACCGCGACCTTGGGTGCCTTCTGTCTGGCTCTGGCCAAGGACGGCACGGTGGCCGATATCCGCATCGCCTATGGCGGCATGGCGGCAACGCCGAAGCGGGCGTCGGCTGTCGAGAAGGCGCTGATAGGCAAGGCCTGGAACGAAGCCACGGTGGAGGCCGCGATGGCCGAATACGTCAAGGACTTCACGCCGCTCACCGATATGCGCGCGACCGCCGAATATCGAGCGCTGGCAGCGAAGAACCTTTTGTTGCGCTTCTACGTGGAAACCACCGGCACCAAGGCGCCGTTCCAGGTATCACGCAACGAGGCGGCCTGATGAACAAGCACGCATCATCAAACCTCAAGGCCGAGAAGATCGTCGGCGGCGTCGCTACCGACCAGCGGCATGATTCCGCCCACAAGCATGTCAGCGGCGGCGCCGTCTATATCGACGACATGCCGGAGCCGGCCGGCACCCTGCATGCCGGCCTTGGCCTGTCCAAGGTGGCGCATGGCGTTCTGAAAAGCGTCGACCTCTCGGCGGTGCGCGCGGCCCCTGGTGTCGTCGACGTGCTGACTTATGCCGACGTGCCGGGTGAGAACGATGTCTCGCCCAGCAACATGCATGACGATCCGGTTCTGGCGGAAGGCAAGGTGCAGTTCTTCGGCCAGCCGATCTTCGCGGTGATTGCCGAGACGCGCGAGGCAGCCCGGCGCGCCGCGCGCCTGGCCAGGATCGAATATGACGAGCTTCCCGCCGTGATCGACATCTGGGACCTTGATCCGGCGAAGGACAAGCAGGTGACCACGCCGCTGATCTTGCGGCGCGGCGATGCGGCTGCGGCAATCAAGGCAGCGCCCCGCCGCATCAAGAACCGGATGTGGCTTGGCGGCCAGGACCATTTCTACCTCGAAGGCCAGGTGTCTCTCGCCATCCCCGGCGAGGACGACGAGGTCACCGTCTATTGTTCGACCCAGGGGCCGAGCGAGACGCAGCATCTGGTCGCCCACACGCTTGGCGTGCCGAGTAACGCGGTGACGGTGGAAGTGCGCCGCATGGGCGGCGGCTTCGGCGGCAAGGAAACGCAGGCCAACCAGTGCGCCGCGATCGCCGCGATCGCCGCCAAGAGGCTGAAGCGGGCGGTCAAGATCCGGCTCGACCGCGACGAGGACATGACCGCCACCGGCAAGCGGCACGATTTCGCCATCGACTACGAGGTCGGCTTCGACGACGAGGGCAATATTCTCGGCGTCGATTTCACTTACGCCTTGCGCTGCGGCTTCTCCGCCGACCTGTCCGGCCCGGTCGGCGACCGTGCGCTGTTCCACTGCGACAACGCCTATTTCTATCCCGCGGTGCTGGCCAAGTCCGCGCCGCTCTACACCAACACCGTCTCCAACACCGCGTTCCGCGGCTTCGGCGGCCCGCAAGGCATGGTCGGCGCCGAGCGTGTCATCGACGAGGTCGCCTTCGCGGTCGGCAAGGATTCGCTCGAAATCCGCAAGCTGAATTTCTACGATCCGATGGAAGCGATCGGCGGCCGCAACGTCACCCCTTATCACCAGAAGGTCGAGGACTGCATCATCCAGCGCATCGTGGCGGAACTGGAAGACAGCGCCAACTATGCGCGCCGCCGTCGCGAGATTTCCGCATTCAACGCCAACAGCCGCTTCGTCAAGCGCGGCCTGGCGCTGACGCCGGTCAAGTTCGGCATCTCCTTCACCAAGACCGAGGCCAACCAGGCCGGCGCGCTGGTGCATGTCTATGCCGATGGTTCGGTGCACATGAACCATGGCGGCACCGAAATGGGGCAGGGCCTGCATCTCAAGGTGGCGCAAGTCGTTGCGGAGGAGTTCCAGATCGACCTCGATCGCGTGAAGATCACCGCCACCACCACCGCCAAGGTGCCCAACACCGCGCCGACGGCTGCGTCCTCGGGCGCCGACCTCAATGGCATGGCGGCGCAGAACGCGGCGCGCCAGATCCGCCGCCGGCTGACCGACTTCGCCGCCGAGAAATATCAGATCCCTGTCGACCAGGTGTTGTTCCTGCCAAACCGGGTGCGCGTCGGCAACCAGGAGGTCAGCTTCAACGATCTGGTCAAGCAGGCCTATATCGCACGTGTGCAGCTCTCGGCCGCCGGCTTCTACAAGACGCCGAAGATCCACTGGGATCGCAGCAAGGGCCAGGGCCACGCCTTCTATTACTACGCCTATGGCGCGGCCTGCGCCGAAGTGTCGGTCGACACGCTGACCGGCGAATATGTCGTCGAGCGCGCCGATATCCTGCACGACTGCGGCCGTTCGCTGAACCGGGCCATCGACCTCGGCCAGGTCGAGGGCGGCTTCATCCAGGGCATGGGCTGGCTGACGACGGAGGAACTGTGGTGGGACGACAAGGGCCGGCTGCGCACGCACGCGCCGTCGACCTACAAGATTCCGCTGGCGTCGGACCGACCGAAGATCTTCAACGTGGCGCTGACCGACTGGTCGCAGGCCTATGAGCCGACCATCCATCGCTCCAAGGCGGTCGGCGAACCGCCGCTGCCGCATGGCATGGCGGTGCTGCACGCGCTGTCGGACGCAGTGGCCAGCGTCGCCGACCACAAGATCTGCCCGCGTCTCGACGCGCCGGCGACACCCGAACGCGTGCTGATGGCGATCGAGCGGCTGAAGCGGGAGGCTTCAGAGCCTTCCTGAGGCCAAAACGTGCAAATCGCGCCGAAAAATACTATATTTCCTGGATGGAAGTGCAGGCGATGAACTCGAAGGTTCAAGAGCTGAAAGTGTTTCTCGACCATGCCGGTCGGGTCGCGCTTGTCGAAGTTGCGGCGGCAAAGGGTTCGACGCCGCGCGAGGCCGGTGCGTTCATGCTTGTCTCGCCATCGGCGATTTTCGGCACCATTGGCGGCGGTCAGCTCGAATATATGGCGATCGATAAGGCGCGGCAGATGCTGGGCTCTTTGCGCTCCGCATCTTTCAGCGAGTTTGCCGATGTCGGCGCCGCCCCTCATCCGCCTGCCGGCACCTTCTCCCCGTATAGTGACGGGGAGAAGGGAAGCGGCCGTAACGCCGGCGACCCCCTCTCCCCGTCCTTACGGGGAGAGGGTAAGGGTGAGGGGCAGCGCGACGCTGACGAAGCTGGCGTCACGCTCGACGTTCCGCTCGGGCCGGAAATCGGCCAGTGCTGCGGGGGTCGGGTCAAGGTGTTGATCCGCTTGGTCGACGGCACAATCGAGGAAAAGCTGATGGCGCACGCTGAATCGGAGGAGGCGCATCTGCCGCATGTCTATATCTTCGGCGGCGGCCATGTCGGCCAAGCGCTCGCGTCGACCATTGCGCTTCTTCCCGTGCATGGCGTCGTCATCGAGACACGCGCCGAGGCATTGGAAGGCATGCCGGAAACCGTCGAGACGCGGCTGACGCCGATGCCCGAGGCAGAGCTGCGCAACGCCCCGGCCGGCACCGCCTTCGCCGTCCTTACGCATGACCACGCGCTCGATTTCCTGATCGTCGCCGAAGCGCTGAAACGCGACGACGCGGCCTATGTCGGCATGATCGGTTCGAAGACCAAGAAAGCGACCTTCAGGCACTGGTTCCTGAAATCGGCCGACGGCACGGAGACCGAATTCGCCCGCCTCGTCTCGCCGATCGGCGGCGACGCCGTCAAGGACAAGCGTCCGCCGGTTATTGCCGCGCTCGCCGCCGCCGAGATCATGACGGCGCTGGTCATCCACAATGCGGCTTCGAACGCAGAGCATCACGCTCCGCATGACAGGGTGACCGCCGGCTAGCTCGGTCGCCTGAGGCCCAGATGCGCGCGCAGCGTGGCGCCTTCATACGCCTTGCGGAACAGGCCGCGCCGCTGCAGTTCCGGCACGACCAGCGTGGCAAAGGCATCGAGTTCGCCGGGAAAATAAGACGGCATGACGTTGAAGCCGTCGGCGGCACCGCCTTCGAACCGCGCCTGCAACTCGTCCGCCACCTGGACCGCGGTTCCCACGATGCGCCAATGGCCGCGCGCGCCGGCGAAATGCCGCGCCAGCTGGCGAATGGAAAGGCCATCGCGGCGCGATTGCTCGACGACCAGGGCCTGCCGGCTTTTCATGCCCTCGCTCTCGGGCAAGTCGGGCAGTGGACCGTCGAGCGGATGGCGCCAGAGGTCGGATATGCTGAGATAGCTGGACAGCAGCGCCACGCCGACGTCGTCGGGGATCAATTCCTGCAATTCCTCGAATTTTTCGCGGGCCTCGGCTTCGGTCTCCGCCACCACGGGCGCGACACCGGGCATGATCTTGATGTCATCGGGTTCACGCCCATACGCCGCCATGCGCCCCTTGAGGTCGTCGTAAAAGGCCTTCGCTTCCTCGAAGGTCTGTGCCGCCGTGAACACCACGTCGGCGGTGCGGGCGGCGAGGTCGCGGCCGACGTCGGAAGCGCCGGCCTGGACCATGACAGGCGCGCCTTGCGGCGAGCGCGGCAGATCGAGCGGATCGCGGACCGAAAAACTCTGTCCGTCATGGCCTGCCTTGCCGCGCCACAACCCTGTCACCGCCTCGGCGAACTCGCGCGCCCGCTCATAGCGGTCGGCATGAGGCTTGAGGCCGGCTGCGCCGAAATTGGCGGCTTCGATCTGACTGGCCGAGGTCACCAGGTTCCAGCCGGCCCGGCCGCCGCTCAGGTGATCGAGCGAGAGGAAGGTCCGCGCCAGGCCGTAAGGTTCGTTGTAGCTGGTCGACGCGGTGGAAACGAGGCCGATGCGGCTGGTCTGGACAGCCAGCGCCGAAAGCAGGCTGATCGGCTCGAAGCCGATCGAGCGCGACGTCTGGCTGGCAATGTCGACATTGGCCTCGCGCAGGCCGGCGGCGTCCTCGCAGAAGATCATGTCGAACTTCGCCGCTTCAGCCGTGCGCGCCAGCGCCATGTAGTGATCGATGTCGATGCCAGCTTTCACATGCGCCTTCGGATGGCGCCAGGCGGCGATGTGATGGCCCGTCGCCCACAGGAAGGCGCCGAGCTTCATTTGCGCGGTCATTGGTCACCTCCGCCGGCAAGGCCGAGATGCGAGCGCAAGGTGGTGCCGGGATGGTTTTCTCGAAGCAGCCCGCACCGCCGCAACTCCGGAAGAACACGATCGATCAAATCGTCGAACACCGAAAGCTGCGCCGGCAAGCGGATGTTGAAGCCGTCGCAGCTCTTAGAGAAGGATTTTTCTTCCAGCCTGTCGGCCAGCCCGCTGACGCCGTCAGCGGTGAGCGAGATATCAGCCAGTATCTTCACCGCATCCGGCTCGCGCCCACAGGCGGAAACCCGGCGCTTCAAATCACCATGACACGCCTTGTCTTCTGCCGCCGCCCGTTCGTCCAGCAGAACGACATCGGCGGTGCGGGCGGCAAAGTCGAGGTCGCCTTCGGTGAGATCGGACAGCACCAGCACCGGCGCGTCCTGCGGCGACCGCGCGACATTCAGCGGCCCGCGCACGGAGAAGAACTCGCCCTTGTGGTCGAGCAGGTGCATTCCTTGCGGATCATGGAAGCGGCCGCCGTCCCTGTCGAACAGCAGCGCGTCCGCGTCCCAGCCCTGCCAGAGCCCTTGAACGATGCCGATATATTCCTCCGAGCGGCGGCGAAAATCATCGGCTGAAAACCCGTCGGGCCGGCTGAAATTGGCGGCCTCTCGCGGTGTCTGCGCCAGCGTCGCGTTCCAGCCCGCGCGGCCATGGCTGATCATGTCGAGCGAGGCAAAGCGGCGCGCGAGATTGTAGGGCTGGTGAGCGATCGTCGAGGCGCTGGCGACGAGACCGATCTTTTCGGTCACGGTCGCCAGCGCGGCGATGAGAGTGGTCGCCTCGAACGGACTGCTCGGCGCGGCGCCATGCGGCGCGGAGTCGTCGAGGATGATCATGTCCAGCCCCGCCGCCTCGGCCTCCCGGGCGAAGCCGGCCAGATCGCTGAAAGTGAGCGCTTGCCCGGTTGCGAGGGCAATGTTGAGCGAAGCGGCCAGATGCGTTGTGGCGCCGTCGGTCATGGATGGTTCCTGGGGGAAGGCATGCGGGAACTATGTTCGCCGCATGCCCCAATGGCAACCGCTGGCGCTGGGCCAACCGCCGGCCATGTGCCGGCCAGCAGTCACGTTTCGGCTGGCTCTCAAACACCTCGAAAATTAGCTGAAACATCCGCCGCGTCGTCATCCACGGGCGGAGCAGCCGCGAAGCGGCGTCGCGCAGACCCGAGGATCCATGCCGCGGCGTCAAGGCGCTGCCACGGTGCAGAATTCTGCTCCGTTGCACTTTACGGCGAAAGTCACGGAATGGGTCCTCGGGTCTGCGCTCCGCTTCGCGTCGCTCCGCCCGTGGATGACGAAGTCGCGGGCCTTCGGCCGATCCCGTAGCAACGCGACCGCCCCTCACTTGCCCGCCAGAATGTCCTTGATCAGCCTTTGGCAACGCTCGGCCATGAAGTCGAGCAATAGCCGCACCTTGGGATCCTGCAGCTTCTTGTGCGGATAGACGGCGGCGAACTGCACCGGCGTTGGCGGGGTGCTGGTCAGGATCACTTTCAGCCGCTGGTCGCGGATGAACGGCTCGACCTCGAAGCGCGGTTTGTTGATGATGCCGCGCCCCGACAGCGCCCAGCCGGTCAGCACGTCGCCATCATCGGTGTCATAGGGCCCATGCACCTCGAATTTCTGCGGGCCGGTGGGCGTTTGCAAGGTCCAGACATATTCGCGCGCGCCGGAATAGCGCAGCATCAGGCAGTCATGCTTCCTGCCGATCAGCTCCTGCGGCTCCGTCGGCTCGCCGCGCGCTTCCAGATATTTGGGTGCGGCGACCAGCACGCGCTCGCATTCCATGATGCCGCGCATCCTGAGGCTGGAATCCTCGATGATCCCTAACCGGAAGGCGACGTCGATGCCTTCCTTCATGATGTCGACATTGTGGTCCGAGAGCCTCAGCCGCACCTCGACGTCAGGGTATTTGTCGTGAAAATCGGGAATGCCCGACGCCACCAGCCGGCGCCCGAGGCCGAGCGGTGCGGTGACGCGGATGGTGCCACGCGGCTGGCCGGACAGCGCCGAGACGGCCGCTTCCGCCTCGGTGATCGCCTCCAGCACCTGCTTGGCGCCGGAATAGAAAACAGTGCCGTGCTCGGTCGGCATCAATTGCCGGGTGGTGCGGTTGAACAGCCGCACGCCGAGATGCTTCTCCAGTTCCTTGATGCGGTTGGAGGCGACCGCCGGCGAAATGCGCATGTCGCGGCCGGCCGCCGACAGATTGCCAAGCTCGACGACGCGGACAAAGACGGCGATGTTGTCGAGATAGGCCATGCGGATCGGCACCCTTCACCGGTTTGCGGTGATCAACCTAGTATTTTCCATTTTTTTTTGAAAGTCATCGTACACCTCGCCTCTTTTCGTTTGCGCCCCACACCGTAAAGTCATCGGATCGGCAGGGACGATTTCAATGATGGATTTCGCGATTTTCTGGGACTGGCTGAGCTTCGCCGTGCGCTGGCTGCACGTCGTTACCGGCATCGCCTGGATCGGCTCGTCCTTCTACTTCGTCGCGCTCGATCTTGGCCTGCGCCAGCGGCCCGGCATGCCGGTCGGCGCCTTCGGCGAGGAATGGCAGGTGCATGGCGGCGGCTTCTACCACATCCAGAAATACCTGGTGGCGCCGGCCGAGATGCCCGAGCACCTGACCTGGTTCAAATGGGAATCCTATGCCACCTGGCTGTCCGGCTTCGCCATGCTGTGCGTGGTCTATTACGCCGGAGCCGATCTGTTCCTGATCGATCCCAATGTGCTGCCGATGTCGGTGCCGGTGGGCATTCTGTTGTCGATGGCCACGATCGGCGTCGGCTGGGTGGTCTATGATCTCCTGTGCCGCTCGCCGCTTGGCAAAAGCGACACCGGCCTGATGCTGGTGCTCTATTGCGTGCTGGTCTTCATCGCCTGGGGGCTGACGCACCTGTTCACCGGCCGCGCCGCCTTCCTGCATCTGGGCGCGATCACCGCGACGATCATGTCGGCCAATGTCTTCATGGTCATCATTCCCAACCAGAAGATCGTCGTCGCCGACCTCATCGCCGGCCGCAAGCCTGATCCGAAATACGGCAAGATCGCCAAGCAGCGCTCGCTCCACAACAATTATTTGACGCTGCCGGTACTGTTCCTGATGCTGTCGAACCACTATCCGCTGGCATTCGGGACTGAGTTCAACTGGGTCATCGCCTCGCTGGTGTTCATCATCGGCGTCCTCATCCGCCACTATTTCAACACCGTGCACAAGCGTGCCGGCAACCCGCACTGGACGTGGCTCGGCGCCCTTGTCCTGTTCATCATCATCATCTGGCTGTCGACCGTGCCGAAGGTGCTGACCGGTGAACCGAAGGTGTCCGCCTCGGCGCAGGTCTATATCGCCTCGGCGCATTTCCCGGCGGTGCGCGACACCGTTCTCGGCCGCTGTTCGATGTGCCATGCGGCCGAGCCGGTCTATGAAGGCATCTATCATGCGCCCAAGGGCGTGATGCTCGACACCGACGCCGGCATCGCCGACCATGCCCGCGAGATCTATCTGCAGGCCGGCCGCAGCCACGCCATGCCGCCGGCTAATGTCAGCCAGATCACCGACAAGGAACGGGCGCTGCTGGTCGCCTGGTTCGAAGGCGCGGGGAAATAAGCATGACCTCGACACTTCTGCGCGGCCGCACCCTGTCCTTCGTGCGCTGGCCGCAAACCATCGACGATCACTCAGCCTGGCGCTACGAGGAGGATGGCGGCCTGCTGATAAGCGATGGCAGGATCGTTGCATCAGGCGCCTATGCCGATGTCGAGAAACAGGCCGGCGAGGGCGTCAAAAAGATCGACCATCGGCCGCATCTGCTGCTGCCGGGTTTTATCGATACGCATGTGCATTTCCCGCAGATGCAGGTCATCGCCTCCTATGGCGCCGAACTGCTCGACTGGCTGAACACCTACACCTTTCCCGAGGAAACCAAATTCGCCAACGCGCAGCATGGCCGCCGCATCGCGCGGCTGTTTCTTGATGAAACGGTGCGCCACGGCACAACGACGGTTGCCGCCTACTGTTCGGTGCACAAGGCCTCGGCGGAAGCCTTCTTCGCCGAGTCGCACGCGCGCGACATGCTCAACATCGCCGGCAAGGTGATGATGGACCGTAATGCGCCCGAAGGCGTGCTCGACACGCCGCAGACCGGCTATGACGACACCAAGGCGCTGATCAAGGAGTGGCACGGCAAGGGGCGGCAGCACTATGCCATAACGCCGCGCTTCGCCATCACCTCCTCGCCGGAGCAGATGGAGATGGCCGGCGCGCTGTGCCGCGAACATCCCGACCTGCACATGCAGACGCATCTGTCGGAAAATCACGGCGAGATCGCCTTCACGCAACAGCTTTATCCCTGGTCGCGCGACTACACCGACGTTTACGAGCACTATGGGCTGCTGGGCAAAAAGAGCCTTTTCGGCCACTGCATCCATCTGTCGGAGCGCGAGGCGGACGCGCTGGCGGACAGCGGTTCGGTGGCCGTGTTCTGTCCAACCTCGAACCTGTTCCTCGGCTCGGGCCTGTTCGACTACCAGCGCTTTCGCCGCCGCGACAAGCCGTTGCGCATCGCGGCCGCCACCGATGTCGGCGGCGGCACCAACTATTCGATGCTTCGCACCATGGACGAGGGCTACAAGGTGATCGCGCTGAACGGCGAGAAGCTCAACCCTTTCCAGTCCTTCTGGCAGATCACGCGCGGCAATGCCGAGGCGCTATCTGTCGTCGAGAAGATCGGCACGCTGGAGGAAGGCACCGATGCCGACATCGTCGTGCTCGATGCGAGGGCAACGCCGGCCATGCGGCTCAGGATGGAAACGGTCGAGACGCTGGCGCGGGAACTGTTCCTGCTGCAGACGCTGGGCGATGATCGAGCCGTGCGCGAGGTCTATGTCGCGGGGCGGGCGGCCAAGAGCGACATCGCAATTTAGCGCTGCGGTGTGTTGCCTGCTTGACCCGGCGGCAGCCATCGGTCAAAGCGTGCGGCGAAGTTGACAGGGGAACGACATATGACCGTTGCTGACGACATCACTCTGATCAAGAAACAGGAAGAGACCCTTGTCTTCACGGCCTTCGACGAGGCCGTCGCCTTCAAGCTCGGTTCGGCGATCCGTGACCGCGCGCTGGCTGAGAACCTGCCCGTCATCGTCGACATCAGGACTTTCGACCGGCCGCTCTTCTATGCCGCCATGCCGGGGTCGAATGCATCCAATCCCGACTGGGCGCGGCGCAAGATCAATGTTGTCAAGCGCTACCTCAAAAGCACCTACCGTCTGGTTCTGGAGCAGCAGCGTCCCGACCGCACCTTCAAGCTCGGCGAGGGGCTGGATATTGCGGACTACGTGCTGGCCGGCGGCGGCTTCCCGGTCGCGGTCAAGGGTGCCGGTGTCATCGGCGTGATCGCGGTGTCCGGCCTGCCGGAGCGCCAGGATCATGGCGTGGTGGTCGATGCGCTGTGCGATCACCTGGGCATAGACAGGCGCAAGCTGGCGTTGTCCGCGGACCCCGAATGACCGTGCCCGATCCCAAGGTTTTTCTTATCTCGATCTTCAATGCCGCCGTCGCCGCCGCCGATCCGGAGCGCACCATCCGCGACCATTTGCCGGCCAGACCCAGGGGCCGCACCATCGTCATCGGCGCCGGCAAAGGCTCGGCACAGATGGCGGCGGCCTTCGAGAAGGTCTGGGACGGCCTGATCGAAGGGCTGGTCGTCACCCGCTACGGCTATGGCGCCAGATGCGAGCGCATCGAGATCATCGAGGCCGCGCATCCGGTGCCGGACGCCGCCGGGCTCGAAGCCTCGCGGCGGCTGCTGGAGAAAGTGCAAGGGCTGACAGCGGACGACCTGGTCGTGGCGCTGATTTCCGGCGGCGGTTCGGCCCTGCTGCCGTCTCCGGCCGCCGGCCTGACGCTGGCCGACGAAATTGCCGTCAACGAGGCGCTGCTTGCTTCCGGCGCGCCGATCGCGGCGATGAACACCATCCGCAAGCATCTCTCCGCCATCAAGGGTGGCCGGCTGGCCGCTGCCGCATGGCCGGCCAAGGTGGTGTCGCTGGTTGTCTCCGACATCCCCGGCGACAATCCGGCCCTGGTGGCGTCCGGCCCGACCGTTCCCGACACTGGCAGCCGTGACGACGCGCTGGCCTCGATATCCGCCTATGGCATGAAACTGCCGGACACGGTCATGGCGCATATCCAGTCGCCGGCGGCCGACGCACCAGATCCCGACGATCAGCGCTTTGTGCGCAACGAGGTGCATCTGATCGCCTCGGCTGGCGTGTCACTGGAAGCGGCGGCGGCTGAAGCGAGGCGGCAAGGCGTCGAAGCCTTCATCCTCTCCGACGCCATCGAAGGCGAAGCACGCGAGGTCGGCGGCGTCCATGCGGCAATCGCCCGCGAAGTGGCGACGCGTAATCGGCCCTTCCAAAAGCCGGTGCTGATCCTTTCGGGTGGTGAGACCACCGTGACTTTGCGGGCAAAGGGCAAAGGTGGCCGCAATTCGGAATTCCTGCTCGCCTTGGCCATCGGCATCAATGGCGTAGAGGGTATTCACGCCTTTGCCGCGGATACCGACGGCATCGATGGCTCCGAAAACAATGCCGGCGCCTTCGCCGACGGTTCGACCGTTTCGCGCATGCGGGCGGCGGGTGTGGATGCCAAGGCGATGCTGGCCGGCAACAATGCCTGGACGGCCTTCAATGCCGTCGGCGATCTCTTCGTGCCCGGCCCGACCGGCACGAACGTCAATGATCTCAGGGCAATTCTCGTCCGTTAAAGGCTGGTGCGTCCCCTCTCCCAAACGCAAGCGCTGCCCCTCATCCGCCTGCCGGCACCTTCTCCCCGTATAGTGACGGGGAGAAGGAAGCTAACTGCGTCTTGGAGCTTTTTCTTGCAACGATGGTGATTGACGAAAGCGCAGGGCACAGCCCCTTTCTCCCCGTCACTACACGGGGAGAAATGTCCGGCAGGACAATGAGGGGCGGCGCCAACCGCTCGATCCTTATCCAGCGCTCGGACCTGATGGATCAAGTCGACATAAGCTTCCTCACCTGCTTCATATCCTGCAAAAACCGCTCGCGTTCGGCTTCTTTATCCGCGTGATCCCGGATGCGCAGGATGAAGGAGGGGTGGATGGTGATGAAGACGCGCAACCCGTCCTCGCGTTCGACCACCTGGCCGCGCATCTTGGTCACCGGGATCGCCTTGCCAAGCAGGGACAGCGCCGCCGTCGCGCCGAGCGCCACCGCAAGCTCCGGCTTGACCAGCTCGAATTCCCTGTCGATCCACCAGCGGCAGGCCTGAACCTCGCCGGCATTCGGCTTGGAATGGATGCGGCGTTTGCCCCGTGGCTCGAATTTGAAGTGCTTGACCGCGTTGGTGACATAGACCTCCAGGCGGTCGACACCGGCATCGTCCAAGATCGCATCGAACACCTTGCCCGCGGGGCCGACAAAAGGTTTGCCGGCGAGATCCTCCTGGTCGCCAGGCTGTTCGCCGACGAAGATCACCTTGGCATTGTCAGGTCCTTCGCCGAATACGGTCTGCGTCGCATCGCGCCAAAGCGGACAGCGGCGGCAGCCCTTCGCGGCTTCGCGCAACTCGGAAATCGTGTGCGCGGCATCGCCGTCAGGCGTTTCGGCTGGCTGATGCTTCGGCCAATGCTTTGCCTGCACCTTGGCGTGGTGCGGCGCGGGCGTTGTCGGCATTCTGGCAATCATATCCTTGGCGGCCTTGTCCGCTCCCGCGATCAAGTCAGGAATGAGCGAGGCCTCGGGAAGGTTCCGCCAATATTTCTTCGGCATCTCCTTCTGCATGGCTTTCACCTTCAGCCGCGCCGGATTGAAGATGTTCGCGAAGTAGGTCCGCCACAGCGCTTCGGTGTCGTCCTGGTCAGGCGCGTCGGTCTTGGCGGCGCCCGGTCCGATCGCTAGCCTTTCGCCATCCCAGTCGGCGGAGGCGTAAGGCGTCAGGATCGTCCAGCGCATGCCGGTAAAACGCCGGACGAAGAAATCCGCATTGCGCTCGACGATGAAATGGTCGGGCTCGAACCAGGCGACATAGCGTTCCTCCTCGCCATCGCCGATCTTCCGGAAGCGGACGAAGGCATGCATCTTGTGGCTATCGCGCCGCACCGCCTTTTCCATCGCCTCGAGCCGCCTGGTATCGGGATCCGATGCGATCGCCAGCAGCTTGGGCTCCGCACGCAGCCGCCACAACAGCCGGTAGAGGAAGGCGAAACGGCCGGGGTCGCAATGGCAGAAGGCGGTTTCAGTGTGATCGATGAAATCGCGCGGCACAACGAGCTGCGCGCCCTCGGGCACGTCAGGCAAATCGCTTTGCGGCCGGTCGGAACCGGCTGCGACATGCCAGCCGATATCCTCGGGTCTGACCTCATTCAGCGCCAGCCGTCGAGCCGCGTCGCGCCAGCCGGCGAAATCGGTCTGGCTTTCAAGCCAAACTGTGTAGCGGGCGAGGTCGAGCTCCGCTGGCAGCATGGTCAAAACAGCGCCAGTTGTTCGCAGGATCGCTCGATCTGGCCGCGCAGGCCGGCCTTGTCGGTGAGCGCACCTGGCGACCAGCCTTCGGCGATGATGAAGGGCCGTAGCTTGGCGATCGAATGGCAAATCCGCCCGACATCTTCCAGCCGCATCCGCCGGTGCCGGCGGGTCTGCAGGATTTTCGTCACCACCTTGGTGCCGAGGCCGGGCACTCGCAACAGCGTCTCACGGTCGGCGCGGTTGATGTCGACGGGAAACTGCCCCCGGTTGCGCAGCGCCCAGGCAAGCTTCGGGTCGATAGCGAGATCGAGCATGCCATCGCTGCTGCCGGCCAGGATTTCCGGTTGAGAAAATCCGTAGAAGCGCATCAGCCAGTCGGCTTGGTAGAGCCGGTGTTCACGCATCAGCGGCGGCTTCTGCAACGGCAGCGAAGACGAGGCATCGGGGATCGGACTGAAGGCCGAATAATAGACGCGCCGCAGGTGGTAACTGCCATAAAGCCGGGCGCTGGTGTGCAGGATGCCGTCGTCGGAGGTCTTGTCGGCACCGACGATCATCTGCGTCGACTGGCCGCCGGGCGCAAAGCGTTCGCGCTTTTTGGTCCGCAGCGTCGGCTCGGCCTTCTCCTCCATCTTCCGGCGCAGGTTGGCCATCGAGAGCCGGATTGTCTCCGGCCTCTTTTCCGGCGCCAGCTTCTTCACGCCCTCGTCGGTGGGCAATTCGATATTGATCGACAAGCGGTCCGCATAGAGCCCGGCCTGCTCCACCAGGTCCGCCGAACTTTCCGGAATGGTCTTCAGATGGATATAACCGGAGAATTTTTCCTCCAGCCGCAGCCGCCGCGCCACCTCGACCATTTCGCCCATGGTTTCATCAGGCGAGCGGATGACGCCCGAGGAGAGGAAAAGGCCTTCGATATAATTGCGCCGGTAGAAATCCATGGTCAGCTTCACCACCTCGTCGATGCCGAAGCGGGCGCGCCGGACATTCGACGACGAGCGGTTGATGCAATAGCTGCAGTCGTAGATGCAGAAATTGGTCAGCAGGATTTTCAGCAGCGAAATGCAGCGGCCGTCCGGCGCGTAGGAATGGCAGATGCCCATGCCTTCGGTGGAGCCGACGCCGCCGGACTTCAGCGAATCCTTTTTTGCGGAGCCCGATGAGGCGCAGGAGGCATCGTACTTGGCGGCGTCGGACAGGATTGCCAGTTTTTCACGGATGGTGAGAACACTCATTTGTTCATGATATGTTCTGATCAATCATCACGCCATCTCATTTGATGGTGACGGCGAAAAAGTGATCGCCGCCGGGTCGCCCAGCCGTCAGACTTCGTGCAGGTAGAGGTGATAGTCCAGTTCACTGACCGTGCGGGCCACGCGCAGGTATTCGGACTGCTTGATCGCAACGAAGGTGCGGTGCAGGTCCTCGCCGAGCGCGCCCTTTAGGAAACTGGACGCCCTGGCCGCTTCGATTGCCGCGCGCCAATCGGCTGGCATCGTCGTACGGGTGACGGCAGCCTCATAGCCATTGCCGGTCGTTTCGGGGCCCGGATCGAGCCCTTCGTCGAGGCCTTTGACGATGCCGGCGAGCACCGTCGCGGCGATCAGATAGGGATTGGCGTCGACGCCGGACGGCCGGTGCTCGATGCGCCGGTTTTTCGCATCGCCCGCCGGCACGCGCAGCGCCACCGAGCGGTTGTTGACGCCCCAGGTCGGCGCCACCGGTGCGTAGGATTGCGAGACGAAGCGGCGCCAGGAATTGGCGTGCGGCGCAAACACCAGCATCGATTCCGCCATGGTCTGGATCAGGCCGCCAAGGCCACGCAGCAGCGGCAGCGACCAGTTCTCGCCGGTGGCTTCCGAAAAGACGTTTCGGCCATCCTTGTCCTGCAGCGACACGTGGAAATGCATGCCGGAGCCGGCATATTTCTCGATCGGCTTGGCCATGAAGCAGGCGGTGACACCGTGACGGCGCGCCTGCGCCCGCACCAGCCGCTTCAGCATG
This sequence comes from Mesorhizobium sp. M8A.F.Ca.ET.202.01.1.1, assembly GCF_004791595.1. Lineage (NCBI taxonomy): Bacteria > Pseudomonadati > Pseudomonadota > Alphaproteobacteria > Hyphomicrobiales > Phyllobacteriaceae > Mesorhizobium > Mesorhizobium sp. M8A.F.Ca.ET.202.01.1.1. The sequence goes on along the minus strand of NZ_SRUN01000014.1, from coordinate 198,460 downwards.
ACCAGATCGTCGGCCGCCCGCATCACGTCCTTGCGGTAGTTCAGCGTCAGCTCGTACTGGCCAGGCGCATATTCCGAGATCACCGTCTCGGCCGGAATGCCTTGCGCCTTGGCGGCGGCGTAAATGTCGGAGAACAGCGGCTCCATGCCATGCAGATGGTCGACGGAATAGACTTCGGTCTTGCCCGAGACGCGGCCATCGAGCACCGCGCGCGCCGGCTGCACCTTGCCATCGGCATCACGCTCATTGGCCAGCAGAAAAAACTCGAGTTCGAAGGCGCCGGCCGGATGGAGGCCCTTGGCAGCCAGTATGTCGACCTGCCGGGCGAGCGCCAGCCGCGGGTCCGACGACATTGGCTGGCCGTCGAGATGATACATAGCCATCAGCACCTGGCCGCGCGGCGGATTCGTACCGTAAAGCGGCACCAGCGTGCCGGGAATTGGCCAGGCCCGGAGATCGCCGTCGCCGCTGTCCCAGATCAGCCCGGTTTCGTGCACATCCTCGCCGGTGATGTCGAGGCCGAGGATGGAGATCGGCATATGCCGGCCGCCTTCGAAAATGCTTTTCAGCTCGTGCCGGCGCACGATCTTGCCGCGCCCGACGCCATTGGCGTCGGTCAGCACGATATCGAAGGCCTCGATCTCGGGATGGGCGTCGAGGAAGGCTTGCGCCTCGGTGGGCGTCGAGCCCGAAGGTGAAGTCATGATGGAACTCGGGTTGGCTTGAGGGGCTTGTCTCATGCCGCAAGCTTTGCCGCAACCGCTCCAAAGGCGCTGATCAGCCGGTTGACCTGGGCACCTGACGTCGCCGGCGAGATCAGCATCATGTTGTGGAAGGGTGCGATCAGCACGCCGCGATTGACCAGCGCGACATGGATGGCGGCTTCGAGTTCCGGCGCATGCGCACCCTCCGCCTCGGCGCCATTGCGCAGCGGACCGGGCGCGCAGATGAACTCGACACGGGCCCCGACACGGGCGACATGCCAGGGCAGGCGGTAACGGTCGATCACGCCGGTCAGCCCGGCATCGAGCCGGCGCGCCAGATGATCCATGCGGTCGTAATTCTCCTGCGTCATCACCTCCTCGAGCGTGGCGCGCATGGCGGCGAACTGCAGCGGGTTGGCCGACAGCGTCGTGCCCATGCCGGAATAGCCAGGCTCTTTCGTCCTGTTGTAGTCGGCATAGCGCGAAGCGACTTCATGGCTCATGCCCCAGACGCTCGCCGGCACGCCGCCGGCAATCGGCTTGCCCAGAACGAACAAGTCCGGCTCCAGCCCATATTTCCTGGTGTAACCGCCCGGGCCGGTCGAGATCGTATGCGTCTCGTCGATCAAAAGCAGCGTGCCGGCAGCACGGGTCAACTGTCGCAGCGCCTCGTGGTAGCCGGGATCGGCAAGCACCATGCAGGAATTGGTCAGCACCGGTTCGGCGATGACGCAAGCGACATCCCTGTCGTTGAGCGCGGCTTCCAGTGCGGCGACATCGTTGAACTCGATGACCTTGGCCATACGGGTCAGGTCGCGGAATTCGCCCGCCAGTCCTGGCCGGTTGACCTGGATACCGTCGATCAGCCGCACCATCGTCTCGTCCACCGAGCCGTGATAGCAGCCGTTGAAGACCAGGATTTTCTCCCGTCCAGTGATGGCGCGGGCGACGCGCAGCGCGAAGCGGTTGGCGTCGGTCGCCGTCGTCGCGATCTGCCAGAACGGCAGGCCGAAGCGCTGCTGCAGCAGCGGTCCGATGGCCAGCGCATCTTCGGATGGCAGCATATAGGTCAGGCCGCGCCCGGCCTGGCGGCGAATGGCGCGTGCCACTGCCAGCGGCGAGTGGCCGAACATCGAGCCGGTGTCGCCGAGGCAGAAATCGTCGAGCCTGTTGCCGTCCACGTCGGTGATCGTGGCGCCCCTGGCGCTGTCCACCAGGATCGGAAACGGCGTCGGCCAGTCATTCATCCAGTGCATTGGCACGCCGCCGAAGAAGCCGGGCAGGCCGTTGCCGACCTTGGCCTGCGATTTCGGCCGCGCCTTGCGGAAGGCAGCCCCTTCCGTCTCACGCAAGTGCGCGATGCGGTCGCGGCTGATGCCGCCGATGGTCTTTGAACTATCGCTGCTGTGCATGAAAACCCCTCTGGCTCATTCCTCTTAGCCAATCCACCTCCGCAACGGCAATTGGCCGTGCGTCTGTTCTGCATTGGCTCAGCCTTGGCCGGCGGCGCTTGACGCTCCGTGCGAAGTCGGCGCCAATGTGGACGGTAATTGGGCAAGGGAAATGCGGACGATCATCTGCGTGACGATACTGTTCCTGTCGACCGGTACGGCGTTCGCCACCGGCGGCATCTGGTGCTCCGTCGATGATCCACTGGTCAAATTCCAGGTCGATGCCGGCGTCACCACCGGGATGGGCGGCCCGACCTTCAATTTTCGCGGTGATCTCGAAATCAAGGCAAGGCCCGCCGGCGATCAGCTGCGAAAGACCATTTTTGAGAACTCCAACCTCACCCAGTACTGGCTGGACAACAAGGAACTGCGGCTGAACATCTACCGCGAGCAGGAGGTGGCCAAGACCTACAGTTCGGTCGAACTGACGATCCTGACCAAGGCCAGCGACGAAGGCGTCTATGATGGAAACTACAAGCTCGCCGTCTATGACAGCACGGCCGACAAGGACAGCGATGGCAAGCCGGTCGATCTGACCGGCAAGGTTTCCTGCGGCGCCGAGTAATCCGCTGGTTCGAAACTAGGCAGTGATGTCGATGACGCCGCAGTCGCCGGCGGCACTGCCGAAGGCGACGCGGCGTTCTTCCTTGTCCCACATCATCGCGGTGATGGCGCCCTTGCCCGGGCGCCGCAAAAGCACTTCCTTGGCGTCGGAAAAGCGCACGGCCATAACCATGCCGTCATCATAGCCGACGGCGACGACATCCTGGCTCGGGTGGCAAGCAACCGCCGTCACCATGGCGTTGCCGCGCGTGCCGAGTTCCAGCGGCGCCTTGCCCATCGGCCCGTCCTTGGCCGAAAACGGCCAGACGATCGCCGCCGGCGCGCCGGAACTGGCCAGCCACTTGCCTTTGACGCTCCACGACAGGCTTTTGACCTTGCCGGGATAGCCGCTCATGCGCATGTGCTTGCCGTCGGCGAGCTTCCAGCCATGCAGGGCGTTTTCCTGCATGGTGGTGACCAGAAAGGTGCCGTCCGGCGAGAAGGTGATGCCGGTGTGGGCGCCGGCCCATTCGAGCTCCACCGGCTTGCCTTCGGCGGCCGGGAAATGCAGCGTCGCGCCATTGTAGCGGGCGACGCCGAAGCGCATCCCCTTGGGCGAGAAGGCCAGCCCCTCGACCGAGCGCGGATGGGCAAATTCCCGGATCTTGCCATCGGCGAAGCGCACGAAGGCCGTCTTTCCCGTGGCATAGGCGATGGCGCCTTGCGGCCCGGCGGCAACGCTGGTGATCCATTTCTTGCCGGCGCTCGCCACCTCCCGGGTCTCACCTCCGGCTTTCACGGCAAACACCTTGCCGTCCTCGCCGCCGGTGATCAGCCGGTCGTTTGCCGCGTCATGGAAGGCCGCGAGCAGCCCGTCATTGGCCTGTACAGTCTTGTGGCCATTGTCGAGCCGGTGGATAGCGCCATCGGCCAGCGCGAAATGCGGCACATCGCCAAGGAAGACGGCGGCGACGCAATGGCCTTCGAGATCGAGCGGGGCGACTGTGGGCATGATTATCTTTGTTCAGCTAGATGACAGTACAGAGGCGGCTTACTCGACGTTTGCGGTTCCGGCAACCGGAGGATCAGCGAAGTGCGAGAGGCTGTCATCAAAGCAGCCCCTTCGCCCGCAGATCGGTTGCGAACGTCGCCAATGGCATCACCAGGGTCAGATTCGATCCTTGGAGGCGCTCGGCTCCGTAGCTGGCATACCATCTTGCGGCCCGCTCGCTCTTGGCATCGATCATGAGCAGGATTCCGCCACCTTCGCCGGCCAGTCGCAAGCAGCGCAATGCCGCGGCGGCAAGCAGCTGACTTCCGAGCCCCTGTCCGGCGACTCTGCGGTCGGTCGCCAGCCGGGCAAGTTTGAAGCCGGAAACCTCGTGCCGCGCCAAACCTCTCGTCATCGCCTCGGGCACGGCTTCATGAGCAACGGCTGAAGGTGCGATCGTATAGAAGCCGAGGATCTGCTCCAAAGCCGCATCGTCGATCGCACAGAAGGTCTTGGCGGCATTTTGTTCGTGGCTTTGCCGCGCGTACCGCCGCAGAAAATCGTTCATCTGCGCATCGCCGCAATCGAACGAGGCCCGATCATGGCGTTTCGCGATCGGCTCCTCGTGCCAGGACGGAAGTGTCACAGAGTATCCGGCAAGGCCGCGATCGCCGCTCGGAGCTTGGCATTTGGTTTCGGCGGGTTCTCCAACAGGTCGAGTATACGTGTGAAATCGCGGTCGGATACTTTCGCAACCTCGGCTGCTTCGATTACCGCCTGTGCTTCGGGAACCACCTTGTTGAGAATGAAGTCGGTAACGTCCTGATGAGACAGTGCGGCAGCGCGCGCGATCATCGCCTTCTGCGCAGGCGCGATGCGGATTTGATAGCGCTCAGTTTTATTGTCTGCCGACCTGGGCATCGGAAATCTCCTCAAACTCATGTACACATCCTATGTGTACATGAAGTCGACATCAACCCTTCAAGATCATCAATACGACTTTACGATGCCTGGCAGGCGTCAAAGCTCTTCTTCAGCCGTTCGGCGTCGAGTTCGCGGCCGATGAACACCAGCCGGCTCTCATGCTTTTCGCCGTCTTTCCAGGCCCGCTGGTGGTCGCCCTCGATGATCATGTGCACGCCCTGGATGACATAGCGCTCGTCATCGCCCTTGAGCGCGATGATGCCTTTCAGCCGCAGGATGTTGGGGCCTTCCATCTGAGTGATCTTCTCGATCCACGGGAAGAATTTCTTCGGGTCCATTTCGCCGCCGCGCAGCGACACCGACTGCACCGTCACGTCATGGATATCGGACGGATGCGCGTGATGGTGGTGGTCGTGCCCATCGTGGTCGTGATGATGATGGTCGTGATCATGATCATGATCATGGTCATGGTCATGGTGATCATGGTCGTCATGCGCCTCGAGAAAATGCGGGTCGTTTTCCAGCGCCCTGGACAGGTCGAAGGCACCGCGGTCGAGCACTTCCGACAGCGCCACGCCGGCGCGTGTCGTGCGGTGGATCCTGGCTGCCGGATTGATGGCGCGGATCGTTGCCTCGACCTTGGCGAGTTCTTCGGGGGTGACGAGGTCGGTCTTGTTGAGCACGACGACGTCGGCGAAGGCGATCTGGTCCTCGGCCTCCTTGGAATCCTTGAGCCGCAGCGGCAGGTGCTTGGCGTCGACCAGCGCCACCACGGCATCGAGCTTGGTCTTGGAGCGCACGTCGTCGTCCATGAAGAAGGTCTGCGCCACCGGCACCGGATCGGCGAGCCCGGTGGTTTCGACGACGATGGCGTCGAAGCGGCCGGGTCGCCGCATCAGGCCCTCGACGACGCGGATCAGGTCGCCGCGCACCGTGCAGCAGACGCAGCCATTGTTCATCTCGTAGATTTCCTCATCGGATTCCACGATCAGCTCGTTATCGATGCCGATCTCGCCGAATTCGTTGACGATGACGGCGTAGCGTTTGCCGTGGTTCTCCGACAGGATGCGGTTGAGCAGCGTAGTCTTGCCGGCGCCGAGATAGCCGGTGAGAACGGTTACGGGAATCTGCGTCTGTGCGTCGCTCATGGCTTGCCTCGAAATGACTGGGCCCTGAAATCCAGGCCGCGAAAAGGGATTGTCGGTTCCATATAGGATGTGCGCCGGGTTTTTGCACGGGCAAACCATGGGCCAAAGTTGCCGGCTGGGATTCGTCCTGACATCGTGGCCGCGAAAAGCCATCGCCGCCCCGGCGATGGAAGATCAAGACGACGTCCTGTCCGGGGGCCGCCGGTCGTGGGATCGCAGCCGCAGCGAATCCGTTCCCCGCCAAACTCGTTTGTCATCTAACTGAAATAAACATCTGGCATCACCACGGCGGACACCGCAATGCTTGCCGGCAAAGCTGTTTCGAATGCCGGAATCTTTCGATCGTCGATTGCCAACCGGCCGGCTGCGTCTATGCTGTGCGCACCGGTACGGCCGAAGAGGGATGACCATGGCCAAGGCGGACAAGACTGCAACGATGAGCCGGCTGCATTCAGCGGCAAGGCTGGCAAGGACCGCGCTGGCGGCACGGCTCCTGGCGCATGGCTTCTACGCCGGCCAGGACCAGATCATGCTGGCGCTGGACCGTGAGGACGGCCAGACACCGGGCAATCTCGCCGGGCGTCTCGGCGTGCGCCCGCCGACCATCACCAAGACCATCAACCGGCTGCAGGCGCAGGGTTTTCTGGAAAAACGCGCGTCGGAATCCGATGCCCGCCAGGCGCATATCTTCCTCACCGATACCGGCCGTGAAACCATCCGCGCCATCGAGAAGTCGGTGAAGAAGACCGAAAAGCAAGCGTTGAAAGGCCTCGACAAGAAGGACCAGAAGGCGCTGTTCAAGCTGCTCGCCCGCATCGAGGCCAACCTCTCCAATGAGGAACTGGTGCTGATCGACGACGACGCCGAGTCGGACGACTGATCTCTTCGGCAATCAGGCTGCCGCGGCAGCTCCATGGATCAAGGACGACCAGCGTCCCGGTGTCATGCCGAACGCTTTCTTGAATTGCCTGTTGAAGTGGCTCTGGTCGCTGAAGCCGGCTTCGATCGCGATCTGCGCCAAGGGCTCGCCGGCGGCGATCATCCTGCGCGCGCGCTGAAGCCGGCGCATCACCAGGAAACGATGCGGACTGGTCGAGAAGGCCGTGCGGAAATGTCTCGACAGGGCATAGCGGTCGAGACCCGTGACGGCTTCCAACTCGCCAGAGCGCACGGGCCGGTCGAGGTTTTCCGTCAGATACTCGCGCGCCAGCGTCGCGGCCCGCCGCGCCGTCCCGGCTATCGGCTTTGCCGGCTGGCCGCCATGCCGGGCCAGGCTTTGCATCAGCTGCGCCAGAAAGTCGTCGACGAACAGCTCGTCGAGTTCCTGCTCCAACGGCCCGAGCGCCGAAAACAGCGTCGCGCAGAAGGCATCGTCCGTCACCACCCCGTCCCTGACGAACGGCAGCGCCGCGCCGCCGAGACAGTCGAGCATCAGTGACGGCTCGAGATAGAGCATTCTGTAGCGCAGGCCTTCCTCGGTGCCCGCGCCGCCATCGTGCAATTCGTCGGGATGCAGCACGATGACCTGGCCAGGCAGGCTCAGCCGTGCCGCGCCACGATAGCGGAAGGTCTGCACGCCGCGCAGCGTCACCCCGATCGCATAGGTGTCGTGGCGATGCGGATCGAAGGCGCTGCCGTGAAACCGGGCCTCGATGCGCTCCATCCCGGCGGGATCGGGAGCCGAGATGATGCAGTTTTCAGCGGCATCTGCGCACAAACGTCCAAGACCCTCGAAGGCCTGGCTGCCTAGATCGTGCAACATCGTCTCCTTCACAGCCTCGCTATCGGGGCCTAACCTCGAATGGCCATTTTGTCATGTTCGATACGAAATTTGCAATCGTACTGCGAGAAGACTTGCCCGTCTGGCAGAAACTCAACGTCACCGCCTTCCTGACCAGCGGCATCGTCGCGCAATTCCCCGACATCATCGGCGAGCCCTATCGCGACCGCGCCGGCAATCTCTACAATCCGCTGTCGATCCAGCCGGTTATCGTGCTCTCGGCCGACCAGGCGACGCTCGGTGCGATCCACCGGCGTGTGCTGGAACGCGGCGTGACGACCTCGCTCTATGTCGAGGAGATGTTTTCCACCGGCTTCGACGCCGCCAACCGCGCCGTGTTTGCCGAATTCGCGCCCGAAGACGCCAAGGTGGTCGGCATCGCGCTGCGCGCCGAGAAGAAGGTTGTCGACAAGATCACCAAGGGCGCCCGTATGCATACATAGCGCCCGCGGACTAAGCCTGGCGGCGGCTGTTGTTGTACCAGCGACCCCAGGCGCGGCAGCGGGCGACAATTGGCTTGCCGGCAAGCGACAATTCCCGCAAAGGTGGGCTCCAGCCCAGTTTTTCCCCGGCCTGCACGTGAATCCTTCCCAAAGACAGTCAGAAAGCGCGACGCCGCCGGTGGCGATCCTGTGCATGCTGACCACCTATGTTTTCTTCACCTTCCTCGACACCTCAAGCAAATATCTCGTCCTGGCCGGCGTCTCCGTCCTGATCGTCGCCTGGGTGCGCTTTGCCGTGCATGTCGTGCTGGTTGGGGCGCTGCTGCGGGGCTGGCGCGAGCCGGCGCGGTTTCGCCCGGTCAACCTGCCGGCGCATGTGATCCGTGGCGCCTTCCTGTTCGGCTCGACCATGTTCAACGTCCTGGCGCTGCGGTCCCTGCAACTGGCCGAGACGACGTCGATCTATTTCTTCGGGCCGATGGTGATCACCGCCCTTGCCGGCCCGCTGCTCGGCGAATGGGCCGGCTGGCGGAGGTGGCTGGCGATCCTGGCCGCTTTCGCCGGGGTTTTGATCATCACGAGGCCAGGTGTCGGCGTTTTCGGCATCGGACACCTCTTTGCGCTCGGCTCGATGCTGTCGAACTGCTTCTATGTCATCATGACGCGACGCATGTCGGCCACCGAGACCTCGGAAAGCCTGATCCTGTTCTCGGCGCTGGCGCCGGCGGTGCTGCTGTTGCCCATGCTGCCGTTTTCCTTCTCTCTGCCGCACGATGGCTGGCACTGGTTCGTCTTGCTCATGCTCGGCGTGTTCGGCGGCGTCGGCCACTGGCTGCTGGTCCAGGCCTATCGGCGGGCAACGACCACGGCGCTCGCCCCCTATCCCTATTCGCAGATGGTGTGGATGATCCTTTCCGGCTGGCTTGTCTTCAAGCAGTTCCCCGACCGCTGGACGCTGGTCGGCGCCGCCATCATCGTCGCCAGCGGCCTCTACATCGTCCATCGCGAACACCGGCTTCGGCTGCGCAGCCGCGCGGCCTCGGATGTCGAGGCCGAGGCGCTGGCAAAAAAACTTTGATTTGGCCCCGATCGATGGCATAAGGCCGCCCTTAAACAGTTTAAAAAACGACGGGGAGCGAAAGCCTGGCACAGAAGATCAAGCTGTCGACGATCGCGGATGCGCTTGGCGTGTCCACGGCCACCGTGTCGCTGGCACTGCGCGACAGCCCGCTGGTTGCCGGCTCGACGCGCGACCGCATCAAGGAACATGCGCGCGCCATCGGCTATATCTACAACCGCCGCGCCGCCAGCCTGCGCACCTCGCGCTCGGGCATTGTCGGTGTCGTCGTGCACGACATCATGAACCCGTTCTTCGCCGAGATCCTGCGCTCGATCGAGAGCGAGCTCGACCGCAGCCGGCAGACCTTCATCCTGTCCAATCACTATGATCAACTCGAAAAGCAGCGCACCTTCATCGATACGCTGCTGCAACTCGGTGCCGACGGCGTCATCATGTCACCGGCCATCGGCACGCCCGCGTCCGACATCGTCATGGCCGAGGAGAACGGCCTGCCGGCGGTGCTGATCGCACGCACCGTCGAGGGCGCCGACGTGCCGGTGTTTCGCGGCGACGACTCTTATGGAACAGGCCTCGCCACCAACCATCTGATCTCGCTCGGCCACAAGCGCATCGCCATGATCGGCGGCACCGATCAGACCTCGACCGGCCGCGATCGCTACCAGGGCTATGTCAACGCCATGGAGGCGGCGGGGCTCGAAGTCAGATCGTCCTGGCGCATCGCCGGCCCGCGCACCAAGCAGGCGGGCTTCGAGGCGGCCGGGCAATTCCTGGCGCTGAAGGACAGGCCGACCGCCGCCTGCTGCTGGAACGACCTCGTCGCCATCGGCCTGATGAACGGCATTGCGCGCGCCGGCCTGGTGCCGGGCATCGACATCTCCGTCACCGGCTATGACGATCTCGAGGAGGCGGCGATCGCCACGCCGGCGCTGACCACCGTCTGGAACGGCCAGCGCGAGGTTGGCCGCCGCGCCGCCAGCGCGCTGCTCGACAAGCTCAACGGTCAGACGGTGCGGCCCTCGCAGGAATTGATCAAGCCGGAACTGCATGTGCGCCAGTCGACCGGCAAGCCAGTGGAGCGTGCATGACCAGGGCCGAAGATCTGCAAGCCGTTGCCATTCTGGTGCCATCGGATTTCAGCGGCCATGCCGCCGATCGCATCGACCGGACATTCAGGCGCGTCGGCATCGAGCGGGCCGATCCGGCGCTGGTCACCGAGGAGATGCGCCGCGCCGTACGTGGCGTCGCTTCCTTTGCCGGCATCAGCGCGGCGATGATGGATGCGTTGCCAAATCTCGAACTCATCGCCTCTTTCGGCGTCGGCTACGATTCCGTCGATGTCGGCCATGCGGCGGCGAAGAACATCATGGTCACCAACACGCCCGACGTGCTGACCGAGGAGGTCGCCGACACCGCGATCGGGCTGCTGATCAACACGGTGCGCGACCTGCCGCGCGCCGAGACCTGGCTGCGTGACGGCAACTGGATGCGCAAGGGCAACTATCCGCTGAGCCGGCTCACCTTGCGCGCGCGCCGCGTCGGCATTTTCGGCATGGGCCGCATCGGGCAGGCCATTGCCCGGCGGCTGGAGGCCTTCGGCCTGCCGGTCGCTTACCACAACCGGCGTCGTGTCGAAGGCCTTGCCTACCAGTACCATCCGACGTTGAAGGGCTTGGCCGAGGCGGTCGATACGCTGATTTCGGTGGCGCCCGGCGGAGCTTCGACGCAGAAAGCGGTCAATGCCGAGATCCTGTCGGCACTCGGCGCGAATGGCGTCTTCGTCAACATCGGCCGCGGCAGCACGGTCGACGAAGCGGCCCTCGCGGCCGCCCTTGCCGACGGCACCATTGCCGCCGCCGGGCTCGATGTCTTCGCCGACGAGCCGAATGTTCCCAAGGCGTTGCTCGACTTGCCAAACACCTCTCTGCTGCCGCATGTCGGCTCGGCTTCGGAGCACACACGCCGCGCCATGGCCGATCTCTGCGTCGACAATCTGGTGTCCTGGTTCACCGAGCGCCGCCCGCTGACGCCGGTGCCGGAGACGGTCAATGTGAAGGCCAGGACCTAGCAAGATAGGCCGCAATAGGCGGCGAAACGTGGCCGATCTGCAACGGCAGGCTGGAAATCGGCGCCTGACGGGCACAGAGTATCTTGATCTACAGCTGAAGCCGAGTACTTTGCCGGCATCAACGAGCGGGGCGCTGCGTGAAAACTCTTCTTCTTGCATCAACACTACTTGTCGCTGTTTCGGGCAGTGCGTTCGCTGCCGATGCGCTTGTCTCGGAACCTGTTGCTTATGACTGGACCGGCGCCTATGTCGGTGCCCAGATTGGCTATGGCTGGGGAGATGTAGACAGCCACGATTCCGAGATAGGCAGTGGCTTTTCCGACTGGGCTGACTCCTGGAATTCCAACGGAGTGCTTGGCGGTATTCACCTCGGCTATAATCAGGCTTTCAATTCGTACGTTCTCGGCGTCGAAGGCGATATCGAGGCCTCCGGAATGAGCGGTTCGGTGGATTCGGATTTTGCCGGTACCATCAAAACCAAAATCGATGTTCAGGGCTCGCTGCGCGCGCGTCTTGGTTATGCAATGGGTCCGGCCCTTCTTTACGCCACGGGTGGTCTGGCCGTAGCCCACTTCCGTACCAATTACGACGACGGAGGGACGACTGACAGCACATCCAATACCAAAGCCGGGTGGACTGTGGGCGCCGGCGTCGAATATGCCTTCTCGCAAAAATGGACGACCCGCGTTGAGTACCGCTACACTGATTTCGGCACGTTCACCGACAATCCGGCAACTGACAGCGGCTACAATTATCCGACTGACGTGAAGACCCAGGCTGTCCGAGTCGGTATCAGCTACAAGTTTTGAAATAAAGCAATTGCTGGTTGGGGTCCTATCTCTGCCCTACATCTGAGCGCATGCTGCCGTTTTCGGTGCCGAAAGCGGGTCGCCATATTTATTAACGTCTGCTTTAACCCTTTGAAATCATTCTTCATCCTGTCTGTATGTATGGGTGAAGATCAGTGTGAAGGCGCTTTCCGCATTGATCGCCGCCGCCGCCTTGTTTGGCGGCATTCAGCTGTTTCATGGCGGCAGCGGTGAAAGCGTCGCCGAGGAGGCTACGCCGTCAAACATCTACAGGCTGGTCGCCAACGGTGACGAGGGGGCCTGCGCGGTCACGCGCGGCGCCTCGGTCTCGGATGGTCTGTCGCTGTTGACCGTGGCGCCGAATTGCCGACGGCTCCTGCCAGGCATCGAGCAGGTGAAATTCTGGCGCCAGCAAAACGACGGAACGGTCGCCTTCAGTGCCGACGGCGTCGATCCGATCGTCACCTTTGCCGTGGCTGACGGCGATGGCTACGAATCCTATGCCCCGGCGCTACCGTTGTTGTCGCTCGCGGCGGATGGTGACTTGAAGCCGCGAGACTGACTACTCCGCCGCGGCCCGTGCGCCGGCTTTCGCGGCCGCATGCAGGCGCACCGCATCGCCGAAGGCGCGAAAAATCTTGGCGGAATTGCTGTCCGACTTGACCCAGTATTCGGGATGCCACTGGACACCGACTGCGAAGGCGCGGGCTCCCTTGACCGAAACCGCCTCGACCGTGCCGTCGGTGGCGACCGCCTCGATCTCGAGCTTCGACCCCAGCCGCTCGATCGCCTGGCGATGCAAGGAATTGACCTTGATGTCGCCGGCACCGAACACGCCGGCCAGGCAACTGCCCGGCTTGATCGAAATGGTCTGGTGAATGGCGAAGCGCTCGTCCTGTTTGTCGCTCACTGCCGCACGGTGGTCCAGCGATCCCTCGCGCTCCTGGATCTCGGTGCCCAGCGTACCGCCAAGTGCCACGTTCAGCTCCTGAATGCCGCGGCAGATGGCGAGCAGCGGTACGCCGCGCTCGATCGCCTTGCGGATCAGCGGCAGCGTGGTGCCGTCGCGCGCGGTGTCATAGGGGCCATTGGCTTCGCTGGCATCGCCGCCATAGAGCGAAGGGTCGACGTTGGATTTCGAGCCAGTGAGCATGACGCCGTCGACCGACGACAGGAGTTCGTCGAAGTCCAGCCGGTCGCCGAACGAGGGCACGAGCAGGGGGAAAACACCGGCACCCGCGATCGCCGCTTCCAGATATTGTTGCGGCGCGGCATGCCAGGTGTAGTTGTCGAATTGACGGACGTCGGTCGATATGGCGACGAGCGGCTGCTGCATTTTGGGTCTGTTTTCCATCTGGCAAGGAATGTCCTGCCCACAAAATAGGCGATGTCAGGGCATTTTTCCATGCCAAGTTTCAGCGTGTCGCATAGGCCACGAAATCCCCTGTTAGACTATAGTTGCAGGCCCCCATGGCCCCGTCGCCAAATACGGCGGCCGTGCTGGACTCGACCCCCTGCCTGTGTATTGTTTCGCCAGCCGATGCGGGTACGGAGGATGTCTCCGGCGTCGGTCTGTTGATCCAAAAGGGAGGAACTGCATGGATCGTCGTTCATTCATCCGCAAGGCCGGCGTGACCGGCGTCGGTGCAGCCGCGGCGGCGGCCACGCTCGCCGCACCGGCCATAGCCCAGTCCAACCCCAAGGTGACATGGCGGCTGGCGTCGTCCTTCCCGAAGTCGCTCGACACCATCTATGGCGGCGCCGAAGTGTTCTCCAAGATGCTGTCTGAAGCCACTGACGGCAATTTCCAGATCCAGGTCTTTGCCGCCGGCGAGCTCGTCCCTGGCCTGCAGGCCGCCGACGCCACCACGGCCGGCACGGTCGAGGCCTGCCACACGGTGGCATATTATTACTGGGGCAAGGATCCGACATGGGCGCTGGGTGCCGCCGTGCCCTTTTCGCTCAATGCGCGCGGCATGAATGCCTGGCATTATCATGGCGGCGGCATAGACCTGTTCAACGAGTTCCTCGCCACGCAAGGTCTGTTCGGCCTACCGGGCGGCAACACCGGCGTGCAGATGGGTGGCTGGTTCCGCAAGGAGATCAAAACCGTCGCCGACCTCTCCGGCCTCAAGATGCGTATCGGCGGCTTTGCCGGCAAAGTGGTGCAGAAGCTCGGCGTCGTGCCGCAGCAGATCGCCGGCGGCGACATCTATCCGGCGCTGGAAAAGGGCACCATCGACGCCGCTGAGTGGGTCGGCCCCTATGACGACGAGAAGCTCGGCTTCTACAAGGTCGCGCCCTATTACTACTATCCCGGCTGGTGGGAAGGCGGCCCGACCGTCCACCTGATGTTCAACAAGGCGAAATACGAAGAGCTTTCGCCGACCTACAAGTCGCTGCTGCGTACATGCGCCCAGGCCGCCGATGCCAACATGCTGCAGAAATACGACTACGTGAACCCTCCGGCGGTGAAGCGGCTGGTGGCCGGCGGCGCCAAACTGCGCCCGTTCAGCCAGGAGATCATGACCGCGTGCTTCGAGAAGGCAAACGAGGTCTATGCCGAAATGGAAGCCTCGAACGCGCCCTTCAAGAAGATCTGGGAATCGATCAAGGGCTTCCGCAAGGAGCACTATCTCTGGGCGCAGGTTGCCGAATACAATTACGATACGTTCATGATGGTCCAGCAGCGCAACGGCAAGCTGTAGGGTTGAGCCTTGTCCCTTCTCCCCGTCACTATACGGGGAGAAGGTCCCGGCAGGGGGATGAGGGGCAGCGCCGGCTTCGGCGAATTGAACGCCCTCGGCGCAAGCCCAACCGCGCATCTTATCAATTCAGCATTGGCGCCGCCCCTCACCTGCCTGCCGGCATCCTCTCCCCGTATAGTGACGGGGAGAGGGAAGCTGTCATCGACGGTTTCGCCAATCGCCAACGTTGCAAGATGAAGGACCGCACTTCAGCCCAGGCCTGGCACCACCAGCACCTTGACCTCGCCCGGCGCGGGCGGATTGGCGATCACACCAGGCGCCTCTTCCAGCGACACCTGCCTGGAGATCAGCCGGTCGATCTCAATCGCGCCCGACGCGATGAGCTCGGCGGCGCGGCGATGCGTATAGGGATTGAGGAACGAGCCCAGTACCTTCAGTTCCCGGAACAGGAGGTCGAAGGGCTCGAATTCCGCCTTCATGCCTTGCGGCGTCACGCCGACGATGACGACGGTGCCGCCGGCCCTTGCCAGCCGCATCGACTGCTCGACGGTGTCGCGCACGCCGGCGCATTCGAACACCACGTCGGCGCCGCCGGGCATCAGTCCCGCCCGTCCGGCGATGGCATCGATCACATCGGCGGCTGTGGGATCGACCGTCGCCGTCGCGCCGAGTTCCCTCGCAAGCGCGCGGCGCGAGGCTTGCCTTGTCGACAGGATGATCGTGGTGGCCCCGGCGAGCCGAGCCAGCTGCACCGTTAGCAGGCCGATCACGCCGCCGCCGAGCACGACAACCGAACTGCCAGGCTTGATCTCGGCAAGGTCGGCACCGTGCAGGCAGCAGCCAAGCGGCTCGCAGAACGCGCCATGTGTCGGCGGCAGATCGGCGGGCAGGATGAAAGCCTGTTTTTGCGGCATCACCACATAGTCGGCAAAGCCGCCGTCGCGATGGATGCCGATGGCGTTGAGATTGCGGCACAGATTGACCCGGCCGGCATGGCAATGCGGGCACCGTCCGCAGGCGATGTTGGGATCGCCAGTGACCCGGTCGCCGACGGCAAAGCCGGAGACCGCATTACCGACGGCCTCGATGATGCCGGCGAACTCGTGCCCGGGCGTCACAGGCGGCCTGCAAGGGAATTCGCCGTGGAAAAGATGCCGGTCGGTGCCGCAGACACCGCAGGCCTCGATCCGCACCAGAAGCTCGTCCGGACCGGGAACCGGCTTGGCGACCTCGCGCAGCGCGATGCCGCCCACTCTCTCCAACCGCACGGCTTTCATGGCGTCTTCCCCTCCGAGCTCAGTTGAAATTCGGCGGCTGCGACAGGTCCGGCGTCGGTGTCGCCGGCTTGGCCGGCGGCGCATCGCCGAAATTCGGCGGCTGCGACAGGTCCGGCGTCGGTGTCGTCGGCTTGGCCGGCGGTGCATCGCCAAAGCTCGGCGGCTGCGACAGGTCGGGCGTGCCGGGCGCGGCCGGTGCGCCGCCGCCATTGGCAGGAGCGCCGCCACCTTCCGGCGCGCCGAGCGGCGACAGGCCGGGCGCTGCTGGCACCTGGTAGTCGATCGTGCCGGAATCGACGGCCGTGCCCTTGTAGCGCATCACCATTTGCGGGAAGGCGATGGTCAGGCCGATCATGATGACCTGGATGCAGACGAACGGCACCGCGCCCCAATAGATCTGCCCCGTCGTTACCGGCGCGATCTGCTTACCGGTCAGGCGGTCGAGATAAGGCACGCGGGCGGCGACTGAGCGCAGGTAGAACAGCGCGAAGCCGAAGGGCGGGTGCATGAAACTGGTCTGCATGTTGACGCCCAGGAGCACGCCGAACCAGATCAGGTCGATGCCGAGCTTGTCGGCGGCCGGCGCCAGCAGCGGCACGATGATGAAGGCCAGTTCGAAGAAATCGAGGAAGAAGGCGAGGAAGAAGACGAGGATGTTGACGCCGATCAGGAAGCCGACTTCGCCGCCCGGCAGTGAGGTCAAG
This sequence comes from Mesorhizobium sp. M8A.F.Ca.ET.202.01.1.1, assembly GCF_004791595.1. Taxonomy (NCBI): domain Bacteria; kingdom Pseudomonadati; phylum Pseudomonadota; class Alphaproteobacteria; order Hyphomicrobiales; family Phyllobacteriaceae; genus Mesorhizobium; species Mesorhizobium sp. M8A.F.Ca.ET.202.01.1.1. The sequence continues at coordinate 181,832 of NZ_SRUN01000014.1, read as the reverse complement.
AGATGCTCGACCCAGATCTGGCCGTTGACCCCATAGAAGGTCAGCGAGAACACCCGCGCGCCGATCAGGATGAACAGCACGAAGGACGACAGCCGCGTCGTCGAGGCCAGCGCCTGCTTGATCACGTCCATCGACAGCCGGCCCTTCATCGCCGCCATCGCCAGCGCGCCGACCGCGCCCATGGCACCGCCCTCGGTTGGGGTGGCGATGCCGAGGAAGATGGTGCCGAGCACCAGGAAGATCAGCGCCAGCGGCGGGATCAGCACGATCACGACCTGCTGCGCCAGCCGCGACATCATGTTGATGTTCAGGCTGCGGTCGAGAATCGCGACGACGTAGATGAAGATGACGCCGACGGCCGCGCCGAGAATGTCGGCATTGTCGCCATGAGCGGGCACCAGGTAATGGTAGGCGGCATAAGCGATCGCCACGGCCAATACCAACGCGATCAGCAGGGACACCACGCCATGGCCGAGAGTCCGCGCCTCGAGCGGCAGGGCCGGCATCGACTTTGGCCGCACGATCGACATGATCACGATGTAGAGCGTGTATAGGCCGGTCAGCACCAGGCCGGGGATCAGGGCGCCGGCATACATGTCGCCCACCGAGCGGCCGAGCTGGTCGGCGAGGACGATCAGCACCAGCGACGGCGGAATGATCTGCGCGAGCGTACCCGACGCCGCGATGACACCGGACGCCACCCGGCGGTCATAACCATAACGCAGCATGATCGGCAGCGAGATCAGCCCCATGGCGATGACGGACGCCGCCACCACGCCGGTCGTTGCAGCGAGCAGCGCGCCGACGAAGATCACGGCATAGGCGAGGCCGCCGCGGATCGGTCCGAACAGCTGGCCGATCGTGTCGAGCAGGTCCTCGGCCATGCCGGATCGCTCGAGCACGATGCCCATGAAGGTGAAGAACGGGATGGCCAGCAGCGTGTCGTTCGACATCACCCGGCTGCCGTAGAAATTGTCCGGCAGCGCATAGAGCAACGGCCAGGCGAGATTGATCGCGCCGCCCGAATAGGGCGTCAAAAGCACGCCGATGAAGAAGAACATCAGGCCGTTGGCGGCAAGCGAAAAGGCGACGGGATAGCCGATCAGCATGAACAGGATCAGCGAGGCGAACATGATCGGCGCCATGTTCTGGGCGATGAACTCCATCACGAGCGCACCTCTTCGGCGAGCGCCTTGGCTTCGAGTTCGGCCTGTTCGTGCACGGAAATGAACGGGTTGGGATCATCCATGACGCCGCGCATGATGGCGATCTTCTTGACGATCTCGGAAATGCCCTGCAGCGCGAGCAGGAAAAAGCCGACCAGCAGGATGGCCTTGGCCGGCCACACGATCAGGCCGCCGGCATTGGTCGACATTTCACCGCTGTGGAAGGACAGCCGCACGTAGGGCACGAAATAGAACACCATCAGCGTCACGAACGGCATCAGGAACAGGATGTGGCCGAGAAGGTCGATCCAGTGCTGCACGCGGCGCGAGAACAGGCCGTAGACGATGTCGATGCGGATATGCTCGTTCTGCTTCAGCGTATAGGCGGCAGCCAGCATGAACGCCGCGCCGAACAGGTACCATTGCAGCTCCAGCCATGCATTCGACGAAATGTCGAAGACCTTGCGGATGACGGCGTTGGCCGCGCTCACCAGGATCGCCAGCAGGATCAGCCAGGATACCGATTTGCCGATGAATTCGTTGGCGCGGTCAATGACCCTGGATAGAGCGAGCAGCCCTGCCATGCATTCCTCCCTGATGCGGTGACGCGCGATCCCCCTTTTTCGTCGCGTCGCGTGGCCCAACGGTATGCAGTGCGTGGTCCGGTTGGTCAACACGAGGAGGAAGGATGCAGGCAATCGGCCCTTGCGGCGCGGTGGAAAACCGCAGCCTGACGAAACGTCATGCAACCAAAGTCTGATGGGCTCAGACGATCTTTCCGGTGTCGCGGCCGGCGCCGATCAGGATCAGCATGGCCACCAGGAACAGATACATCCACGCATCGCGCCATTCGACCGGGAAATAGCCGGCCCACAGTGATTCGGCCATGCCGAAAGCGGCCGCGCCCAGCGCGGCCCTTGGCGGCGAGAGATAGCCGCCGACAGCGGTCACGAACAGGATCTTCAGGCCGTAGACAAGGCCGGAACCGAAGCTGACATTGCCGTAATAGAGGCTGGCCATGACCCCGGCCAGCGCGGCGCAGAAGCCGCCGAACAGCACGGCACGCCGGAACACGCCGCGCACGTCGACGCCGCACAGGGCGGCGGCCCTCGGGTCGTCGGAGACGGCACGCCAGCACCGGCCGAAGTTTGAGCGGGCAAACGCCCATGTAGCGAGTGCGACCGCCGCCAGGACCACGGCGCAGTCGAGCACCTGGATCAGCGTCAGCGTCGCCATGAAGCCGGAGCTTTCGGCGAAAACGATGGGCTCGGCCAACATTGGCGGCAGCCACAGATCGTGGGTGTCGGCGGCGATGCGGCTCGCTTCCGAAAGCACGAGCAGGATGCCGAGCGTCGTCACCACGATCGCGTTGGGCGAGCGGTCGGCCAACGGTTCAAAGACGCTGCGCGACAGGACATGGCTGATGAGCGCGGCATAGAGGAACGCCGCGACGACGCCGAACAGCACCGAGGCCAACAGCGTCAGCCACAGCACCTGGTAGGCGAAGGCGACGCTCAGGATCATTGCCTGGCCGCAGAAGGCAAACAGCGCGCCATAGGCAAGGTTGGTGCGGTGCAGGATGCCGTTGGTCAGCACATAGCCGAAGGCGAGCAGGGCATAGAGCGCGCCCGAATGCAGCCCGTTCAGCACCTGCTGGAAGAAATAGAGCATGCTCGACAACACCAGAAGCATCTCGCCCGGAGCATCTCGCCAAGAGCGGATCGGGCAAAGGCGACGATACCGTGCGCATGTGAGGTTTGCATCGGCGAATCTAACTTGTCAAACGCGATTTATCGGTTAGATTTCCAGGAATGACAGTTGCCTGGACCCCACATCGGTTTACCGGCGGCCTGCTCGCGCTCGACACCGCGAATACCGTCGTGCTGCGCGGCGATCCGGAGCGCACGTTCGACCGCTTCGACGATCCGGGGGAAATCGGTCGCTTCGCCGACGCGGCCAGCGGCTTTCGCGCCGCCGAGCTTGGCGACAGGCGCTTGGCGGTGTCCTCGCCGGTGGCAATCGCGCCCATCGTGCTGTCGATCCGCGAGACGACCGACCGGCTGTTTCGAGGCGCGGTGTCGAAGGGCGCGGTTTCCACCGCCGACCTGCCCGAGTTCCTGCGGGCCTGTGCAGACGGCCTGGCTGCCGGCCGGACCGAGATCGGGGCGCCGGGACGGCCGTTCGGCGATCCGGCGACGCCGATCGCCTTCGAGGCGGCGCTGGCGGTTTCAGCCCTTTCTCTGTTGCGCGATGACACGGTCGCAAGGCTCAGGATCTGCCCCAACTGCACCTGGCTGTTTGTCGACAGAAGCCGCAATTCCAGCCGCCTTTGGTGCGACATGGCGGTGTGCGGCAACAGGCAGAAGGCGAGCCGTCACTATCGCCGCCGCATGGCGGCCAATGAGGTCAGGAATGCCTAGAGGATTTTCACGTTCGCTCGCTGCCGGCGCCATGCTGATTGCCGCCGCGGCCCTCGGCGCCTGTCGCGATACCGGCGGCGAAGGCAAGCTGTTCGAGGTTTCCGGCAAGATATTCGTCTTCAACTACCGTCTCGCCCGGGCGACCTATGTCGTGACGCTGCGGCCCTTGCAGCCGATGGGCGAGGGCCAGGTGGCGGTTGCCAGCTTCCAGAACCCCGCCGGAGGTGAACCATTCGTGGTCGAGCAGAAGGTCTGGCCGAAGCTCGACAAGGTGAGCCTGGAGAGCCCGGCGCTGACCTGCGTCGTCAAGAACAAACCCTATGCCATCGCCATCAGTATCAAGGGCGCCGATGGTGCGGTCCTGCAGACCATCGACACCACGCTGATGTCGACGGAAGATCAGTCGATCCTGCCCGACCGGCCGCTGGTCATCGACCAGCTCTATACGGCCAATCCCGATCTCGTCGGCCATCCCGACGGCAAGCTGCCCGGCGAGCCGAAGCCGGACTGCTCGAAAGCCGGCTGACACCTTCCGACGGCATCGATTTCGTCTGGAATTTTCGTGCGCCGTCGCGCTGTCGGCGCACGCTTTCATGCGCGGTCCACCATCCGCCGGACTGTTTGTTGCGCGTTGGCTGGTCCTTTCGATTTTGTTTGACCTGCCTTGCAAGGGAAGAAAGGATACGTCATCCGATCCCGACGTTGGCCGCTGCCCCGCGCGGCCTTCGCAGAGGAAATGCCTGATGACGCTGCATGATGTCGCGCTCGACGACAAGTTCGATCTCGGGAAGGAGCGCATCTTCCTGTCCGGCGCGCAGGCGGTCATCCGCATGCTCCTGATGCAGCGCGAGCGCGACCGCCGCGCTGGCTTGAACACGGGAGGGTTCGTCTCCGGCTATCGCGGCTCGCCGCTCGGCGGCCTCGACATGCAGCTGTGGAAGGCGAAAAAGCAGCTCGCCGGGGCCGACATCGTCTTCCAGCCCGGCCTCAACGAAGAGCTGGCCGCCACCGCCTGCTGGGGCTCGCAGCAGACGGAGCTGCTGGGCGAGGGCACCCATGATGGGGTCTTTTCGGTCTGGTACGGCAAGGGGCCGGGCGTCGACCGTTCGGGCGACGTGTTCCGCCACGCCAATCTCGCCGGCTCGTCGAAACATGGCGGCGTCCTTGCGCTCATGGGCGATGACCACATGGCCGAATCCTCGACCAATGCGCACGCCACCGAATTCCTCTTCGTCGATACCATGGTGCCGATCCTCAACCCGGCCGGTGTCCAGGAGATCATCGACTACGGCCTCTATGGCTTTGCCATGTCGCGCTTTGCCGGCACCTGGGCGGCGATAAAATGCGTCAAGGACAACATCGAATCGACGGCTTCGGTCGATGCCTCGCTCGAACGGTTGAAGATCGTCGTCCCGGATTTCGACATGCCGCCGGGCGGCCTCAACATCCGCCACGAGATCGACATGCTCGGCCAGGAGGAGCGGCTGCATGAGCACAAGCGTGCCGCGGCTTCCGCCTTCATCCATGCCAATGGGCTGAACAGGATCGTCTATTCGGGCGGCCGCAATCCGAAGCTAGGCATCATCACGCTGGGCAAGAGCTATCTCGACGTCCGCCAGGCGCTGGAGGATATCGGCATCGACGAGGCGGGAGCCAACCGCATCGGCGTGCGGCTGTTCAAGGTCGGCTGCCCCTGGCCGCTAGACCTGCAGCACATTTCCGAGTTCGCCCGCGGTCTCGACACCATCGTCGTCGTCGAGGAGAAGCGCTCGCTGATCGAGGTGCAGCTGCGCGAGAGCCTTTATGGCACGGCCTCGCCGCCGGTCATTGTCGGCAAGAAGGACGAGCGCGGCGACTGGCTGTTCCCGGCCAAGGGCGCGCTGGACCCCAACGAGATCGCCATAGCGCTCGGCGAGAGGATCGTGAAGACCATCGGCCCGTCCGAGGAGATTTCGGCAAGGGTCGCCAAGCTGCGCCAATTCCAGGCGATGCTGGCGGACGCCACCGACATCGGCTCGCGCACGCCCTTCTTCTGTTCGGGTTGTCCGCACAATTCCTCGACCAAGGTACCTGATGGCTCGATCGCCGCCGCCGGTATCGGCTGCCACTTCATGGCGCTGTGGATGGACCGCAACACGCTCGGCTTCACCGCCATGGGCGGCGAGGGCGCGCAATGGGTCGGCCAGGCGCCGTTCTCCAGGCGCGACCACATCTTCCAGAATCTCGGCGACGGCACCTACAACCATTCCGGCACGCTGGCGATCCGCTTCGCCCTGTCGAGCGAAGCCAACATCACCTACAAGATTCTCTACAACGACGCCGTCGCCATGACCGGCGGCCAGCCGCATGAGGGCGGGCTGACCGTGGACATGATCGCCAGGCAGGTGCGGGCAGAGGGCGTCGACCGCATCGCTGTCGTCACCGACGAACCCGACAAATATGCGGGCAAGGCCGAGTTTCCGGCCGGCGCCACCATTCATCATCGCGACGACCTCGACCTCGTCCAGCGCGAGTTGCGCGACGTCAAGGGTGTGTCGATCCTGCTCTACGACCAGACCTGCGCCGCCGAAAAGCGCCGCCGCCGCAAGCGCGGCACCTTTCCCGACCCCGACAAGCGCGTTTTCATCAACGAACTGGTCTGCGAAGGCTGCGGCGATTGCGGCGTGCAGTCGAACTGCGTCTCGATCCAGCCGGTGGAGACCGAATTCGGCCGCAAGCGCAAGATCGACCAGTCGAGCTGCAACAAGGACTTCTCCTGCGTCAACGGCTTCTGCCCGTCCTTCGTCACCGTGCACGGTGCCAAGATCCGCAAGGCCGAAGGCCTGGCCGGCGGGACCGACCCACTTGAAGGCGTGCCGACACCAGCCGAATTCCCGCTCGGCGTCGAGGGCTGGGCGGCGATCATCGATGGCGTCGGCGGCACCGGCGTCGTCACCATCGGCGCCGTGCTTGGCATGGCGGCGCATCTGGAGGACAAGGGCTGCGGCATGATCGACATGGCCGGCCTCGCCCAGAAGGGCGGTTCGGTGTTCACTCATGTCCGCATCGCCCGCACGCCGGAAGACATCAATGCCATCCGCGTTTCGGCTGGGAAGGCCGACCTCGTACTTGGCTGCGATCTCGTCGTGTCGGGCGCCAAGAAGGTGCTGACCGCGGTGCGCGAGGGGCATACGATCTTCCTGGCCAACACCGCCGAGATCATGCCGGGCGAATTTGCCCGATCGGCCGATTTCTCGCTGCCGGTCGAGCGCCTGAAGAAGGCGATCCGGTCCGCCGCCGGTGACGACAAGGCGCATTTCTTCGACGCCGCCCGCACCGCCACCGCACTGTTCGGCAATTCGCTCGGCGCCAATATGTTCATGCTCGGCTTTGCCTTCCAGCACGGCGGTCTGCCCCTCTCGGCCGACGCTGTTGAAAAGGCTATCGAATTGAACGGCGAAGCGGTGGCGATGAATATCGCCGCCTTCCGCTGGGGTCGCCGCGCGGCGCATCAGCCGGATTTCGTACGCGGCCTCGTCGCCCAGCCGGGCTTCGCCGACAAGGCCGGACAGGCCGCTTCGGTCGCTGAGACGCTCGACGAGATCATCGCCCGCCGTGTCGCCTTCCTCGCCGCCTATCAGAATGCTGCTTACGGCAAGCGCTACGCCGACAGGATTTCGACGCTGCGAGCGGCGGAAACGAAGGCCATGCCGGGTTCGACCGATGTGACCGAGGCCGCGGCCAAAAGCCTGTTCAAGCTGATGGCGATCAAGGACGAATACGAGGTGGCGCGGCTTTACACCGACGGCTCCTTCGCCGCCGAGCTTGGCAAGCAGTTCCAGAGCTACGAGAAGCTCGAATTTCATCTCGCGCCGCCGATCATGGGGCGTCGCGGCAATGACGGCAAACCGAGGAAATCGAGCTTCGGCCCCTGGATGATGAAGGGTTTACGCGTGCTGGCGGCGATGAAGGGTCTGCGCGGCACTGCTTTCGATCTGTTCGGCTACACCGCCGAACGGCGCATGGAGCGGCAGTTGCTTGCACAGTACGAAGCCGATCTGCAGCTCGTGGCCAACTCGCTGGCGCCGGGCAAGATCGAGGCCGCGACAGCCCTGGTCTCGGTCCCGGCGCTGATCCGCGGCTACGGCCATGTCCGGCGGGCAAGCGCCGAAAAGGCGGCGGGCGAGCGCCGCAGGTTGCTCCAGCGGCTGACCCAAACGATGCCGATACCGGTTCTCAGTGCCGCTGAGTGATTCCTCCACCAATGTTCAAAGCCTTTTTCGGGCTGTAAGCCCCTCTCGCCTTGGCAGGCGGACCGAAGCCGTTGCTTAACCCCCTGTTCTAAGCCTTTCTTAAGGCGGTTGTGGCATGACAAGGCCTAGCGTTGGGCCGACCATATGGGCAAAACAAAGACCGAAAGCATCCCCGCGGATGTTTATATCCAATTTGTGCGGTCGTTGTTCGACAACGCGCACATGTTGGTGATCGGTGGCGCGTGCTACTGGATCCTCGGATTCATGATTTATCAGCGCACGCAAAATCTGTTGTTTCTGGCCTTTTCTTTTATTCTACTGCCGATCAGCCTTCTCCGTTATTTCGGTATTCGCAGCTTCCTGAAGACCGGCGGCATGATTGCCGATGTCGAACACGCACACCGATTGGAGCGCAGCTACATCTTCAAAGGCTGCTTGCAGGGCCTCGGTTTGGGTGCGCTGTGCTTCGTGTCGATCTATGTGTATCCCGACCCATTCGCCGAACTGGCGGCGATGTCGCTGACGTTGGCAACCCTGGTCACGGTTGTCGCCCGCAACTACGGTTCTCCGCGCATGGTGCGGATTTTTTCCGTAACCTTCATCGGTCCGATGGCAGTTGCGCTCCTGCTGCGTCAGGATGCCCCGTCTGTCGTCCTCGGTCTGATGATCTTCCCGATGACGTTCATTACCATCAACAGCGCCGACCATGTTCGCAATGTGCTTTTTTCCGCGGTCATCGGCCACCAGCAGGCGAAAAGCATAACGCGCAGGTTCGACCGCGCGCTCAACACCATGTCGCACGGCCTAGTCATGCTCGGCCCTGACGGGCGTGTCGCGGTCGCCAATGCCGAGGCCGCTCATCTGATGTCGCTGAAATCGGCCGACGCGCTGCTCGGGCGTTCCATCCACGGCCTTCTGATGCGCGGCGTCGCCGGCGGTATGCTGGCGCCGAAGGACTGCCGCTATGTCGAGGCGCAGCTGACTCGCGCCCTGCGCGAGGGCAGGGACCGCAAGGTGCTTGTTTCGCTCGCCAACGGCCAGCATTACGAATTCTCCGCGCGCGAAGGCAGCCAGGAACTCGGCGTGATCACCTTCGAGGATGTTACGGCGCGCGTCGAAGCGGAGGAAAAGATCCGGTTCATGGCGCGCTACGACAATCTCACCGGCCTTCCCAACCGTGCCTATTTCCACGAACTGGTCGGCGAACTGATGGCCTCCGGCGACCGCGACCGCCTGTGCGGCCTCGCCGTGATCGACCTCGACGATTTCAAGAGCGTCAACGACACGCTCGGACATCCTGTCGGCGACGGGCTGATTTACGCCGTCGCCGATCGCCTGGCGGCCATCGCCGGGCAAGGCCTTACCGTCAGCCGCTTCGGTGGCGATGAGTTCATGCTGTTCTTCGACCGCATCGATGATGAGAGCCACCTGGAGAGCCTGCTCGACCGGATTTTCGCCGAGCTGCAGGGAGAGGTCGACGTCGCGGGCCACGGGTTGCGGATCCAGGCCAGCGCCGGCGCGGTGCTGTCCAAGGTCGGCGGGACCGATGTCGACGCCATGATCGTCAAGGCGGACCTGGCGCTCTACAAGGCCAAGGAGCTCGGCAAGAACGGTTGGCGGCTGTTCGAGGCGGCGATGGACGCCGCGTTCCGCAACCGCCAGCTGATGAAGGCGGATCTGCGCAGTGCCGTGGAAAGCAGGGACCTGCGGGTCGTCTACCAGCCGATCGTGGCGATGAACACCATGCGCATCGCCAGCTGCGAGGCGCTCTGCCGCTGGGACCATCCCGATCTCGGACCGATTTCGCCCGGCATCTTCATTCCGCTGGCCGAGGAGATGGGCATCATTTCCGAAATCAGCACCTTCGTGCTGCATGCGGCTTGCACCGAATGCGCCAAATGGCCTGACCAGACCAGCGTCTCGGTCAATCTCTCGGCCAGGGATTTCCGCAGCCGCGACGTCATCCAGAAGGTGCGCGATGCGTTGGCGAACTCCGGCCTCGCCGCCGGCCGCCTAGAAATCGAAGTCACGGAAACCGCGCTGCTCGACGACAAGTCCTTGACCCGCCAATATATCGAGGAACTGAAGCAGCTCGGCGTCCGCATCGCCCTCGACGATTTCGGCACCGGCTATTCAAGCCTGAGCTATCTCCATAAGCTTCCACTCGACAAGATCAAGATCGACCGGTCGTTCGTGATGGACATCACCCACAATCCGCGCTCACTCGAGCTGTTGAAGGGCGTCGTCGATCTGACCCGTATCCTGGGGCTTACCGTCACCATCGAAGGCGTGGAGACATTCGAGCAGCTTAAGGTCTTGATGCATTCGGTGAAGCCGGATCTTGTCCAGGGCTTCCTGTTCGGCGCAGCGCTCAGCGCGTCGGGTATCGAGACGATGTCGAACGTCACCTGGCCATTTGCCGCGGATCTGCGTCTCGCCGCCAAGCGCACAGCCGGCTAGCTTTCGCCGCAAATTCCCGCCCATCGAAGTCAATAATGTGCGTTGCTTGGATCGTGTGGCGGGCTCGTACGAACCAGCATATTTGGCAGTGACTTGGAACAATTCCAAGCAAAGCGCTCAGTAGTTTTCACGCGAACTTGGATCTGGACGCCAAAACTGCTCCTTTAGCCAACACCACTCTGCCGCCAGAATCTCGGGTCGTTAAGGTTAACAAGTGGTAAATTGGTAGGGTCGAATTTTCGGCTTGTGTCTCATTTCAACTCGAATAGCCTGTTCAGAGGCGGATACGAGGACTTGAGAATGGATGCTGCAAGAAACGATGCGCGGGCTGGCGCCGGCGCAAATGCTGGGTCGGCGCTGAACCATTCGATCATGCAATTGCTGGAGCATGTCGACTATCGTCTCATCACTGGAGGCGAGGATCTGGAGGCGATCTACCGCCTTCGCTATCATTCCTACCTGCAATCGGGCATGTGCGGCCCGATCGCCAGCGGGATGTTCGAGGATCGCTGGGACAATCTGCCGAATTCCTATCGGTTCGGCGTCTACTTCGATGGACACCTGGTCAGCACACTACGGCTCCACTACATTTCCCGAGAGCACCCTCATTCGCCGTCCGTCGACGCCTATCCGGAAATATTGACCGAGCGGCTTGCCCGCGGAGAGACATTCATCGACGGGACTCGCTTCGCAACCGATGCCGACAGTGCGCCCGCGCCCGGAGTCCTGCCTTTTCTGACGCTCAGGCTTGGCATGGTGGCCGCCAGTTACTTCAACCTCACGGCAGTGCTTACGCCGATCAAGATCGAGCATTCCGCTTACTATGCTCGCATCTTCCATGCCATTCAGAGGACAGAGGGCAAGGTGTTCCCGGGTGTTCTTGCGCCGATCGCTCTGTTCGAAATCCCCTGCGGCGAAAACTTGCGCCAGACACTCGAACGGTTCCCGTTCTTTAAGTCGACGGCGGTGGAGCAGCGGATGATGTTCGCTAATCCGGCCATCAACCGGCTGACGCCGCTGTCCATCGTACCGACGGCGAAATACTATCGCGACGCTGCCTGAACGGGCGCCTTCCTGGCATCATGAACCTTTCCCGCGGATCTGCCGTTATGAGTAGCGGCATCGCCATCGAGTATCGCCGCAATTCTGCCCAACGGGCGTTCGCCCCGGGCGTGTCGCATTGTTCGTGGGAAGGAATACGGTCATGACCATCCACTCGCTGGCCCTCACGCCGCTCATCTCGCTGATTGCCGGCGTGCTGATCCTCATCATGCCACGGCTGCTGAACTACATCGTCGCGCTCTATCTGATTGTCGTTGGACTGCTGGGCCTGTTTCCGCATCTGGCCGGCTGAGACAGCGGGTCAAGCGTGCCGCAAAGCCGCCGATTGCCCGGCATCGGCGGCCAGTTTCAATTTTCCCTTGAGGCAGTTGTCGGCTGCGATGCGGCAATAGCGCCATTGCTCTGCGCCCAGCTTTTCGGTATGTGCCTGAAAGATGTCTTCGAAGGGGTATTCCTATGGCTGAGCACACGCCGACCGGTCCTGTAGAACTGGGCGCGAAGATGGACTATGCCGAGCATGACCGTACCTATGCGGGCTTTCTGGCGCTGGCCAAATATGGCTCGCTCTTCTGCGGCGCTCTGCTTCTGGCGATGGCTTTCGGCTTCTTTGCGGGCGGCTTTTTTTCGGCGACCATCCTGTTCGTGCTGATCATGGCCGTCGGCGCCTTCATTCTGCGATAGACCTTCCAAAACCCTCTTGCGGTTGACGTAGCCGGATATCCCGGTCGACACGTCGCGCAGACAGGTTCCAGCCGAAAGGATCATGCGGTGGGACAGACGGTTTTCATCCCTCGTGAGCTCGATGCGAACGAGCCGCGCGTCGCGGCATCGCCCGATACGGTGAAGCGGCTGGCGGGCCTGGGTTTCGACGTCATCGTCGAAGCCGGCGCCGGCACGAGATCGCGTATCCCCGACGAAGAATTCGCCAAGACAGGTGCCGTCATAGGCAAGGCCTCGGATGTCGCCAAGGCCGATGTCGTGCTGAAGGTTCGCCGGCCAACGGATGCCGAGCTGAAGAGTTACAAAGCTGGCGCCGCGGTGATCGCCATCATGGATCCCTACGGCAACGATGCGGCCGTCGCGGCCTTGGCCAGGGCCGGCGTCACCGCCTTCTCGATGGAATTCATGCCACGCATCACCCGCGCCCAATCGATGGACGTCCTGTCCAGCCAGGCCAATCTTGCCGGCTACCAGGCGGTGATCGACGGTGCGTCGGAATATGACCGGGCGCTGCCGATGATGATGACGGCGGCGGGCACCGTGCCTGCAGCGAAAGTGTTCATCATGGGCGTCGGCGTCGCCGGGCTGCAGGCGATCGCCACCGCGCGCCGTCTCGGTGCCGTCGTCACCGCCACCGATGTGCGCCCCGCCGCCAAGGAACAGGTCGCCTCGCTCGGCGCAAAATTCCTGGCGGTCGAGGACGAGGAGTTCAAGGCCGCCGAGACCGCCGGCGGCTACGCCAAGGAAATGTCCAGGGAATACCAGGCCAAGCAGGCGGCACTCACCGCCGAGCACATCGCCAAGCAGGACATCGTCATCACCACGGCGCTGATCCCGGGACGGCCGGCGCCGAAGCTCGTCTCCGCCGCCATGGTCGCCTCGATGAAGCCGGGCTCGGTGCTCGTCGATCTCGCTGTCGAGCGCGGCGGCAATGTCGAGGGTGCCGAGCCAGGCAAGATCGTCACCACCGCCAACAATGTGAAGATCGTCGGCCACCTCAATGTGCCCGGCCGTGTCGCCGCATCCGCCTCGCTGCTCTACGCGAAGAACCTGTTCGCCTTCCTCGAGACGCTGGTCGACAAGACGACCAAGACGCTTGCCATCAACCGCGACGACGACCTGGTCAAGGCGACGATGCTGACCGATGGCGGCAAGGTCGTTCACCCGGCCTTCGCCAAGGCGGACCAGCAGCCCTATGTCGAGCCGGCGGTGATCCCGGCCACGACCTTGGTCGCCGATGCGTCCACGCCTGCGCCGAAAAAGGCGGCAGCGAAGAAACCTGCCGCACCCAAATCGCCCGCGTCTAAGCCGAAAGGGACCGCGTGATGGATCAGACCTTGCAGAAAGCCCTGGATCAACTCGACCAGGCAAGTGCTGCCGTCAGGCTCGCGGTGCAGAACCTGGCCAATGCCCCGGGCGGCACCGAGGCCGCCGGTAATGCCGCGCACGCGCTGTCGGGCGGCGCCATCGATCCCTTCGTCTTCCGCTTCGCCATTTTCGTGCTGGCGATCTTCGTCGGCTACTACGTCGTCTGGTCGGTGACCCCGGCGCTGCATACGCCGCTGATGGCGGTCACCAACGCCATCTCCTCGGTCATCGTCGTCGGTGCGTTGCTCGCCGTCGGTATCGCGGCTTCGGGCGTTGCCGCAGGCTTCGGCTTCGTCGCGCTGATGCTGGTCTCGGTCAACATCTTCGGCGGCTTCCTCGTCACCCAGCGCATGCTGGCCATGTACAAGAAGAAGGACAAGTAGAGCGCCATGAACGCCAACTTCGCGTCCTTCCTCTACCTGGTTTCCGGCGTCCTGTTCATCATGGCGCTGCGCGGCCTGTCGCATCCGACAACCAGCCGCCAGGGCAATCTCTACGGCATGATCGGCATGGGCATCGCCATTGCAACCACGCTGGCGCTGGCAACCCCGTCCGCTGGCCGCTTCGGCCTGATCGTGCTTGGCCTCGCCATTGGCGGCGGCGTGGGCGCCGTCACCGCGCGCCGCATCGCCATGACCTCGATGCCGCAGCTGGTCGCAGCCTTTCACTCGCTGGTCGGCCTCGCCGCCGTCATGGTGGCGGCCGCCGCCATCTACGCACCGGAGAGCTTCGGCATCGGCACCGCTGGCGACATCCATGCCCAGGCCCTGATCGAGATGAGCCTCGGCGTCGCCATAGGCGCCATCACCTTCACCGGCTCGGTCATTGCCTTCCTCAAGCTCGATGGCCGCATGTCCGGCAAGCCGATTATGATCGGCGGCCGTCACTTCATCAACGCCGCACTTGGCATCGCCCTGGTCGTGCTGATCGTGCTCCTGGTCGGTACGGAATCGAAGCTGGTGTTCTGGCTGATCGTCGCCGCCTCGCTGGTGCTCGGCATCCTCCTGATCATCCCGATCGGCGGCGCCGACATGCCGGTCGTTGTCTCGATGCTGAATTCGTATTCGGGCTGGGCAGCGGCGGCTCTCGGCTTTACGCTCGGCAATCTGGCGCTGATCATCACCGGCGCACTGGTCGGCTCGTCGGGTGCCATCCTGTCCTACATCATGTGCAAGGGCATGAACCGAAGCTTCATCTCGGTCATTCTCGGCGGCTTCGGCGGCGAGGCGGCCGCCGCGGCTGACGACGGCATCGAGCGCACCGTCAAGCAGGGTTCGGCCGACGATGCCGCTTACCTGATGATGAACGCGCAGAAGGTCATCATCGTGCCGGGTTACGGCATGGCGGTTGCGCAGGCGCAGCACGCGCTGCGCGAAATGGCCGACAAGCTCAAGGCCAACGGCGTCGATGTCAAATACGCCATTCACCCGGTCGCCGGCCGCATGCCTGGCCACATGAACGTGCTGCTGGCGGAGGCCAACGTGCCTTACGACGAAGTGTTCGAGCTCGAGGACATCAACTCCGAATTCGCGCAGGCCGACGTCGCCTATGTCATCGGCGCCAACGACGTCACCAACCCGTCCGCGCGTGATGACAAGAGCAGCCCGATCTACGGCATGCCGATCCTCGACGTCGACAAGGCCCGCACCTGCCTGTTCGTCAAGCGCTCGCTCGGTTCCGGCTATGCCGGCATCGACAACACGCTGTTCTACAAGGACGGCACCATGATGCTGCTCGGCGACGCCAAGAAGATGACCGAAGAGATCGTCAAGGCGATGGATCACTGATCCGGCCGATCTTGACTGTCGAATAAAGAAAGAGCCCGGTCGATGCCGGGCTCTTTGGTGCTGTCCTGATGCTTTGCCTTCATCCGTTGGTCAGGAAAACGGCTTCCTCTTCGTCGCGCTGCCTGCCGCCGAGAGCCGCGGCCGCACTGGCGATGAAGGCGCCGATGACCAGCGACAGGGCACCGAGAAGCGCAAAGGTGGCGCTTGCCTTTCTTGCCGTGTCGGCCGCCTGCTTCGCCTTGACCTTCGCGTCCTGCGCCTTTGCCAGCACGGCGTCGACACGCGTCTTGGCATCGGCCTCGGAAAGGCCGGTGCGCGCGGCGACCAATTGCGCAAGATAGGTCTTGTCTTCCGCAGTGACCTCGCCCGCGACGGCGCCGGCGATCAGGATGCGTGAGGCCTGCCCGGCTGCCGCGGCTTCATCGCCTTGATTGGTGGCCGCGAGCTTGGCCGGATCGGCCGGCCGGAACAGCGAATCCACCAGATAGGAGGTCGCATTGTCGGCCGATGCGCCGCTGGCATTGGTTGTGGCGCCGGCCGACGCACCCATGGCGGCTCCCGAGGCCACGGTGGACGCGGCCTGTACACCTGATCCAATCGCGGCGGAAAGCGCCGAGCCAAGTACGCCTACAACGAGAAGCGTGGCCAACGCCCAGGCGAGAAAGCCGTGGGCGGTGTCCCGGAAATAGACCTCGTCGGTGTGGATGCCGACCCATTTGGTACGCAACCGTCCTGCCAAATAGCCCCCGACAGCGGAGGAAAGCCATTGCACGATGACCAGCCAGACGGCGGTGGACACCGCGAAGGTGGTGATCGATGCGCTGGAGCCCGACCATGGCGAAACCATAGTGAGCCCGAGGCCCGAGCCGAGCAGCATGAGGATGAATGTCAGCGTCGAGGCCGCGAAGGCGCCGGCAATGATCGGTCCCCAGCTGACCGCGGTGGAGGACGATTCCGTCGAAGCGGATACGTTGACAGCCGATAGGGCGGACTGCATTTCAGGCCCCCTACCGTACGAACAGCATGATGAGGATGATGATCGGAATCGGAATGCCGAGCAACCAGAGCAAGATGCCGCGTCCCATGGATGTCTCCTTGTGAGAAATTGTGATCGATACTGTCACAATGTCTCTCGGGAGCTTCCGTTCCGATGGGCTATGAAATGATTTTGTTTGCCGGCGATGGAACAAACTGGCGCGGCGTAGAACGGTTCATTGTCTCACGAAAACGCGGAACCGCTCTATTCGTTGTCTTGACGAAGTCTCCCAGGGGAAAGCGCTATCGCTTTTCCCCGGAAAACCGTTCCGCACTTTCTGGAATTGCCTGGCGCGCCGATTTGGGCGGTCGGTCAAATATCCAGGTTGGCGACCGACAGGGCGTTGTCCTGGATGAATTCGCGCCGTGGTTCCACCTCGTCGCCCATCAGCCGCGAGAACAGGCTGTCGGCATCGGTCGCGTCGTTGACCTTGACCTGCAGCAGCGAGCGCACATTCGGGTCGAGCGTGGTCTCCCACAACTGCTCGGCATTCATCTCGCCGAGACCCTTGTAGCGTTGCATGGTCAGTCCTTTGCGGCCGGTCGCGAAGACCGCGTTGAGCAGCGCCAGCGGCCCCGAGACAGTTTCGGACACATCCTTGCGGCGCAGCACCGGCGGCATCTCGTAGATCTCGCTGAGGCGCTGCGCGTAGCGGTCGAGTTGGCGTGCATCGGCGGAATTGATCAGCGCCATGTCGAGATGGGCGTATTCCTTCACGCTGCGCACGGTGCGTTCGAAGACATAGCCGCCGATACCCTCGTTCGACGTCGACATGCGGCCGGTCCAGCCGCGCTCGGTGTCCTCGGCAATGATGTCGAGGCGTTGCGCGATCCGCTCCGCCATCGCGTTGGCACGGCCAAGATCGGCGAAGACATCGGGATTGAGCCCGCCGGCGATCGCCGCCTGCTCGACGACGTTGCGGTTGTAGCGCGTGTGCAAGCCGTTGATGAGCTGGCGCACGGCCAGCGCGTCGGCAACGGCGCCGTGCAGATCCTGTCCGGTCCGCACTTCCCCCGAGCCAAGTGTAAGCGAAGCCTCCTCCAACCCTGAATCGATCAGGAATTCCTCGAAGGCGCTCTCATTCTTGATGTATTGCGAGCTCTTGCCGCGCGTCACTTTGTAGAGCGGCGGCTGGGCGATGTAGAGATGGCCGCGCTCGATCAGCTCCGGCATCTGCCGGAAGAAGAAGGTGAGCAGCAGGGTCCTGATATGGGCGCCGTCGACGTCGGCGTCGGTCATCAGGATGATCTTGTGGTAACGCAGCTTGTCGGCGTTGAATTCGTCCTTGCCGATCGAGGTGCCGAGCGCGGTGATCAGTGTGCCGATCATGTCGGACGAGAGCATGCGGTCGAAGCGGGCCCGCTCGACATTGAGGATCTTGCCGCGCAAGGGAAGGATCGCCTGGTTCTGCCGCGAACGGCCGCCCTTGGCGGAGCCGCCTGCCGAGTCACCCTCGACGATGAAGATTTCGGACTTCGCCGGGTCGCGTTCCTGGCAGTCGGCCAGCTTGCCGGGCAGCGAGGTGACCCCAAGCGAGGTCTTGCGGGTGATGTCGCGCGCCTTGCGCGCGGCTTCGCGCGCCGCCGCGGCCTGGATCACCTTGTCGACGACCACCTTGCCCTCGGTCGGATGCTCTTCGAGCCACGTGCCGAGTGCTTCATTGACCAGCCCTTCGACCACGGGACGGACTTCCGACGAGACCAGCTTGTCCTTGGTCTGCGACGAGAATTTCGGATCGGGAACCTTGACCGACAGCACCGCCGTCAGGCCTTCGCGGCAATCGTCGCCGATCAGCGACACCTTTTCCTTCTTGGTCAGGCCCGAGGATTCGCCATAGCCGGTGATCTGGCGGGTCAGCGCACCGCGAAAACCGGCCAGATGCGTGCCGCCGTCGCGCTGCGGAATGTTGTTGGTGAAGGCCAGCACATTCTCGTGGTAGCTGTCGTTCCACCACATCGCCACTTCGACGGTGATGCCGTCGCGCTCGGCCCTGATGGCGATCGGCTTCTCGATCAGCGGTTTCTTGACGCGGTCGAGATATTTGACGAACTCTTCGAGGCCCCCGTCATAGTGCAGTTCATGCTTCACGACGTCCGCATGACGGGCGTCTGTCAGCACGATGCGCACACCGGAGTTCAGGAAGGCGAGTTCGCGCAGCCGGTGCTCCAGCGTGCCGAAGTCGAACTCGACCATGGTGAAGGTCTCGGCGGACGGAAAGAAGGTGATCTCGCTGCCGCTGCGGCCCTCATTGGTGCCCGGGCGCTTGTCCTGCTCGTAGCTGCCGGTCGCCTTCAGCGGCGCGTCGGCATCGCCATGGGTGAAACTCATTTCGAAGATCTGGCCGTTGCGGCGGATCTTGAGCTTCAGCCAGGCCGACAGCGCGTTGACGACCGAGACGCCGACGCCATGCAGGCCGCCAGAAACCTTGTAGGAGTTCTGGTCGAACTTTCCGCCGGCATGCAGCTGCGTCATGATCACTTCGGCCGCCGAAATGCCCTCGCTGGGGTGAATGTCGGTCGGAATGCCACGGCCATTGTCGATAACCGTCACCGAGCCATCGGGATTAAGCGTCACCGAAACCAGGTCGGCATGGCCGGCCAGCGCCTCGTCGATGGCGTTGTCGACCACCTCGTAGACCATGTGATGCAGGCCCGAGCCGTCATCGGTGTCGCCGATATACATGCCCGGCCGCTTGCGGACAGCATCCAACCCCTTCAAAACCTTGATGGAATCGGCGCCGTATTCGGCTTCAGCGCCGTTGGTGTTCTCGGTCTGGTCGCTCATGAAAACCTGTTGTCTAGATGCCGCTTGTACAGCGCGAAAAATCGGCCCCGAATCGCGCTTCTGATATCGACTAGATATAGGCGCTAAAGGCGGTTTTTCCAAGGTTTGCAGGCATTTCCGGCTCAAATGCCGAGCCGCCAGCCGGCTATTTTTTTCGAGCGTTGAATTTAGCGAGAAGGCCGTGCAAATATTTGATCGTGGATTTGTCCCTTGGCGCCAGCCGGCCCGTGCGGTCTAGCTCCAGCGTCAGGTTCAGCGCCTTGGTCAGCACCGCCTTCGGATCCTTGGCCACATACGCATAGTTGATGTAGGCCTGAACCAGATCAAATTGCCAAAGCGCATTGGTCGGATCGGATTGAGCCAGTTTCTGGCGGATGCCGAGGCTGGCTTCGAAGGCCTTCCTGGAACCCTCGAAATGCCGCTGCTTGGTCTCCAGCATGCCGATTTCCGAGAATGTGATCGACAGGTCGCGTTGCCAGTCGGAATTGCCCGGGTCGAGCTTGGCCAGCCGGTCGGCAATGGCAAGACTGTCCTGGTAGTTTCGCAGTGCGTCGCTGACATTGCCCTGGGCATCAAGCACACCGGCAACCTTTTCCAGACAGACCGAAAGGTCGCGCTGCCAGTCGGTATTGCCAGGGTCGCTCGCGGCAAGTTCACGCGCTACGGCCAGCGCTTGTTGATAGGAAGCCAGCGCTGCCGGCCAGCTCTCCTGGTCGTTGAGCGCGTTGCCGATCTTGGCGTAGCTGATCGACAGGTCGCGCTTCAAGTCGGTATCGTTAGGGTCGCGGCGCACCAGGTCTTCGGCGATCGCCTGGCTCTTGTTGTAGGCCACGAGCGCATCGGCGGCGGCGCCACGCTCGCGCAGCACGTCACCGATCCTCTCGTGGCTTACGGAGACCGCGCGCTGGCGCTCAAGGTCGTCGGGTTTGTTCTCGGCCAGCGCCAGCCGGATTCTCAGGCTCTCCTCGAAGGCCGTCTGGGCGCCGCCCAACTGGCCGGCGGTACGGGCAAGATCGCCGATTTCGTCATAGGTTATGGTCAGGTCGCGCAGCAGATAGGCGCTGTTCGGCTCGGCGTCGGCCAACTTCTGCTTGATCGACAGGCTTTGTTGATAGGCCTGGGCCGCCGCGGCCACATCGCCTTGTGTCGCCAGGACGTTGCCGATCTTGTCATTGGCCATGGCAAGATCACCGAGCCAGTCTTTCTTGTCCGGCACGCTTGCGGTCAACTCCTGCAGCATGCCCCTGGCCGCCTCATAGTTTTCGAGCGAGCTCGGCAGGTTGCCTTGCGCCACCTCAGTATTGGCGAGCTTGATATGGCTGATGGCGAGATCGCGCTTGACGCTGGGATCGGTTTCCTGACGCGACCGCTGCTCGAGATTGGCCAACAGCGCGGCGAAGGCCCGGCCGGCCGCGTCGACATTGCCCACCGTCGTATAGAGAATGCCGAGTTCCTCCAGCGTGCGGCTCTGACGGTCGGCCTGTTCCAGGCTGAGCGAGGTCTGCCCGGCCTCGCCATACAGCGATAGCACGGTTTCATAGCCCTTGATGGCCGCCGCATAGTTGAGGTCGGCGCGCGCCGCGCCCGCCGACAGGAACAGCGTCGCGGCCTGCGACAGCGTCCGGTCGACGAAATTCACCTTCAGCGCCTTGCGCGACACCTCGTCGATATCGACCGCCTCGGCCAGCTTCGCCTGTGCCGCGCCGAAGGCGCCCAGGGCCAACTGCTCCTCGGCCTGACGGCGCAGTTCCGTCACACGCGGATCGTCGGCGCCCAGCGTCTTCATCTCGGCGCGTACCTTGACGAAGGCGTCGGCCGCCTCGCGCAGCCTTGCATTCAGGCTCTCGGCCGACAAATGGCTGGTGTCGGCGCTGATCAACGCCCCATAGAGCGGCGCCAGCGGTATGTCGGCGTCGCTGGCGATCCGCTCGACCTCGCCGCGCATGTCCGGCGTCACGTCGGCCATGGCCAGCAGCAGCCGTTCGCGCTCCGGCAACTGCTCCTTGGCCGCGGCGGCGAAGAACAGTTTCGGCAGGCCGCTCTCGACATAGGGCAGTTGCCTGCCGCGCGACAGGTCGTAGACCTCCTGTTGCACCAGCGTCAGCACCGATCGGATTTCGAGCCCGTCCGTGCCGAGATATTTGGCCAGCGCCGTGGTGAAGGGTGAGTTCTGGCCGGTGCCATCGGCGGCCGTCTCGCCGGGTGCGGCCGAAAAAGCGAACAGGACGTTTTCCGCCCGCCCGACGCGGCCAAGACCCGGCGTGGCCTTGTCGGCGACATCCTTGGCCAGCGAGGTCGCGCCGCGCCCGTCGCCGCCGCTCCCCGAGAACGGATCGCTGCGGCAGGCGTCGAGCACGATCAGCCCGACTTTCGCGGTGGCCGCGACCGCGTCGCGCACCTCTTCCAGCGGCAGGCTGGTCTTGTCCAGCGCATCGAGCGAGGACGGATCGGCATCGACCGGCAGCAGCCGGTTGTCGCCCGATATTTCGACGCCATGGCCTGAGAAATACACCAGCGCAACGTCTGCGCCCTTGGCGTCTTGGCGGAAATCGTCGAGCGCGCGGCGCATGCGCCTGAGATCGCGGTTGGTTTCGAGCACCACGTCGAAACCAAGTTTCTTCAGCGCCGCTTCCATCGCTTCGCCGTCATGGATGGGGTTGGCCAGCGGCCGGACCAGCCGGTAGTCGTCATCGGCCATGACCAATGCCACGCGCCGCTCCGCCACCGCGATAGCGGTGGTCGCAAGCACCAGCAGCAAGGCAAACAGCAACCGCAAGTCGAACCGCCCCCCGGCTCAGTCATTTGGCGACCATTCCATCTCTTTATGGCACGAGCAAGCCGGGTTGAGAGCGGCTCTTTCAGGCTGCGCGCATTGGTTTCAACGCCTCGCTCCAGCGCGACAGTTCGTCCAGCATGGTCTTGCTCCCGCCCCGCACGTGCTCGCTGGCATCGAAGGCGCCGTTCTCGTCGAGCAGTTTCTGGTACAGCGGCAGCGCGACGCCTTCCGGGATCGGCATGATCCCGACAGCGGTCAGCAGCGGCTTCAGCGCCTGCGCCGCGCGCAGGCCGCCGGAGACACCGCCATAGCTGAAGATGGCGGCGGGCTTGTATTTCCATTCGCGGGCGAGATAGTCGATCGCGTTGACGATCGCGGGTGCCGCGAAATAGTTGTATTCCGGCGCCACGAAGACAAAGGCGTCGGCGGCGTCGATCGCCTTCGACCAGGCCTTGGTGTGGTCGTTCTGATAGTTGCCGAGCCTTGGATGATGCGGTTCGTCCAGCACCGGCAGGTTGAAGGCGGCGATGTCGGTCAGCACTGGCTCGAATTTTCCGTGCTCGCGCGCGAACGTCTCCAGCCACTCGGCAAAAACCGGACCGGCGCGGCCGGGCCGCGTGCTGCCGATGATGATGTTCAACTGGTGCTTCAAGGCAGGCTCCTTTGTCGGGCGGTATCCGTTGGTGACCGTCACTACGGCAGAGCGTTCCAGCGGACAAGATGGAACCCTGGCGGATCGGTCACGATCGGATGAACAGACCGTCCGCCCTGGTGTTCCTTCTGCCACGGTCCGGTCTGCCGTTCGGTCACATGGACGCCTGGTGTGCCAGCCACTACATTAATGGGAGCAGCGGAGCACTTCATGGATACTCAGCCCGCCCCCTTCGTTCCTCCCGCCCCGAAGCCGCGCACATCGCCGCCTTCGACGCTGGAGATGATCCGCATCGTCTATCGCAATCCGCTCGAACTCTGGGGCGAGCCGACCTACAACGAACCCTGGATTTCGGCCAAGGGCGCCGGTGGGCCGCTGGTCATCGCCAATGATCCCGGACTGATCCGCCATGTGCTGGTCGACAACGCCAAGAACTACAAGATGGCGACGGTGCGCCAGAAGATCCTGAGGCCAATCCTGCGCGACGGCTTGCTGACCGCCGAGGGCGAGGTGTGGAAGCGGTCGCGCAAGGCAATGGCGCCGGTGTTCACGCCGCGCCACATTTTCGGCTTCGCACAGCCGATGCTGAAACGCACGCTGGAGTTTGTCACCCGTTACGAGGCGGGCGGCACGTCCGATATCGCCCAAGACATGACGCTGCTCACCTACGACATCCTGGCCGAGACGCTGTTTTCCGGTGAGATCGCGGGCGAGCCGGGCAGTTTCGAAAACGAGATCGATCGCCTGTTCGAAACCATGGGCCGCGTCGATCCGCTCGACCTGTTGCGCGCCCCCGACTGGCTGCCGCGGCTGACCCGCATCCGCGGCCGCAAGACGATGGCCTATTTCCGCAAGATCGTGACCGACACGGTCAGGATGCGCGAAGAAAAGTTCAGGCGCGATCCCGATGCCGTGCCCCAGGATTTCCTGACGCTGCTGCTCAAGGCCGAAGGCCCCGACGGACTGACGCGCTCGGAAGTCGAGGACAACATCATCACCTTCATCGGCGCCGGCCACGAGACGACGGCGCGCGCGCTCGGCTGGACGCTGTATTGCCTGGCCGAATCGCCCTGGGAGCGTGACCGGATCGAACGGGAGATCGACCAGGTGCTGGCGCGCGAGCCCGATCCGACGAAGTGGCTCGACGCCATGCCGCTGACCCGCGCCGCCTTCGACGAGGCGCTGCGGCTCTATCCGCCGGCGCCGTCGATCAATCGCGAGCCAATCGAGCCCGAAATGTGGAAGGATCTCTACATCCCCAAGTACGCCGCCGTGCTGGTGATGCCGTGGGTCGTCCACCGCCACAGGAAGCTGTGGGACAGGCCTGACGCCTTCCTGCCCGAACGCTTCCACCCGGGGAACCGTGAAAAGATCGACCGTTTCCAGTATCTGCCCTTCGGCGCGGGTCCGCGCGTCTGCATCGGCGCCAGCTTCGCCATGCAGGAGGCGATCATCGCGCTCGCCGTACTTTTGTCCCGCTTCCGCTTCGACACGACGGCCGACACAAAACCCTGGCCGGTGCAGAAATTGACCACGCAGCCGCAAGGCGGTCTGCCGATGCAGGTCACGCCTCGCTAGGTGTGCCGATATTCAGGTGATGCCTGCCTGCGTTCTCGACTCGGCCTGACCTGAATCCCAACACGCCTTTGGCCTACTGCACTCACTTATACGGCTGGTTTGCGCTGCTGGAACTGGCCGGCGGCGCGGAAGCGCCAGAGGTAGCTGGGCAGGATCGTCGCGATCGATTGCGGCTGAATGCCGAGCCCCGCCAGTGTCCGGTTCGCCTTGGCGGCTTCGTCCGAAACGATGTTGTGCTCGCGCAACTGCATCACCTGGTCCTTGGTCAGCAGCGGATTGGGCAGGAGCCCGAGGATCGAGGCCTGGATGTTTGCCACCCACCACGGCACCGGCACCAGCATGCGCTTGCGCTCGATCACGGTGAGCAGTTCCTGCATGCACTCCTTGAAAGTGAGCACGTTGGGGCCGCCAAGCTCGTAGACTTGGCCGCCATCGATCTTGCCGTCGACCGAGCGCGCCACCGCCTCGGCGACGTCGCCGACATAGACCGGCTGGAACTTGGTGTGGCCGCCGCCGATCAGCGGCAGCACCGGAGAATAACGCGCCATATTGGCGAAACGGTTGAAGAAGCTGTCTTCCGGCCCGAAATTGATCGACGGCCGGAAGATCACGGCATCGGCGATCGTCTCCAGCACCGCCTTCTCGCCCAGCGCCTTGGTGCGCGCATAATCCGATTCGGAGTCCAGATCGGCGCCGAGCGCCGAAATATGGGTGAGCCCGGCGCCGACGGAGCGCGCCGCCTCGGCGATCGCGCGAGCACCGAAATCATGCACGGCGGAGAATTTCTGCCGGCCGCTCTGATGCAGGATGGCGACGAGATTGACGACATGGTCGGCGCCTTGCACGGCGCGGTCGACCGACCAGCGCACGCGCACATTGGCCTGCACCGGCTGGATCTGGCCGACATTGCCGAGCGGCTGCAGATGGCCGGCAAGATCGGGCCTCCGGCAGGCGACCCGGATGCGATAGCCGCGCTTGGCCAGCGCCCGCACGACATGGCGGCCGACAAAGCCTGACCCGCCAAAGACGACGACAAGCTTTGGGGTCTGCAGGATTTCGGTCATGACGGGCTCCGGCGCGCGTTCCAGATGGCTTGGCTGAGCCGTTTCATAGTCCGTTTTGCGCCAAAGGCAAAGGGTGACGCGTCGTCGCTGCCGCCCTTCTTTCGGGCGTGTCAGAACGCCTTGCCGAGGCGGGCATCGACCGAGTGCCGGTTGCCGCCGCGAATGACGAAGAACAGCAGGATCGAACGACAAACGCAGAAAACCCCGCCGAAGCGGGGTTTTCCGGGTGAGTTTCGTGTCGAAACCAGGGCCAACGAGGCGGCCTGACCTGAGACGGTATCAGCATGGGCGTGAAGCAAGTACGCCCGCCTCGGCCCTGGACGCATCCGACAGAAGACACCGACCGGGCAAACCCGACCCGGATAGCTATTCGTCGTCGGGACGCGCGGGAAGGTTCACCGAGGCGCGGGAAAAAATTCGCCGATTTCTTCAGGCCGAATAGCGCTCGGCAAATTCGGAGATGCGCTGGATCACTGCCTTGGGCGCGGTGATGCCGCGCGCCTGCGCCTTCTCGGCCGCTTCGGCCCGGGCACGGCCGGGCACATGCACGCCATAGCGCCGGCGCAGTCGGTCGAGCTGGTCTTTCATGCGCTGCTCGAAATCGGGATCGAGCAGCTTGGGCTCGACCGCAAGCACGAACAGGCCGGTTCCCGGACTGTCGGGGCCGCCACTGAACCACGGCGCGTCGAGCGACCAGTTGGCGCCCGACAGGCCCGCCGCCAGCACCTCGACCATCAGGGCGATGTTGGCGCCGCGCTGGCCGCCAAAGGCAAGCATGGCGCCCTTCATGGCGGCGGCCGGGTCGGTCGTCGAATTGCCGCTGGCGTCCAGCGCCCAGCCTTCGGGGATCTTCTTGCCGTCTTCCGCGGCCTTGCGGATGTTGACGAAAGCGGTGGCGCTCGACGACTGGTCGATGACCAGCGGCGCGCCGTCGGCGGCGGGCGCGGCGAACGACATCGGATTGGTGCAGTAGACCGGCTTGACCGAGCCCGAGCCGGCCAGGACGGCCGGTCCATTGGTGGCGGCAAAGGACACCAGCCCCTGCGCCGCCAGCCGGCCGGTAAAGTAGCCGAGCGCCCCACACGTATAGGCGTTCTTCTGCGAGAAGATGGCGACGCCGAACAGTCTTGCCGCCTTGGCGAGGTCGTCGATGGTGCGGTCGAAGCCGGTATGCGCCAGCCCGCCGCGTGCGTCCGAGAAATAAATGGCCAGCGCCGGCCGGGTGATCACCGGGTCGGCATTGCCGTCGATGCGCCCGGCCTCCAGCGCTTCGAGGTAGTCGATGAAATGCGACAGCCCGACGGCTGCAAGTCCTTCGGCCTCGGCGGCGATGATCGAGGCGGTGAGCGATTGCGCCGCCTCCTCATTGGCGCCGGCGCCAAGTGCCGCCATCCGGCACAGTCCTTTTGCCTGGTCGAGACTGAGTTGCATCATGACGGTCCTAAGGAATTAGGGAATAGGGAATTGTGCGCGGTGAATAGCGAACGGGGATGGAAATGTGAATGCGGAAGTGGCTGGCTACTCCCCTACTCCCCTACTCCCCTACTCCCCTACTCCCCTACTCCCCTACTCCCCTACTCCCCTACTCCCCTAACCTATCTTGACCGGGATCCGCGCCTCGATCCGGCTGAAGGCGAAGACCAGAATGCCGGTGATCGCCATATAGATCAACGCCAAGAGCAGCAGGGGCTCGTAGGTGAGGTAGGTGTCCTGCCGCACCTTGGACGAGACCGCGAAGATATCGATCACGCTGATCGTCGCCACCAGCGGCGTCGATTTCAGCTGCAGCACGGTCTCGCCGGTCAGCGTTGGCAGCGCCCTGTAGAAGGCTTGTGGCAGCCAGATGCGCCGGAAAATCTTCCAGCGGCTCATGCCGAAGGCGCGGGCCGCTTCCAACTGCCCCTTGGGCACGCCGGCAAAGGCGCCGCGCATCACTTCGCCCTCATAGCCGGCGAAGGACAAGGTCAACGCCAGCACGCCGTATGGCCATGCCTGCCTGAGATAGGGCCACATCCAGGATTCGCGGATCCATGGATATTGCGGAAACAGCGAGCCCAGCCCGTAATAAAGCAGCCATAGCTGGAGAAGCAGCGGCGTGCCGCGAATGATGGTGCAGAAGACTTTCGCCGGAGCCGCGACCCAGATCGAGCCTGCCGCCTGCGCCAGCCCGACGGGCACGGCGATCATGAAGCCGAGCGCGCAGGTGACGGCTAGGATCCACAGGGCACGCCAGATGCCCATCAGGCCCATTTCCCAATATTGCGGCAGCCAGTCCCAGCGCATGAAGAAGGCGGCCGACGCCACCAGCCCCACCGCGATGAGGATCAGCACGATGCGATGCGGCTGCAGCCAGAGCGAAGCGCGCGCCGCCGTATCGATGATGACTGTTTCACCCGTCATCAACGGGCCTCCTTGATCGAAGGCATGCCGCGCCGCGCCCATTTCTCGGCGCGGCCAAGCAGGAAGTTCGAAACCAGCGTCACGCAGAGGTAGAGTACGCCGGCGGCGAGGAAGAAAATCAGATAGGCCTTGGTGACGCCCGCCGCCTGCCGTGTCGCCAGCGTCAGTTCGAAGAAGCCGACGACGGCCAGCAGCGCGGTGTCCTTGGTGGCGATCAGCCACAGATTGGCGAGGCCCGGAATGGCGAAAGGCAGCATCGCCGGCAGCGTGATGCGACGCAACAGAAGGCCGGGAGACATGCCGAAGGCGCGGGCGGCTTCGATCTGGCCCTGCGGAATGGCGAGGATCGCGCCGCGGATGACTTCCGTCGAATAGGCGCCCTGGACGAAGCCGAGCACGGCGATGCCGGCCACCAGCCCGCTTATGTCGACACGTTGGTAGCCCATGGCGGCCAGCACCTGGTTTATCAGGTCGGTGCCGGCATAATAGAGCAGCAGGATCAGCACTAGTTCCGGCACGGCCCGCACCACGGTGGTGTAGACCGCGAACAGGTCGCGCACCACCGGTCCGCCGTAGAGCTTGCCATAGGCGCCCCAGGTTCCAATCAGCAGGCCGACGATGGTGGCGCCGACGGCGATCTCCAGCGAATGCAGGAGCCCGACCAGGAGCGTCCCGCCCCAGCCGACGGGCGCGGGCGAGAGAAGTTCGACGATGCCGGCCGCGGAGGCCGGAAGAAAGGATTCGATCAGCGTCGCCCCCGGATTGCTGGCTCGATCCGCCGGCACCTGCGGCCGGCGGCGAGCATGCGTGGACAGGCCGGCTGGAGGACGGGAGCGTCAGCGCCCTGTCCTCCAGCCATGCGAGGGTCGTCAGTTCGACTGCGTGGCGCCGCCGTAAATGTCGAAATCGAAGTATTTCTTCGAGATTTCGTCATATTTGCCGTTGGCGCGGATCGCCTTGATGCCGGCGTTGATCTTCTCTTTCAGATCGGGGTCTTCCTTGCGCACGCCGGCGCCGACGCCCGGTCCGAGCACCTCGTCGTCAGGGGCCACCATGCCCTTGAGATCGCAGCAGGCCTTGCCCTGGTCGGTCTTGAGGAACTCCTTGAGCGCGATGGAATCGGCCTGCACCGCGTCGAGGCGGCCGGCGGCAAGGTCGTTGTTGGCTTCGTCCTGCGTCTGGTATTCCTTGATCTCGGATGCGGTCGGGCCGAAGTGCTTCTTGGCGTAGACGGCATGCACCGTCGACACCTGGACGCCGAGGACCTTGCCCTTGAGATCGTCGGGCGTGGCGCCGAATTTCTGGTCCTTGGGGCCGATGATCGCGGTCGGCGTGTTGTAGTACTTGTCGGAGAAGTCGATGGTCTTCTTGCGTTCGTCGGTGATCGACATCGACGAGACGATAAGGTCGATCTTCTTGGTGGTCAGCGCCGGGATGATGCCGTCCCAGGCGACAGGGGTGATGACGCAGTCGAGCTTTTCCTCGGCGCATACGGCGTCGATGAAGTCGATTTCCCAGCCGACCCATTTGCCCGAAGCATCGGGCGAGGTGAAGGGCGCGTAGGGTTCGGCGGCGACGCCGATCTTGACCGGATCGGCCTTGGCCACGCCCATGGCGGCGACGCCGAGCAGCAGTGCCGCGGCCAATGTATTCAGAACAGTCTTCATTTTCAGAACTCCCAGTTTGTTGTTGGTTCCCGGTTTTCTTCCGTCCCGGCCTGTCCCTAGCCGATGTTGCGGATGAACTGCTTGAGCCTTTCGGATTTGGGCGCGCCAAAGATCTGCTCCGGCGGGCCTTCCTCCTCGACCAGCCCGTTGTAGAGGTAGACGACGTGGGTCGCGACCTCGCGGGCGAATTTCATTTCGTGGGTGACCAGCACCATGGTGCGGCCTTCGCGCGCCAGATCGCCGATCACCTTCAGCACTTCGCCGACCAGTTCGGGGTCGAGGGCCGAGGTCGGTTCGTCGAACAGCATGACGCGCGGATTGATGGCCAAGGCGCGAGCAATCGCGGCGCGCTGCTGCTGGCCACCGGAGAGATAGGCCGGATAGACATCGCGTTTCTCGGCGAGCCCGACCCGCGCCAGCAGCTTTTCGGCCTGGGCGATTGCCTGGTCGCGCGTCACGCCCAGCACGTGCACGGGAACCTCGATGACGTTTTCGATCAGCGTCATATGGCTCCACAGGTTGAAGTTCTGGAACACCATGCCGAGCTTGGAGCGGATGCGTTCGATCTGCCTGCGGTCGGCCGGGATGGTGTGGCCGTGGCTGTCCGCCTTGAGCTTGATCTCCTCACCATTGACCCGGATGATGCCGCTGGTCGGATTTTCCAGGCAGTTGATGCAGCGCAGCAGCGTCGATTTACCCGAGCCCGAGCCGCCGATGATGGCGATGACCTCGCCGTCGCGCGCCGACAGCGATACGCCCTTCAGCACATGCAGTTGACCGAATTTCTTGTGCAGGTTCTCGACATGGATGGCTTCTGCGGCGCAGTCCTGCACCTCGCCTGATGGAAGTTTGGCAGCTGCCACAGCGCTCACCAAATGACCTCCATATGGCCGCCGGCGGTTCGTCGAACGTCTATCCGGCTAATCAACATACGCTGTACTGCCCCGCTCCAGACTTCAAGCATGGACCCAACAGAGCGAGCCCGTCAATCCCGCTCATTACGGCACTTGCGGCCTTGTTGTGCAAGTGTATAAATAACCT
The DNA here is from genome assembly GCF_004791595.1 of Mesorhizobium sp. M8A.F.Ca.ET.202.01.1.1. Taxonomy (NCBI): domain Bacteria; kingdom Pseudomonadati; phylum Pseudomonadota; class Alphaproteobacteria; order Hyphomicrobiales; family Phyllobacteriaceae; genus Mesorhizobium; species Mesorhizobium sp. M8A.F.Ca.ET.202.01.1.1. The sequence continues at coordinate 151,619 of NZ_SRUN01000014.1, read as the reverse complement.
CTCATGAAATTTTCCCGATTTTTTTCAGCTTAAAAAGGGCATCGATGAGCGCTTTCGGATCACAGTCCATGGCGGCGCCGCTGCGGCGCGTGCTGATGCGGTCGGCGGCCAACGCCATGCGTGACGCCGACAGGGCCGCCTGGCACTATGGCCCGGGATTCAACCCGGCGAAAGCAGCCTCGCAGCACGCGGTCCTTGCTGAACTGGTGGCGGCCTCCGGCGCCGAGATCGAATGGATCGAGGACAGGGCCGACGGACTTTCGGATTCGGTGTTCACGCACGACCCCTCGCTGATGACCGACCGTGGCGCGCTGATCCTGTCCATGGGTAAGCCGTTGCGCGCCAGCGAGCCCTCGCTGCATGAGGAAACCTACAGAAGACTGGGCATTCCGATCCTTGGCCGCGTCGAGGCTCCCGGCCAGGTCGAAGGTGGCGACTGTGTATGGGTGGATGCCCGCACGCTGGCGATCGGGCGCGGTGTCCGCTCCAACCAGGAAGGCATCCAGCAGGTTTCCAACCTGCTGACGCCGCTGGGCATTTCCGTCTACGGCTTTGATCTGCCGCTGTGGCAGGGTGAAGAAGCGTGCCTGCATTTGATGTCGCTGATCAGCCCGCTGGCCGACGACCTCGCTTTGGTCTATTCGCCGCTTTTGCCGGCCCCGTTCTATCAGACGCTGAAGGCGCGCGGCATCCGGCTGGTCGAAGGCGACGCCGAAGAATTCGCCGCTTCCGACGGCCTCAGCCTGAACGTCCTGCCGACCAGCCCGCTCAAGGTCATTGCCGTCGCGGGCTTTCCCAGGACCAAGGCCGCCATGGAAGCCGCCGGCTGCACGGTTGAAATCTTTGAGGCGGATGCGCTCTGCATCGCCTGCGAAGGCGGGCCGACATGCCTGACGCGACCGATTCTGCGCCAATGAATGCGCGCCGTAAGTTCCGTCGCGAGGGCGAGGGGCGGCGGCGGCAGGATCTGATCGAAGCGACTTTGGACAGCGTGGCGGAATATGGCCTGCAGGGCGCCACCTTGCGCACCATCGCATTGCGTGCCGGCGTCACCGCCGGGCTGATCCGGCATTATTTCCCGGGCAAGGAAGAATTGCTGCAGGAAGCCTATACGGCGCTGGTCGGCCGCATGACCGAGCAGGCCAAAGCGGCACTGGTCATGGATGATGCCTCGCCGCGCCAACGCCTCGCGGCCTTCGTCACCGCCAACCTCAATGCGCCGATCATCGACGCGCGGGTGTTTTCGCTCTGGGCAACCTTCCTCGGCCGCGCCGGTGCCGATCCTGCCTTGGCCCGCGCCCACCGCGACGGCTACCTTGGCTTTCGCAACGAGGTGGAAGCGGTCGTGGCCGAAGTGCTCGCCGCCGAACAGCACAAGCCGGACGCAGGCGAGCTGCGCCACCATGCCATCGCGATCAATGCGATCATCGACGGGCTCTGGATCGAAGGCTGCCTGGCCGGCGAGATGTTCTCGCCCGGCGAATTGGCGGCGATTGGCATCAAGGCTGTCGAGGCCGAGCTCGGCCTCGCGCCGCTCAAGCAATTCCAGGAAAAATGAGAAGCGTTTTCCCTTGGGAATTGCGTAAGAAACAAAGAGAGAGGGGAGAAAACAAATGACCACCATCGGCGAAGCGCTGATTTCGCTACTCGAGGCCCATGGCGTCGACACCGTCTTCGGCATCCCCGGCGTCCACACGGTCGAGCTCTATCGCGGCCTGGCGAGGTCTAGGATCCGCCATGTCACGCCGCGCCACGAACAGGGCGCCGGCTTCATGGCCGACGGCTATGCCCGCGCCAGCGGCAGGCCGGGCGTCGCCTTCGTCATCACCGGGCCGGGGTTGACCAACACCATCACCGCCATGGGCCAGGCGCGCGCCGATTCCGTGCCGATGCTGGTGATCTCTGGCGTCAACGCCACCGACACGCTCGGCAAGGGGCTCGGCTTCCTGCATGAATTGCCCGACCAGCGCGGCATGATGGAGAAGGTGGCGCTGTTCTCGGAGCGCATCACCAAGGCCGCAGAGCTGCCGGGTGCGCTCGCCCGTGCCTTCGCCTTGTTTTCGTCCGCGCGTCCAGGACCGGTGCACATCGAAATTCCGACCGACGTCATGGTGAAGCCCGCCGACGGTCTTGCGGCTGCGTTGAGCAATGCCGCCCCGCCCGCTCCGGAAGCCAGGGCAATTGCCGAGGCGGCAAAGCTAATAAAGATAGCGCGCCGTCCGTTGATCCTCGCCGGCGGCGGCGCCAGGAAGGCGGAAGCCCCACTGCGGCGGCTTGCCGAAAGGCTGGGTGCTCCGGTTGTCGAGACCACCAACGCACGCGGCCTGATGCATGGTCATCCGCTTTGCGTGCCGGCAAGTCCGAGCTTGAAGGCGGTTCGCGCGCTGATGGCCGAGGCCGATCTGGTGATCGCCGCCGGCACCGAATTCGGCCCGACCGACTATGACGGCTATGGCGACGGCGGCTTCGTGCTGCCTTCGAACCTGATCCGTATCGACATCGGCGCCGACCAGCTTGCGCGGCGCCCGGCGACGATCGCCATCCAGGCCGATTGCGCCGTGGCGATCGAGGCCCTGCTTGCGGCGATCGATCCCGCCCACAGCGCCGGCGAAGACGGCCATGGCCGCGCCGCGGCGGGGCGAAAGGCCGCCTTTGCCGAGTTGAGCCCGGCCTATGCGGCGCAGGTGCATGCCGTGGAAATGATCCGCGATGCCTTGCCCGGAGCCATCATCGTCGGCGACTCCACCCAGCCGATTTACGCCGCCAACCTCTATTACGACCATGACCGGCCCGGCGGCTGGTTCAATGCCGCGACCGGCTTCGGCGCGCTGGGCTATGGCCCTCCGGCGGCGATCGGCGCGGCACTCGCCATGCCCGATGCCCCGGTTGTCTGCCTGACCGGCGACGGCGGCTTCCAGTTCACCTTGCCGGAGATAGCCGTAGCGCTGGATTCCGAAGCGCCCGTCATCTTCGTCGTCTGGAACAACAGGGGCTATCGCGAGATCGAGACCTCGATGCTCGATGTCGGCGTGGAACCTGTCGGCGTGTCGCCGGCGCCGCCGGATTTCTGCAAGCTTGCCGAAGCCTATGGCATTGGCGCCGAAAGGCTGGCCGACATCGAAGCCTTGCCACAGGCGCTGAAGCACGCCCGGGCAACGGGACTGCCACATGTCATCGAAATCACGGTCGTCTGAACCATCCAGGCCAGCCTTGGTCCCCGACCGGAAGCGGACCATTTGCCGGCTTGGTCTTGGAAGGCATGAGCCGCTTCCGGGCGGCTTCGCTATTCGACGGTGTCCTGACGCATGCAAAGACGCGACGGCTGCCATGTCGAGATATCGGTTGAGTGATCGACTGAAAGGCGCGACGCTTCGCGTCGGCGCGGCTAACCAACGACAAAAGTCATAAAAATGACAGGAGCGGTCCAGGATGACGGAAACACTTGAAGGCAGGCATATCGTTGTGACCGGTGGAACCGGCGCGCTCGGTGGGGCGGTGGTCGGCAGGCTGCTGGAGCAGGGCGCGATCTGCCATGTGCCGAACGCGCACGCCGCGGCACCTTCACACTTCCCCTTCACCGCGCACGACAATGTGAAGCTGGCGCATAATGTCGACCTGTCGGACTCCGCCAAGGTCGAAGCCTTCTATTCTCAGGTTCCAGCCTTGTGGGGATCGATCCATCTGGCGGGCGGTTTTGCCATGGCACCGGTGGAAAAGATCGAATCGGCATCCTTCGCCGAGATGATGGACACCAACGCCCGCACCACCTTCCTGTGCAGCCGCGCGGCTATCCGCTCGATGCTGGCGTCGGGCTCTGCCGGCCGCATCGTCAATGTCACTGCGCGCGCCGGGCTCGACCCCAGGCGCGGCGCCGGGATGGTCGCCTACACCGCCAGCAAGGCGGCGGTCGCTGCCATGACGGTGGCGATGGCGGAAGAACTCAAGGCCAATGGCATCCTGGTCAATGCCGTGGCTCCCTCGACGCTCGACACGCCCGCGAATCGCGCCGACATGCCGGATGCCGATTTCACCAAATGGGTCAGCCTCGAAGCTGCGGCCGAATCAATCGCCTATCTCGTCTCGCCCACCAACCAGGCAATGAGCGGAACGCTGGTGCCGCTCTACGGCAGGGCCTGAACTTCAAGAGCATTTCGCCGAGAGCAATTCCAGGAAAAGTGCGTAACGGCTTTCCCGGGAAGAACGCGTAGCGGTTTCCCTTGGGAATTGCGTGAAAACAAAGAGTTGGAGCGGGTCGGCGAATCTATCAAGCGCTGAACCGCTCAAAAGAAAAACCCCGCCGGAGCGATCCGGCGGGGTTTTGTTTTTAAGGCTGCGCGAAGAGCCTCGCGTTGCGAAGGTCTTAGTTGCCCTGCTTCTTCAGCGCGGCACCCAGGATATCGCCCAGCGAAGCGCCGGAGTCGGTCGAGCCGTACTGTGCGACCGCTTCCTTCTCTTCGGCGATTTCCAGCGCCTTGATCGAGACCTGCAGCTTGCGGGTCTTCTTGTCGAAGGCGATGACGCGGGCGTCGACCTTCTGGCCGACGGTGAAGCGCTCGGGGCGCTGCTCGTCGCGATCACGGCTGAGGTCGGAGCGCTTGATGAATGTCTCGATGCCGCTGTCGACCAGCCGCACTTCCAGACCGCCATCCTTGACGCCGATGACTTCGCAGGTGACGACCGCGTTCTTGCGCAGTTCGCCCGAAGTCGCGGCTTCGCCGACCGTGTCCTTGGCCAGCTGCTTGATGCCGAGCGAGATGCGCTCCTTGTCGATGTCGACGTCGAGCACCTGCGCCTTGACCATGTCGCCGCGATTGTACTCTTCGATGACCTGCTCGCCCGGACGGGTCCAGTCGAGGTCGGAGAGGTGGACCATGCCGTCCACGTCGCCTTCGAGGCCGATGAACAGGCCGAACTCGGTCTTGTTCTTGACCTCGCCCTCGACCTGGCTGCCGACCGGATGGCTCGAGGCGAAAGCCTGCCACGGATTCTCCAGCGTCTGCTTGAGGCCGAGCGAGATGCGGCGCTTGGCCGGATCGACCTCGAGCACCACCACGTCGACTTCCTGCGTCGTCGACAGGATCTTGCCGGGGTGCACGTTCTTCTTCGTCCACGACATTTCCGAAACGTGGATGAGACCCTCGATGCCCGGCTCCAGCTCGACGAACGCGCCGTAGTCGGTGATGTTGGTGACGGTACCCTTGATCTTCTTGCCGATCGGGAACTTGGTGCCGATCTCGGACCACGGATCGCTCTCAAGCTGCTTCATGCCGAGCGAGATGCGGTGGGTTTCCTGGTTGATGCGGATGATCTGCACCTTGACCGTCTGACCGATGTTGAGGATTTCGGTCGGATGGTTGACGCGGCGCCATGCCATGTCGGTGACGTGCAGCAGACCGTCGATGCCGCCGAGGTCGACGAACGCACCATAGTCGGTGATGTTCTTGACGACGCCTTCGACCACCTGGCCTTCTTCGAGGTTCTGCACGATTTCCGAACGCTGTTCGGCGCGGCTCTCCTCGAGCACGGTGCGGCGCGACACCACGATGTTGCCGCGGCGGCGATCCATCTTGAGGATCTCGAAGGGCTGCGGGTTGTGCATCAGCGGGGAAACGTCGCGGATCGGGCGGATATCGACCTGGCTGCGCGGCAGGAAGGCCACGGCGCCGTCGAGGTCGACGGTGAAGCCGCCCTTGACCTGGTTGAAGATGACGCCTTCGACGCGCTCACCCTTGGTGAACTTCTCTTCGAGGCGGACCCAGCTCTCTTCGCGGCGGGCCTTCTCACGGGAAAGCATGGCTTCGCCCAGCGCGTTCTCGATGCGCTCGACATAGACTTCGACGGTGTCACCGACCTTGAGGGTGGTGTCCTTGCCCTTGACGCCGAATTCCTTCAGCGGCACGCGGCCTTCGACCTTCAGGCCGACGTCGATGATGGCCATGTCCTTTTCGATCGCGGTGATCGTGCCCTTGACGACCTGACCTTCGCCGGAATGGCCGGTGGTGAATGATTCTTCGAGCAGGCTCGCGAAATCATCGCGAGTGGGATTTGCAGCTGACATTGTTTCTCCTGGAGTGCCCCGCATCTCGAGCGGGACGGGCGCCGTGGGTTAGCGTTGCGTTGGCCTGCCGGCGTTCCGGGCTGCAAAAGCCCTGGGCCGCTTTTCGAGCGGCAATTCCGGCGCATGAAGAATGCTGGCAGGCTGGTTCGTGCCCGATATGGGTATTTTCTTCGCCTCCGGCAACGGAAACGCGGGAGAAAACCCGGATCAGGCCTTGTTTCTCTTGGCCAGCACGTCGTCGATAACAGACATGGCCGCGAGAAACGCGGCTTCTATAGCCATTTCGCTGGTATCAAGCAAGTGCGCGTCGGCGGCCGGCTTCAGTGGCGAGTCGGCCCGGCCCATGTCGCGCTCGTCGCGGCGTTGGATATCGGCAAGGATTTCGGTGAAATTGGCGGTGCCGCCGATGCTTTCGATCTCGGCCAGCCGGCGGCGTGCCCGCACTTCGGCACTCGCCGTCACATAGAGCTTGATGTCGGCGTCGGGACACACCACGGTGCCGATATCGCGGCCGTCAAGAACCGCACCCGGCGGCGTCTTGGCGAAGTCGCGCTGCTTTTCGACCAGGATGCGGCGCACGGTCGGGAAAACCGCGACCTTCGAAGCCGCCTCGCCAACCGCATGCGCCGACAGCACCGCGCGGTCGAGTTTTGCCAGGTCGACCTGGCGCGCCGCGGTTTCGGCCGCCGAGACATTGTCGAGCGGCAGGCCGACCTGCAGCAGCGCATGCGCCACGGCGCGATAGGTGAGGCCGGTGTCGAGCAGATTCAGCCGGTAGTGGTCGGCGAGCCGCCGGGCCAGTGTCCCCTTGCCGGCGCCGGCGGGACCGTCGATGGCGATGGTGAAGGGGTGGGTCATTGGCAGGCCGTCGATCCCAACGCGTTCGTCATCCTAGGGCGGAGCAGGAGCGAAGCTCCGTCGCGGAGACCCTGGGATCCATGCCGTGTCCTCAACCGAAGGATGCCGCGGACCAGAATATTGCACCGTTGCGGAGCGTTGAAGTCACGGCATGGATCCTGGGGTCTGCGCGGCGTCGCTCCGCTCCTTGCTTCGCCCCAGGATGACGAAGGGAGGGATGTCGGCATCCAATCTCCGAGGTTTGCAATTGCCATCGACAATCACCCGATCTCCGCGCCCAGCCCCTTCATCAATCCCATGAACTCCGGAAAACTCGTCGCGATCATGGTCTGGTCGTCGATGGTGACCGGCTTTTCCGTCGCCAGCCCCATCACCAGAAAGCTCATGGCGATGCGGTGGTCGAGATGCGTCTGCACGGTCGTATCTAGGCCGTTGGGATGGCCTCCCAGGCCCTTGCCGCCGGGCCTGCCGCGCACGGCGAGCGAAGCCTCGCCCTCGGTGCAGTCGACGCCGTTGAGCTTGAGCCCGTTGGCCACCGCCGACAGCCGGTCGGATTCCTTCACCCGCAGTTCCTCCAGCCCCTGCATCAGCGTTTCGCCTTCGGCGAAGCTCGCGGCAACGGCGAGCACCGGATATTCGTCGATCATCGACGGCGCCCGCTCCGGCGGCACGGTGACGCCTTTCAGCTCGGAGTAACGCACGCGCAGGTCGGCGACATCCTCGCCGCCGGCATTGCGCCGGTTCAAAATGTCGATCTGGCCGCCCATTTCCTGCAGCGTCAGAAGCAGGCCGGTGCGGGTCGGGTTCATCAGCACGTTCTCGATCGTGATGTCCGAGCCCGGCACGATCAGCGCCGCCACCAGCGGGAAGCCGGCCGAGGAAGGGTCGCCCGGCACCGCGATGGTCTGGCCGGTGAGCTTGCCCTGGCCTTCGATGAAAATGTGGCGCACGCCGCGCTCGTCGGTCTCGACCGACAGATTGGCGCCAAAGCCTTTCAGCATCTTTTCGGTATGGTCGCGGGTCATCACGGGCTCGATCACGGTAGTGATGCCCGGCGTGTTGAGACCGGCCAGCAGCACCGCCGACTTCACCTGCGCCGAGGCCATCGGCACGCGGTAGGTGATCGGGGCTGCGTGCTTTGGGCCATGCAGCGTGATCGGCATGCGGTCGCCGGGTGTCGCCTTCAGCACCTGCACGCCCATCTGGCGCAGGGGTTCCAGCACGCGGCCCATCGGCCGGCCGGACAGCGAAGCATCGCCGATGAAGGTCGTTTCCATGTCGTAGGTGCCGACAAGACCCATGGTCAGCCGCGAACCCGTGCCGGCGTTGCCGAAGTCGAGCGGGCCTTCCGGCTGCAGCAGCGCGCCGTTGCCGGTGCCGCGGATCACCCATTCGGCACCGTGCTTCTCTATATGCGCGCCCATCGCCTTCATGGCCGCGCCCGTGCGCATCACGTCCTCGCCCTCGAGCAGGCCGGTGATGCGCGTTTCGCCGGAGGCAAGCCCCCCGAACATGAAGGAGCGGTGCGAGATCGACTTGTCGCCGGGCACACGGGCCGTGCCGGAAAGGGCGGATGATTTGCGGGCGGTGGCCGGCTTGGCAGCGGCGGCGTGAGACATGGAATTTCCCTGGACGGAATGCCGGCTGACCGGCGCTTTTCATTTGTTGCGGCGGTCTCGTAACACGGCGGGGCGAAATGGTCATCCCCACGGCCGTCACTTGGCGCGAGGCCTTTCAATGCATGGTTTTGTGACGCCGGCTTTTGGCTTTGACAGAGCCGCAAACAGTGGTTAAGGGGACCACTCTTTTATTCACGAGGCTTGCCGTGGCAAAAACCGAACTTGGCACAAAGCGTGTCGACCCCGAAACGGGCCGAAAATTCTACGACCTGAACAAGGACCCGATCGTCTCGCCCTACACCGGCAAGACCTATCCGCGTTCCTATTTCGAGGATGGCAAGGTCGCCGCCCTCGAGGAGGACGAGGAAGTGGCCGAGAAGGAAGTGGACGGCGACGAGGAAGAAGGCGCCGAAGTCGTTTCGCTCGAAGAGGCCGATGACGAGGCCAAGGGCGGCGACGATCTTCCCGATCTCGGCGACGACGAGGACGATGTCGATCTCGGCGACGACGAGGATGACACCTTCCTCGCCGACGAAGAGGAAGAAGACGACGACGTTGCCGACATGATCGGCGTCGGCGACGACGACGACGAGGTCTGACAAGGTCTCGAACGCAAGCGTTTGCCGGCTTTCACGGCCTGTGAAGAAAAAGCCGCCGATGAAGGCTTGATATCTGGGAAAGGCGGGGTTAGAAGCCGCCTGCACTAACGGCGCGGTCTTCCAACCCTCGCCGATCTCTCGCCGGAAACGGCGCCGGCAGACTGCCGGGAGTGGGGCCATAGCTCAGTTGGGAGAGCGCTTGAATGGCATTCAAGAGGTCGTCGGTTCGATCCCGATTGGCTCCACCAAGTTCTATAGAGTTTCAGCTTTTTTGTCAGCGCGCATGCTAACTGGTCCGTCTCCGTTTCAGCGGGGTGGGATAGGTCAATGCGGAACGGCAGTCTGATTACACTCGCTCTTGCTGGGTTGGCGCTGGCACTTACCGTATGCGACCCTCCGCCGGGCATCGTCAGGATGCGCCGCGATAGCGACAACAAACAGGCTCTATGCTTCATCGGGGCGGATAACTCTGGACGCAACTCGCTTGGGAACAACGCATCGATTTCCGTCGTTCGATGCGTTGCCGCTTGTGAGAAGCTGGGTTTCGTTATCGAAAAGAGTTCCCGTCTGATCTCATCGTGAACACGGACGGCGTTGGTGACGTGTCAGAAGACCGTTGCTCGATAATGCTGAGAAAAAAATGTGGTAGCTTGGCTGCTGACCTCGCTGCTCACCACTCGGCGAAGGAGCCGTCCTTGTGGCGCCAGATCGGGTTGCGCCAGCGGTGGCCTTCCTTGGCCCGCTCGTTGACATAGTCCTCGTCGATCTCGACGCCGAGCCCCGGGCCGTCGGGGATGGCGACATAGCCATCCTCGTAGCGGAAGACGTCCTTGTTGGCGGCGTAGTCGAGCAGGTCGTTGGCGGCGTTGTAGTGGATGCCCAGGCTCTGCTCCTGGATGAAACAGTTGTAGCTCACGGCATCGAGCTGCAGGCAGGCGGCGAGCGCGATCGGTCCGAGCGGGCAGTGCGGCGCCACCGCCACGTCATACGCCTCCGCCATAGCCGCGATCTTGCGGCACTCGGTGAGGCCGCCGGCATGCGACAGATCGGGCTGGATGATGTCGACGACGCCGTCCTCGAACACGGATTTGAAGTCCCAGCGGCTGTAGAGCCGCTCGCCGAGCGCGATCGGCGTCGAGCCAAGGGCGGCGATCTCCTTCAGCGCCTCGCGGTTTTCGCTGAGCACCGGCTCCTCGATGAACATCAGGCGGTAGGGCTCCAATTCCTTGACGAGGATGCGGGCCATCGGCCGGTGGACGCGGCCATGGAAATCGACGGCGATGCCGATATTGGGCCCGACCGCCTCGCGCACCATCGCGACGCGTTCGACGGCGGCATCTATTCTGTCGTGGCTGTCGACAATCTGCAGTTCCTCCGTACCGTTCATCTTGAGCGCCAGGAAGCCGCGGGCCACGACTTCCTTGGCGCCAGCCGCCACTTCCGCCGGCCGGTCGCCGCCGATCCAGGAATAGACCTTGATGGTGTCGCGCAGTCTGCCGCCGAGCAGTTCATGCACGGGCACGCCGAGCGCCTTGCCCTTGATGTCCCACAGCGCCTGGTCGATGCCTGCAATGGCGCTCATCAGGATCGGCCCGCCGCGGTAGAAGCCGCCGCGATGCATCACCGTCCAATGATCCTCGATCAGGCGAGGATCCTTGCCGATGAGATAATCGCCAAGCTCCTTGACCGCCGCTTCGACGGTCAACGCGCGGCCTTCGACCACCGGCTCGCCCCAGCCGGTGACGCCGGCATCTGTCTCGATCTTCAGGAACAGCCAGCGTGGCGGAACGATGTAGGTGGTGAGCGAGATGATTTTCATGCGCGGTCTCAGTTGTTCTTGAGTTTCTTGGCGCTGACGAGGTCGCGCGCCGCAAGGTCGAGGATCCGGTTGGCAGCACCACGCGCCGCCTCGGCGTCGCGCATGCGCAGCGCCTCCACCACTTCGCGGTGTGCCGCCACGGCTTCCATGCGGCGGTCGAGCGAGATGGTTGCCGTCGCTTCCAGCGAGAATTTCAGCCCGGTGTCGATCAGGTTGCCGATCTGGCGGAAGATCGGGTTGTGGCTGGCGGCATAGACGATCTGGTGGAAAGCAATGTCGCTGCGCGAGAAGGCGGCGAGGTCCTCGCCGGCATCAGCCATGCCGCGCCACGCGGCCTCCAGATCGGCGATCTCCTGCAGCGTCGCACGCGTGGCGGCCAACTCGGCGACCAGCGGCTCGATGGCCCGGCGTGTCTCCAGGATGGCATCGAACAGCTTGTCGTCAAGCGCATGCGGCGCGTGCCAGGCCAGCACTTGCGGGTCGATGATGTTCCAGTCGTCCTCGTTGCACACGATGGTGCCGACGCGCGGCCGCGATAGCACCAGCCCCTTGGCGGCCAGCACCTTCAGGGCTTCGCGGATGACGGTGCGGCTGACGCCATACTCGACGCCGAGTTCGTTTTCGGTGGGCAGGGAAGAGCCGGCCGGATAGCGCCCGGAAAAGATGTCGGAGGCGATCGCCTTCGTCACATCGGGCATGACGCGCGGGCGGCGCGTGGCCGTGTCGGCTGAAGCCTTCTTAGACGTTTCGGTCACCTCAGCCCTCCTCCAAGGCGGCGAACCCACTGGTTTCGCACAACCGGCCCGGCCTTACCGGATGCGGATGATTTGCGCCAGCGATCCCTGGTCAGAGCATGTATCTTAATTATCATACCAGATCAATTGACGAGTATGATAAAAACAATTAGAGACTCCTGCATCCGGGCTGAGCGCCCGGCCATCGCTGGGAGGTAATCATGCGACTTCTGAAGACCGCGCTCGTCGCGGGCGCGCTTGCCGTGCTGTCCGTCACGACCATCGCTGCATATGCTCAGGACACCAAGATCGGCTTCATCGTCAAACAGCCCGAGGAGCCGTGGTTCCAGGACGAATGGAAGTTCGCCGACCAGGCCGCCAAGGAAAAGGGTTTTACCCTCGTCAAGATCGGCGCCGAGGACGGCGAAAAGCTGATGTCGGCGATCGACAATCTCGGCGCGCAGGGCGCCCAGGGCTTCATCGTCTGCACGCCGGACGTAAAGCTTGGCCCCGGCATCGTCGCCAAGGCCACCGCCAACAATCTCAAGCTGATGACCGTCGACGACCGTCTGGTCGGCGCCGACGGCAAGGCGCTCGAAGACGTGCCGCATATGGGCATCTCGGCCACCAAGATCGGTGAGGCCGTCGGCCAGGCGATCGTCGATGAGATGAAGGCGCGCGGCTGGAAGGCCGACGAAGTCGGTGCGATCCGCGTTTCCTATGACCAGTTGCCGACTGCCGTCGACCGTGTCGAAGGCGCCATCTCGGTGCTGAAGGCCAACGGCTTCAAGGCCGAGAACATTTTCGACGCTCCCCAGGCCAAGACCGACACCGAAGCAGCCCTCAATGCCGCGACGGTGGTGCTCAACGCCCATGCCGACATCAAGAAGTGGGTCTCTTTCGGCCTCAACGACGAAGCGGTGCTCGGTGCAGTGCGCGCATCCGAAAGCGTCGGCATTGCTGCTGACGGCATGATCGGCGTCGGCATCGGCGGCGCGGATTCGGCGATCAACGAATTCAAGAAGCCGACCGCCACTGGCTTTGTCGGCACCGTGATCATCTCGCCGAAGCGCCATGGCTACGAGACGGCGCTCAACATGTATGACTGGGTCGCCAACAACAAGGAACCGGAGAAGCTGATCCTGACCTCCGGCGCGCTGGCCAAACGCGACGACTACCAGAAGGTCCGCCAGGGCCTCGGCATCGAATAATCCTCCCTGTACAAACAGGCGGCGGCTCATGCCGCCGCCTGTTTGCCGTGGCACAAGAAGGATCGACGCCCGTGTCCTTTCTCGACTTCTCGCACATCACCAAGACCTATCCGGGTGTCAAGGCGCTGTCGGACGTCTCGTTCGGCGTCGACAGGGGCGCAGTGCATGGCCTGATGGGCGAAAACGGCGCCGGTAAATCGACCCTGATCAAGATCCTGTCGGGCGACCAGCATGCGGACGAAGGCGAGATCCGCATCGACGGCAAGGTCCACGCCTATGCCTCGACAAGGGATGCCTTCGACAATGGGGTCATCGTCATTCATCAGGAATTGCAGCTCGTGCCGGAACTCACCGTCGCCGAGAACCTCAGCCTCGGCCGCTTTCCCGCCAGCGCCGGCGTCATCGCGCGCGGCAAGATGCTGGAGGACGTCGGCGCCAAGCTGAAATCGGCCGGCATCGACATCGATATCAGCCGCAAGGTCAAGACGCTGTCGATCGGCGAGCGCCAGATGATCGAGATCGCCAAGGCAATCATGCTCGACGCGCGCGTCATCGCGCTGGACGAGCCGACCTCGTCGCTGTCGTCGCGCGAGAGCGAAATCCTGTTTGCCCTGATCGACCGCCTGCGCGGCGAGGGCAAGGTCATCATCTATGTCTCGCACCGGCTCGACGAGGTGTTCCGCCTCTGCGACAGCCTGACCGTGCTGCGCGACGGCAAGCTCGCGGCGCACCACGCATCGCTGAAAGGCGTCACCCGCGACCAGGTTGTCGCCGAAATGGTCGGCCGCGAAATCTCCGACATCTGGGGTTTTCGGCCACGCAAGGCCGGCGACATGAGGCTGGAGGTCGAAGCCATCTCCGGAGCAAAACTGAAGATACCGGCCAGTTTCGAGGCAAGGGCCGGCGAGATCGTCGGCTTCTTCGGCCTCATCGGTGCAGGCCGCTCGGAACTGATGCGGCTGGTCTTCGGCGCCGACCCGCGCTCGGGCGGCACCATCACGGTGGATGGCAAGGCGATCCATGCCGCCGACCCGCATGGCGCGATCCGGGCCGGCATCGTGCTGTGTTCGGAAGACCGCAAGCATGACGGCATCATCCAGGGCCGCTCGATCGAGGAGAACATCAACATCTCCTCGCGGCGCCATCACGCGCGCTTCGGCATCCTGAACCGCGCCAGCGAGATCGCCACGGCCGAAACCTTCATCAAGAAGCTCAAGGTGCGCACGCCATCGCGCAAGCAAGACATCATCAATCTCTCCGGCGGCAACCAGCAGAAGGTCATCCTTGGCCGCTGGCTGTCGGAGCAGGGCGTACGCGTCCTCATCGTCGATGAGCCGACACGCGGCATCGACGTCGGCGCCAAGTCGGAAATCTACGAACTGCTCTACCAGCTTGCCGAGGATGGCATGGCGATCGTCGTCGTCTCGTCCGACCTGCCGGAGGTGATGGGCATTTGCGACCGTATCCTGGTGATGTGCGGCGGGCGCATCAATGCCGAGCTTGCACGCAACCAGTTCGCCGAGAAGGCGATCCTGGCGGCGGCACTTCCCGACACCAAAACCCCCGACGCCATCGCATCCTGAGGACCTGACATGACCGATCAGTTGAAGAAGATCCTGCTCGGCGAACAGGGCCTCGTCGTCATCTTCGTCGTTGCCTTCGCGCTGGTCTCGCTGCTGGTTCCCAATTTCCTCACCGACCGCAATATGCTCGGCCTGCTACAGTCGGTGGTTACCGTCGGCATCGTTGCCTGCACCATGATGTTCTGTCTCGCGGCGCGCGACTTCGACCTGTCGGTTGGCTCCATCGTTGCCTTCGCCGGCATGGTCGCGGTGATGGCGTCGAACTACACAGGCTCGATCCTGCTCGGGCTGCTGGCAGCGATCGCCTGCGGTGCCTTTGTCGGCTTCATCAACGGTATCGTCATCGCCAAATTCCGCATCAACGCGCTGATCACGACGCTGGCGACCATGCAGATCGTGCGCGGCCTTGCACTCATCGCATCCGACGGGCGCGCCGTCGGCATCAACAGCCCGGACTTCTATCAGCTCGCGCTGTCGAAATTCCTCGGCATACCGACACCCGTCTGGGTGCTGGCGGTTCTGTTCGGCATTTTTGGCTTCGTGCTCAACCGCACCGTCTTCGGCAAGAACACGCTGGCCATTGGCGGCAATCCTGAAGCGTCACGGCTGGCCGGCGTCAATGTCGACCGCACGCGCATCTGGATTTTCGCCCTGCAAGGCGTCGTCTGCGGCATCGCCGGCATCCTGCTGGCGTCACGCATCACCTCCGGACAGCCCAACGCGGCGGTGGGGCTTGAACTCTCGGTCATCTCGGCCTGCGTGCTCGGCGGCGTGTCGCTTGCCGGCGGCCGCGCCACAATGTCGGGCGTCATCGTCGGCGTGCTGATCATGGGCATCGCCGAGAACGCCATGAACCTGCTCAATATCCCGGCCTTTTATCAGTACATCGTGCGAGGCGTGATCCTGCTGCTCGCCGTGCTGCTCGACAATCTGCGTTCGTCGGCCTTGGGCCGGCGTTGACCGTGTTCGACTGGAGTGACACCCATGGCTGAGCGCCTGTCCGGCAAACGCATCTTCCTGACGGGCGCCGCGCAAGGCATCGGGCTGGCCATCGCCGAGGCCTGTCTTGCCGAGGGTGCGAAATTGTTCCTCGTCGACCAGGACGGCGCGTTGCTGGAGAAGACCGTCGCGGGCCTCGTGGCACCCAAGGGGCAGGTCGGGCATGCGACAGCCGACATCAGCGACGGGGCCGCGATAAAAGCAGCCGTTGCCCGCGCGAACGCCGAGATAGGTCCGGTTAACGCATTGATCAACAATGCCGGAATGAACGTTTTCTCGACGCCGCTGGAGGCCACCGAAGAAGAGTGGACCCGCAATTTCGACGTCAACGTCAAGGGCGCCTGGAACTGCAGCAAGGCGGTGCTGCCGGGCATGCTGGCGAATGGCGGCGGGGCGATCCTCAACATCGCCTCGACCCACGGCTTCACCATCATCCCACACACTTTTCCCTATCCTGTCGCCAAGCACGCCCTGCTTGGGCTGACCAAATCGCTGGCGCTCGAATATGCCGGGCAGGGCGTGCGCGTGAACGCGCTGGCGCCGGGCTATGTCGAGACGCAGAAGGCCATCGACTACTGGAACAGTTTTCCTGATCCGGCGGCAGCGCGCGCCAATACCATGGCGCTGCATCCCGGTGGCCGCATTGCCTCGGCGGGCGAGATCGCCCTTGCCGCCGTGTTCATGATTTCCGACGAGTGCCCGTTCATGAACGCGGCGACCCTCGTCGTCGATGGCGGGCTGAGCCAGCTTCAGCATCCCGCCTGAGCACCGGGAAAAGACCATGACCAGGAGACGATCGCAGCATTGGTTCGGTGGCCAAGGCAAGGATGCCTTCATCCACCGCAGCTGGATGAAGAACAACGGCCTGCCCGACGATGCTTTCGACGGTCGCCCGGTGATTGGCATCTGCAACACCTTCTCCGAATTCACCCCGTGTCATGTGCATTTTCGCGGCCTGGTCGAGCACATCAAGGCCGGCGTGCTGGAGGCCGGCGGCCTGCCTCTGGAATTCCCCGTGTTCTCCTGCGGCGAATCCAATCTGCGGCCGACGGCGATGCTGTTCCGCAACCTCGCCTCGATGGATGTCGAGGAGGCGATCCGCGGCAATCCGATGGATGGCGTCGTGCTGATGGCCGGATGCGACAAGACCACGCCGTCACTGGTCATGGGGGCTGCCTCCTGCGACCTGCCATCGATCGTCATTTCCGGTGGGCCGATGCTCAATGGCCGCTTCCAGGGTCGTCAGATCGGCTCCGGCACCGATGTGTGGAAATTCTCCGAGGATGTGCGAGCCGGCATCATGAGCGAGCAGGATTTCGCCAATGCCGAGAGCGCCATGTCGCGCTCGCCTGGGCACTGCATGACCATGGGCACGGCCTCGACCATGGCCTCGATGGTCGAAGCGCTCGGGCTGGCGTTGCCCGGCAACGCCGCCTATCCCGCCGTCGACGCGCGACGCAACCGCATCGCCCGCATGACCGGGCGGCGTATCGTCGAGATGGTCAATGACGATCTGCGCCCCTCGGCCATTCTTACCAAGCAGGCTTTCGCCAACGCCATCCGCGTCAACGGCGCCATCGGCGGCTCGACCAATGCGGTCGTGCATCTGCTGGCGATTGCAGGCCGCGTCGGCACCGAACTCAGCCTCGATGACTGGGATGCCTTCGGTCGCGACGTGCCGACCATCCTCGACCTGATGCCATCAGGCCGTTTCCTGATGGAGGATTTCTGCTACGCCGGCGGCATTCCGGCGGTCATGAAAGAGATCGCCGACATGCTCGATCTCGACGCGCTGACGGTCACCGGCAAGAGCGTACGCGACAACATCGCCGACGCCCGGAATGACAATCCCGAGGTCATCCGTCCGCGCAACAGGGCGCTGACGCCGCATGGCGGTATCGCGGTGCTGCGTGGCAATCTGGCACCCGATGGCGCCATCATCAAACCGTCGGCCGCTTCACCATCCCTGATGAAGCATCGCGGCCGCGCCGTCGTCTTCGATGACATAGACGACTACAAGGCGCGCATCGACGATCCCGCACTCGACATCGACGAGACCTCGATCATGGTGCTCAGGAATTGCGGCCCCAAGGGCTATCCGGGCATGGCCGAGGTCGGCAACATGGCGCTGCCGCAAAAGCTCCTGAAAAAGGGCGTCCGCGACATGATCCGCATTTCCGACGCCCGCATGTCCGGCACCGCCTTCGGCACGGTCGTGCTGCATGCCGCACCCGAAGCCGCCGTCGGCGGTCCGCTGGCGCTGGTCAGGAGCGGCGACATGATCGAACTCGATGTCGAGGCGCGGAAGCTGCATCTCGACGTGTCGGAACAGGAGCTGGCGCGGCGGCGCCAATCCTGGCAGCCGCCCGAGCCGGCGATGCGCGGCGGCTATCAGGGCCTCTATGTCGACCATGTCCTGCAGGCCGACCGTGGCGCCGATCTCGACTTTCTGGTCGGCAACCGTGGCCACGCCATTCCGCGCGAAAGCCATTGAGGGCGCGTGGGATGCCAAAATTCCAGCCCGATGATTTCCACGGCATTCACGCCATCCTCTACGCCCTGTTCGACGCCCAGGAAAAACTCGACCGCGCGGCGATGCGCAGGCAGGTCGAGATCTGCCTGGCGAGCGGCGTGCATGGGATGGCGGCGCTTGGCCTCGCGACAGAAGCCGCCAAGCTGACCGAGGCGGAGCGCCGCACGATCATGGAGTGGACGGCGCAGGACACCGCCGGCAAGGTACCGCTCGCCTTCACCATCTTCGGGTCTTCCGTTGCCGAGCAGATATCCCAGGTCCGGCATGCGGAAAGCCTCGGCGCAGATTGGGTCATCCTGCAGCCGCCGCCAGTTGGATCCTATGGAGCGCCCGAATACATCCGCTTTTTTGGCCGCGTCGCCGAGGCAACCGACCTGCCGGTGGCGATCCAGAACGCGCCGGCCTTTTTCGGCCGTGGCCTGACATCGGACGAGATTCGCGAGCTCGTCACGCTCCACCCCAACATCAGGCTGATCAAGGGCGAAGGCCCGGTCACCGACATTGCCGGCCTGATCGAGCGCACCGAAGGCCGCATCCCCGTCTTCAACGGGCGGGGCGGGCTGGAATTGACCGACAATTTCCGCATCGGTTGCCGTGGCATGATCCTGGCGCCTGATGGCATCGACCACGCCGTGCGCGCCTATCAGGCGTTCCGCGCCGAAGACGAAGCAGCGGCCGAGGCGGCCTACGAAAGAATGTTGCCGGCGGCGGTCTTCGTCATGCAAGGCATCGAGAACCTGATCTGCTACGGCAAGCGGCTGTTCGGCGCCCGCGCCGGTATCCAGATTCACGACCGTGCGCCAGCGATGCGGCCAAACGAGACCGGGCTTGCGATGGTGCAGCGCTTCGCCGCCAGCCTTGGTCGGCTGCCCGCCTGAACAGCGTCTTTTCGTCAGTAGGTCGTTCGCCCACCCGACAGGTCGAAGGTGGAAGCGGTTGTAAAACTGTTTTCCTTGGAGACGAGCCAGGCGACCATGGCGGCGGCCTCGTCGACCTCCAGCAGGCGGCCGCGCGGGATGCGCGAGCGCATGTATTCGATGTGCTCGGCCGTCAGCTGTTCGAGGATGCGCGTCTGCGCAGTGGCCGGCGAGATGCAGTTGACGGCGATGTCGTACTGCGCCAGCTCCTTGCCGAGCGACTTGGTCATGCCGATGACGGCGGCCTTCGAGGCCGAATAGGCGGCGGCGTTGGGGTTGCCCTCCTTGCCTGCGACCGAGGCGATGTTGACGATGCGCCCGTAATTGCGCTCCTTCATCCCCGGCACCACGGCGCGGTTGACGTAGAAGGTGCCGTTGACGTTGACGTCGATGATTTTCTTCCACACATCGACGTCGTAGGTATCGAGCGGGGCGGCGGGGCCGGCAATGCCCGCCGAATTGACGAGGATGGAGATCTTGTTCGCGATCTCCTCCGTCCTGGCACGCGCGGCGTCCACCGAACCCCAGTCGGCTATGTCCACGACCAGCGTCGTGGCTGCCTTGCCGAGTTCCCGCTTGGCCGTATCGAGGCGCGCCTCGTCGAGGTCCCACAAGGTGACCGTCGCGCCCGAGGCGACAAAACGCTTTGCCATCGCGAAGCCGAGGCCTTGCGCGCCTCCGGTAACCACGGCGTGTTGGCCGTCAAGGTCTATCCTGTTCAT
Source organism: Mesorhizobium sp. M8A.F.Ca.ET.202.01.1.1 (assembly GCF_004791595.1). NCBI lineage: Bacteria > Pseudomonadati > Pseudomonadota > Alphaproteobacteria > Hyphomicrobiales > Phyllobacteriaceae > Mesorhizobium > Mesorhizobium sp. M8A.F.Ca.ET.202.01.1.1. The sequence continues at coordinate 131,967 of NZ_SRUN01000014.1, read as the reverse complement.
GCCGAGCGGTTCTTTCCGTCTGAGATACTGGGGGTACGTGTTGAAAGTGAGCGGTACTGCTACATCGTCGCGCCGAGGCTCCAGGGCACGAACTCATTGTCGCCATAGCCGAGCGCTTCCGACTTGGTGCGCCCGCCCGATGCCACGCGCAGGATCTCGGCGAAGATCTCCTCGCCCTTGTCCGCCAGCGTCACGCCGTCGAGGATGTCGCCGCAATTGATGTCCATGTCGTCGGGCATCTGCTCGAAGATGAAGGAGTTGGAGGCGAGTTTGATCGACGGCGTCGGCTTGCAGCCGAAGGCCGAACCGCGCCCGGTGGTGAAGCACAATATGTTGGCACCGCCCGCCACCTGACCGGTCGCCGAGACCGGGTCGTAGCCTGGCGTGTCCATGAAGACGAGGCCGCGCTCGTTGATAGGCTCGGCATATTCCAGCACCGCGCGCAGATTGGTCGTGCCTCCCTTGGCGGAGGCGCCCAGCGACTTCTCCAGGATGGTGGTCAGCCCGCCGAGCTTGTTGCCGGGAGACGGATTGTTGTTCATCTCCATGTCGTGCCTGGCGGTATAGTCCTCCCACCAGCGGATGCGCTCGACAAGTTTTTCGCCGACGGCCCGGCTTTCGGCTCGCCGCGTCAAGAGATGCTCCGCGCCGTAGATTTCGGGTGTTTCAGAAAGGATGGCGGTCCCTCCTTGGGCGACCAGCAGATCCACTGCCGCGCCCAGTGCCGGATTGGCGCTGATACCGGAATAGCCGTCCGAGCCGCCGCATTGTAGCGCCAGCACCAGCTCGGAAGCCGGCTGCGGCGTCCGCTCCGCGGCATTGACGATCGGCAGCATCTCGACGATGGCCTTCACCCCGGCATCGACGGTCTTGCGGGTGCCGCCGGTTTCCTGGATCGTCATTGTGCGGAACGTGGTGCTTTCCTCGATGTTATAAGATTGCATCCAACGCGGGATCTGGAAAGCTTCGCAGCCAAGTCCGACCATCAGCACGCCGCCGACATTGGGATTGGTGGCAAAACCCCACTGCGTGCGCTTCAGCAGATCGTAGGCCGGGCCCTTGGTGTCGATGCCGCATCCGGTGCCGTGCACGAGCGCAATGGCGCCGTCGACATTGGGATAGTCGCGCAGCATGCCTGAACGGTTGACCTCTTCCACGATGAAGCGGGCGACGCTGGCCGAGCAGTTTACCGAGGTCAGGACGGCGATGAAATTGCGCGTGCCGACTTTGCCGTTGGACCTGCGGTAGCCCATGAAAGTCGCCCGTTCGCCATCGGGAAGGACCGGCGTTTCCCTGACGTCGGTGCCATGCTCGTAGTCGCGCTCGAAATCGCGCAGGTAGACATTGTGCTCGTGCACCCAATCTCCGGCCGCGATCGGCCCACGCGCGAAGCCGATGGTTTGGCCATACTTTACGATCGGTTCATCCGCCCCGATGTCGAGCATGGCCATCTTGTGGCCGCGCGGGATGCGAGCCCTCGCAGCCACGTCGCCGGCCTTTTCGCCGGCCGCCAATGGATCGACCGCCAGTAGGATGTTGTCGGCGTGCGATAGCTTGATGAAGCGCGTCATTACCCAAACTCTGAAAAGGCCACCCCGAACAAAGCCGGGGGGCGAAAGGCATAAGGAATACTAATATAATAGAATGTTAGTGGTCAAGCGTCGCCTGGATAAGCTGCGTTCGCCGGGCGTTAAGGAAGAGAGTTGGTGGCGGAACGGATGACGGCCAGCACCTCCGGCCAGACCGCGGCGTGCGCGCTGGTATTCCGCGATCGCCTATGCCTTCAGGCCGATACAAAGTCCCATTCTTCGCATGTGCCAATCGTGTCCCGGTTGCGGTGCCGTCCGGCTTCAGCCGAGAAGCTCGGCGGCGACTTCGAGCGTGTTGCGGAAGGACGTTTCGAGGTGGTGCTCCATCGCCCGCGCGGCGCCTTCGGCATCGTGACGCTTCAGCGCGTCGAGGATGGCTTCGTGCTGCTCGATCGTCTGTTCGCCGTAGCCGGGCTTTGGAATGGCGAGGTAGCGGCCGCGATCCATCTGCGCCTTGGAAATATCGACGGCGCGCCAAATCATCGGCAGGCCGCAAATCTCGGCAATGGTGCGATGAAAGACGTCGTCGAGCTGGATCGCGGTGGCGTATCGGCCGCGCGATATGGCAAGCCGATGTGCCGCCATATTGTCCTCCAGCAGTTCCGCCGACGCCGGTGTGAGCTTGACGGCCGCGCGCCGTGCGCTCTCCATCTCCAGTGCCCGCCGGATGACATAGGCTTCTTCCAGATCGGCACGACTGATCGGCGCGACATAGGTGCCGGTCTGCGCCAGGATCTTCACCAGGCCTTCGTCGCTGATGCGCTTGACGGCTTCCCGCACCGGCGTGCGCGAGACGCCGAGCGCTTCGGCGATCGCCACCTCGTTGATCACTTCCCCCGGCTTCATCTGCCCGACGACGATCAGGTTGCGGATCTTGTGATAGATCTGATCGCGGAGCGGCAGAGCCCGATTGAGGGTCGAAGGGTCAAGGTCCATGGCAAATCCGTAGCTTCGTTCACCGGAAATGATCAGATTATATTAGAATGTAAATCGGAATGCACCCGATGCGAGGGGTGGTCTCTATCGACAATGGGATGGTCGCGCAGGTCATCGGAATCCAGCTTGCCAGAACTGTTATATTAGTGCAATAGATCCTCGATAGTGATGAATTTCACCGCGAAGTGAAGGCCTGAACCAAGCTGCACGCCGAGAGGGCATGCCTTCTGGCCGCATTGGTTCGCGCTCTAAAATGGAATTATACTAAAATAACACAACAGCTCGATGCCAAGGACAACGGGCCGGCCTGCCGGGAGGAACCTAGCCAGACATGACTGTCGCCGCCGACTGCGCCTTGGACATGAGAGGCATAAGCAAGACGTTTCCGGGCGTGAAGGCTCTGTCAAACGTCAATTTTGCCGTCAGGTTCGGCACCGTGCATGCGGTCGTGGGCGAGAACGGCGCCGGCAAATCGAGGCTGATGAAAGTGCTCAACGGCTCCTACGCGCCGACCAGCGGCACCATCAAGGTCGGTGGCGCCGAGGTGCGCATGCGCCGTCCCGCCGACGCCCAGGCTCTCGGCATCCGCATGGTGCACCAGGAAATCAATCTGGTGCCGGACCTGACTGTCGCGGAAAACGTCTATCTCGGCCGCATGCCCGGCAAATGGACCTTTCTGCGCAAGGGCGAGATGGTCAGGAAGGCCGGCGCCGTCCTTGCCGAACTCGGAGCGGCCATCAATCCGCGCGAGCGGCTGGGCAATCTGTCGATCAGCCAGCAGCAGCTCGTCGAGATCGCCAAGGCCTATGCCGCGCAACCCCGGATCATCGTGCTGGATGAGCCGACATCGAGCCTCAGCGAGCATGAAACAACAGCGCTGTTCAGGATCCTGCGCAAGATGCGCGATGACGGCATCGCCATCATCTACATCAGTCATCGCTTGAAGGACGTGCTCGAGATCGCCGACGAGGTGACCGTGCTGCGCGACGGCTCCATGATCGAGACGCGCCCGATCGAAGGCATCACCGCCGCGCAGATGATCAGGCTGATGGTCGGCCGCGAGGTCAGTAACGTCTTTCCCAAAAGCCAGGCCGAGATCGGCAAGTCGGTGCTGCGCGTCGAGCGCATCAGCGACGGCACGCGCTTCCGCAATGTCAGCTTCGAGGTGCGAGCCGGCGAGATACTGGGCCTGACCGGCCTGGTTGGTGCCGGCCGCACCGAGGTGGCGCGCGCAATCTTCGGCCTGTCGCGCCTCGTCGAGGGCACGGTCAGCGTCAACGGCCGCGAGGTCTCGATCAATTCCCCATCGCAGGCCGTTAAGGCCGGGATTGCGTACGTTCCGGAGGACCGCAAGGGCGATGGCATCGTGCCTGGCATGTCGATCCGGGAGAACATCAGCCTGCCCATCTTGCGGCGCCTGAGCCGTTTCGGGCGCATCAGGCGAAGTGCCGACCGGGCATTGGCGGCGGACTACGTGAAGCAGTTTTCGATTTCGCCGCCCGATGGCGAACGGCGCATCAATCTCCTTTCCGGCGGCAATCAGCAGAAGGCGGTCATCGCCAAATGGCTTGCCGCCAGGCCGTCGGCGCTGATCCTCGACGAGCCGACGCGCGGCGTCGACGTCGGCGCCAAGGCCGAGATCCACAACATCATCGGCCAGCTCGTCGCAAGCGGCATGGCGGTGGTGATGATCTCGTCCGAACTGCCCGAGATCCTGGGCGTCTGCGACCGTGTAGTGGTCATGCGCGACGGACATGCCTGCGAGCCGCTGGAGCGCGCCGAACTCAGCGAGGAGCGCATCATGGCCCTGGCGACCGGGGAGGAAGTGGCGTGACCGACGCGGCCGTGAAGATCGTCACCCCCGACCGTTTTACGCGCGGCAGCAAGCTTGTCGATGCCCTGTCTAAGGCGGGCCTCGCTTTCGCCATCCTGGCCGTCATGCTCTACGGCTCCTCTGTCAGTCCCGCTTTTTTCACGTCAGGCAATTTGCTCAATGTACTGACGTCGATGTCCATCGTCGGCATCGTCGTCATTGGCATGACCTTCGTGCTGGTGGTCGGTGGCCTGGCTGACCTGTCGGTGCCGGCCACGATAGCCTGCGGCGCCATCCTGTCGCTCGGCCTGCAGCCGATGATCGGGCCTCTGCCCGCCTTTGTCCTTGCGGTCGGCCTCGCCGGTCTGATCGGCCTGCTCAACGGCGTGCTGGTCGGCTATGTCGGCATCAACCCCATCATCGCCACACTCGGCATCGGCACCATCGGGCTGGGCATCGTCCAGGCTGCCGTTGGCGGCGTCATCGTCTATGGCAGCAATCCCGCCTCGGCCGAATTCGCCAAGGGCCGCCTGTTCGGCATTCCGGTCGTGGTGCTGATCTTCCTGGTCATTGCCCTCATCGGCCATTTCGTCCTGTCGCGCTCCTTCTGGGGCCGATGGACGCTCGCCACCGGCGGCAATTACAGCGCCGCCGAGGCAAGTGCCGTCCCCGTGCAGGCCGTGAAGGCCGGCGCCTTTGTGATCACGGCACTCGCCTCTGGCATTTCAGGCGGGCTGCTCGGCCTGACCTTGCAAAGCGCACGACCGCTCATCGGCGCCGGCTATGAATTCAGCGCCGTCACCGCGGTGGTGGTCGGTGGCGTCTCGATCATCGGCGGCTTCGGCTCCGTGCCGCGGGCGATCGCCGGGCTGATCTTCGTGCAGCTTCTGACCAACGTCATGGTGCTCGACGGCGTGCGCACGCCGATCCAGGGTTTTGTCCTCGGCATCCTGATTGTCGGGGGCGTCGGGATGGATGCGGCATTGCGCAAGCGGGGAGTGGCTTGATGCGTCTTCTCGTCCTCGCCTCGCGATACCGGGTCGTGATCATCCTCGGCCTTACCCTGGTCGCTTCCGCACTGCTCGTTCCGGGTTATCTGTCGGCTTCGACGCTCAGCCTCGGCCTCGACAGGGCGGGCACGATCGGCCTGATTGCCATTGGGCTTACCGTGCTTCTGATATCGGGCCAGATCGACCTATCCGGTGGCGCGGTGTTCGCGCTAGCCGGGATCGTATCCGTCATCCTGCAGCGAGAGATCGGCATCCTGCCCGCCGCGATCGTCGCCATCCTTGCCGGCACGCTAGCGGGCGCCATCAACGGCGCCCTGGTCGTCGGGCTGAAGGTGAATTCGCTCGTCCTGACACTGGCCACGATGCTGATCTTCCGCTCGCTGGCGCACTGGATCACCAACAGCCAGCCGGTGTCGGGCACTGACATCATGCTTTCGCTGGCTCTGGCCAAGATCTACCTCGATGTCTTCACCATTCGCAGCGCACTGTTCATCATCCTGATCGTACTGCTGCATTTCTGGCTGACGCGCACCATTCCGGGCCGCAATGTCTTTGCCGTCGGCTCCAATCCGGCGGCCGCCAAGGAGAGCGGCATCGCCTCGGACCGCATCGTCTTTCTCGGCTTTGTCTTTGCCGGCACGCTTGCTGGCCTCGCCGGGGTTCTCCAGAGCCTCGTCACCAACACCGGGTCGCCCGTCTTCGGCTCGGAACTGACGGTTGCCGTCATCGCCGCGGTCGTTGTCGGCGGTACCCGCCTCGAAGGCGGCAGGGGATCCGCGCTCGGCACGCTTGGCGGCGTGCTGACGATCGGCTCGCTGACCATCGCGATGGAGTTCCAGTCCGTTCCCGCATACGTCCAGCAGGTCGTATCGGGGCTCATCCTGATCCTGCTCGTCATGCTCGATCGGGCCGTTACCACCACGGGGAGGGCTCAGGGCACACGCCCCGCGCTCGTTCGCGACAATCCAATCACTCAAGGAGGAAAAGCATGATTGGGAGGAAAAGCATGATTGGGAGGAGAAGCATGATTGGGAGGAAAGATATGATTGGCAAGAGAAGCATGCTCCAGATCGCCGCCGTGGCGTTGCTGGCGTCGACAGGCTGGGCCAATGCCAAGACGGTCTGCTATGTGACGGCGGCGGATTCGCACGCCTATGCGACGCCGGCCAACAAGGCGCTCGAGGCCCGTGCCAAGGAACTCGGCGTCGAGATTCTCAGCCTGAGTCAGGACTTCGACGTCCAGAAGGGCACCGAGCAGCTCAACACCTGCGTGGCGCGCAAGGTTGACGGCATCATCCTGTGGCCGCTCGACCCGCAGGCCTACATCCCTGGCCTGGCCCGCGCGCAGCAGGCCAACATCCCGGCGATCCTCATCAATTCGCCGATGAGCGACGACGCCAAGCCGTTCATCAAGTCCTTCACCGGACCTGACGTCTACGAGGAAGGCAAGCTGGCGGCGGATTCGCTGAGCAAGGCGCTCGGCGGCAAGGGCTCTGTCGTGATCATCGCCGGCCAGGCCGGCAACGGCACGACGATCGGCCGTGTCAGCGGCTTCACCGACCGCCTCAAGGCAACCAGCGCCGACATCAAGGTGCTCGACACCGTCAATGCCGACTTCGACCAGCAGAAGGCGCTGGTCGTGAGCCGCGACCTCATCACTCGCTTCGGTGACCAGATCAGCGGCGTCTATGCCAATGACGACACCATGGCACGCGGCTTCATCGACGCCTGGAAGGAGGCCAATCCCTCCAAGGCGGCGCCGCCGATCGTCGGCATCAACGGCCAGAAGGACGCGTTCGAATCGATCCGCACCAACGAAATGTATTCGACCATCGTGCAGTCACCGGTCGAGGACGGCCGCCTGGCGATCGACACCATGGCCGAGATCATCGACGGCAAGGAGGTCAAGGACCGGCTGCCGATCCCGCTGACCGTCGTCACCAAGGACAATGTCAACGCGGTGGAACCGGCGTTCTGACAAGGCCAAGGCCGGCCCTGCATAGTGGGCCGGCCTCTCCGCTCGTTGCGGACGGCGCAGCATGAGGAAGAATTTCTAATTGCGGCGGAGGATTTGGAATAAACTAACTCTACAGAATTTATAGAATAAGCAATCTGCATCGGCGATCTGTTTCCCGGACAGGACCACGCCATGCCCGACCTTTTGCGCCTGCCTTCAACCGCCCCAGACCTAGGCCGTCACCGCCGCCATCCAGCGGGAGGCAGGTCATGAGCCGCGATGTCGCCGACCGCATCAAGGTGCTCTGGTTCCTGCCGACACATGGCGACAGCCGCTATCTCGGCACGACCGAAGGCGGCAGGGCTGTTGACCTGCCCTATCTGACGCAGGTGGCGAAAGCGGCCGACACGCTGGGCTATTACGGCGTGCTGTTGCCGACCGGCCGGGCCTGCGAGGATTCCTGGGTGATTGCCTCGGCGTTGGCGCCGCTGACCGAGCAGCTGCGTTTCCTCGTAGCCGTGCGGCCCGGCCTGCAGTCCCCAACGCTTGCCGCGCGCATGACCGCCACGCTCGACCGCATCTCCAACGGCCGCCTGCTGATCAACGTCGTCACCGGCGGCGATCCGCTGGAGAACAAGGGCGACGGCATTTTTCTCTCGCATGCCGAGCGCTACGAGGTGACGCAGGAATTCCTCCACATCTACAAGCGCGTGCTGAGCTGCGAGACGGTCGAGCACCAGGGCAAACATTTCCGCATCGAGGACGGTCGCCTGCTGTTCCCGCCAGTGCAGACGCCGTATCCGCCGCTCTATTTCGGTGGCTCGTCGGACGCCGGATCGCAAGTGGCGGCGCAGGAAATCGATAAATATCTGACCTGGGGGGAACCCCCGGCCGATGTCGAACGCAAGCTCGACGCCGTGCGCGAGTTGGCCGAAAAGGCCGGCCGCAAACTTTCCTTTGGCATTCGCCTGCATGTCATCGCCCGCGAGACGACCGAACAGGCCTGGGCCGCCGCCGACCGCCTGATCAGCCGGCTCGACGACGCGACCATCGCCTCGGCGCAGAAGGTTTTTGCCCGCATGGATTCGGTCGGCCAGGCGCGCATGAGCGCGCTGCATGGCGGCCGCCGCGACAAGCTCGAGATCGCGCCCAATCTGTGGGCCGGCGTCGGCTTGGTGCGCGGCGGCGCCGGAACCGCATTGGTCGGCGACCCGGACACGGTCGCCGAGCGCATCGACGAATACCGGCGCCTCGGCATCGACACCTTCATCCTGTCCGGCTACCCGCATCTGGAGGAAGCCTATCGTTTTGGCGAACTGGTGCTGCCGAAACTGCCGACCGATCATCCGGTCAAGGCCGCCAGCTCTTCGGTGAACACCGGACCGTTCGGCGAGACCATCGCCGGCGACCATCGGCCGAAGTCGCTCGCCAGCGCCTCGTGAACGCGCTGCCTCCGGCCCGCCGATTGCGCATCGCCATCATCGGCGGCGGTTTTTCCGGTGCCGCCGTGGCCTGGCACCTTGCGCGGACAAATCGGCCGGAGCGCCTGTCGATCTCGGTGATCGAGCCGCGTTCCGCGCTTGGCGGCGGCCTTGCCTATTCCAGCGAAGAACCATCCCACCGCGTCAACGTCCCGGCCATCCGCATGAGCATGGCTCCTGAAGACCCGCAGCATTTTGCGCGCTGGTTGGCCGGCAGTGGCGAAATCGAACGGGACCCGGATGCCTTGTGGAACGGCGATGTGTTTCCGCGCCGGCGTGTGTTCGGCCGCTATGTCGCCGAGCACCTTGCACCCTGGCTCGACTCCGGTGCTGTCCGCCATGTCGAAGCTCAGGCTACGCAGGTAATACGAGAAACCAATGGCGCGGCCTGGACCGTGCAGACCTCCACCGGACCTGTCGCGGCGGACATCGTCGTGCTTGCCGCGACGCATCCTCTGCCGGCGATCCCAACTCCACTTGCCTCCTTGGCTGACGCACCTGGCTTCGTCGCCGATCCCTATGCACCATCGGCACTTGCCGAAATCGGGCTGGAGGCGTCTGTCCTGATCGTCGGCTCCGGGCTGACCTCGGCCGACATGGTCGCAGAACTCGATCGTCGTGGCCATCGCGGCCGCATCCTGGCGCTGTCGCGGCGCGGCCTGCGCTCGCGCGGCCACCCGGATATCAGACATGAGCCTTTCGGCGACTTTGCGTCGGCACCGGCCACATCGGCGCTCGGCCTGCTGAAGAACATTCGCGGCACACTGGCGGCGGCGCAGGCCGCCAGGGTCAACTGGCAGTCGGTCTTCGACCAGCTGCGCCTGCAGGGGCCGGCGCTGTGGGCGGCCCTTTCTCCGCCGGAGCGTGCAAGGCTGGTCCGCCAGCTGCGCGTGTTCTGGGACGTGCATCGCTTCAGGATCGCCCCCCAGGTCGCTGCCGTGCTCGACCGCCGCCAGACGGACGGCGCGTTCGACACCATCGCCGCCAGGCTTGTCGCGTCGAACGACGAGGGCGAGAGCCTCGCGGTCAGCTTCCAACGGCGCGGACAGACGCGGATCGAGACGGCACGCTTCGATGCCGTCATCAACACGACAGGGCCGGCTCATGGCCAGGCGCTCCAGTCAAACCCGGCGCTGCTTTCGCTGACTGAGGCCGGGCTGATCAGGGCCGACACATACGGGCTCGGTATCGAGACCAGCCTCGATAGCCTTGCGATCGGCAGCGATGCCAAGCCGGTTGCCGGGCTTTTCGTCGCCGGTCCGTTGGCGCGGGGCACGTTTGGCGAACTCATGGGCCTGCCGGAGGTCGCTCGTCATGCACAAAGGGTCGCGGCCGAAATCGCTGGGTTGTTCGACACGCTCCCCTCAGCCGAGCCGGTTGGCGCCAATGCCGGGAGCGTTGCGGTCGCGCGCTGACAAGCGCAAGCCGGCCCGGCCGGAGAAAATTGGTATTTCCGTCCCGCAAAGGGTTCAAAAACGGAAAATCCTTCTTTGTATATAAATTCCATAAACATAATAAATATTGAAGAAACCCGGCTACGCGCCGGACCGATCAACGACACGGCCTGGAATGGGAGACAGTTCATGGCACATGCAGGAACCGACGCGGTCAAATTCGCCTATTGGGTGCCCAACGTTTCGGGCGGCCTGGTGATTTCCAACATCGAGCAGCGCACCAACCATTCGGCCGAGTACAACCGCAAGCTGGCCCAGATCGCCGAAAAGGCGGGCTTCGACTACGCGCTGAGCCAGATCCGTTTCACCGCCGGCTACGGTGCCGACGAGCAGCATGAATCGGTCGCGTTCAGCCATGATCTGCTGGCCGCTACCACCACGCTGAAAGTCATCGCCGCGATCCTGCCTGGCCCCTGGAACCCGGCGCTGGCGGCCAAGCAGCTTGCCACCATCAGCTATCTGACCAATGGCCGTGTCGCCATCAATCTCGTCTCCGGCTGGTTCCGTGGCGAATTCCACGCCATCGGCGAACACTGGCTCGACCATGACGAGCGCTATCGCCGCTCGGAGGAATTCATCCGCGCGCTGCGCGGAATATGGACGCAGGACAGCTTCACCTTCCGGGGTGATTTCTACCGCTTCAACGAATACTCCCTGAAGCCGAAGCCGCCGCAGCCGCTGCCCGAAATCTTCCAGGGCGGTTCCTCGCGCGCCGCCCGCGACATGGCATCGCGTGTTTCGGACTGGTACTTCACCAACGGCAACTCGCCGGCCGAAATCGCCAAGCAGGTCGATGATCTCAAGACCAAGGCACAGGCCAGCAATCATTCCGTCAAGGTCGGCGTCAACGCCTTCGCCATCGTCCGCGAGACCGAGGACGAGGCCAAGGCGGTGCTCGCCGAAATTATCGCCAAGGCTAACCCCGAGGCTGTCAACGCCTTCGGCCACGAGGTCAAGAATGCCGGCAAGGCCTCGCCGGAAGGCGAGGGCAACTGGGCAAAATCCTCCTTCGACGATCTGGTCCAGTACAATGACGGTTTTCGTTCGAACCTGATCGGCACGCCGAGGCAGGTCGCCGAGCGCATCGTCGACCTGAAGCGCGCCGGCGCCGATCTCATCCTGCTCGGCTTCCTGCACTTCCAGGAGGAGGTCGAGTATTTCGGCAAGCACGTCATTCCGCTCGTTCGCGAGTTGGAAAACGCCGAGCAGGCAGCGTCGCTGGCAGCGGAATAGTCATCTCCCCCAAAGGCTGGCCGGGCAGCCCGGCCAGCACAGGTTTTCAAGCGCGCTCGATCTTTCGGGCGGCATCGAGAATTCGTGCGCCTGCGGGCGAAATCGAGGACGATTGGAATGCCGTTGCCCAGCTATGCCTTAGGAGCGATGGAAGCCTCGGTCTACGCGCCGGAAGTCTTTGCGCGCGGCCTGCCCTCCGTGCTCCAGCCTGCACAGTTGTCCGAAGGCGACGCTGGGGCGGCCGGATCTACTGCCAATGCAACTGCTCCGCTGTTGTCGCTTCAGGGCATCGCCCTGTCGTTCGGCGGTGTCGTCGCGCTGGCCGATATCGACCTATCGGTTCGATCAGGTGAAATCCGCGCCATCATCGGCCCGAACGGCGCCGGCAAGAGCTCGCTGATCAACGTCATTAGCGGCGTCTACCGCCCAGATCGTGGCCAGGTCCGGCTCGCCGGCGTCGGCTATACCCAAGTGCCGACGCAGCGGCTGGCGCATTTGGGCGTCGCCAGGACCTTCCAGAACCTCGCTCTGTTCAAAGGGCTCAGCGTCCTCGACAATGTTGCCTCCGGCCTCGCCTACAAGGTCCGTTCCAACTTCGCCGGCCAGGTGCTCGGCATCGGCCGCTCGCGCGGCGAGCGGCGCGACGCCTTGAGCCGCTCCGCCCAGATCCTCGAATTTCTCGACCTCGCCGCCGTTCGCGATCGTCTTGCCGGCACGCTGCCCTATGGATTGCAGAAACGGGTCGAACTCGCCCGGGCGCTGGTGGCGGAACCGCGCCTGCTGCTCCTCGACGAACCGATGGCCGGCATGACAGCGAGTGAGAAAAGCGAAATGGCTGATTTCGTCCGCGCCGCGCGCGACCGCTTTGCCACCACGGTCGTCCTGATCGAGCATGATGTCGGCGTCGTCATGGGCCTGTCCGACCGCATCGCCGTTCTGGACTATGGCCGCAAGATCGCTGACGGCACCCCCGAAGAGGTCCGCAACGACCAGCGCGTCATCGATGCCTATCTCGGCATCGCCTCCGACAATGAGGCCCTCTCCTGTGATGAAGGAAGGGCGGGCATATGATCGCCGATTTCGACTACCAGTTTTTCATCGAAGTGCTCGTCGGCGGCCTGCTGTCGGGCGTCATGTATTCGCTGGTCGCGATCGGCTTCGTGCTGATCTACAAGACCTCGGGCGTGCTCAACTTCGCCCAAGGCGCGATGCTGCTGTTCGCCGCACTGACTTTCGTCAGTCTTGTCGAACGCGGTGTTCCGTTTGCACTGGCATTGGTGGCAACCTTCGCCATCATGGTGGTGATCAGCATCGCCATCGAGCGCACGGTGCTCAGGCCGCTCACCAACAAGCCGCCGATTACCCTGTTCATGGCGACGCTTGGCCTGTCCTACATCATCGAGGGCGCTGCCCAATTGATCTGGGGTACGCAGGTCCACGGTCTCGACCTCGGCATCGAGGACGTGCCGCTGGAAATCGGCGGCGTGCTGATCAGCCAGTTCGACATCTTCGCGGCGGTGGTCGCGGCCGGCATGGTTGTCGTGTTGTCGCTGTTCTTCCGCTACACCCGCATCGGCCTCGCCTTCCGCGCCGTCGCCGACGACCAGTTCGCCGCACTCGCGGTCGGCCTCAGGCTGCCGCTGATCTGGGCGACCGTCTGGGCGGCGGCCGGCCTCGTCGCGCTGGTCGCCGGGCTGCTCTGGGGTGCCCGCCTCGGCGTGCAGTTCTCGCTGTCGCTGGTGGTGCTCAAGGCGCTGCCGGTGCTGGTGCTGGGCGGCTTCGATTCCATCCTTGGCGCCATTGCCGGCGGGCTCCTGATCGGCGCCAGTGAGAAGCTCGCCGAGGTCTATATCGGCGACTATTTCGGCGGCGGCATCGAGAGCTGGTTCGCCTATGTCGTCGCGCTGGTCTTCCTCTTGATCCGTCCCTCCGGCCTGTTCGGCCAGAAGCTCGTGGAAAGGGTCTGACCATGGCCGCTATTGCAGCCGACTTCTCCGCGCCGGTGCTGCCGAAATGGATCGCGCCCGTCCTGTTGCTTGCCTTCGCCTATGGCGTCGTGCCGCTGATCGGATCGAGCTATTTGTTCGAGGCCATACTGCTGCCCTTCCTGGCGCTCGGTCTCGCCGGTGTGGGGTTGAACATCCTCACAGGCTATGCCGGCCAGGTCTCGCTGGGCAGCGCCGCCTTCATGGCGGCCGGCGCCTTCGCCGCCTATAATTTCAACCTGCGGGTCGAGGGCCTGCCGCTGATCGGCAGTATCGTTCTCGCCGGCATCGTCGCCGCTTCGATCGGCATCGTCTTCGGCCTGCCGAGCCTGCGGTTGAAGGGCTTTTATCTCGCCGTCTCGACGCTTGCCGCACAGTTCTTCGTGCAATGGGCGCTGACCAAGTTCAGCTGGTTCTCGAACAACTCCGCCTCCGGCGTCATCGACGCGCCGAGGCTTTCGATAGGAGGCTTCGCGCTCGACGGCGCCGTCGGCCGCTATCTCTTCGCGTTGACCATCGTCAGCATCCTCACCTTCCTCGCCTACCGGCTGGTGTCGTCGCAGACGGGACGAAACTTCATCGCCATCCGCGACAATGAAATCGCCGCCCGCATCATCGGCATTCCAGTGCTGAAGACCAAGCTGCTGGCCTTCGCCATCTCCTCCTTCATCATCGGCGTCGCCGGCGTCATCTGGGCGTTCGCTTATCTCAGGACAGTCGAGCCTGATGGCTTCGACCTCGACCGCTCGTTCCAGATCCTGTTCATCATCATCATCGGCGGCCTGGCCTCGATCCGTGGCGCCTTTTTCGGTGCCGCCCTCATCGTCGTGTTCCCGCTCGCTCTGTCGCGCCTTGGCGGCTTCCTGCTTGGAGACGTCTTTGACTCGGGCGTGCTCGACATGAGCCAGCGCATCGTGCTCGGCGCCCTCATCATCCTGTTTCTGATCCTGGAACCCGATGGGCTGGTGGCCCTGTGGGACAGGGTCCGAAGACGGCTCCTGTTCGCCTGGCAGTCGACCTGAGCCCCGCATTCACGCCTGAAAATGAACCAGAGGCCGAACCCAAGACGGCCCATACCGGGAGTACCCCAACCATGACCTTCCTCAGCACACTCAAGGCGGCGGCTTTGTCCGCGGCGATGATCGTGTCGGTGGCCTTGCCATCAGCCCATGCCGACGAACAATATTTCCCGCTGCAGAGCTACCGCGTCGGGCCTTATGCGGCCGGCGGCACCGGCTTCTTCGGCGGCTTCATCGACTATCTCAACCTCATCAACATCCGCGACGGCGGCGTCAACGGCGTCAAGCTGACCTGGGACGAATGCGAGACCCAGTACGAGGTCGAGCGCGGCGTCGAATGCTATGAGCGCCAGAAGAGCCATGCCGGCGCGGCCGCCTGGAACCCGCTCTCGGTCGGCATCGCCTACGCCATGATCGACCGCATCACCGCCGACAAGGTGCCGCTGATAACGGTCAACCACGGCCGCACCGATTCCACCGACGGGCGTGTTTTCCCCTACGTCTTCCCGCTGCTGCTCAACCCCTACAGCGAGACGTCGGGCATCGTGAACTACATCGCCTCGAAGGAGGGCGGCATCGACAAGCTCAAGGGCAAGAAGATCGTCGTGCTCTATCACGGCTCGCCCTATGGCAAGGAGACCATACCGATCTACGAACTGCTGGCGCAGAAATACGGCTTCGCCGTGCAGCAGATCGAAGTGCCGCATCCCGGCAACGAGCAGCAGTCGCAGTGGCTGACCATCCGCCGCGCCAAGCCTGATTTCGTCGTCCTGCGCGGCTGGGGCGTCATGAACCCGGTGGCGCTGAAGACCGCCGTTAAGGTCGGCTACCCCGTCGATCACATCGTCGGCAATGTCTGGTCGAACTCGGAAGAGGACGTCATTCCCGCCGGCGACGCCGCCAAGGGCTACACCGCCATCACCACCCAGGCTTCGGGCAATTCCTATCCCGTGGTGAAGGAAATCGTGAAGACCGTCTACGGCGCCGGCAAGGGCAACCTCGAAGACAAGTCCCGTATCGGCTCGGTCTACCACAATCTCGGCATCGTCAACGGCATTCTCAACGTCGAGGCGATCCGCGTCGCCCAGGAGAAGTTCGGCCACCGCACGCTGACCGGCGACGAGGTCCGCTGGGGCTTCGAGCACCTCAAACTAGATCCGGCCAAGGTCGAGGCGCTCGGCGCCAAGGACCTCTTCCACTCGATCAACGTCAGCTGGGACAACCATGAGGGCGAGGGCTACGTCACCTTCCAGCAGTGGGACGGCAAGAAGTGGAACGTCGTCTCCGACTGGATCGCGCCGGACTGGGCGCTGCTGCGGCCGATCATCGAGAAATCGGCCGAGGCCTATGCCGCCGAGAAGGGCATCAAGCTACGCACCGCCGACGATGCCAACGCAGTGACCACCAACTGATCAACAGGCCGGGTGCCGCGGATGCCTTCCGCGGCGCCGGGCCGGTTCGGTTCCGACAAGTACGGAAGACAGTCATGCCCGACACCGAAATCATCCTTGCTGTCGACGCGGTCCACGCCACCTACAACCACGCCATCACGGCGCTGCACGGCGTCAGCTTCGAGATCAGGCGCGGTGAGATCCTGGCGCTGCTCGGCGCCAATGGCGCGGGCAAGACCACCACGCTGAAGGCCGTCTCCAACCTGCTGCCGGCCGAACGGGGCCAGGTCAACGCCGGCACCATCCGCTATGAGGGCTCGGATGTCGCGCGCCGCAAGCCCGGCGATCTGGTGCGTGCCGGCCTGGTGCCGGTACTGGAAGGCCGCCACTGCTTCAAGAGCCTCACCGTCGAGGACAATCTGGTCGCCGGCGGCATCGGCCGCAGCGGCCGCCGCGCCGAGATCAGCGCCGACCTCGAACGGATCTATGCCTTTTTCCCACGTCTGAAGGAAAAGCGCCGGACCTTGTCGGGCCTGACCTCTGGCGGCGAACAGCAGATGACGGCAATAGGCCGGGCGCTGATGTCGCGGCCGCGCCTGCTCGTGCTGGACGAACCGTCGATGGGGCTCGCCCCGCTCATCGTGCAGGACATTTTCCAGACGTTGAGGAAACTCAACCGCGAGACCGGCCTGTCGATCCTGGTCGCCGAGCAAAACTCGGCGGTAGCACTTCGCTATGCCGACCACGCCACCGTGCTCGAAAACGGCGTCTCCGTGCTCTCCGGCACAGCCGCCGATCTCCGCCAGCGCGAGGATATCAGGGCGCTCTATCTCGGCCAGCAGCCGACGCCCGCCGCCAAGTCCTCCCATCTCCATGCCGTTGTCTGAACCGAAATTCGAAGGAGCAATGAAATGACCGTCTCGACCGTCAAGACCGACCAGGCTTCCGCCGCCGTCCTGCCTGTCGCAAGGCCCTCGGCGCCGGCACACATCATCAGGGATGATGCCGAGGCGATCGCCGTCGCCCACGCGCTGGCCGCCGAATTCGTCAAGGATTCGTCGAAGCGCGACCGCGAGCGGATTTGGCCGGTCGCCGAACTCGATGCCTTTTCGCAAAGCGGCCTCTGGTCGATCAACGTGCCCAGGGCGTTCGGCGGCCCCGAAGTCTCCTATGCAACGCTGGCCAAGGTGATCGAGATCATCTCGGCCGCCGATTCCTCGATCGGCCAGGTCGCGCAGAACCATCTCGGCGTCGTCGCCGCCATCCGCACCGTCTCAGATATCGAGCAGCAGAAGCTGCTTTTCGCCGAGGCGCTGAAGGGCACGCGGTTCGGGAACGCCTTTTCCGAGTTCGGCTCCAAACGCGCCGCCGACTTCGAGACCCGCTTCACCGATGCCGGCGACCATGTCGTCGTCAATGGCCGCAAATTCTATTCCTCAGGCGCGCTGCTTGCCCATCTGGTGCCGATCGTGGCGCTCGATGACGAGGGCCGCGCCTGGTATGCTATCGCCGATCGCGGCGCGCCGGGCCTGACGGTCATCGACGACTGGTCGAGCTTCGGCCAGCGCACGACGCTGTCGGGCACCGTCATCATCGACAATGTCAAGGTGCCGAAGACGCATCTGGTGCCCGGCTACAAGGGCTACGACAAGCCGACCGCCGACGGCGCCATCTTCCAGATCATCCAGGTGGCGGTGGATACCGGGATCGCCCAGGCGGCGATCGACGAGACGGTCCACTTCGTCAGGACCAGGAGCCGCGCCTGGATCGACAGCGGTGTCGACAATGCCTGGGACGATCCCTACACCATCCAGGCGATCGGCGACCTGACGCTGCGCCTGCACGCGGCGCAGGCGCTGCTCGAAAAGGCTGGCCACGCGATCGACAAGGCGGTGGCCGAGCCGACCGCCGAGATCGTGGCGCACGCCCAGATCGTCACCGCGGAAGCAAAAATCCTGTCGACCGAGATCGCCATTGCGGCGACGAACAAGCTGTTCGAACTGGCCGGCACGCGCTCGACATTGGCCGAGCACAATCTCGACCGCCATTGGCGCAACGCCCGGACGCACACGCTGCACGATCCGGTGCGCTGGAAATATTCGATCCTCGGCAAATATTTCCTCAATGGCGAGAATCCGCCGCTGCACGCCTGGAGCTGATTTCCCACCGGCGGCCGGACGCGCGCCATCGTCGATACGGTCATCGCCAAGTGATTTCGCCCTGCCGGTTACCCCCTTCGGGGTGCCGGTGGCGGGGAAAGCTTACGCGCAATTTACGACCATCGGCTACACCGGTTCCTGTCTGATTCGCCCGGGACAGGAACATCATGAGCAAAGCCCTCACATCCTTCGCACTGGTCGCGGTGCTGACCGCCTTGCTCATGGCGCTGAGCCTGGCGGTGGCCAGGCACGGCTATCCCTATGGCGCCATCGGTGTGAGACGGCTTGACGGCATCGCCGATGCAGGCACGTTCATTCCACTTGCCGCGGTCTATTTCTTCAGCGCCCTGCTGATGATGCTCCTGCCGATCAGGGCAGCCAGCATTGTGCTGACCAACGCCGCGGACGCGATCTTCTGGACCGTCATCGTACTGTTTGCGGCTATCCTTGGCTGCCTCGTCGCCAGATGGGCTTTCGGTCAGCGGGATGTCTTGTGGGCGGTGCTGAACTGGCGGTTCCTGTTTGCGGCCGCGATCATCGGCTGCCACTTCGTCATGAACGAGCTGCGTCGCAATGTGCTGCTGCGCAGCCTGTTCTTCGTGATCTTTGCCGCCGCGACACTGGCCTGCCTGTTCTGGTCTTTCACGCTCTGAGCGGGAATGTCGTCGCCTGCCTAACTCGGTGATTCGGCGGCGATGTTGGCGGCAGCCGTTTCCATCCACGTCCAGAGATAGGCGGCGAGACCGCGATCGACGTGGATGCGCAGCTTGCCGTCATGGCGATAGACGATGGCGCTGATGCCGGCGAAGGACAGCGCCGCGCTGGCACTTGGCTGCCTTGGGTCGAGCGTCGTTCCACGCGCGATGAAAGCATCGAGTGCCGGGCCTTCGGCCTCGAACACCTGCAGCCCGGCGCCGATCGCCGTCACCGCGAAGCCGTCCGCGTGCCAACCGGCGGAAATCGCAAGCGGCGTGTTCGACACGGCGAGCAGCCGGTCGCGCGCCAGCCGCGCGCCATAGCGGTCACCCTGAGCCGCGCCAAGGGCGCCCACGCCAGTCCCGTCCATGTCGGACAGGCGAGCCCAGGCGTCGAGGTCGCCGCTGACCAATATCTGGTCGAGGCCAGGGACAGCGCGCACCGCCAGGCCGGGTGAATTGATGGTCGCCGACGGCCAGTCCGGCGCGACAGACCATTTTTCCGCGAGATCACGCATTGAGCCGGTCTCCCGACGGGTCGTAGGCGCAAGGGGCGGCGATCGTCGCCGTCCTGAGCTTGCCGAGATGTTGGATTTCGATCGTTTCGCCGTGCCGCGCCGCACCCCGTTCGATCAGGCCAAGCGCAACCGCCTGACCGAGGGTGGGGCTCTGATAACTGGAGGTGACAAAGCCCTGACTGTGCAGTCTGCCATCGCTCCGCTTGACGCCATGCGCGCCGGTTGGCAGAGGCGCTTCGCCTTGCGGCACCGTCAGGCCTACAAGCTGCAGGCGGTCGCCGCGCGAAGCCTCCTCGGTGAACAGCGAGCGGCGGCCGACGAACTCGCTCTGGCGCTTCGTCCGGGGACCCGCCACACCAAGATCGTGCGGCAGCGTGGTGCCGTCAGTGTCCTTGCCGATGACGATGAAGCCCTTCTCGGCACGCAGGATCATCAGTGCTTCGAGCCCGATGAGAACGGCATCGAACGCCTGGCCGGCCTGGCGCAGATGCGCCCACAAAGGTTCGGCGCGGTCGGCGCGGATAGAGACTTCATAGCTCCTGTCGCCGGTGAAACTGACGCGGGCGATCCGAACCGCGTCTCCCGCATAGCTGCCGTGGCCGATCGCCATGTGAGGAAGGTCGGCGTCGGCGAGTGAAAGGCCGAGCCCCACCGTTTCGAGCAGCTTGCGGGCGTTCGGCCCGGAGACGGTCAGCGTCGCCATCTCCGAAGTGGCGTTGTGGATGTAGACGGCGCCGCGCCCGAACCGGTCCTGGCGCCATTCCTCCAGCCTGGCATGCACGGCGGCGACATGCGAGGACGAGCACGACACGACGAAACGGTGCTCGTCCAGCCGCACCAGCACGCCGTCATCGAAGACCACGCCGTTCTCCGACAGCATGAAGCCGTAGCGGCAGCGGCCCGGCTTCAGCGTCGACATGGTGTTGTAGTAGAGGAAATCGACGAATTCGGCCGCCCGGGGTCCGATCACCTCGATCTTGCCGAGCGTCGAACCGTCGAACAGCGCGACCGACCGGCGCGCGCGAAACGCCTCGTCCTGGATGGCGCGTCCCGCGTCCGCATTGGGACCGCCATAGTGCGCCGGGCGCAGCCAGCCGCCATATTCCTGGAAGACGGCGCCGCTGGCGCGGTGGACGTTTTCCAGCGGCAGCCGGCGCACCGGCGCCATTAACTCGCCAGCGCGCGCGCCGGCGAAACTCGCCAACGGCACCGGCGTGAAGGGTGGGCGGTAGGTGGTGGTGCCGACTTCCGGCACCGTTCGGCCGGTGATCCCGGCCATCAGCGCCAGTCCAGGCAGGTTGGAGGTCTTGCCCTGGTCGGTCGCCATGCCGAGCGTCGTGTAGCGCTTCAAGTGCTCGACCGAGACGAAGTTTTCGCGGGCCGCCAGTTCGACGTCCTTCACCGTGACGTCGTTCTGGTAGTCGATCCAGATTCGTCCTTTCGACCCGGGTACCGGCCAAGCGGCTACAATCCCGGCTGTCGCTTCCGGACCGGTGCTGCGCGGGATCGCCGCCTTTGTCTGGCCGAGCGATGCGCCGGCTTTCTCCGCGGAGGCGAACACGTCCGACAAGGAAACCGCGCCGGCGGCGGCGCCCGCCACGGAAATGCCGTCAACCGGATTGCCAGGCAGGAAGGCGGCGCGGGCCTCGCTCCAAGCAAGCTTGCCCTTGGCCTGGCCAAAGAGATGAATGGTCGGCGTCCAGCCCCCCGAGACCAGCACGCAATCGGCGTCGAGCCTGGTGCCGTCGTCCAGCGTCACACCTTCAACGCGTAGCCTGCCGGTGGCGGAGGCGAGCGCCCGCCCCTTGGACAACCGTATCGTGGCGGGCGCGGCGGGCATCCCGTCACGCCTGATGTCGATAAGCGTCACTTCGGCGCCGGCCTCGGCGATCGCCTCCGCGACCTCATAGGCACTGTCATTGTTGGTGGCGACGACGACGCGCCGGCCAACCAGCACCGCATGGCGTCTGAGATAGGCGAGCGCGGCATCGGCCGACAGGATTCCCGGCAGATCATTGTTGGCGAAAGGCAGCGGCCGCTCGATGGCGCCGGTAGCCAGCACGATCCGGCGCGGCCGGACCCGCCATAGCGTGTCGGGCCGGCCATCGAAATGGCGCTGGTTCAGGCCGACCAGATTGTGGTCGTAGATGCCAAAGGCCGTGGTCGAGGGCAGGATCAGTTGCCCCCCGGCGGCAAGTGTCGCGAGCGTCTCCTCGAGCCATCCGGCAGCCGGCCCGCCGTCGATCTCGCTGGCGCGGTGGCCGAGCGACCCGCCCGGCTTCCGCTGGTCGTCGACCAGCGTCACGGAGAGGCCCACGCCGGCCGCGAGCTTGGCCGCCGCCAGTCCGGCCGGACCGGCGCCCACCACCAGCACGTCGCAATGATGATTGATCTGGTCGGCCGGGCCTGATGAGGTCCAGTCCGTGTCGACCTTGCCCAGTCCGGCCATGGCGCGGATGCGCGGCTCGAACATGTGCCAGTCCGGCCACATGAAGGTCTTGTAGTAGAACGCCGCCGGAATGAAGCGCGAGAAGCGGTCGAGGAAGGCGTTGCGGTCGCTCAATGCATTGGGCGTCGCATTGACGCTTTTCGCCACCAGCCCATCGCGTGCCGGCTCGGTCGTGGCGCGCGTGTTCGGCGTCGCGCGTGAGCCGCCTATATCGACCAGCGCGTTGGGCTCCTCGACGCCGGCGCCCCAGATGCCGCGCGGCCTGTGGTATTTGAAACTGCGGCCGACGACCGCGACGTCGTTGGCGAGCAGCGCGGAGGCGATGGTGTCGCCGGCAAAGCCGTCCACGCTTGTGCCGTCGAAGCTGAAGCGGAGCGGGCGCGAGCGGTCGATGGCGCTGCCGCCGGTAGCAAGACGCGAGGCGGTCATGCCGCGTGCTCCTCGCCCAGCGCGGACGAGGACAGCACCTCGTGCGTGAGCGTGTCGCGCTCCATGACGAAGAACTCGCCGCAGTTCATATGCACCCAGATTTCGCGCGCAGCGCCTTTCGGATTGGAGCGTAGGTAGAGATAGTTGGCCCAGCGATCGATCGGCACATCGCCGCCGTCCGGCCTGGTATTGCCGGCATCGCCGCCATAGTGGAATTCGGTCTCGTCGCGCGGGCCGCAGAACGGGCAAGGAAAGAGCTGCATGACGCCTAGTCCTGGTCTCTGTGTATATCAGTGCGCGATGCCGGAGCCGGCCGCTTCGTCGATCAGCCGCCCACTGGCGAAGCGGTCGAGATCGAAGGGCCGGCTGATGTCGTTGTGCTTGCCGCTCGCCAGCAGGTTCGCCAGCAACGTGCCGCCGGCGGGGATCGCCTTGAAGCCGCCCGTGCCCCAGCCGCAATTGAGGAACAGGTTGGGCAGCGGCGATTCCCCGATGATCGGCGAGGAATCCGGCACGACGTCGACAATGCCCGCCCATTGCCGCATCAGCTTCAACTGGCCGAAGATCGGGAACATCTCCAGCACCCCCGCGATCACCGTCTCCAGCGTCGGCAAATTGCCGCGCTGTGCATAGGAAGGGATGCGGTCGAGCCCGCCGCCAATGACGATCTCGCCCTTGTCCGACTGGCTGACATAGACGCCGGTGCCGGGCGACAGGACCACCGTGTCGAGGATCGGCTTGACCGGTTCGGAAACGCAGGCCTGCAGCGCGTAGGAGTTGATTGGAAGCCGGAAGCCGGCTTTTTCAGCCAGAGCCGAGGAGTGCCCGGCCACCGCCATGCCGATGCGCTCGGCACGGATCGTGCCGCGCGTCGTCTGGACACCGCGGCAGCGGCCGCCCTCGACGATGAAATCAGTGATCTCGCAATTCTGGATGATGTCGACGCCGAGCCGGCTCGCCGCGCGCGCGTAACCCCAGGCGACCGCGTCATGGCGCGCCGTGCCGGCCCTGCCTTGCCAGATGCCGCCGAACACCGGAAACCGCGCGCCGGCCGAGAAATTATAGATCGGCGCCACCCGGCGCACGTCCTCGGGCGAAAACAGCTCCGCATCGATGCCGCTGATCTGCATGGCGTTGACGGTGCGCGCGCCGACTTCCATTTCGGCGGTCGAGTGACACAGATTGACCATGCCGCGCTGCGACAGCATGACGTTGTAATTCAGATCCTTGGACAGGCCTTCGTAGAGCCGGTGCGCCAGCCCGTAGAGCTCGACACTCTGAGGATAATAATAATTGGAGCGCACCACGGTGGTGTTGCGGCCTGTATTACCGCCGCCGATCCAGCCCTTTTCCAGCACGGCCACCCGGGCGATGCCGTGATTCTTGGCCAGGTAATAGGCCGTCGCCAGCCCATGGCCGCCGCCGCCGATGACGATCGCGTCGTAGGACGGCTTCGGCTCGGGAGAGCGCCAGGCCTGTGTCCAGCCGGTCTGGCCGGCCAGACCCTCCTTGAACAGCGAGAGAGCGGAATAGATGCGGGTCATTGCGTGGGCGACAAGCCTGGTTGATCAGGGCAAAGCTAGTGGTAATGGACATGTATGTCTAGTTGCCGGTCCTCCCGGCTTGCGGCAGCCAACGCTAACGGTTACGCGAGATGGTCTCCTCCACGTAACGTGAAAAATCCTCGACATCGCCCGCCGTAGGCTCTCGGCCTGTGAAGCTGCGCAGATACGCGGCAACATGCGGCAGGCGGCTGCTCATCGGCTCGTCGAGTTCGAGCGAATAGTAGCCGATCTGCATGAAATAGAGCACCCGGGCCCGCACGAACGCGTCTTCCTCCTCGTAGCCATGACGCATGAACATGCCGCGGATGGCATTGACCCGTTCTTCGTCGGCCTCGTCCAGCGCGCGCCTTGTCGCGGGGGAGCGGCGAGCCCATGCCCGGATCGCGAAATCCAGCCGGGGGTCGAACAGCTTTTCATCCACCCAGCATTCGAAAATGCTCATCACCCCGCGAATGACAGTCGCGGAAGGGCGCCCGGCGCGCTCGACGATGAATCGGGTATTGGTCTGCCGCCAGTGGTCCAGCAACTGGTCGAGCAGGTCTTGGCGGCTCTTGAAATACCAGTAGAAGCTCGAGCGCGAGACGTCGAGCTGTTGGCCAAGCGTCAGCACGCGGACGCGTTCGACGCCGTCCGAGATCAGAGTTTCAAGCGCGAGCTTCAGCCAGTCTTCGCGAGTGGCCTTGATGTTGCCGGTGGCGCCGGCACGCTGGATCGTCGTCTCGAGTGCTGCCATCGCCACGACGCATGACACGCCGGATCGGCCAAATCAAGGTCGTGGACATATGTGTACAGGGCAATTCGACCTTGACCCGGAGAGCCATCCAGCGATGTTGGCTGGATTGGTTGTCGGCACGGCACTGTCGCCGCTGCGCCGAAGGCATGAGCGCAGGCCCGGGGACTTTTGTCGCGGCCTTCGAGCCCAGTGCGTGCTTTCCCGCAAGGCAATTGTCTGGCAAATACCACTTCAGACAGATGCCGCCGCGCGGCCAACAGCCAGGGAAGGCAAGGACATGACAGCGTTTCGAAAGAACCTCATCGATGGCGAATGGGTCGGCGATGCCGGATCCCGCAACATCAACCCCTCGGATACCGGCGACGTCGTCGGCGAATATGCCTCGGCGGGGGTCGAACAGGCGGGCCAGGCGATCGCGGCGGCCAAGGCGGCGTTTCCGGCATGGTCCCGCTCCGGTCCGCTGGCGCGCCATGCGGTGCTGAAAAAGGCGGCCGACGAGATCATGGCGCGCAAGGACGAACTCGGCCGCAACCTGGCGCGCGAGGAAGGCAAGACGCTGGCCGAGGGCATTGGCGAGACCATTCGCGCCGCCCAGATATTCGATTTCTTTGCCGGCGAAACATTGCGCCTTTCGGGAGAGGTGGTGCCAAGCGTGCGGCCGGGCGTCGGCGTCGAGATCACGCGCGAAGCGGTCGGCGTTGTCGGCATCATCACGCCATGGAATTTCCCCATCGCCATTCCCGCCTGGAAGATCGCTCCGGCGCTGGCTCACGGCAACACCGTCGTCTTCAAGCCGGCCGAACTCGTTCCCGAAAGCGCCTGGTCCATCGTCGACATCCTGCACCGCGCCGGCCTGCCCAAGGGCGTGCTGAACCTCGTCATGGGCAAGGGCTCGGTGGTCGGCCAAGCAATGCTCGACAGCCCCGACGTCAACGCCATCTCCTTCACCGGCTCGGTCGGAACCGGCAAACGCGTCGCCGCGGCAAGTGTCGAGCACATGCGCAAGTTCCAGCTCGAAATGGGCGGCAAGAACCCGCTGGTCGTGCTTGACGACGCCGATCTCGCGGTCGCTGTCGATTGCGCGCTGAACGGCGCCTTCTTCTCGACCGGCCAGCGCTGCACGGCCTCGTCGCGTTTGATCGTCACCAACGGCATACACGACCGTTTCGTCGACGCGCTCAAGGAGCGCATGGAAAAGCTGGTGATCGGCGACGCGCTCGACGCGCAGACGCAGATCGGCCCGGTGGTCGACGCGACCCAGCTCAAGCAGGACGAAGACTATATCGCCATCGGTGTCCGGGAAGGCGCCACGCTCGCCTTCGGTGGTGAACGGCTCGACCGCAAGACGCCGGGTTTCTATCTCAAGCCGGCGCTGCTGACCGAGGCCACCAACGCCATGCGCAGTTCACGCGAGGAGATCTTCGGCCCCGTCGCCAGCGTCATCCGCGTCCAGGACTATGACGAAGCGCTTGCCGTCGCCAACGACACGCCGTTCGGCCTGACCTCGGGCATCTGCACCACGAGCCTCAAGCACGCCACGCATTTCAAGCGCAACTCCGAAGCCGGCATGGTCATGGTCAACCTGCCGACGGCGGGCGTCGACTTCCACGTCCCCTTTGGCGGGCGCAAGGGTTCGAGCTTCGGCCCGCGCGAACAGGGCCGCTATGCCATGGAATTCTACACCACGGTAAAGACCGCTTATACGTTCGCGGGATGATCCGGCGCCGGCTTGCCGGTCGGCGTGCCGCCACCTCCTCGAGAAACGGACCGGCGCGATGACACTGCAGGACCTGACCTGGCTCAACCCGCCGCCGCACCATGCCGTCGACGGTGATGCCGTGCGCGTGCGCACCGGCAAGGAGACCGATTTCTGGCGCGAGACCTTCTATGGTTTCTGGCGCGACAACGGCCACTTCCTCTATCGGCAGGTCGAGGGCGACTTCACCGCCGAGGTCACCGTCAAGGGCGACTACGAGGTGCTTTACGACCAGGCCGGGCTGATGGTCCGGCTGAGCGAAACGCACTGGATCAAGGCCGGCATCGAATACACCGACGGCCTCGCCTATTTATCCGTCGTCGTCACCAACGACATGTCGGACTGGTCGCTGGTGGCCATTGCCGCCGGCCCGGACGGCGTCAGGATCCGCCTGACCCGTCATGGCGAGGCGATCCGCGTCCAGTATCTCGACGCTTCCGACGGTCATTGGAAGCCGGTGCGGCTCGCCTATTTCCCGATCTCGAAGCTGGTCGATGTCGGTATGATGTGCTGTTCGCCGCAGCGTGAGGGTTTCGAGGTCACGTTCTCCGGATTTTCGGTCGGCCCGCCGATTGCGCGGGACCTGCACGACTGACGCCACGAGCCCGCCTTGGCCTGTGTGAGCAAGCAGGCCGGACGTTGCGGCCATAACGGCGTCTGGGCTAAGGGTTGCCCATGGGCATGTCGCGTTGGCGGGCAAAACTCAAGAAACCCGTTCGTTCCGGGGCGCTGAGGTTTTTCAGCGTTCCTTCCGTGCTTTGGTCGCAAGGGATCGGGCGTTTCTGCGACTTCGCCGGACCCGATTGGTATCGCTGGGCGCCGACCGAATCGACGCAAAGCGAGGCTTTTTTCCGCGACCATTATAGCGGCGCGCATGGCATCGTCTGGGTGCGGCTGAGCACCCTGGCCAGGCTTGCGCGAAATTGTGATCTCGACACTTTCGCCAGGATAGCCCTGCCCACCATCAAGGCTCCCTTCATCCTGCTGACGACCGACGGTGATTCCTCGGTGCCTTCGGATATGGCCAAGGACACTGTCGAGCGGCTTCTCGCCAACCCCTATCTGGTCTCCTGGTACAGCCAGAACTGCGATGGCGGTCATCCCAGGATCAAGCCGTTCCCGATCGGGCTGGATCTCCACACCCCACGTTCCCTGGCGACGCCTGCCGGACTGGTGAGGCAACTGAAAACCCTGCGCGGGCAGGGGAGCGCGGATCGTCGTCCAGCCAGGATATTCTGCGATTTCAGCGTCAGCAGAGAGTCCGGCGAGCGTCGGGAATTGCTTGATGCTTTGGGCGGATGCCCGCATGTCGATTTTCTAAAGCAACGCGTATCGCAGCGCTCGATATGGCAGCTCTATTCGCAATATCCGCTCGTGCTGTCGACCGCCGGAAACGGCCTGGACTGTCACCGGACATGGGAACTGCTTTATCTCGGCTGCATCGTGGTGACCAAGACTTCACCGCTCGATCCGCTTTACGAGGGCCTGCCCGTCATCACCGTCGACGATTGGCGCGAGGTGCGGGACCCCGATGCCCCGGGGCGCTGGATCAGGCAGGCCGCGCATTTGACGGACCGGGACTATGTGTGGGGGCGTCTGCGCCCGCAAGCCTATCTGCAGCCTCTGCGCGAAGAGCTTCGGCGGGCCGTCGTCTCACCACGGGACGTGTAGGATTTCCAGCTTGGGCAGGCCGACCGGCCGGATGCCGAGGTCGTTGGCAAGGAGGCCAAAAGCTTCGGTTTCGATCAGATCGCGGTATGGAATTTCGGGAAAGCGAAGGCCACCGCGATGCAGGGCGGCATCGACCAGGAGCATGGTTCCGCCGACCGCATCGAGGCCGATGATGTCGAGATGCCTGACATCGCTGAGATGATACCGGCTTGGCGTTTGCATCGGAGGCTGGTGAAGGCCGCCGCGTATCTCGCGGTAATAGCGATAGTTTTTGGTCTGCCGTCTGATGACAAAGCTGTTGAGGTCGAAACTGGCGCCACCGGCGATCTTCACGCAGTTGGGCACCGCGATGCGATGTGCCGTGGCGATCAGGCGGTTCAGCACATCGCCGGGAAGGCGCCAGACGTCGATGTCGATCCACAGCGCCCAGTCATCGTCCTCGCTGAGCCCGTGATCGATCAGATAATTTCGCACCTTGGCGATCGCGCCGCGCCTGATGCGTTGCATCCTGGGCTTCGCCCGTTTTGCCCTGTCGAGGCGGGTGCCGACCTGTCTTTGCAACAGGATGATGTCACGATATTTGCCGGCCAATCCAGCGGTTGCGGCCTGTAGTCGCTCCCAGCTTCCGTCCTGGCTGTCGCCTTCGCAGAAGACCAGCTTGATCCGGTCCTTGGGATAGTCGAGCCCATCCAGCGCATCAAGAAAGGGCTGGATGAGGTCGGCGGCGTCTCGAAGCGGCACCAAGACAGCGACGTTTCGGCCCGATGGCGGCGGCGCCGACAGGACCGTTCTGTCGACGCCTGCTTTCGCCTGCGCCTCATCCAGATACGCGCCGCGCGTCAGGTGATACCGGAGCCCATAGGCCCGATTGCGAAACTTGGTCCACCAGTTCGGCGGCGGTTCCGGGGTCCACCATGTGCCGGCCCAGTGATGGATCGAGAGCGACGCCGTGCCGTCGCCAGCGTCGCGCTCCGTACTCCCGGCCGACGTCACCGGCACGAACAGGCCGGAAGGATGAATGGCGAAGGCCGTCTGATCGCCATAACAGCGTTGCGCCGAGGTGAGCAGGCAAGGGCCGGTCGCGTCGAGCACGTCCTTGGCGCCGGCGAGCCCGGGCATCATCGACAGGAGATGCACCCAGAATGGATGACCGGGCGGGCTCGCTATCGTCCCGTTGAACAGAAGGTAGGGCAGGCCCCGGAAATCCGCCTGGACGGCCGCATGCGAAGCCGGCTCCTTGCACAGCACGACCCGTGTCTCGTTCATGATCGCATCGAAGGGCGCGACGCATTCGCAGTCGATGTCGGCATAGACCCCACCGAAGTGATGCAGAAGCATGTAGCGGGCCGCGTCCGACCGCTGAACGCCGTTGGTGTAGCCACAGAACATCGGCAGATAATCCGGGTAGTGCTCGGCCACGAATTCGAGCAGCATCCGGTCGCTCCAGAGCATGACCGTCCAGTCTGGATTGTGCCGCTTCCAGCTGTCGGCATAGGCCTGGAAGCGGGCGGGAACGCTGTCGGTCTTCCAGGTCTGGTGCAGGATCGGCGGAATCATCGACGGCTCATGAGGTGATGGAGGTGGCCTGGTGTCACTTGCCGTCATTGTCCAGTGCAAGCCCGGCGCGGACGGCATCGCGGATCGCTTGCGGGCCAAACCTTGCCCATACGGCCTGATGCGCGCGCGTGCGCTGCCGCGCCCGGCGTTCGGCGTCGAGAGAGAGTTCGATGGCCATGTCGGCTAGTCCTTCGTCGCTGGTCGACAGCATCACCTGGTCATTCTCGACCATGTCCAGCCCCTCGGCAGCGAGCGGTGTCGCGATCACCGGCACCCCCCAGGCCATCGCCTCCAGGATCTTGATGCGCGTGCCCCCGCCGGCCCTGAGTGGGATGATGCTGAGATGCGCGCCAGACAGGAGTGGCGCCACGCTTTCGGGATCTTCGACAAGCGCCACACCAGGCAATCTGGTCAGCGCCCGTACCGCCGCCTTCGGGCTTCGTCCGGCAAGAGTAAGTCTTGCACCCGGCAAGACTTGCCGAATGCGAGGCAATATGGTGCCCGTCAGGCGCTCGGCCGCATCGACGTTCGGCGGATAGCCGAGATGCCCGATAAACACGATCGTCGGATAACCGCTGTCGGTAGCGGCTTCGGCGGGCAGCACCCGCGGAATGTCCTCGACGTTGGGGATTCCATTGGGAACGACATCGATCGGCACCTTGTGCCGGGATGCGGCCATCAACCTTTCGCGATCCTGGTTCGAGCAGACCCACACCCTGTCGACGAGGGATTGCGCTTTTCTCTCCAGCCGCCGGATGCCAAGCACCGCCGGGGATCGCGCTGGACTGATATGCCGCAGCTGTGCCGCCAGGTCGGATTCGACATTGTGCATGTCGAGGACGAGCTGCTTCGTCAGCGGCCGCAAATGTCGCAGCAGCTTGAACAGGCCGGTCCCTTCGACGATGACCGTATCGGGTTTGAAGGTTTGCATCAGTTTCCGCAGCCGCGCCAATGCCGTGCGCGGGATACGGTTCTCCCCCGCGATCCTCCACCAGCCGAGTGAGGCCGAACGCGGTTCTCCATCGGTCACCAGGCCAACCGCGTTGATGCGCGAGTCGGAGGGTTGTCGCGCGTCGCCCAGCGGCCTGATCGAGGCAAGCTGGACCGGGCCGAACTCGGCCGCAAGGCTGGCATTGTTGAAATTTCTCAGGTCCGCACCGGAAACCGGCGGAAATGCCGGGTCGAAGGACACGAACAGCGTACGTCTTTCCGTGACCGCGCCAGCGCTCGACGAGTGGTCAGGCCGTTCCATCATGGCTCCGATGCGAATCCGTATGCGATATTGCGACGCCTTCCAGCTCCGCCCCAGGCTTTTGTGGGCGCGAACGGCACGCATCATGCTCATCGCATAGCTGTATCGGTTGTGTTTGATAAGCTGTCTTGAAATCCGCAAGGCTATCCAGGCCTTCCTCCACTGCAGAACGTCCCTTGCAATGGCTGAACCGGCAAGCTTGTCCAGCTCCAGTGCTATCGCGAGAAACGTGGCCCGCGGGGTCTCGACAAATCGCCGCGCCATTCTCTCTTCGTCATGGTGGTAGAGAAGCACCGGAGAAGAGATCGTTGTCACGTCGGCCTGGGCGACCATGGCCGCCCAATAGCACGTGTCCTCATCCAGGCTGGTGGTTTCCGGAAAGCGGACGGTGGCCGTTGCAGAGGCTGCGACCAACGCGCTGCCCATCGCGATCGGCCATACCTCGTTAAGAAGGTAGCGGCGGGCGTTCGATGCCCGGTCGCTCGTGTACCCATGCGGAACCTTTAGCTTGTCCGGCCTCCCCCTGGTGCGGCGAATGCTGGCTCCTATCGACAGGCCGGCCTCGGGATTGCGCAGGAGCGCGTCATGCAGCAGTCCCAACCCTCCCGCCATCACCTCATCGTCGGCATCGAGGAAAAGTATGAACTTGCCTTTGGCTCGCGCAATTCCGGCGTTGCGGGCAGCGCCCGCGCTGCCCAGCCGCACGGCGAGGATCTCCAGCGGCAATCCGTGCCTCCGGGCGCTTTGCATCGAAATCGCCGTAGTCTGGTCGATGGAGCCATCGTCGACGAGAAGAATCTCGCTGATCAGACCCCTCTCCGGCAGAAGGCTTCGCAGCGTGGCGTCGATCGTCGCGGCGGCATTTCTTGCCGGGATGACGATGCTGATGTCGGGTTGCTCACGCCCCGAAATGCTCATTGCGGCACGAAAAAACCGCGCTTCAGAACGCGGTCATAGCAATGTTTGAATGGCGAGACCGCGCGAAGTGAAAGACTGGCCAGGCTTTCGACTGGCTGCGGCTCGACGTCGAATGGCGACTGGTCCTTCAACCAGCTGTAGCAGCAGCCATCCTTGAGTACGGAAGGACTTCCAACGACGTAACCGCCAAGCGCCTTCAGGTGGCCGATCCGCCGCATGCCGAAATATAGGCTGGATGAAACCGCCGGTTCGCGCGTCCTGAGATAGATGTGGAATCCATTCGGCGTTTTCGCGACCGGCGTGCAACTTGAAAGGTGAGCGTGCTTGCCAGACCAGGCGCGATAGTCTGCTGAATCGTCGAAATCCAGGATGAGAAGGTTGCAGTATCCTCCGATGATCCCGACATTTCCAGCAAAGTCCCGAAACCAGCGCCGGAGTTCCTCCGGTGTTGGTGGCTTCTGCGACAACTGAAAGGCAATCGACCGGAACGCCAATTCCTTCAGATCCTTTCGACGGGCCTTCAAATGCAGCGGATGATATTCCATCGCCTCAAGATCGAGATGCTTGCCACCTTCGCGCAGAGGCACACAGATGTAACCCTTGGACAAGAGCTCGATTGCGTATTCCGTTTCGACTAAAGGCTGCATCCACGAATGTTCCGCGGCCGAAGGCGTCGTCTCGATTTCATTAGCCTCGCAGGGATCCGTCAAGCGCCGCCGCGCACTTGGTTGCGTATTTGTGAGCATTTCGGCATATGTGATGGCTTTGGGCTTATCGTCTGGACCACGCCAGCCAGTGCGCCGCAAGGCGCCTGCGCAACGAGGTGAGGCGTGTCCGCCTATAGGCGTCGCCCGCCATCTTGATGCCTTGCGCCTGTGTCGGGAAGGGATGGATGACGTCGGCCAACGCATGCAGTCCCATGCCGGACCGGATGGCGAGGGTCACCGCGTTGATCATCTCGCCCGCATGGCTGGCGACGACCGTCGCGCCCAGGATGCGGTCGGACCCCTCCCTGACATGGATCTTGACGAATCCTTCCTCCTCGCCGTCCATCACGGCGCGGGCGACATCGTGCATCAGTATCGTATAGGTTTTGACCGGAATGCCATTGCGGCGCGCTTCCAGGGGATAGAGGCCGACATGGGCGATCTCCGGATCGGTATAGGTGCACCAGGGAACGACGAGGTCGCTGAGCCTTTCGCGGCCGCGAAACAAGGCATTGCGCACGACAATGCGCGCCGTTGCCTCGGCGGTATGGGTGAACTTGTATTCGAGGCAGACGTCGCCCGCCGCATAGATGTGCGGGTTGCTGGTTCGCAGATAATCATCCACCTTGATGCCGTCGGCGTCATGGGCCACGTCCGCCTCTTCGAGGCCGAGACCATCGACATTGGGTGAACGGCCGACGCCGGTGATGATCTCGTCGACGGAGATCGTCGTCGTGTCACCATCCCGCATCAGGTCGGCGAACTTGGCGGCACCTTCCCTGCGCACCGCCACAACTTCGGTGTTCAGGCGCACCTCCACCCCCTCGCGCGCCAAGGCGTCTGAAAGAATCTGCGCGGCGTCGCGCTCCTCGCCGGGCAGGAACATCGGATCGCTCTGCGCCAGGATGACCTTGGCGCCGAGCATGCAGAAAGCCTGCGCCGTCTCGCAGCCAAGCGGCCCGCCGCCGATGACGAGGAGCCGCGGCGGGCATTGCGTCAGGTCGAACATCGTCTCATTGCTGAGATAACCGGCTTCGACCAGCCCCGGAATAGCAGGGAAGGCCGGGTGTGCGCCCGTTGCAATCAGCGCCTTCTTGAAATGCAGCGTGCTTTCCTCGACCGTGACCGTATCGGGGCCGGCAAATCGCGCCGCACCGAAATAGAGGTCGATGCCTTCCGAAACCAGGCTCGCGGCGGAATCGGCACGGCTGATCCGCTGCCGGATCTGCCGCATCCGTGTCATCGCCCGTTGAAAATCGACACGAAGATGATCTGGCGGGTCGCCGCCGAAGCTCTCGGCATCGCGCATGTCGGCATAGAGCCTGGCTGTGCGAATGATCGACTTCGACGGAATGCCGCCGACATTGATGCACGCACCGCCAATCAGCCCACGCTCGATCAGCGCGACCTTCGCGCCAAGGCTCGCCGCGTCGCGCGCGGCGGTCAATCCAGCCGGCCCGGCGCCGATGACGACGAGATTGTAGGGACCGTTCGGGGTCGGGTTCTTCCAGTGCGGGGGATGCGCGCCCCTGATCAGCTCGGCGTCGTTGTGGTCGACGGGGAAGGCGGCGGCTCTCGCCGGTTCACGTGACATCGCGCCCCCCGGATGCCGGGCTTGCCGGCCGCGCCAGCCATCCGCCGGTAAAGCCAGCCTTGTCCAGCCCACGACGGATATGGGGATTGGAACGCATGAGCTCCCAGATCATGCCGGAACGGTGGTTTTCGATCATCATCACCGCAATGCCCTGGTCCAGTCCGTAATGGCCTTCCGACACCCAGCCGTTGCGGCCGAAATTTCGCCGGTTGGCCAATGTCGGGTTGAAACCGCTCGGCAGCCGGAAATTGTCGATCACCTCAGGGTAACGATCGGCGAGGTGGCGCATCGCCGCCAGGCAAATGTCAGGCGCGAAAGGCAGCGACGCCGGATAGGACCATGGCGCGATCGTGCCGTCATCCGGACCGAAAGGCGCGCCGCGCGCCGCGTAACCGGAAAACCGGTGGCGCCGTCGCTCCACGCTGACGCGGAAGCCGCCTGGTCCGTCCCCTGCCGAAAGACCCCACAGGTTCTCGCCATAGCCGTCAAAGCCGTAGGGATTGTGCCGGGCATAGTCGCGGTGAAGGTATGTCGAGCGGCGGCTGTTTTCGAAATAGTCCGAATTCTTCTCGCGCATGAAAGCATCGCGGATGCCGGCGAAATCGATCCAGGCATGCGAGAATTGGTGCATGAACAGCGGCCCACCATAGAGCACGTCATGGCCGTAGATGTTTTCCCACTGGTAGGTCGCCGTCCAGGCCTCGTAGCTGTCGTCGGAGGTCGGGCGGTCCGGTGAGGCCATGGACAGCACATAGAGGATCGTCGCCTCGTTGTAGCCTTCCCAGCCATAGTGCAGAAAGCCGGTCCTGGCCTTCCAGCCCTGGCGGAGCGTCGGGCTGCTGCCTTGCGCCCATCGCCAGTCGACGCGCCTGTAGAGCGCCTCGGCCAGTTGGCGGATTTCGGCCTCGTCGTCATTGTCGCCGGAAAAATAGGCGCCCGCCACCAGCATGCCGGCAATCAGCAGGGCGGTATCGACCATCGACAACTCGCAGCGCCAGACGCGCAAACCAGTGCGCATGTCGAGGAAGTGGTAGTAAAAACCCTTGTGGCCGGTAACGTCGGGGCCGCTGCCTTGCGTGCTGGCCTGGAAAAAGCGCAGCGCCGCAAGGGTCAGCCTGGCAGCCGCGTCGCGCGCCATCCAGCCACGTTCGACGCCGATCGGATAGCAGGACAGGGCGAAACCGACCACGGCGATGCTGCACGGTGAATTCGGCCGCGAGGTGTCGGCGACCAGCCCGTTGTCGGGGTTCACATTCTCCAGGAAATAGCCGAAGGCGGCGCGCTGATAGCGGTCCAGAAGCTCGTCATCGGCCAGCGCGGTGGGATCTGCTCTAAGCAAACGAAGCAAACTCCGGCCTGGTGATCGCCGCTTCCGTCGATCGCAGGCCACCGGCACAGTGGCCGGGGGACATCGCACCTGCCGGGCTCTCTCGTCGTGTCATGGCTTTCCCCTGTTGTGGCACGCTCATTCAGACGCCAGCTACCATAAGCCTGTCCAGCTCCAATCGTTGCTTCGTCACGCGGAATTGTAGTTGGCTCGGGCGAACTCGGAACTGCCTCGACCCGGCTCAATACGTAGCGCGGCCGCCCGAAACGTCGAACACGGCGGCCGTGGTGAACGAGCATTCCTCGGAAGCGATCCATGAGATCAGCGCAGCCACTTCTTCGACCTCGCCGAAGCGCGCCATCGGTATCTTCGACAGCATGAAGTCGATGTGCTCCTGGCTCATCTGCTTGAAGATCGCCGTGCGTACAGCTGCCGGCGTCACGCAATTGACCGTCACCTTGGTCTTGGCGAGTTCCTTGCCGAGCGACTTGGTCAGGCCGATCACCGCCGCCTTCGAGGTGCTGTAGGCGGAAGCGTTGGGATTGCCTTCCTTGCCGGCGATCGAGGCGATGTTGACGATGCGGCCGTAGTCGCGCTCGAGCATGTGCGGCACCAGCGCCTTGTTGCAGTAGAAGACGCCGTTGATGTTGATATTGATGACCCTTTGCCAATCCTCGGCCGAATAGGCCCAGGTCGTCATGTTGGGGCCGGTTATGGCCGCGCTGGTGACCAGTATGTCGACGCCGCCGAGGACTTCGATCGTCGATTGTGCGGCGGCCTCCACACTTGCCGCATCCGCAACGTCCATCGTCACCCCCTGCAGGCTGGGAATGACGGCTTTCGCCTGTTCGATCTGTGCGGGATCGCGATCCCAGACGCTGACGCGCCCGCCTTCGTTGACGATCCTGTGTGCGACCGCCAGGCCGATGCCCGAGGCGCCGCCGGTAATCACCGCCGACCGGCCGGCGAATCGTCCCGCGAAATTCATCGGCATGTCACTCCCCTGTCCATCCCGGTCCATGTGATGGCTCGTCGGGAACTGTGAGGTGACCGCCGATCGAGTTCAAGCCGGCATGTGGCCGGATCGTCTGGGCCAACACCGGCCGGATATGGGGTTGCGATCTCTCGGCGATCGCTTCGCTGTAAGACAAGGTGACCGGATTTGCCATTGAGCATGGGGTGCGATAAGTTATATTGCACTGCACAATGGAGACGCCGTTTCTTGTACGCCCCTGTTTGCGGATATGCCGGCTGGTTTGCGGCCCGGCGGTTCGGGGTCGTGTCGACGGGACCCTTTAGATGAAAATTCCCAAATCCCTGCTCGTCGATCCCGAAAAGAACTCGGTCTATGGCAGTTTTGCCGTTGCCGTCTCGATCTGGGCGTTCTCCTATTCCGTCATTTTCGGCCAGGTGCTGATCCTGGCCTACTATGCCGTCTGGCTTCCGCTCATCATGGTCGACTACCGGCGCTTCCTGCGGCAATTGTCCAGTGCCTGGCTGCCGCTGCTGTTCGCCGCCTATGTCTGCTTCTCCGTGTTCTGGTCGCAGGCGCCCGGCACGACCGCCAGAACGGCGGTCCAGTACCTTTCCCATATCGCCTGTGCCTATGTCGCGGCACGCACCGTCAGCGTGCGCACCCTGACGATAGGCGCTCTGGTCGGCATATTCTTCGTCCTGATCTATTCGCTGAAGGTCGGCGCCTATTCCGAGGACGTCCTCGACGGCACCTATAATTTCGTCGGCGCCTTCGCCTCCAAGAACCAGATCGGCTTCGTCGGCTCGCTCGGCATCTATTTCTCCGTCGTTTTCCTTGCTTTCCTTCGGCGAGGTCGCCTGAGCTTCATGCTGACCGTGCCGGTCGTGCTGTTGTCGGCCTATGTGCTGGTCGTCTCGCATTCCGCCACCTCGATGGCCTCGATACCGGCGGTTCTGGCGCTGGTGGCGCTGCTTGCGATGAGCAAGCTTTTGTCGCGGCGCTATCGCCGGGTAATCTTCCTGATCGGCGCCGGCATGATCGTCGTGGTGGCCATCGTCGCCCTCAATCTCGGGCTCATGGACTTCGTGCTTGGCATCTTCGGCAAGGATTCGACTCTCACCGGGCGGACCTATCTGTGGGAGCAGGGCTGGAACGCCGCGATGCGGTCGCCGATCCTCGGCGTCGGCTATGCCGCCTATTGGGTGCAGGGCTTTGCCGAGGCCGAGCGGCTGTGGAACGAATTCTACATCACCACCCGCACCGGCTTCCATTTCCACAACACCTATGTCGAGGCCCTTGTCGAACTCGGCTTCACCGGGGCGGTGCTGATATCGCTGATCATGCTGCGCACGCTTTTCGGTCATATCGCGGCGGTGGTCTTCAAGACATGGCAGGCCGAATCGGTGGTTCTCATCGGCGTGATGGTGCTGCTGCTCATCCGCTCCTTCGTCGAGGTCGAGATCCTCAACCCCTACATCATGGGCTCCTTCCTGATGTATTTCAGCTTCTTCAAGCTGGCCCGGTTGCCGGTCACGCGCACGCGGTGGTCGCCGGCCTTCGAGCCAGCGGATGCGAAGGGTGGGGAGCCAGCCTGGCCGCACCGTCCGGCGGCGGCCGAGTAATGATGAGGGTCCGCCAGAGCAATTCCAGGAAAAGTGCGTAGCGGTTTTCCCGGGAGAAGCGCGTAGCGCTTCCCCTTGGGAATTGCGTAAAAACAAGAAGTTAGAGCGGGTCAGAGATTCTATCAAACACTAAACCGTTCTTGGAGCAATGCCGGGAAAAATGCGTAGCGGTTTTCCCGTCCGCAATTGCGTCAACAACCGTTCTGGTTTTCCGGTTCTGGAAACCCTGTCAGCAAAAACCTCCGCCAGGCAGGCCAGGCGGAGGTTCAAAGTCTTTGTGTTAGAGGATCGAAGCGGCGGGTCGTGCGAACTTCCGCGTCCCTACTGGCTCGCCAGCGGCGCCAGCTTGATCTTGATCACATCGCCGGGCAGCACCGGCGTGTCTTCCTTGGCGGCGATTTCGCTGGTCTTGCCGTCGACATTGCGCACCAGCGAATAGAGCAAGGTAGGCTGCTGGTCGTTGGTGATGGCGGCCGTCGTCGCCGGATCAGTGGCCTGAGCGATCAGGCCTTTCTGCATGTTCACCTTCAGCGCGGCCTCGTTCAGGTCGGCTTCGGTCTGTTGCCGGGCGGCGGCGAGGCTCGAGCTCAAGGTGTTCTGGGCGTCGATGGCGTCCTGCGTCGCCTTGCTGATCGCCTGCTTGGCGGTGAGGATGGCCGTCTCATAGTCCAGGATCTTGCCTTGCAGGTCGGTGACGGACTGCTGCGAATCCAGAAGTCTCGCATTGGCGACCAGACCCTTCTGCGCCAGCGGACCGATGCTGGCCAGCTGTTGCTGCGCAAGATCGACCTGCTTCTGCTGGTTGACGATCTTCTTCTCCAGCGATTCGATTTCGGCCTGCAGCACACCCTTGAGATCGTCGAGTGACTCGAGCTTCAGCTTCAGCGCCTTCTGGTCGGCGGTCAGGATCGTCATCTCGTCGTTGACGATGGTCGGCAGCCGAGGATCGCCCTCGACCTCCTTCGGCGCTTCGAAGCTCGTCTTGCCGGCCATATCGGCGTCGATGCGGGCGCGCTTGACGATCAGCCGCACACGCAGGTCGTCGGAGATATCGAAATTACCCTTGGCGGTGACCAGGTCCTTGCCGAGCTGGGGACCGTAGTCGGCGCTGCGCCTGATGCCGCCGGCGACGCTGATCGCCTTCAGCACCGTAAGGTCGGGCACATAGGGAAACTGGCCGGGATTCTGCACTTCGCCCGAAATATAGAACGGCCGGAATTGCGCCATTTCGACCGAGGCTTCGGGCTTGTCCGACAAAGCGAGCTTGTGCTGCAGCGCCTCGCCGATCGCCGCGGCGACCTCTGCCGTGGTCTTGCCGGCCGCCGGCAGTTCGCCGACGAAAGGCACCGACAGCGTGCCGGCCGGACCGACCGTGTATTGGCCATTGACCGACGACCAGTCGCGGAACGTGCTTTCGACGGTCTGCCATTCGGCGATGCGGATGGTGAGTTTGTCCTGGGAGCCCAGACGATAGTCGTCGGCGGCGGCCAGCTGGGGAAAAGCGAGCGACATCGCAAGGCACGTCGCCACGAGCCGCGAGCGGCCGAAAAACGGGCCGCCGCCAAAGGCTTCGAACATGTCTGTTTTCAACTGAACGTTCCGATCCGTTTTAGCCCCATCGCCCGATGAGCTTGCCGCCGGATGGCTGGGTCAGCCCGGCCGAT
Organism: Mesorhizobium sp. M8A.F.Ca.ET.202.01.1.1; assembly: GCF_004791595.1. Lineage (NCBI taxonomy): Bacteria > Pseudomonadati > Pseudomonadota > Alphaproteobacteria > Hyphomicrobiales > Phyllobacteriaceae > Mesorhizobium > Mesorhizobium sp. M8A.F.Ca.ET.202.01.1.1. Next base: position 92,507 of record NZ_SRUN01000014.1, on the reverse strand, counting down.
CAATAAGAACCGCGTGACATCCAGACGGCCGGCACGGTCCTGATGATGATGCGAACGTCCTCGAACAGCGACCAGTTCTCGACATAGTGGCGATCGAACGCGACGCGGCTGTCATAAGAGACATCGTTGCGGCCGCTGACCTGCCACAGGCCGGTCAGGCCGGGCCGGGACTTCAGATAATAGACAGCCGCGCTGCCGTAGATTTCCAGTTCGTCGCGGACCACCGGGCGAGGCCCGACAAGGCTCATGTCGCCCTGGAGGATGTTGATGATCTGCGGCAACTCATCGAGGCTGAGCTTGCGCAGGACCGCTCCGACGCGGGTGACGCGTGGATCGTTCTTCAGCTTGCGGGTCGCTATCCATTCCGCATTGGCGTCTGGATTGGTCGCAAGATAGGCGGCCAGCACCTTGTCCCCGTCGGGAACCATGGTGCGGAATTTGAGGCAGGAGAACAGCCGTCCGCCGCGCCCGATTCGGCGGTGACCGTAAAAAATCGATCCGCCATCGGAGAACTTGACCAGCAATGCTATCATGATGAACAGCGGGCTGAGCGCGATCAGCCCAGCCAGCGAACCGGCGACATCAAAACTCCGCTTGATGAGACCGCCGATCGGCGGCGGAAAGTCGGTGTCAGCCTGCGAAAAGCCCGCCGTGGCCGACTTGGCAATATCCCTCATACGGAAACTCCATGCGGTGAACGAATGGTTGACCGCACGATATCAAAAAAATGCTGCAGCGCAACACACAATTTCCCATCCCATTGAAATAGTCGCGTCATGAATTGACTAAATAGTAAGCTCGCTCTGCACAAATTTCGAAATTTTTAGCACATTTGTGACAATAAATGGGCAAGGATAAAAAAATCCGGACATTTTTGAGGCGATTCCTAGGCGACGCGTTCTCGGCGTCGAGGGGCGGAACATATAAGTGCTTTAGGAAGGTGCCATATTTGAAACTATTCACATAAAATACTGCTTAATATTATGGATTGTACTCGCACTTTATAACGGCTGCAGGTTGAGTGAAATGCGGCCGTGTGCGTTGCAGCATGGCAGAGTCGAGCGCGTAAGCTGATTCAAAAATATGTGCGGTTGCCCTTGCCGCCTTCTGCTCGCCTTAATAGAATTGCAAATTATACCTGTCATGGTGGCGACAGGTTGAAAGGCCGGAAGCAACCGGTCGGCAGCGGGTGACTTAACAAGCCCGCATGACAAGGGACGGCGCTCGGGTGGGGCTATCGATTGGATATAACCCGAGCCGGTTTATGGGCTGTTGGGTATGTCGCTTCCAAAATTCATCCTTGGGATGCTTTTCGCGCTCGCGATCGTCGTTGCCTGGTCGTGGCTGGGTGGGGCTTCGCTCGGCACGACACTGCTGCGTGTCGTCATCTGCGCGGTGGTCATCCAGGTCGGTTATTTCGCGGTCGTCTACGCCATGATCGCCAGGAGCGAGCCGACGCCGGCCGACAGGCTGCGCGAAGCCGAGAGAAAGAAGAAATCCACCGAAGTGCCCGAGGGCGAGAAACTTGGCAGCGCCCGGCGGAGCCTGCATTAGGCGCAAGGCGCACGCCGGGTCAGGCCACGTCCGCTGGTTCGGTCTCCGACTGTTCTCCCGACAGCATCCTGGACAGCCGGCTCCCCGGCTTCGCCTTCAGGCGCCGATATTGCCCGACTTCCACGACACGGCCGTCCTCCATTGCCACCACCCAGTCGGCGAAGGCGATCATCGACGGCCGGTGAGCGATTGTCAGGATCGTCATTGAGCCGCGCAGGCCGTCGATCGACTTGGCGATAAGTGACTGGTTCTGCCAGTCGAGCGCGCTTGTTGCCTCATCCAGGATGAGCAGTGAAGGCTTGCGCAGCAGCGCGCGCGCCAGCGCGATGCGCTGACGCTCGCCGCCCGACATGCGCACGCCGCGGTCGCCGACCACCGTCTCCAGTCTGAGGTCGAGCCGTTCCACGAATTCGCCGGCATGCGCGGCGCGGAGTGCCGTCCACAATTCGTCGTTGCTGGCCTGCGGTGCGGCAAGCCGCAGGTTCGCCGCGATCGTGTCATGCAGCAGGAATACGTCCTGCGGCACGTAGGCCACCTGATCGCGCCAACGGCGGCGGTTGCCGGCATCGACCTCGACGCCATCGACGAGGATCTTGCCCGCGGTCGGCTCGAGCAGCCCGAGCAGCATGTCGGCGATCGTACTCTTGCCTGATCCGGACGGGCCAATCAGGGCGGTGACCTTGCCGGCCGGAAGGCCGAAGGTGACGTCGCTCACCACCGCCTTGCCGGCGCCGCCGTCATAGGCAAAGGAGACGTCGCGAATGTTCAGCCCCGTATCGAGGGCCAGCTTGCGGGCATCCCCGGATTCGATATGGCCCGGCTCGCGCTCGGCGTCGAAACGTGCCTGCAGGCTGCGCATTGCCGTATAGGCGGGCAGGTTGATCAGCACCTGCTGGGCCTGCGTCTGCATGTCCATGAAGCGCGGCGCGATGCGCATGAAGACCAGGAGCAGCACGACGATCTCGGCCAGCGACAGGTTGAAGCGGACCAGCGCCACATAGATGAAGACGCTCAGGCCCACGACGCTCGCCACCTGGAACACGGCGGTGCCGATCGAGCTGTTCCGCACATAAGCGATGTTATCGGCCTTCATCTTTTCGAGCGTGGCCTGCAGCTGCGCGAAATAGCTGCCCTCGACATTCAGGCTCTTGGCCACCTTGATGCCGCCGAGAAATTCCGAAACCGTACGGTACTGGTCCTGGCGATTGCTCGTCAGGATGCGGCCGAAGGCCGTGGCCCGCGAGCGAAACGGCTGCAGCGCTATGAACATCACGATGCCGATGACGACGGCAAACGCCGTCATAACCGGGGAGATGAACATGGAAATCACGAGATAGCCCGCCAGCAGCACGGCGATCTGCACCAACATCAGCAGGGAAAAGGCGGCCCCCTGGACGCGGTCGATGTCACCGGTCAGGGCATGGTCGAGATCGGAGCCGCGCATGCGCGTGAACACGCCCCACCGCGCCTTGCCGATGCTCTCGAACAGGTTCATGCGCAGGCGGTTGATGAAATCGAAGAGCAGCCTTGCCATGTAGACCGACTTGAAGCGGTTGAAGGCTGCCTGCACGGCAACAAGCCCGACCAGCGCGCAAAGCACCGTCGTCAGTTGCAGCGTTCCGCCGGGCACCAGCCAGCGGACGAAATCGATATTCGGCAGCCTGACCGCGAAATCCTGGTCGGCGCGCCCAACCAGGTGCAGCAGCGGAATCAGCAGCAGGATCGAGATGCCTTCGGTCAGGCTGCCGAGGATCAGGAACAACAGCGCCGTCCAGGTCCGCCGCCCGCCGATCTGGGCAATGACGGCGCCAAATGCCGCGACATCGCGAAACAGCGACAGGCTGAAGACCGATGACCTAGGCATCTCCGGCCAATTCCTTTTCGATCAGCGCCACAGCCTCGCCGATCCTGTCGATGCCCGTTGGAACGTCCAGCCGGCACACGCCGACATGGTTAGCGATTGCTGAACAGTGACGAAGGTGCATCGCGGCGAAATCGCCGGAGAGCGCCGCGCGGCCGAAACGCGTCACGTAGGAGAATTTGATGATGGCCGGCAAGGCGGCAATGGAAGGCAAGGGGGTGATCCCAGCCCTTTCGCCACGCTCGAGTATGTAGATCCTGGCCGCCGGCACCCTGTTGCCGGAGAAGGCGCCGTGCAGGCGATGCTGCATCTTCTCGATCGCGGGATGCACTTGCGGCCGCACTTGCGCCTGCCCAAGCGAGATTGCCGCTGCGGCATCGGCGGCAAGCTTGATCTGCGGAAACCCCGGAACGATCATCGGCTGGTTCGGGTTTGCCAGGTCGAGCGCGACGACATCGTCGGTAAGCAGATCGTGTCCGGCCCGGATCAGCGCGCTTGCCGTCGTCGATTTGCCGGCGCCCTTGTCGCCCATGAAGATGGCGCCCCTGCCGGTTACCGCAATGGCGCTGGCATGAAGAACCAGCAGGCCGCGCTGGTGCAGAAGCAGCGCCAGCACCGGCCCCAGCAACGGAAAGGCAAGCAAGGCGTCGTCGACGCCGGGCGCCGGCTGGACATCGATGCGGCGGGCGTCGCTGATCAGGAATGCGCCGACGGCCTCCCAGGCCAAATACTGCCGGCCGGGCTCGAAGCGGAAGACGGTCGCGGCCTCCGCCGAAGGCTTGGGCATATCGATCGGGCCGATGGCGATCTCGATGTCGGCCGACGCCGGGTCCGCCGGCTCCAGTTCGGGCAGGGACACGCCGGATGCGATGATCAGGCCGTAGGCGCGGTAGTAACGTCGTTCTCCCGCGATCCCGCCGCGCCGGGGAAGATGGTCGAGATCGCCGGCGAACGGCTCTTGGCGGGACATCATGCCGGGCTCCCGCCATGCTGGACCTGCCGCAGCCACAGCGACAATGACGCCGAGCGCCAGACATACTGGACATCGAGCGGCGCCACCTGGTCCGGCTGGCGCAACAGCCGCGCATAGGCAGCGGTTACTTCCGGCAGGTTGACATAGGGCGCGATGCGACCCGCGTCGCCAACCAGCAACTGGTCCAGCAGGTCGCGATGGTTGCGCACCATGCCGTTGACGAGATTGGCGGTGAAATCGATCTTGTCGCGCCGCCACTGGACCGCCGCCGGCAGGATGCCCTCCATGGCCCGGCGCAACACGTAGCGGCCAAAGCCGTGACTGAGCTTCTGCTCGCCCGGCAGCCCCAGGCAGAATTCGACCAGCGGCTTGTCCCAGAACGGATAACGCGGCTCGACGCCGAAATTGGCGGCGGCCTTGTCCAGAACCTCGAAAGAGTGCGGGACATAACCGTTGGACAGGATCCAGCGGTGACTGAGAGCATCGCTGGCCTGGACGCCGGGTGGCATATAGCCGGCTCGGTGGAACCGGTCGATGAGCTCGGTTCGCCTGGCAAGGTCCGGATTGATCAGGTCGCGCCAGCTCCGGCCACGCCGCGATTGGGCAGGTTTGCGTATTTTGTTCAGGGCTCGGTTCCCCAACTGCCGCAGCCTGGCGATGCGCCAGGCCGGCCCGTAAATAGTGAGGAACTGGAAATAGAGGCCGAGCGTGCTGTCGCCATAGGTGTTGGAGGCGCTGCGAACCTCGCGCCAGAGGTCCAGCCATCTGCCGCCATTGGCAAGCTCGTGCAGATGGCCATGTCCCTGCGAAACGACCTCGTCGCCGCCATGGCCATCGAGCAGCACCTTGATGCCCTTGGCGCCCGCCGTCCGGTAGATACCGCGTGTCAGCGTCAGGCCCGGCGCCAGGAAGGTGCCTTCCTGTTCCTCCAGCACCCGTTCGAATTCGGCGAAAGGCGCATAATTGCCGACAGGGATCAAGGTCGGGTCGGTCTTCTGCTGATCCAGCACGGCATCGATGAAGGAGCGCTCGTCCATCGACGACCCCTTCTCGAAAACTAGGGAGAAGGTCGGCAGCTTCGGTTTGCGCCCGGCCGCATTTTGCAGCCCGGCAACGCAGGCGATCGAGGAGGAATCGAGGCCGCCGCTCAGCATCGCGCCGACCGACGGACTTCCCCGCATGCGATTGCGGACCGATTGCGAGAACAGATGGGCGAATTCCTCCGCGGCATCCGACCGCGGCACTCGCTGCGATGGCTCGATCTGCCAATACCGGCGCAGCACCAGGCGTTGCGCGGTGACGGTAAGGCTGTGACGCGCCGGCAGGGCGAAGATGTCGCGGTAGGGCGTGGACTGCGGGTCGTCGGGCAACCCGGCCAGGAAGCCCGAAATCCGGTGCTCGCTGAGGTGCGCACCAACCCCGTCGAGGCCGAGCATTGGTCCGATCTCGGAGGCAAAGGCAAAGCGTCGTTCCGCCGCGTGGTAATAGAATGGCTTGACCCCGAAATGGTCTCGCGCGCAGAACAGAAGCTGCCGCTCGGCATCCCAGACGGCAAAGGCAAAATCGCCTTGCAGATGCACGGGGCAGGCTTCACCCCAACGCAGATAGGCCCGCATCAGCAATGCAGCATCGGCGACTGAGCTGTCCCTGATGCCGAGCCTGGCGAGCAGCTCGTCGCGGTTGTCGAGCCGGCAGTCGGCGGTGATGGCGAGCTTGCCGCCGGCCATGGTCAGCGGGCCGGGGCCGGCTTCGTCGGTCGTGTTCAGCCAGGCGTGGCCAAGCGCGATGCCGCTGTCCAGCCACCATGAACTTCCGTCGGGACCACGATGGCGCATGCGCGCCAGCATCTGCTGGATGCCGCTCGCCGCCTCAGCCGGCGCTGGGCCTCGGACCGCTACGGCGTGGCCCTGCCGCAACAGGATTCCGGCCACGCCGCTCATCGGCTGCCGTGGTCGACCAGATGGGCGAAGCCATCAATGGATCCGCCGAGCACGATGTGGTTGTCGCTGACCAGCCAGGCATGCGCCTTCAATTGCTCGCCCGTGCCGCGCTCGATGCCGATGCGGATATTCGACGCATTGCCCTTGCGCGCGAGAAGATATTGGCCCGAAAGCGCCTGGGTCAGGCATGTGGCGCCCGGCACGAACCGCGCGGCCGCTGCGACCCCCCAGGCGACAAGCCGCAACTCGCCCATGCTGGCACATTGGCGCGCGTTGAGCCGTGTCACCATCCTGCGGACGCGGTTGTAGGAGAACACTGTCAGCCCGAGCCGCACGGTCGCGACCACCAGCAGGCAATGGGCCAGGAAAAACGCTTCCGAACCGCTCAAGGCCAAAATCCTGGCCAGGCTCCGCCTGCCAGGCCGCTTCATCGGCGCGGGGGGTCTCTGCGTCACAGGTCTTTGCCGCGCAACCATGGCCTTCTGCGACACCTGCCTAGACGACGGCCTCATGCTCAAGCCTCGCAAGCCCGTTTTCCGCCAGGCCTTTCAGCAATGCGTCGACGTCGCCCTTGCAGCGCTCGGCGTCGACATTGTAGCGAGCGAGGACGGCGCTGCGGATATCGGCGACCGGCTTGGGCTCCTGGATCAGGTCCCAGATGAAAGCGCCGACACCGTTGAGGCTGTAGTAGATATTGGATTTCAGGTTGAGAAGCGCGAGGCCTTCGCCGAATTCGCAGGCCACGGCATCCTTGGTCGCGCTTACGCAATCGCGGTCGGATGGGTTCCAGTTCATCCTAAAACCTCTTTCGCAACACGTTGCCCCGCATCGACAGGCTGGAGGAGTCGGGGATTTTCACCCCCGGCTCCTTCTTATGATTTTTGGATACTGGAGGTTCCAACGTCATCCTCCGGGATCAGGATAGTCTCAAGAGAACGTGAGGTCGCCAATTGGCGTATGTGCGGGGAACGACGCATCGATCGCCGTGCTGCCGCCGCCGCCCTGGGTGATGGTCTCGATCGAACCATGCACGGTCAGGTTTGGCGTTTCGTACTCTTGCTTTTCAACATTCTGTTCCATTGTACTCTCCTATCAAGGACTGGAAACGGCCTGTCGATTACCGTCAGCACTTTCATGCTGCGGCGCAATAGCTGCATAGCAGCATTTATGAGTCAAGTCTCATTTACCCGCCGTTAATCAATTATGGGTTGCGAACGTCACTCCCCGTGTGAGAAATCCGCCCTTTATGAAGGGAAGCTGCTTCACTTCGGCGTTTGCTAGTGACAACACTTTAAATCATTGATTTGGTCATTTTTAAGGGGAATTCCTGAAGGGAAATTCACGCAAGCGATTGATTTTAGATAGCGCTAAACTATATCCCTCTTTCATCTGGCCACCGCCGATAGCACCGCGACGGGGTGTTCCGTCCATCACCTCGTCACCTTCGGAGGAAGCCGGCAAACGCTATGGTTGCAAAATCTTGCACCGCGAAAGGAAAGGCTTTACGGCGCCGCGGTTTTTAAGGATGCTTTGTTTCGCACTTGCAGCATACGCGACGCGCAAACCGTTTTTTGGAGACTGTGCGCTCAATGGCCTTGCCGGAAAGCTCTTATGAACGACTGCGCGCAACCGACTGCGCCGACGAGATCGCCTATGTGCGGGCCTGCTTACGTTTGTATTTCGCGGCGCCCGCCGCCCCGGCCGCCGAGGCGTTGCCCTCGGGCCTTTCGGTCGAGGCCGTCACCGATATCGCCAGGCTGAACAAGGTCGGTGTCTTCGTTCTGAAGGCGCTGGCGCGTGCGCCGGCGCATGAGAGGCCGGGCGAGCTCTTCCAGTGGCTCGAAACCTATCGCAGAAGGACGGTTTCGATGAACGCCGCCTGCCTGATGGATTCGATGGCCATCAACGAGGCGCTGTCCGACCGGCGGATCAATTTCGTCTTCCTGAAGGGGCCGTTCCAGCAGCATCTGCTTTACGACGATCACTTCATGAAGCCTGCGGGCGATGTCGACACCCTGGTCGCGCCGGCCGGGTTCCTGAAGACGCGCGAAGCGTTGCGCTTGATTGGCTACGAGGTGTCGGGCAAGTCGCGTTCGGTCTGGTGGATCCGCTTCCTCGGCGAACAGCACATGGTTCGCGGCAGCGGGCCGAGATCATCCACGGTCGATCTTCATTACCGGCTCCAGCAGCCCGGCTCGCCCAGCCCGCGCGATGCCGACGGGTTCCTGCGGCGGAAACGGTTGGTCGAGATCACCGGCGTCGAGGTCCCTTTCACTTCGGCCGCCGACACACTGATGCTGTCGTGCATCAGCGTCGCCAAGGCCCTGTTCAACCGCGAGCCCTGCGCCGGCTATGTCTGCGATATCAGGGCCAGCGCCGCTCGCCTCGGCGAGGCCGATCAGCAGCGTGTGCTCGATGCCGCGATAGGCCAGGGACTGGACGACACCTTGCTGCTCGGCCTGCGCGCCGCCGACGTGCTGCTGGGCGGCACCGGCACGCTTCTATCGGAGCGGGCCAAGCCGATCCTGTCGCGCATCGGCAATGAGGACCTGCTCAACATGGTCATCGCGCCATGGCTGTCGTCGCTGCGCTGGCCGCAGCGGCGGACTGTGTTGTGGGAATTGTGCGGCCGGGCTCCCGTCCGCTACCTGGCCGAGGCTGGCTGGGCCGCGTCGGCGGACATCAGCCGCCGCATCTTCGAACGGCCGGCCAGTCCATGAGGGCAATGGATATCGAACGTGTACAGGGCGAGGGCAGAACGAAACCTGTGCAAGAGGCAAATTCCATGTCGATGACGAAATCCGAGGTTTGCGTGATCATCGCGGCCAAAAACGCGGCGCGCACGATCGCGGTTGCCATCGCATCCGCGCTGCGCGAACCGGAAGTGGCGGAGGTCGTCGTCGTCGACGATGGCTCTACCGACAATACCGCCGAGGTCGCCCGCTCGGCCGACGACGGCAGCGGCCGGCTCTCGGTGATGCGCCTCGACGTCAATCGCGGTCCATCCTTTGCCCGCAACGCCGCGATCGCCCGCTCACGAGCGCCGTTCGTCAGCATTCTGGACGCCGACGATTTCTTCCTCAATGGCCGGTTTCGCAACCTGTTTGCCGGCGCCGATTGGGATTTCGCCGCCGACAACATCATGCTCATCAGGGATGACGCGACCGGCGACGCGACCAAGATCGTCGCCCCGGATTTTGCCGCCGATCCCGAATTCCTCAATCTCGAACGGTTCGTGGAAGGCAACATCTCCAGGCGCCGCGTGCAAAGAGGCGAACTCGGTTTCTTGAAGCCCGTGATCAGCCGTGCCTTCCTCGACGGCCATGGATTGCGCTACGACGAAAGCCTGCGACTGGGTGAGGACTATGAGCTTTACGCGCGGGCGGTCGCCCACGGGGCCCGGTTCAAGGTCATCCGTTCCTGTGGCTACGGCGCTATCGTGCGAGCCGATTCGCTCAGCGGCCGCCACGAGACGCAGGATCTGAAGCGACTGGCCGATGCCGATCTGGCGCTGCTGGCCATCGACAGCCTGCCGGAAGGGTCCAAGGCGGTATTGCGGCGGCACGAGAGGCATGTGCGCGACAAATATCGGCTGCGCAATTTCCTCGACGTGAAGGCCGAGCGGGGCCTGGCTTCGGCCGCGGCCTATGCCTTCGCAAGCCAATCCAACTTCTTTCCCATCGTCCAGGGCGTGGCATCCGACAAACTCGAGGCGCTGTTTCGCAGCGTTGGCCTCGTGTCCAGGAACAAACACGTGCCGCCGCTGCGTTTCCTGATGGCCGGAACCAGCACGGGCAAGGCACGGTAAGGTGCGGGAGCGTTGGCTCTTGCCGGCCCGCCGCCCGCCCACCACGCAACCATTTCGATCGGATTTATGAGTTTACGAATTGGGTGGTTGCCTCGCGGCTCCGGGGATGGCAGTCTATGTTGCGGTGCAGCAAACTGAACGACCAGCCGAACTGGCCCCCGATCGGACTGGTCCGAAGTCTCTCTTCGGCGGAGGAGTGGACGACGCGGTACGAGTTTTCAGCCCCGGTTGCGGGGATTGGCCAGTGGCCCGGCCAGAAAGCCGGCCCAAAAAGCCAGCGATGACGGGAATTTAAGTTCATGGCCTCGATATTCGGCTTCAGATCAAGGGATCCGGTCCGCGACAGGCAGACCGATGTTGCGCGTCTCGACCGGCTGGCGAAGCTGTTCGAGCAGATCGCGGCCGAAATCGATGCCGAGAAAACCGGCCTGGAGAGCCGCTATCAGAAGGAGGCGACCAACGCGGCTTTCCTCGTTGAAGCCATGGAAAATGGTTCCGCCTCCGACCGCCGCTCGTCCGAGGTCAGCGCGTTGACGCAGTCGATCTTGAACAGCGAGCGCCGCATCGCGGCATTGGCGCGCCAGGGCGGCATGATGCGCGAGCTCCGTCATTCGCTGGATGCGGTCTTCGACGAGAATGCGGACGCCGATTCGCCGGCTGCGGTCGAATCGGCCAGGCAGACGGGAGCCGGCCGAGGGTGAAGGTGGCGGCACGGGACCGTTACGACGGAGGTAATGCAAGTTTGGCAGTCGGGAGGGTGATTGAAGAGGTCAAGGTTGGCCCGTTTGGAAGCGGTTCAAACGTCGACTTTGGGTTGGGGACACAGCGCAAAGGTGAGTTTGTCATGAGTTCGGAACCAAAAACCATGTCCACGACAGCAATCGACGCCCCTTCAATCCGGCATTTCGGCTGCCGGTCCGGTCTGGCGGCCGCTTTGCTGCTCGCCGCTCTTGGCAGCCTGCCGGCAACCCCGTCTCATGCGCAGGATATCCAGTCCGCGCCCTCTTTCGTCGACGATTTCAAAAGTTTCGACCGTGAGCGCTGGTACGTTTCAGACGGCTGGACAAACGGCAGCCATCAAAATTGCACCTGGTCGAAAGGCTTGGTCGAGCTTTCCGACGGCGTTCTTTCGCTCGGTTTCGCGAAGCAGAAGACCAAGGATCGCGAGTTCGCTTGCGGCGAGATCCAGACCAAGCAGCGCTTCGGCTATGGTACCTATGAGGCACGGATGAAAACCGATACGGGCCCCGGCCTCAACGCGGCTTTCTTCTCCTATATCGGCCCGTCCGACAAGCAGCCTTGGGATGAGATCGATTTCGAGATCCTGACCAAGGACACGTCCAAGGTGCAGGTCAACGCCTACATCAACGGCAAGGGCAAGAACGAGAAACTGGTCGACGTGGCCGGCGGCACCGACAGTGCCTTCAACGACTATGCCTTCGTATGGGAGAAGGATAGTCTGCGCTGGTACCTCAACGGTCAGTTGGTGAACACCATCACCTCTCCCGCCAAGCTGCCCAGCCATGCGCAGAAGATTTTCTTCAGCCTTTGGGGCAGCGAGACGATGAAGGGCTGGATGGGAGCGTTCGCCGATCCGGGCCGCAAGCTTTCGCTGCAGGTAGAGCGCGTTGCCTTCACCGCGCTCGGCCAGCCCTGCCAGTTTCCGGAATCGCTGGTCTGCAGCCTAAAAGAGTTGGGAAAGACGAATTGAACCGGCCGGACCGAAAACGGCTCCAGGCCCTGGATGGGAATGAAACCGAATGAACTTGACGGTGTTTGGAATTGGCTATGTCGGCCTCGTACAGGCGGCGGTGCTTGCCGAGGTTGGTCACCAGGTTGTCTGCGTCGACATTGACGCTAGCAAGGTGGAGCGGCTCAACCAGGGCTTCGTCCCGATCTTCGAGCCAGGCCTTGAAAGCATCGTCAGGGAGAACCATGCCGCTGGCCGCATCAAGTTCACCACCGATGCGGCGGCTGCCGTCAGGCACGGCGAAATCCAGATGATCGCGGTCGGTACGCCGCCCGGCGAGGACGGTTCGGCCGACCTCAAATATGTGCTGGCGGTCGCCGAGACCATCGGCCGCGAGATGGATGCCGCCAAGATCGTCGTCGGCAAGTCGACCGTACCGGTCGGGACCTGTGAAAAGGTGAAGGCCAGGATCGCCGAGACGCTGAAGAAAAGAGGCCGCGACGATTTGAGCTTCGACGTCGCCTCGAATCCTGAATTCCTCAAGGAGGGCTCTGCCGTCGCCGACTGCATGAGGCCGGATCGCATTATCGTCGGCACCGACAGCGAGGAAACCGAGGCGGTGATGCGCGAACTCTACGCGCCCTTCAACCGCAACCACGAGAAGATGATCGTGATGGACGTGCGCAGCGCCGAATTCACGAAGTACGCCGCCAACTGCATGCTGGCGACCAAGATCAGCTTCATGAACGAGATGGCGAACCTCGCCGAACAGCTCGGCGCCGACATCGAGGAGGTGCGCAAGGGCATCGGCAGCGATCCGCGCATCGGCTATCACTTCATCTATCCGGGTCTCGGCTATGGCGGCTCGTGTTTCCCCAAGGACGTACGCGCCCTGATCAAGACCGCCGAGGGCGTCAAGTTCGACGCCAAGCTGCTGCGCGCCGTCGAGGAGCGCAACAACGACCAGAAATCCATCCTGTTCGACAAGGTGCATCGCTATTTCAAGGGTAGCCTCAAGGGCAAGACCTTCGCGCTGTGGGGCCTGGCCTTCAAGCCCAACACCGATGACATGCGCGAGGCGCCAGCGCGTGTGCTGATGGAAGCGCTCTGGAAGGCCGGCGCGAACGTGCAGGCCTATGACCCCGAGGCCATGCAGGAATGCCAGGCCATCTACGGGCTGCGCGACGACCTGATGCTGTGCGGTACCAAGGAAGCGGCCCTGCGCGGCGCCGATGCGCTGCTGATCGCCACCGAATGGAAGAGTTTTCGCGCACCGTCCTTCGATGCGCTGAAGGATGCACTGACCACGCCGGTCATCTTCGACGGCCGCAACCTCTACGATCCCAAGGTCGTGGCGCGCCACGGCATCGAATATCACTCGATCGGCAGAATGGCGGCATGAGACCGCTCGACCCTACGGCTGCGCCCGGCGCGGAAAGGAGTTGCAACTGATGGTGCTGGACGTCAAGCCCGAGCAAGTCACCAAGGATCATTTCGATGTTGTCGCGATCGGTTCCGGCTTCGGTTCGGCTTTCTTCCTGCATGAATTCGCCAGGCGGCGTAAGGCGCGCATACTCGTCCTCGAATGGGGCCGTCACAACACGCATCAATGGCAGCTCGACCAGAACGTCAACACCGACATCGACGACGAGACGACCTACAAGACCAATTCCGACAAGCCGTGGAATTACACGATCGGGCTGGGCGGCGGGACCAATTGCTGGTTCGCGCAGACGCCACGCTTCCATCCCAACGACTTCAGGCTGAAAAGCACCTACGGCATCGGCAATGACTGGCCGATCAGCTACGACGATGTCGAGCCGTTCTATTGCGACGCCGAAGACATCATGTCGATCTCGGGCGATCCGGACATGGCGGCGATGCTGCCGCGCTCAAGGCCGTTTCCGCAGCCGCCGCATCGCATGTCGACGCCGGACAGGATGATGAAGGCGGCCCAGCCCGACCAGCATTTCGTCATGCCGACCGCGCGGGCCCGCGTGCCGACCGCGCAACGCAGCTCCTGCTGCGCCAATCTGCGTTGCTGGCTGTGCCCGGCCGATGCCAAGTTCACCGCCAATAATGGCCTGATGCATGTCTTCGAGCATCCCGACGTATCGGTCTGCCTCGGCTCCGAGGTGCGGCGGCTCGACCATGTCGGCGGCACGGTGCGTTCGGTCGCCTTCGTCCATGAGGGCAAGGAATATCAGGCCAGCGGCGACCTCTTCGTTCTCGGCGCCAATGCCATCCAGAGCGCGGCGATCATGCTGCGCTCCGGCCTCGGAGATGAATTCGTCGGGCGCGGCCTGCATGAATCCTATGGCTGGAATTTCGAGGTCTATCTCGACGGCGTCGACAATTTCGACGGCAGCACCATCACCACCGGCCTGAATTTCGGCCTCTATGACGGTCCGCACCGGTCCGAGCATGCGGCGGCCCTGGTCTATTTCGAGAACCGCTGGCAGCACGGGATGCGCGCCGAGAAGGGGCGGCTGCGCCAGGCGCTGCCGCTGGTCGTGGTCACCGAAAACCTGCTCGACCACGAGAATTTCGTCACTCTCGACGAGGACGACAATGCTTTCGTCAGCTTCAAGGCACCGTCGGGCTACGCGGTCAAAGGCATGGCCCGGGCGCTTGAGAAATTGCCTGGACTGCTTGCCCCGCTACCGGTGGAGCGGTTGTTCGACCGCGGGATCCGGCCAACGGAATCGCATGTCCAGGGCACGTTGCGGATGGGCACCGGCCCGGCCGATTCGGTGATCGACAGCAACATGATCCATCACCGGTTGAGAAACCTGGTTGTCGTCGGCACCAGTACCTATCCCAGCTGTTCCTGCGCCAATCCGAGCCTGACCGCGGCAGCTCTGTCCTTGCGGGCAGCGAGCCGGATGGCGTGAGGGGAGGTATGCGATGATCGAAATCACGCGGCGTTCGGCACTGGCCATCATGGCAGGCGGAGTTGCATCGACGGGCGTGGCCTACGCGGCCGTGTCCTCGTTCTCGGACGAGGACCTGGTTCGCGTCACGCTCGAAAAATACCTCGGCAGGCTGAACATGCGCATCGAGCACCTGCAGCAGTTCGTGCTCGAGTTCCGCAACCGCAATCCGGGAATGTTTCCCAGCGAAAAACTGAGCGATGCCGTCACCTTGCTCGAGAAGGCGAAGCTCGGTCAGGCACGCCAGTTGCTGCCAAAACAGAAGCAGCGCGACCTCGGGCATTTCGACCGCTGGGTTGTTGCCGAATTCCACATGCTGACGGACTACGCCTGGCGCGGTTCGCCCAATGATCCCATCCGGTTCACCGGATGGCAGTCATGCACAAATCCGTTCGCGACGCTTGATCCGCCAAAGACTGCCTGAAGCGGCCTTGGACGCGGGCCTTCATGGGCCGAGGCATTGAAATGGATAGACGAGGAGCCGGGATCATGAAAGTTCTCTTTGCAGGCGGCAATGGCTACCCACCGGAGTTCAGCGGCGGCGTCCAGTCGAGCACTCACCATCTGGCACAGCAGTTGATCGAGCATGGGCATGAGGCCGCGGTGCTCGCCGCTCTGTTTGGCGATGGTGTCTTCGGCTTCAAGGCGCGTGCAAAGATGAAGCTGTTGCGCCAGCCCGCGGTCGTCGACAGTTTTCCCGGCTACCCGGTGATCCGGGCATGGTTCCCCTGGGAGGCGGCGGCCTTCGCCGTCAACAGGGTGAAGCCGGATGTCGCGGTGGTCCAGTGTCACAAATCGGTTCCGCTCGGCAAGGCGTTGCAGGCCAAGGGCGTGCCGCTGGTCGTCTATCTCCGCAATGTCGAGTTTCACGAACTGGGAGGCGACCTGCGCGAATTGGGCTCGGCGCTCTATATCGCCAATTCCGAGTTCACCGCGCGCACCTACGCCAGGGAGTTCGGCATCGAGACAACCGTAATCCCGCCGACCATCAATCCGACGCACTACAGCACGCCGACGTCGGGCCAGTTCGTCACCCTGATCAACCCATATGAGGAAAAGGGCTTCGAGCTTGCGGTGCGCATCGCCGGCGCGTGCCCCGAAATCCCTTTCCTGTTCGTCGAAAGCTGGAAACTGGCGGACGATCACCGGGCACGCATCGAGCAGACGATCGCGCCGCTCGGCAATGTCACGCTGGAAAGCCGCACCAGCGACATGAAGACGGTCTATGGCCGCACCCGGATCCTGCTGGCGCCCAGCAAATGGGAAGAGGCCTGGGGGCGGGTGGCCTCGGAGGCCCATTGCAGCGGCATTCCCGTCGTCGGCTCCCGCCGCGGCGGCCTGCCCGAAGCGATCGGCCCTGGCGGCGCGGTGCTCGACTATGATGCTCCGCTCGCCGACTGGGTCGCCGCCGTCAGGCTTTTGTGGAATGACAACAAGGAATATGAGCGGGTCTCGGCCCTCGCGCGCAGCTTCGCCGGGCGGCCGGAGCTCGACCCCGACCGTCAGTTCGTCACCTTCTTCTCGATATTGGACAGGGCGGCACAGCAGAGCGCGCGCCAGGCCGCTTAGTCAAACAGCGACCCGATCGCGCCGCGTCAGGCTGGGCGCTTGACCCGGTTCTTCAGCGTTTCATAGCCGCGCGCGCCAAGCAGGGCGCGGGCGATGGTCTTGGCGGCGCTCTTGCGGCCTTCTTGCGAGTTGACCTGGCGCAGCCTTGCCGGCAGGTTCCGCGCGGCTTGGCCCAGGGCCGGAAGCGACAGCGCATCGGGAAAACTGACCATGTGCGTTTCGACACACAGGACCGGTTTGCCCGACAGTTCCGTGATCCTCAGCGCCTGGGCATGCTCGCTTTCGATGAACAGGATGGCATCGGATTTGCGATAGAAATCGGCCTTGAAACTGCCATGCGCGCCAAGCCGCTGGCGCTCCGCCTTGCTCGGCAGATCGAGCATGATGAGCTTGTCGTACTGGATCTCGTGCTTGGCCAACCACGCCTCGGTCAACGCACGGTATTTCTCGAGCCGGCTGGTGACCAACCAGCCGATCTTTTGGGTCACGGCATGAAGCGGCCGCGCCTCGCTCAGGAATTTTTCATAGGCCGGCCCGTCGTCGTTCTCGGCCTCGGTCGGATCGAGACACAGCACCCCGTCTATGTCGACGCAGCATTGCGCCAGGAATTTGTGATGCATGAAGTTCCACTGGAACATGCGCGGATGCGGAACGACCTCGAACACCAGATCGGTCTCCTGATGCTCGGGCTCCAGACCGAAGACGGCGGCAAAGGTGTAGTCGGCCTCGATGCCGGCGCCCTTGATGCGGGCACGGGCGTCGCGCATGGCATTGCCGCCGGAAACGCTGTCGTCGATCACCAGCACCTTGCGCATGTCCGAGACTTTGCGGTCGAGTGCGGCCCTGCGCTTGGTGATGCCTGACGTGTAGACCCGGCCTTCCAGGAAGCTATCCAGGTCGGTCATCGGAATGTTCGCCGCAAGGCTGACCAGCGTCGCGGCCAGCACGCCGCTTCTGGGAACGCCGACCACCAGGTCGATGTCGCGCGGCAGCCGGTGAAGGTTGCTCACAATCGCGTCGTTCATGTCGGAGATCGATCGGTAGTGCATGGATCAGGCCTGATGCTCGGGTGGGATAGGGTTAGACGACAAAGGCGCCGAAATTATTGCGCCTCACGCGGCGTCGCCGCCGGCGTTCTTGCAGGCAGCATTTTCAAGGCCTCCCGCAAGGCTTCGCGTCCGGCCGCGAATGCCAGCGCGACGACGATGGTGATCGCGTAGGCCAGGATGGCGCCGCTGGCCAGGGCAACGACATGCTGCTGCGGCAGCATCGGCTTGACCAGCCAGACCGCGCCCAGCGCCAGATGCGCGCCAAGCACGAACGGCGTTGCCGCGCGCAGCACATGGCCGGCTTGCAGCGGTCCGCTCCTGCCGACATAGAGCCACAGGAAGGGCGTGCGCAGATACTCGCTGACCGCATAGGCGACCGCCACGCCGAGCGCGTCGTAGGGTAGGCCGAGCGCGAAGGCAAGCACCGAGGTCACCGCCGTGATGATGCCCCAGCGCATGAAGTCTCCGGAGCGGCCCTGGCTGACGAAAAGCCAGCCCGCCGGATTGTTGAGCGGCTGCAGCAGGCCGGCAAAGCCGAGCGCCAGGAAGATCGAGGCGCTGGCGCGCCACTGCTCGCCGAGCACGAAGGGAATCAGCACATCGGACATGGCGGTGGCGAAAGCGACGCCGGGCAGCGCTACCAAAAGGATCAGCGGCATGACGCGCAGATAGGCGCTGCGATAGCGGTCCGGCTCGTCCTTCAGCCGCGACAGCGCCGGCACCATCACCTTCGACAGCGGATTGGTGATCTGGCTGAGCGGGAACAGGAGCAGCTTGTAGGCACGGTCGTAAAGGCCGAGCTGGGCCTCGCCCCAGTATTTGCCGATCAGCACGTTGTCGAGATTGCGGGCAAAGAAATTGGCGAAATTGAAACCGGTGATGCCGGCGCCGAAATTGATCAGCTCGCTGATGCCCGCGACCTTGCGCGGCATGCCCGGGCGCCAGCGCGAGCTTGCCCAGTAACAGAGCGTCGGAAGCACCGCCCCGGTCAGCGTGCCGGCAAACAGCGCCCAGTAGGAGCGGTCGATGAAGGTCCAGGCAATCGATACCGCCAGACCCGCCACGGCCCCGGCGACGTCGATGATCGCCAGGCGGCCGAACTGCATGCGGCGCGTCAGCAGCGCCAGATGCTGTGCGCCCAGGCCGTAAGCCAGGATCTGCAGCCCCAATGCCGCCACCAGGCCAGCGACACGCGGCTCGCCGTAGAAGGCAGCGACCAGGGGTGCCGCGCCCGCGAGCACGCAGGCCAGGATGGCGCTGACGGCGACGTTGATCCAGAAGAGGTAGTTCACCTCCTCGTGCCGGATGCCTGTCTTCTGGATCGTCGCCTGGGTCAGGCCGAAATCCTGGAACAGGGCGATGAAGGCGAGCACCGGCGCACACATGGCCACGACACCGAAATCCTGCGGCGACAAGAGCCGCGACAGCACGATGACGGATATGATCTGCGTGGCGACCCGCACCGACTGCGCCATGGCGGTCACGACGGCGCCGCGGCCGACCGATTTGCGCAGAGAGCCTTCCGGCGGATCGAATGGATTGGCTTCCAAATTCAGGATTCCTGATCTTTGCGCGGATTCCGGGGCCCGAAATCCACAACCGCCGCCGACCACAAACTACGGCAATAATTTTGCAGTGCAACAGAAAACGTGGATCGCCGTGCCAAAAATGTTGCGATGCAGCAAGAGCTGTACTAGGCTTTCCCTGGGTGGGTCAAACAGCGGTCGAGTTTTCATGCTGCATGTCTTGTACCTGGTGCACGATATTTCCGACCCGGCGGTTCGCCGACGGATCACGATGCTCCGGACAGGTGGCGCCCGGGTCACCCTGGCGGGCTTCCGCCGTACCGCCGCCCCTGTCGCCGATATCGAAGGATTGCGGCCCATCGACCTTGGCGCGACGCGTGATGGCCGATTCGCGCAGCGCCTGACGGCGGTGGCGAAAGCAGCGGTATCGATAGGTTCGAAGCTCAAGCGCATGCCGAAGCCGGATCTCATCATCGCGCGCAATCTGGAAATGCTGGCGCTGGCGCGCCGGGCAAGGTCGGCTTTCGGCGCCGCGGTCCCGATCGTCTATGAATGCCTCGACATTCACCGCCTGGTGCTCCGCGATGATGCTCTGGGCAAGGCGCTGCGCGCCACCGAGCGCCATCTGGCGCGCGACGTGAAGCTGCTGGTGACCAGTTCGCCCGCCTTCATCGCCAATTATTTCAGGCCCTTCCGCCAGGTCGCGGCACCGGTGGAACTGGTCGAGAACAAATATTTCGAGGCAGCGGCTGTTCTGCCTGGCGAGCCTGAGGCGGTCGAAGGACCCGTAGCCCCGCCATGGCGGATCGGCTGGTTCGGGGCGCTGCGCTGCCGCCGCTCGCTCGAACTGCTTGCCGGGTTCACGCGCCGCATGGAGGGCCGGTTCGAGATCGTGCTGCGCGGCCGTCCGGCACTTTCCGAATTCCCGGATTTCCATGCCTTCGTTGAGGCCGAACCTTATCTGTCGTTTGGCGGGCCGTATCGCAATCCGGAGGACATGGCGGCGATCTATCAGGACGTCCATTTCTCCTGGGCGATCGATTTCTTCGAGGAGGGACAGAACTCCGAATGGCTGCTGCCCAACCGCCTTTATGAAGGCTGCCGCTTCGGCGCGGTGCCGATCTCGATGGACAACACCGAGACCGGACGGTTCCTGCGGCAGCGCGATATCGGCGTTTTGTTGCCGCAGGCCACGCCCGAGGCGTTGGAAACCGCGCTTGGCGGGATGGAGCAGCACCGTTTCGGCAGGCTGAAGACGCGCGTGCTGGCCCACAATCCGAGAATGTGGAGCTACGATCGCGGCGACTGCAGCGCCCTGGTCGAAAAACTGCGCCGCCTGACCACCATGCGCGAGCCCCTCGCAGCCGAAGCCTTGGCATAGGATGGACATCGCCCGATGACGCAAGCGCTTGCCCCCAGCCTGATCGTGATCCCATGTCTCAACGAGGCAACCCATATCGGTGCGCTGCTCGACCAGCTCTGCCCGGCGGCGGAACGGCTTGGCGCGCGGATCGTCGTTGCCGATGGCGGCAGCACCGACGGCACGCTCGCCATTGTCGGCGAGCGCCAGAAGAACGATCCGCGCATCGTGCTGCTTCACAATGAAAAGCGCATCCAGAGCGCCGCGATCAACCTGGCGGTGGCCAGATTTGGCGAGGGCGCGCACTATCTGATCCGCATCGATGCCCATGGCGGCTATCCGGAAGACTATTGCGACCGGCTGGTCGAGGAGGCGCAGGCCACCGGTGCCGATTCGGTCGTGGTTTCGATGCTGACCAGCGGCAGCGGCACCGTGCAGAAAGCGGCGGCGGCGGCGCAGAATTCCAAGCTCGGCACCGGTGGCTCGAAGCACCGCCACCTCTCCGCCGGAGAATGGGTCGACCACGGCCATCACGCGCTGATGCGGATATCGGCCTTCCAGGCCGTCGGTGGCTATGACGAGACGTTCAGCCACAACGAGGATGCGGAACTCGACTATCGGCTGAGGCAGGCCGGCTACAGGATCTGGATGAGCGGCAGGACGCAGATGGTCTATTATCCGCGCACCTCGCTGCGCGGCCTCTATTTCCAGTATCTCGGCTATGGCCGCGGTCGGGCCAAGAACGTGCTGAAACATCGGGTGATCCCGAAGGTCAGGCAGATGGTGCCGCTGGCGGTCTTCCCGGTGGTCCTTCTCGCGGCCTTCTCGTTCGTGCACTGGATTGCGGCGCTGCCGCTGCTGCTGTGGGTGGCGGTGTGCCTGGGCTACGGCCTGGTGACGGCCATCGGCCAGCGCAATGCCGATATCGCGCTTGCCGGCGTCTCGGCGATGGTCATGCATTTCGGCTGGTCCGTCGGCTTCTGGCTGCAGCTTCTCGGCCTCGGCGCACGGCGGAGGGCGGTGTGATGGCGGTTGAGACCAGGAACCGCCGCATCGACATCGGCGTGTGCACGTTCCGGCGGCCGGAACTGGCCGAGACGCTGCGCTCGCTTGCCGCGCTTGCCATGCCTGACGGCTTCGAGGTCGGCGTCATCGTCGCCGACAATGACGACACGCCAAGCGCCAGGGAGTTGGTGGCGACGCTGTCACGGGACTTGAAGCTGACGGTCCGCTACCGGCATTGCCCGGCGCGCAACATCTCGATTGCCCGCAACGCTTGCCTCGATGCCAGCGAAGCGGATTTCCTGGCCTTCATCGACGACGACGAAACCGCCACCGCCCGCTGGCTGGCCGAGCTGGTCGCGACAGCTGAGGAAAGCGGTGCAACAGCCGTGCTCGGCCCGGTGCGCGCGCTTTACCGTCCGGATGCGCCGGACTGGATGCGCCGCGGCGATTTCCATTCCACCTTGCCGGTACGAGTGCGCGGCGAAATCCGCACCGGCTACACCTGCAACGTCCTGCTGCGCATGGGGTCGGACAGCCTGCGCGGCCGCCGCTTCAGCCTGGCGCGCGGCCAGACCGGCGGCGAGGACACCGAATTCTTCGACCAGATGCACAAGGCAGGCGGCCGGATCGCGTTTGCGCCGGAGGCATGGGTGGATGAGGCCGTGCCACGGGCCAGGGCGGCATTCGACTGGCTCAGCCGCCGCCGTTTCCGGGTCGGCCAGACGCACGGCCATCTCCTGGGCCGCGACGCCGGCGGCATTGCACGGGTGAAGCAGGCCGCCCTTGCCGCGGCAAAGGCCGCTTATTGCTTTGCCGCCGCCCTTCCGGTTGTCGCCAGCCCGATACGCAGGAACCGCAGAGTGCTGCGCGGCATCATGCATGTCGGCGTCGTCAGCGGCCTTGTCGGCGTTCGCGAACTGCGCCTCTACGGCCAGCCTTCACCAGGGGAAGGAGGCAAGCGTGCGGCCTGACATTTCCTCCGTTCCCGATGTTTCTTTTGTGATTGCCGCCTACAACGCCGAGGCAACCCTCGATCGGGCGATCGCCAGCGCCATCGCCCAGAAGGGTGTCAGCTTCGAGATCATCGTCGTCGACGACAAGTCCCGTGACGGCACCCTCGATGTGGCGCGGGCCTATCCCGAGCACATCGTGCGCGTCCTGGCGCTGGACAAGAACAGGGGCCCCGGCGGGGCCAGGAATGCCGGGCTCGACGCCGCCCGGGGCAGGTGGATCGCGGTTCTCGATTCCGACGACGCCGTCTTTCCCGGCCGTATCGCCGCCATGATCGGCCGCGCCGAAAGGGCGAACGCCGAGATCGCCGTCGACAATCTCCAGGTCGTCCGTGAGGACGGCGTGGTCGAGGACGCGATGTTCCCGCGCCAGTATCTGGAAGGCCTGGGCGAGATTTCGTTGGCCACCTACATCGCCGGCAATGTCGTCTTCGAATCGAAATTCAATCTCGGCTACCTCAAGCCGATCTTCCTGCGCAGTTTCCTCGACGAAAACCGGCTGCGTTATGACGAGGAACTGAGGATCGGCGAAGACTACATCCTTTTTGCCGAAGCCCTGGCCATGGGCGGCAGATGCGTGGTCGAGCCTGATATCGGCTATGCCTATCATATCCGCAGCGGTTCGATCTCGCGCGTGCTCGAGCCTCATCATGTCGAGGCGATGCGCAAGGCGGATGCCGAATTCGCGCAAACCCATCGGATGGACGAGGAGGCCCAGGCAGCCTTCGCCCGGCGCGGCCGCAGCTTGCGCAAGGCGGCCTCATTCCTGGCGATGGTCCAGCACATCAAGGCGCGGTCCCCGCTCAAGGCGATCCGGACGGCGCTCAGCGACCCGGCGGCGGTCAGGCACATGGGCATGCCGATCGCCGTGCGGTTGCGACGAGTAGCGGCACAGTTTGCCGTGGGGGTGGGGAGGTGAAGATGCAGGCACATGGAGGGATTTTTCGTGGCCTGTGAATGGACTGAAGTCGATCTCCTCAGAAGGAATTTGCGATGAAGAAAATCAGGAAGGCCGTGATACCGGTGGCGGGGCTTGGAACAAGGTTTCTGCCGGCGACCAAGTCGATGCCGAAGGAAATGCTTCCGGTGGTCGACAGGCCCGTCGTGCAATATGCGGTGGACGAGGCCTTCGAGGCCGGGATCGAGCACATCGTCTTCGTCACCGGCCGCAACAAGGCGGTCATCGAGGATTATTTCGACCTTCATCCGGAACTGATCGGAACCCTGGAGCAGACCGGCAAGAAGACACAGCTGGAAGCGCTCGAAAGCATGCTGCCGGTGGCCGGCGCCACCTCTTTCATCCGGCAGCAATCGCCGCAAGGCCTCGGCCATGCCGTCTGGTGCGCGCGCGAGGTCATCGGCAACGAGCCCTTCGCCCTGCTTTTGCCTGACATGGTCTCCTTCGGCGGTCGCGGATGCCTGGCCGAGATCACCGACCTCTATGCCGAGACCGGCGGCAACGTCATCGCCGTCGAGCGCTGCGATCCCACCGAGACCAACAAATATGGCATCGTCGGCCGTGGCGCCGACATTGGCGGCGGCTTCGAGGTGACGGCCATGGTCGAAAAGCCCGCGCCGGCCAACGCGCCGTCGAACTTCTACATCAACGGCCGCTACATCCTGCAGCCCGAGATTTTCCAGCTTCTGGGCAACCAGCAACGCGGCGCCGGCAATGAGATCCAGCTGACCGACGCCATGGTCCGCCTGTCGCAGGAGCAGCCATTCTTTGCTCAGCCTTTCAAGGGCCGCATGTTCGACTGCGGTTCCAAGGAAGGGTTCATCCAGGCCAATATCGCCTTCGCGCTGGCGCGCGACGACATGAAGGGCCCGGTTTTCGAGATGCTCCGGGAGTTCGTCCGGACGCATGAACGCCAGGAAGAAGCCGCATAATGCCCATCTTTCGGGAGTATTGTCGGGTGGCTGACGGCGGAAGGGCCGGCCGGCTCCGCGCTGTCCGGCACCAAGCGTGTGTCGCGTCCGCCAATGCTCCCGATCTTTCTGGGGCCTGCGAGCGAGACAAGCCAGAATTGGACCGAAGATGAATTATGCCAACTTTCCTCTCGACAAGAGGATGCCATTGCCGAATTCGGACGCAGGAGACGGCGACGACTTCATCGATATCGAGCGGCTGCTTGGCATGGCCGCACGGCAGGCCAAGGTGGTTGGCGTGTGCGCCGTCATCGGCCTTTTCCTGGGCATGCTCTATCTGCAGACCACGCCGCCAAAATTCGTGTCGGTCTCCAGCGTGCTGATCGATGAGGGGCTGAACAAGATCGTCGACGACATTTCGGCGGCGTCGACGACCATGCAGACCGATTCGGCCATTCTCAGCCAGATCGAGATCCTGACCTCGACGCGGCTCGCCGCCGTGGTCGTCGACAAGCTCAAGCTCGATCAGAACGAAGCGTTCATGAACCCGCCGCAATCGGCGCTTGCCCAGGGCATCGGCTTGATCCGCGGACTGATCCAATATGTCCGGCCAAGCCCGGTCATGCCGGGCGTCGGCGATATCAGCAAGCTCGACCCCGCCGCGCGCGACGCGTTGATTGCCGCATCCGGCCGTGACTACGCCATCCTCAAGCTGCAGAACGAGATCCAGGCGGATCGCGTCGGACGAAGCTACGTCATCGCGCTTGGCTACCAGGCGACGGATCCGGCGCTGGCGAAGGCCATCACGAAGGCCTATGCCGACGCCTATCTCGCCGACCAGCTCGATGCCAGCTTCGACGCCACCGAGCGCGCGGCGGTCTGGCTGCAGGGCCGGCTGACCGAACTGCGCGAAAGCTCGCAGCAGGCATCGCTGGCGGTCGAGAAATTCAGGGCCGAACATGGCCTGTCCGCCAGCAGCGACGGCCAGCTGATGAGCGCCAAGCAACTCGCCGACCTGAATGCCCAGCTCATCGTGGCGCAGGCCGACACCGCGCGTGCCAGCGCCCGTTACCAGCAATACAAGTCGATCGTCGACAGCGGTTCGGAGAACGCTTTCAAGGACGCCGCAATATCCAGCGACCAGCCAAGCAGCTCCGTCATCGCGGCGCTGAAGACACGCTACCTCACCGTCGCCAAACGGCAGCAGGATGTCGAGGCGAATTTCGGCCCGCAGCATCCGCAAGCGGTGGCGCTCGCCAAGGAGAAGGCCGACATATCGGCGCAGATCTTCGGCGAACTGAAGCAGCTGACCGAAAGCTACCGCAACGAGTATGAGGTGGCGCTGGCGCGCGAAACCGCGCTCAGGGCCAATGTCGCCGCCGCGCAGGGCAAGAGCTCCATCGACAACCAGTCGCAGGTCCAGTTGCGTGATCTCGACCAGAAGGCGACGGCGCTGACCACGCTCTACCAGACGTTCCTCGGCCGCTACGAGGAAGCCGCCCAGCAGCAGTCCTTCCCGGTCGGCAAGATCCGCATCATCTCGGATGCGTCGACCCCGCTTGCCGCCTCGAGCCCGCGCACCATCATCGTGCTCGGTCTTTCGCTGGTGCTCGGCGTTCTGATGGGCGCGGGCTTCGGCGGCCTCAACGAGTTCAACGAACGGTTCTTCAGGACCGGCGAGGAGGTGCGCGACCGCGTCGGCCTCAAATTCCTCGGTTACCTGCCCACCATCGGTAGCAAACCGACGAAGGAAGACAAGCCGGCCGAGCCCGATCTCAAGGTCGCCAGATCGCCGGCCGCCATCGAAAGGCGGGCGCGAATGCGGGTGAGTATCGACGCTCCGGCATCGATGTTCTCCGAAACGCTGCGCAGTGCCAAGATCGCCTTCGATGTCGTCATGGAAGGGCAAGGCAGCCGCGTCATCGGCGTGATCTCGGTCCTGCCCGGCGAAGGCAAGTCGACGGTCGCGGCCAATCTCGCCGGGTTGCTCGCCGCCAATGGCGCCAGGACGCTGCTCATCGACGGCGACCTGCGCAATCCGGGCCTCAGCCGCAGCCTCGGCATGGAAGCCGAGCAAGGGTTGATGGAAGCGGTGGTGAGCGGCCAGACATGGCAGTCCGTTGGCAAGATCGACAGGCAGACCAAGCTGGCCATCATCCCGGCCGTGTCGCGTGGGCATTTCTCGCACACCAGCGAGCTTCTCTCCTCGGCCGGCATGCGGCGCTTCATCGAGAACGCCAAGGAGACGTTCGAATACATCGTCGTCGATCTGCCGCCGCTCGGGCCGGTGGTCGACGCCAAGGCCTTCGCGCCGCTCGTCGACGGTTTCGTGCTGGTCACCGAATGGGGCCGCACGCCGCGCGCCATGGTGCGCTCGATGCTGGAATCCGAACCCTATGTCGCCAACAAGATCGTCGGCGCGGTGCTGAACAAGGTCGACCTGAAGAAGCTGGCCAAATACGGATCGTTCGGCGCATCGGAGAAATTCTTCGACAAGTACTCGAGCTACTATCTCGACAAGTCGGAAGTGCGGTCGAAGACAGCGGTCTGAGATAGGCCGTTGCCTACCATCTCCTGAGAGCGCGCTGCGCTTCTTGTTTCGAGACTACGCAAAGTTCCATCTGCCGCCGCCTTTATGCGGCTGGACAAGAAGCGCTGCGGCGAAGCTGGACGGCTACGCTGCCTTAAGCCGGTAGCGGAAAACCGTGTGGTCGAGCAGTAGCCGGATGCGCGGCTCGGCTTCGGTCGCCACCAGCCAGCTTGCCGCGATCATGGTCGCGGCGACCATTGCCATCGAGAAGAGATATGGCAGCCCGGCGCGCACCATGGCGCCGAGCATCGCCGCGCCGATGACGTCGTGGATCAAATAAAGCGGATAGGTCATCAGGCCGATCCGGCGCCAGCCGCTCCAGCTGAGGTTGAGCCTGAGCGACCACGCCATCAGTGCGATGGCTACGAGGAAGATCAGGATTGGCGGTGCGTAGGGCATCACGGCTCCGACCTTGATGCTGTGGACATCGACGGAACTCGCGATCTGCAGCACGCCGCCGCCGAGGAACAGCAGGCAGAAGCCAAGGCGGGAAGGCGTCACCGCCTTGAACCGCATCAGCCAGATGAGCACGCCGACCGCGAAGAAACAGCCATGATGCACCAGGATGAGCTGCAGCCAGCGCGTCTCGGCGAAGTCCGACCAGCCGAGCGGATAGTACAGGCACCAGAACAGCGTGCTGACCAGGCCGATGACGATGGCAACCACTTCCATCAGATGGAAGCGGCAGAGCCGCAGCAGGACCCAGACGACGGCGTAGAAGGCGATCTCGATGCCGAGCGTCCAGTAGACGCTGTCAACCCACGGACCATAGGGCGCGAACAGGGCCGTTCGGGCGAGCCTTACCACCGCATCGGTCGGCCAGCTCGAGCCAATCAGCAGCAACAGCGCCGCGGTGATCGGCGCACAGATCCACACCGCCGGCGCCAGCCTTTTGACCCTTGCCTCGAAGAACCGCAGCGGCGTCGAATTCTCGGCGCTGAAGGCAATGACGAAACCGCTGATGACGAAGAAGATCTCGACGCCGACCCAGCCGGATTCGACCCAGGCGCCGATACCGGGCTGTGCGGGAACGCCGCCGGTCGCTTGCGCCGAGATGCCGTCGGGATAGGCCCACACCCAGAAGCCGTAGTGGTAGACCATGACCAGCACGGCGGCGAGAAACCGCAGGATGTCGATGCCGCCGAACGTTGTTTTCTGCTGAGCCATGCGATCCCATCGAATGGCCCCCCACGCGAACTGTAAGGCGGAATGTTGCATCGCACAATCAACGATTGTGCGATGCGTCCATCACAAAGTTCGCCGCGCCGCAACATCGCGGAACTGAAGCTCCACTCATCTGCCGGCAGTGCTCCTCAGACGCCGATACCGCGCGCCTTCAGAGCCGCCGTGATTTCCTCGAGGATGGCGGGGTCGTCGATGGTCGCCGGCATCGTCCACGCTTCCTTGTCGGCGATCTTCTGCATGGTGCCGCGCAGGATCTTGCCCGACCGTGTCTTGGGCAGCCGCTTGATCGTTATCACCGTCTTGAAGGCGGCGACCGGGCCGATGCGCTCGCGCACCAGCGCGACGACCTCCTTTTCGATGGCGCCGCCGTCGCGCGCGACACCGGCGTTCAGCACCACGAAACCGAGCGGAATTTGCCCCTTCATCGCATCGGCGATGCCGACGACGGCGCATTCGGCGACATCGGGATGGGCGGCCAGCACCTCTTCCATCGCGCCGGTCGACAGCCGGTGGCCGGCGACGTTGATGATGTCGTCGGTACGGGCCATCACGTAGAGATAGCCGTCCTCGTCGACCATGCCGGCATCGGCCGTCTTGTAGAAGCCGGGGAACTCATCGAGATAGGCCTGGCGGAAGCGGTCGTCGGCATTCCACAGCGTTGGCAGGCAGCCGGCCGGCAGCGGCAGCTTGACCACGACATTGCCCAGCGTCCCGCGGGGCACTTCATGGCCGGCATCGTCGAGCACGCGGATGTCGTAGCCCGGCATCGGCACCCCGGGCGAGCCGTATTTTACCGGCAAGAGGCCGAGCCCGGCGGGGTTGATCGTCATCGGCGAGCCGGTCTCGGTCTGCCACCAATGGTCGACCACCGGCACGTTGAGCTTTTGCTCCGCCCATTTGATGGTTTCGGGGTCGGCGCGTTCGCCGGCGAGGAACAGCGTGCGGAATTTCGACAGATCGTATTTCGGCACGAACTCGCCCTTGGGGTCCTGTCCCTTGATGGCGCGGAAGGCGGTCGGCGCGGTGAACAGCGCGACCACGCCGTGCTCCGAGATCACCCGCCAGTAGGTGCCGGCATCGGGCGTGCCGATCGGCTTGCCTTCGAAGAGCACGCTGGTGCAGCCATGCAGCAGCGGTCCGTAGACGATGTAGGAATGCCCGACCACCCAGCCGACATCGGACGCTGCCCAGAATACTTCTCCCGGCTTGACGCCGAACTCGTTGTCCATCGTCCATTTCAGCGCGACCATGTGGCCGCCATTGTCGCGCACGATGCCCTTGGGCTGGCCGGTCGTGCCCGAGGTGTAGATAATGTAGAGCGGGTCGGTGGCCAGCACCGGCACGCAGTCGACATTGGCGCCGGCCGCCCGTTCGCGGGCGACCGCGTCGGCATAGTCGATGTCGAAATGGTCCTTCAAATCGCAGCGCAACTGGTCGCGCTGCAGGATCAGGCAGGCGTCCGGCTTATGGCGGGACATCTCGATCGCTCTGTCGAGCAGCGGCTTGTAGGCGACGACCCGGCCCGGCTCCAGGCCGCAGGAGGCCGAGATGATCAGTTTCGGCTTCGCGTCGTCGATGCGGGTGGCAAGCTCATGCGAGGCAAAGCCACCGAACACGACCGAATGCACGGCGCCGATGCGGGCGCAGGCGAGCATGGCGATGGCCGCCTCCGCCACCATCGGCATGTAGATGATGACGCGGTCGCCCTTGCCGATACCGCGGTTCTTCAGCACCGAGGTCAGCGCCACCACTTCGCGTTTGAGTTCGGCATAGGTGAACTTCTTCACCGTTCCGGTGATGGCGCTGTCATGGATCAGTGCGATCTGGTCGGCCCGCCCGCCGGCGACATGCCTGTCTAGGGCGTTGTAGCAGGTGTTGCAGGTCGCGCCGGTGAACCAGCGGCCATAGACGCCGGCTGCTGCATCGAACACCTTGTCCCAGGGCGAATACCAGTCGATGGCCTCGGCCGCGTCGGCCCAGAATTTTTCCGGGTCGCGTTTCCAGCCGTCATAGACCTCGTGATAGCGTGAAGCCATCCATATCCTCCCCAGGAACCATCTGCCGTCCTCGCCAGTAGCCTATGTTGTTTCTTCGGGCGTTGTCTCCCTGCATTTTCGTCTCAGTTGGCCGCGTCTTGACCTGATAGGCGCGGTGTCGTGAAGCGCGCCATCGAGGGGTGAACGAATGCACCATCGGTGGCGTATCGCGCCAGGGCCCGCGATTGTGCTGGTTCAAGACCCTGCATGAGGACAAACAGCCTGTCGGAATCCTATGAAAAACACACCGGCCGGCAAGCCGGCGGTGATCGTTGTGCTGGTGCAGCGCTTCAGCCAGGGCTTTGAGGGGCGCGATCGCCGCTTCATCGCGGTGACCGGACAACCCCGCTGAGCAACCCGTCGATAGCCGTCTAAAGAACCGGATTTGCTGGACAAAAGTCGATCACGCTAGATCGGCAAGGCCACCAGCATGAGGCCGACGCCGCCGAAGATCAAAATGGCTGTCGCAAGCGCTTTTCGATGACGTTCGAAAGTCGTCGGAGCCCGCTCCCAATTGTAACGCATACCCTATCTCCCCAACATACGGGGAGTTCTTACCTTACCTAAGGGAAGAAAAGCAACGGTCCTGCCGGTCCACGCGCTTGCCTAGCGTGTCATTCCGGCGGCTATTTCTGGGAGGATTTCAGCTGTGGATGGATGTTGCGACTGACAAGGATCTGTCGCTCACACAGAGCTGCGCGGGCCATCCCCCAGCCGGTCGATAGACAGAGCCCCACCACCGCGCTATCTCATTCCGGGGTTTCGCATGGCTTTTGGGGTTCGTGATGGAAATTGCCTCTGGAACGGTTCTGAGATTGGCGGAAGATGCCTCGGTCCAGCATGTCGGCGACGGCGCGGTCGTGCTTTTGGCCCGGAGCGGCCAGCTCTATACCTGCAACGGCACGACCGAAGCCTTTCTCGACAAGGTGGATGGCGCGCGCAGCCTCGGCCAGATCGTCGGCCTGCTTTGCGAGGAGTTCGAAGTCGACAAGGGCACGCTTGACGAGGACATGGCGGCACTGGCCGCCGATCTGGTCTCGGAAGGCATTCTGGCCGCTCCGGGACTTGATAGCTGAAGGTACTGTTTGATGGCGGACAGTCCTCTCCTGCGCGCCTTGTTCCGCTGCCATCTCTGGGCAAGCGCGCGGCTGATGCCGGTCCTTATTGCCAACCGCAGCTTCGAGGAGGTGCTGGAATGGGCGCCGCTTGCCTCGCCGACGCCCTATCGTGGCTTGCCAGCCGCCTACATTGTCGCTCGCGTCAACCGCATTGTCCGCCATCCCTGGCTGATGCGTGACCGCAGATGCCTGCGGGAAGGGCTGCTCGGCCACCGTTTCCTGCGCCTTGCCGGCTTCGATCCGGAGTTGCGTTTCGGCGTCGATCCGAAGTCGCTGCAAGCGTCCCGGCTGTCGGCGCATTGCTGGGTCTGCCTCGACGGCAGGCCGGTGGTCAGCCACAGCCTTCCCGGCATGGTCGAAATCTATCGCCACCATGACCGCGCCACGAAGGTGCGCCCCGCTTGACCAGACCTTGCGTCTACTATGATCTCAACGGCCAGGTGCTCGGCATTTCAGCCGAACGGGCCGAACTATGGCTAGACTTCGACAGGATGCTCGCCGGCCTGCGCGTCGAAGGTTCGACCGAAGCGGATTTTCGTTTCGACATCGCCGACGCGGAAGCATTGGACGAGACACCCGCCGGATCCCTGGTTTTCGAGGGCGAGATACCGGACGACGGCTACTGCCGGATGATCACCCACGGCGCCAGCGTCCATCTGGTCTTGCCAGGACGCCAGACCGTCGAGGTCAGCGAGAAGGGCTGGGCTCGGCTTTGCATCGTGCCCGACAGCAAGGCCGCCTGGACGCCGTCGATGCTGATGCTGGACGCCGCGCTCGATGCCGGCGGCCAGCATATGCTGCATACCGCGGGCCTGACGCTGCCGGGCCGGGATGCCGTCGTGCTGATCCATGCCCCGAGCGGTACCGGCAAGACCACGACCTCGCTGGCCCTGGCAACGCATGGTTTCGGCCTGTGCTCCGACGACGCCATGATCCTGAATGTCGCTGGCGCCACGCCGGTTGCCTGGGGTTTGCCACGCCACGTCAAGATCCATGAGAAGACCGCGCGAATGATCCCGCAGGTGGCGCCATGCCTCGGGCCATCCTGGGACCGCAATGGCGAACAGGCTGTTTCGCTGGAAAAGCTGGGCGGGATCGTGAAAATCGAAACCCCGACCGCCCGTCCGGTGGCCGCGCTCCTGCACCTCGCGCGATCCGCCGACGAAGAGACCCGGCTCGTGCCGATGGCCAGGACCGACGCCATGGTGGCGCTGGCGATGGACAACGTCCGAACCGGCGCGACCGGCCTGCTGCCGCTGCAGAAGCGCCGGCTGGCGACGATCGGCAGACTGGTCTCGTCGGTGCCGACCTTCACGCTGGAAGTAGGCGCGCGCCCGGCCGATGCGGCGGCGCTGATAAGCGCCACGTTGACATCACGGGACTGACGGCCACTTCAAGCGGCGTATGGCCTGGCCTTGGCCAGGCGCTGGATCCAGCGAAAGGCATCGCGGCGCAGGCGCGAGCCGATCTTCTCCCTGGAATTGACTCTGAGCAGCGTGTTCGTCGTGATCAGCTTCTTGGCCAACCGTATCGACAGGTCGGGTTTGATCCGCCCGGCAAGTTCGAGCGCATGCGGTTCGCCGAACAGGCGGCCGGTCACGTTGAGCACGATCGCCAGTTCGAGTTCGATGCCGGTCATGCGGGCGGCGTCGAGCAGGCGGGCTTCCGATTCGGGTGATCGCAGCGCGCGTACGCCTTGCAGCACGTCGACACAAAGCTGCAGCCGGTGGAATTTATGCCCGCCGGCGGCATGCACGATGGCGATCGTCAAAAGGGCTGCCGGCGTGTCCATAGCCTCGCCGTCGATGATGCCCAGCTCGCGAAACCCCAGCGACAGGCGGCGACGCATGCCGGTGTCGTGCACAAGGTCGCCATGCAGCTCGACCAGCAGGCTGGAATTCTCCTTTTCCAGCCATTTGAATTCCTGCAGCTGGTAGGATTCCGCCTCGTTGCTGCCAAGCTCGAAGCCTGACGCCGCGATCACCTGGTTTGCCCGTGCAAGGTTGGCGGGCTCGACGAGGATGTCGATGTCGGTGAACGGCCGGTCGGATGCGTTACGGTAGAGTTTTCGCGCGAACACCGGCCCCTTGACGATCCGCGCTGGAATGCCTTCCGCCGCCATCCCCTTCATGATGCGGTCGCCATGATACTGCAGCAGCATCGACTGGCCGGTAGCGATCGTCGCCTTCTGGCGCAGATCGTCGAGTTTGTCCTGCAAGCCAGCGTTCGACGGAAGGTGCGCGTCGCCGCGCTCCCTGAGCTTGCGCAGCATGATCGGCAGGACGCCGTGGAATTCGGCATTGTCGAGCAGAGCCGACAGCGCCTTTGCCGACAAATTGTCCTCGACCGCCGCGGCCTCCGGGTCGGCGAAGCGCAGCAGCAACTTTTCCTCGGCGGGCGTAAGGGATGGCAGCATCAATCCGGACAGGTGTTACCGATAGCGGGATCGCCCGGATGGTCGCAGAAAAGCCAAGGGGAAGCCAGCGTTACATGCCCCAGCGCAGCGCCGCCGTGTGGACAGGTGCGTCCCACCAGCCCGTCAATTCGTCGTCAAGCAGGGTCAGCGTGACCGAGCAGCCGGCCATGTCGAGCGAGGTGACATAGGTGCCAACCAGCGAGCGGGCAATCGTCACGCCATGCTGCTCGAAAATCCGGCGGGCGCTGTTGTACATCAAATAGAGCTCCATCAGCGGCGTGCCGCCGAAGCCGTTGACGAACAGCAGCGCCGGGCCGTTCGCCCTGTCGCCGAGATCGCCCAGGATCGCGGCGCAGATCTCGTGCGCGATCGCATCGGCGCTCCTCAAGGTGTCGCGGCGGCGGCCGGGCTCGCCATGGATGCCGACGCCGAATTCCATCTCGCCATCGCCGATGTCGAAGGTCGGTTTGCCGGCCGCCGGCACGGTGCCGCTGGTCAGCGCCACGCCCATCGAGCGGGTCGCCTCGTTGACGCGGTCGCCCAGCGCCTTCAACGCCGGCAACGCCAGGCCCTGCTCGGCGGCAGCGCCGACGATCTTTTCCACCACCAATGTGCCGGCGACGCCGCGCCGTCCGGTCGTATAGGACGAATTCTCGACGGCGACGTCGTCATTGGTCACCACCTGCAGGACGCCTTCCGACATCTCCGCCGCCATGTCGAAATTCATCACGTCGCCCTCATAGTTCTTGACGATGAACAGGCAGCCGGCGCCGGTGTCGACAGCTTGCGCGGCTGCCAGCATCTGGTCCGGCGTCGGCGAGGTGAACACCTGGCCGGGACAGGCGGCGTCCAGCATGCCATGGCCGACAAAGCCGCCATGCAGCGGCTCGTGGCCGGAGCCGCCGCCGGAGATCAGCGCCACCTTGCCCGGCTCGAGGGCCTTGCGGCGGATGAATTTGTGCTCCTCGCCAAGCACGAGGATGTCGGCATGGGCGGCCACGAAACCGTCGAGGCTCTCGGTCAGCACCGTGTCCACCGAGTTCATGAATTTCTTCACGGCCGTCTCCTCCCGAAATAGCCTGACATCAAGGGTCGATCAGCCACTCTTGCCGGTGATGCTGGTGACCTTCTGGATGAATTCGTTGATCGCGCGGTCGAGCGCTGCATTCTGCTTGTCATCGCCGAAATCCGGCACGATGAGCGAAACGTGCCTTGTCTTGCGTGCGCCCGCGGCGACCGAGATCTTCCCGGGATGTGCCTGGTGATAGGCGGCGAGAAACTGGTCGCGCTCGGCTGGGCTGAAATGGCAGACGGAAAAGATGGCGGGCAGATGTTTTGACGGGATCGGGATCGAATAGGCGGGGCTCGAAATCTGCGTGACGAAGCTGCGGTGCTTGCCGAGCGCGTCGGCGAGGCGCTGGCGCATGCCCGACGGGCGCTGGTCGATGACCTGCGACAGGATCGTCTTGTAGGCGCGGATCGCCTCCTCGGAGCCGGGTTGGTATGCGTTGTCGATCATGCCAGCCGCCTAGACCCGGACGTCCGCGATGGCCGCCTTGGCCATGGCGAGTTGCGCCGGCGCGACCGAGAGATCGCGCAGGCCGGCCTCGAGCAACGATGGGATCGAAGCAGGATCACCGCCGGCGTCGCCGCACAGGCTGACGGGGATACCGTTCTCCTGTCCGAAGGCCGCGACCGAACCGACCAACCGCAGGACGGCCGGATGGCGGACGGAGTTGAGATGCGCGACCGCGGCATTGTCGCGGGCAGCCGCCATCACATATTGCGTGAGGTCGTTGGAGCCGATCGAGAAGAAGGCGACGCCGGCGAACGCCTCCGGCGCGATGGCCACCGAGGGCACCTCGACCATGATGCCGAGCGGCGGCATTTTGTGCGCGACGCCGCGCGCGGCGAGCGCCGCCCGCTCCTCGGCGAACAGGGCGGCGGCGCGTTCATACTCTTCTGATGTGGCGATCATCGGAAACATGACTTTGAGATTGCCGTGTGGTGCGGCGCGCAGCAATGCCCTGATTTGAACACGGAATATATCCAGCCTGGCCAGCGACAGCCTGATGCCGCGCAGGCCGAGGAACGGATTTCCTTCCTCGACGGTGAAGCCCGGCACCGGCTTGTCGCCTCCGGCATCGACGGTGCGGATCGTCACCGGTTTTTCGCCGGCCCATTCCAGCACCTTGCGATAGGCGCGATACTGCGTCTCTTCATCCGGTAGCGTCTTGCCGAACAGGAATTCCGTACGCATCAGGCCGACACCATCGCAGGTCGCGATGTCGATGGCATCGACATCGCGGGGGTCGGCGATGTTGACCTGCACGCGCACCGCGGTGCCGCGCTTCGTCGCCGCCGGCCGCGCCAGAAATGTCTGTGCCTTACCCTGTCGAGCCGCGAAGGAAGACGACGCCTGTCGGAACGAGCCGATCTCCGTGGGCGAGGGCGCCAGAACGATAGTCCCGTGCTCGGCGTCGAGCAGCGCCATGCCGGCACCAGCGGTGAGCGGCTCGCGCAGACCCACGACCATCGGCACGCCACGCGAGCGCGCCAGCATGGCGACGTGGCTGGCAGTGCTGCCTGCCTTCAGCGCGATGCCGCCGCCATGGCTCCAGTCGGTTTCGAGAAACCGCGTCGGCGCGATATCCTCGCCGCAGAGAATGGCGCCGGCCGGTGCCGTGCTGTCACCGTCCTCGGTGAGCGCGCGCAGCACCTGGTCCCTGATATCGCGCAGGTCCGCGGCGCGGGCGCGGAAATAATCCTGGTCCGAGGCGTCGTAGCCGGCGATCTCGGCATCGAGTGCCTGCCGCCAGGCCGCGTCGGCGGTTTTTCCGGAAGCGATCGATGCGAAGGCCGGCCCGCTCAGCGCATCGTCTTCCAGCATGGCGATGTGGAATTCGAGTATGCCGGCGGCATCGCTGTCGGCGGTCCCGACCATGGCCACGAGCCGGCTCACCGCCTTGCCGATCGCGGCTTCCAGCGACAACGTCTCCTCGGCGGAGCTTGCCTTGCTTGCATAGACGCCGGCAGGCCGGTCCAGTTCGAACAGGGGCCCCTCGGCATAGCCGGCCGAGGCCGGAACACCTTCAATGCGCATGGCCCGCATTCCCTGCGGGCCGGCCAAGGCATGCAACGGCCTCAAGCCGAGCGGACATGGCCGGCGTCCTCATCGAAATCGCGCTGCACCAGTTCGATCAGCGCGCGGATCGCATCATCGGCGCCATCGCCTTTGGCCCTGATATGCAGCACCGTGCCCTTCGGCGCCTTGGCTGCCATCACCTTGACGATGCTTTTTGCGTCGAACCACGGGCCGTTGGCGGCGAGTGCAATTTCCACATCGGCGGCAAAGCTCTTGGCCAGCTTGGTGAACTTCACCGAAGGACGCGCATGCAGGCCCACATCGTGGGTGATCAGGACGGTCGCTTCTGCGGTTGCGGACATGTCTTCAAAAACCCCGTTCACTCACGACGGCGACAATTCGTGCGCCGTCGCCACCACTTCCCGGAGCGAGGCGCCGCCGGAGGCCTCGGTCGCCGCCATTACCGCGCCCTCGACGATCGGCGCGTTGCAGACGATGATCTTTTGCGCGCGCGGTTCGCCGATCATCTCCACCGCCATCTCCGAATTGGTCTCGGCGCCGCCGAGATCGACAAGGATGGCGACACCGGCTTCCGACCAGGCCTTGTCGATGGCGCCCATGATCGCCTCGACACTGGTGCCGAGCCCGCCATGGCCGTTTCCGCCGCACCATGCAAGCGGCACTTCGTCGCCCACCATCTGGCGTACCATGTCGGCTGTGCCCTCCGCGACCAGCGGCGAATGCGAGACGATCACGATCCCGACATTGCTCATGCGCTTTCCCCGATCGCCTGTCCCACCGTGCGCACCAGCAGCGCGGTCGAGCGCGCGCCGGCATCCATATGGCCGATCGAGCGGTCGCCGAGGAACGAGGCACGCCCACGCAGCGCCTTCATCGGCACGGTCGATTCGGCGGCGGCGTCGGCGATGTCGACTATTTCAGCTACCGTCTTTCCCCCGGCTAACGCGTCATGCACCGGTTGCAGCACATCGAGCATGGTTTTCTGGCCAACCTGTGACTTGCCGCGCGCGGCCACCGCTTCGATCGCCTTGCCGAAGGCAGTCGTCAGGTTGGCGCGATCAGGTTCCGCCGAAATCTCCTTGCCGAGCGCCATGAACAACGTGCCGAAGAGTGGGCCGGACGCACCGCCCACCGTCATCACCAGCTTGGTGCCGATCGCCTTCAGTGTGTCTGGCAGCGGCTTTGCCGCGAACACATCCGCCTCGGCGCGCACGGCCTCGAAGCCGCGCTTCATGTTCAGTCCATGGTCGCCGTCGCCGATCGCCTGGTCGAGCGCCGTCAATTCCTCGGCGTGCTCGGCAATCGTATCCGCGGCGGCCGTGATCAGCTTCGAAAGATTCAGCGCCGTCATGTCGCCCGAATTCCCGGTTTGCACCTTGCCGGCAGTAGCGAAAGAACGGTCGTTCGGCAACTGGAGCATGCGTCAGGCCGTGGCATGCTGCGCGGCGGCGGCCGCGAACACTTCGGCCACGGCATGAGCACCGGGGTCGACCACACCTTGCAATTTGGTGCCGACATAAGCGGACCGGCCTGCCTTCGCCCTCTCCATCGCGACCGTGGCTTCGGCGCCGCGCCCGGCCGCTATCGCGGCTTCTTCCAGGCCCTTGGCGTCGAGCGCCCTCAAGGCCGGCTCCAGCGCGTCGACCATGGTGCGATCGCCGGGTTTTGCGCCGCCGTAGAAGGTCATTCGTTCAAGCCCGGCAAGCAGGGCCTTGGGCACATCAGTGCCGCCATCGAGGGCCCGCGACGCCGCTGTGAAGAAGATCGACAACAACACCCCACTGGAGCCGCCCATCGAGGCGCTCAGAAGGTCGCCGACGGCGCCAAGCGTCGCTGCGGGGTCGGCAAGCGGCAGCGTATCGAGCCGTTCGAGGATGCTGCGTGCACCGGTCGCTGCCGTCGAGCCGGTGTCACCGTCGCCTGCCTTGGCGTCCAAGCCGTTCAATGTCGCTTCAAGCGAAATCAGCTTTTCACAGACCGTCACGATCAAGCGCCTTGTGCCTGCGTCGTGGCTGGCCTTACGTGCCGCGCCTTCGTGCGCTGGTTTGACCATCGGCACGACATAAGGCGCCACGACCGGCTTTGCCGGCATCCAGGCGTGCGGGCCGACCGGCGCCAGCAGGGCCGCTTGGCGCGCCGCATCGAGCCGGATCAGCGACAGCGAGAACCCGTTCATGTTGAGCGCCGTCATCAGCGGGCCGGGACCGATCGTCAACTTGACGGCCCTGGCGAGCGGCGAGGCAAGTACCGCATTGGCGACCAAGGACATTTCGAGCGGTGGCACCGAACCGAGATTGTTGATCAGCAAGGCATAGGTGGCCTTCGGGTCGAGCCGCACTGCCAAGCGCTCCGCCATGATCGCCACCAGCCGGTCGACGCTCTGCACCGCGATGCGCTCGACGCCAGGCTCGCCATGGATGCCAAGGCCGAGTTCGCCATCATCGGCTCCAAACCTGTCTTCATGCGGCTGGCCCGGGATCGAACAGGACGACAGCGACATGCCGAGCGAAATGATATCCTTCGCCGCCGCCCGCGCCGCGGCCGCGATCTCGGCCAGATCCCGGCCGGCTTCCGACAGATGGCCTGCAATCTTGTGCACGAACAGCGTGCCCGCGACACCGCGCGGCTGGGCGATGTCAGGCAGCGCGATGTCGTCGGCGACGATCACCATCTCGACTCGAAAGCCTTCGGCGCGCGCCTTTTCCGCAGCGAGGCCGAAATTGAGCCGGTCACCGGTGTAGTTCTTGACGATCAGCAGGCAGCCGGCCGGTCCAGTGACCGCGCGAATGGCCGCCAGCACCGCTTCGACGCTCGGCGAGGCAAAGATCTCGCCCGAGACGGCAGCTGTCAGCATGCCCTTGCCGACGAAGCCGGCATGCGACGGCTCGTGCCCGGCGCCGCCGCCGGAGACGACGCTGACCTTGGACTTGTCCCAATCGGCGCGCAGCACGACCTTGATCTCGGGATAGCCGTCGAGGCGCGCGAGGTTGCCTGAGCCAATGGTGCGCAACAATCCGTCCAGCGCCTCGGTGACGATCGTTGCCCTGCGGTTGAAAAAGTGCTTCATCGAATTGGTCCCGTATTTCGTCAATCAGAAGCCGGCATCACCTTGGCGGGGGCGCCGAAAAACCATTCACATCAGTCGTTGTCCGTCAGCGCCGAAATAGAGCGGCGAGCGATAGCGGATCACCACTTTGTCGCCTTGCCCCAGATCCGTGTCGGGATCGGTCAGCGTCACCAGTTTCTTCGGCCCCACCGTCACATGCAGATGGTTCTGGTCGCCGAGATGCTCGACCCAGTCGACGACGCCGTCGGCATGGCCATTCACGGCTTTCTCGATCGCCAGGTGCTCGGTCCGCGCGCCGATCGTCTTGGTGCCGGCCGGCGCGCTGCCATCCGGCAGCAGCCCCGTCGGTAGAAGATTGATGGCGGGCTGGCCGAGCCGTGCCGCGACGTGCAGATTTGCCGGCTCGGAGTAGATGGTTCGCGGCGTGCCGATCTGCACCAGCACGCCGTCGGCCAGGATGCCGATGCGATCGGCCATGGTCATGGCTTCGATCTGGTCGTGGGTGACGTAGAGCATGGTGGCGCCGAGTTCGGACTGGATGCGCTTCAGCTCGAGCCTCAGATCCGCGCGCAGCTTGGCGTCCAGCGACGACAGCGGCTCGTCCATCAGGTAGATGGACGGCTTGCGGACCAGCGCGCGGCCGATGGCGACGCGCTGCATTTCGCCGCCCGACAATTTGGTCGAACGGTTGGCGAGCTTGTGATGGATGCGCACCATCTTCGCCACCTCCTCGACCCGGCGGCGAATCTGGTCTTCCGGTATTTTTCGTGCCGGCGAGCGCAGGGGAAAGGCGAGATTGTCGAACACCGACAGATGCGGATAGAGCGAATATTGCTGGAAAACGAAAGCGGTGTCGCGCTCGGCCGGTGACAGGCTGGTGGCATTGTGGCCGCCGATCTCGATCGTACCGGTATCCGGCCGCTCCAGTCCGGCGATCAGGCGCAATGTCGTCGTCTTGCCGGCGCCGGTCGGCCCGAGCAGCACGACGAATTCGCCGTCTGATATATGCAGGTCGAGACCGTTGACGGCGACATGCTCGCCGAAACTCTTGGTCACGCCTTTGATGCGCACATCAGCCATGCTGCACTCTCCCCTGCGAGGCGGTATCGTGGATCGCCGTCTTCACCGCGCGCCCTGAGCCTTTTTCGAACAGCGACAGCCGCGCGCTGTTCAGCGTCAGGCCGACATGGTCGCCGGCGTTGAGCCGGATTTCGGCCGGCACACGCGCCTTGATGATGCCGTCCGATGTCTCCACCGCGACGATCTGCGTGGTGCCGAGATATTCGGTGCCGTAGATTGCGCCGCGCAGTTTCGATGCGTCGTCGAAGCGGATGTGTTCGGGGCGGATGCCGAGCGCCATGTCGGCCGGCGCGACATCCTCGCGTACCTCCGGCACCGTGACTTTGGCGCCCTGCACGACGATCTCCCTGGCGCCCTTGGCGAGCCCGCCGCCGAAGCCCAGAAAGTTCATCGGCGGCGAGCCGATGAAGTCGGCGACGAACATGGACGCCGGGCGGTCGTAGATCTCGCGTGGCGTGCCGAACTGCTCGATGACGCCATGGTTCATGACGGCGATCTTGTCGGCCATCGACATCGCTTCCATCTGGTCATGCGTGACATAGACCGTGGTGGCGTGGATGCGGTTGTGCAGTTCGCGCAATTCATGGACCATCAAATCGCGGAATTCGGTGTCGAGCGTCCCCAGCGGTTCGTCCATCAGGAAGCATTTTGGCCGCCGCACGATGGCGCGGCCGAGCGCGACGCGCTGGCGGTCGCCACCGGCGAGGCCGGAGACGGATTTGTCGAGCAGGTGGTCGATACGCAGAAGCTTCGCGGTTTCCTCGACGCGGCTGCGGATTTCGGCGGAGGACATGCCTTGCGCCAGCAGCGGGAAGCCGATGTTCTTGCGTACATTCATGTGCGGGTAGAGCGCGAACAGCTGGAAGACGAAGGCGATGTCGCGCTCGCGCGCCCTGAGCATGGTAACGTCGTCGCCGCCGAGCAGGATCTGGCCGCCGGTCGGCAGCTCCAGCCCGGCGATCATGCGCAAGGTGGTGGTCTTGCCGCAACCGGACGGTCCGAGCATGACGAAGAACTCGCCATCCTCGACGACGAAGTTGGAGTCTTGCACGGCGACGAAATCGCCGAAGGCCTTTCTCAGATGCTGGACGCGGATTTCGGCCATGATTATTCCGGGAACTTGGAGACGATGATGAACATCACCGTGCCGGCAAGCATGGTGATGAAGGAATAGGTGTAGAGCGACAGCGCGAAAGGCTGGAACAGCATCAGGAAGCCGATGGCGATCAGTGCCGTCGCTATGTTTTCCATCAGCCCGCGCCTTGCCCAGCGTGGCCAAGATGGGCGCTTGGAGATAACCGAGCGGCTCATGCGTTCCTCCCCTCCTTCTCCCCGTTCAGGGGGAGAGATGGTTGCCAGGTGGTTCCCCCACTCCGTCGCTGCTTTGCAGCGCCACCTCTGCCCCCTCCGGAGGGAGAGGAAGGGAGCCTGGCTGAATGAAGTTCGCGCCCTTCCTCTCCCCCGTCGATCGGGGGGTCCGAAGGACGGGCGAGACCCGTGGCTCGCCCCGGCAAGGTGTCGAGCGAAGCTCGACGGAGTGGGGGTCGACTTTGTGCCAAGTCCATCATTTGCGCACCGCGCCGAAGGTGATGCCGCGCAGCAATTGCTTGCGGAGCAGGATGGTGAAGACAAGGATCGGCACCAGGAAGATCGTCGTGCCGGCTGCCACCGCCGGCCAGTCCTGGCCGCCTTCGCCGATGATGGTCGGGATGAAGGGCGGCGCGGTCTGTGCCGTGCCCGAGGTCAGCAGCGCGGCGAACGCATACTCGTTCCAGGCGAAGATCAGGCAGAAGATGGCGGTCGCGGCGATGCCGGTCGTGGCCTGCGGCAGCACGGTGCGCCAGAATGCCTGCAGCCGCGTATAGCCGTCGATCATCGCCGCTTCCTCGTATTCTCGCGGGATCTCGTCGATGAAGCCTTTGAGCAACCATACCGCCAGCGACACATTGACCGCCGTGTAGAGCAGGATCATGCCGAGCGCGGTGTCGGACAGGCCGAGTTCGCGGTACATCAGGTAGATGGGAATAGCGACCGCGATAGGCGGCATGAAGCGTGTCGACAGGATGAAGAACAGAAGGTCGTCGGCGAGCGGCACCTTGAAGCGCGAGAAGCCATAGGCCGACAGCGTGCCGAGAAAGACGGCGCAGAAGGTCGAGCCGAAGGCGATGACCAGCGAATTGATGAAGCGCGGCAGGAAGTTGGATGGTCCGGCGATCACCATGTTGCGCTTACGCACCGTCTCGTCGCAGAAGCCAGTCGCCGGCCCCAGCGAATTGATGTATTCCGGCGTCTGCCTCGTGCGCGTGGTGAACAGGTTGCAGTAGCCCTCGATGCTCGGCTGGAAGACGATCTTGGGCGGATAGGCGATCGAATCCGGCGGTGTCTTGAAGCTGGTGGCGAAGATCCACAAGAGCGGCACGATCGAGATCAGCGCATAGGCGATGATGATCGCGCCGGCGATGCGCTTCGAACTTGCCGAGGGGGCGACGACCGAATGGGCTGTGGTCAGGCTCATCTCTGCTTCACCTTGTTGAGCGCCTTGACGTAGATGTTGGCGAGACCGAACACCGCGACGAACAGGATGATGGCGAAGGCCGAGGAATAGCCGGTGCGCCAGCTTTCGAAGGCTTGCCGTTTCAGCGTGATCGAGGCCACCTCGGTGGTCGAGCCCGGCCCGCCGCCGGTCAGCAGATTGACCATGTCGAACATCTTGAAGTTCTCG
Source organism: Mesorhizobium sp. M8A.F.Ca.ET.202.01.1.1 (assembly GCF_004791595.1). NCBI lineage: Bacteria > Pseudomonadati > Pseudomonadota > Alphaproteobacteria > Hyphomicrobiales > Phyllobacteriaceae > Mesorhizobium > Mesorhizobium sp. M8A.F.Ca.ET.202.01.1.1. Next base: position 49,040 of record NZ_SRUN01000014.1, on the reverse strand, counting down.
ATGCCGCGAAACAGCACCGCCAGCATGATGAAGGGCAGCGCCATCGGCAGTGTGATCGACCAGAACTGCCGCCAGTTGGAGGCGCGGTCGACCTCGGCCGCCTCATAGATGTATTCGGGGATCGAGCGCAGGCCCGCCAGGCAGATCAGCATCACGTAGGGCGTCCACATCCAGGTGTCGACGATGATGATCGACCACGGTGCCAGCGAGACATTGGAGAGCATCTGGATGCTTGTCGGCGGGATGCCCGACACGAACGAGATGACATAGGAAAACAGGCCGATCTGGGGTTCGTAGAGGAAGCGCCAGAAATTGCCGACCACTGCGGGCGACAGCATCATCGGCACCAGGATCAGCGTCGTCCAGAATGCGTGGCCGCGGAACTTCCTGTCGATCAGCCAGGCCAGCGTGAAGCCGATCAGCGTCTGCAACAGGATGGTCCAGAACACGAAATGCGCTGTCGTTTGCATGGCGATCCAGATGTCCTGGTCGCCGAGGATGCGCTGGTAGTTGGCGAAACCGAGGTTCTTCACCACCTCGTTCGGGCGGTTGGCGCGAAAATTGGTGAACGACAGATAGATCGCCCAGAACAGCGGGAAGATATTGATGGCGAGCAGCAACAGGATCGTCGGCGAGATGAACAGCCAGGCGAGGCCCTTGTCGCTGATGCCCCGGACCTTGCGCGCCAACGGTTCCGGGGTCGCCCGGGCAACGTTCTCCACGGTCCGATTGAGCATGGTAAGTCCTGCTTCGGTCACTTGGGTCGTCTCTATCATGGAATTTATCTGAACTGCGTCCCGTGCCAAGGGCGGCACGGGACGCTTGGGCCTGGCTCGGGAGGAGCCGGTTACATCTTGCCCCAGTTACATCTTGCCATCGTCCTGGAACACTTGGGTCCAGTCCTTGACCAGCCCGTCGAGCGCATCCTTGGCCGAACCCTGGCCGGCGACGACATAGTCGTGGAAGCGCTTCTGAGAGGCCTGCAGCAGCGGCGCGTAGCTCGGCTCGGCCCAGAAGTCCTTCACGATGGCCATCGAGTCGAGGAAGGTCTGAGCATAGGGCTGGCTGGCGGGGAATTTCGGATCCTTCACCACCGCGTTCAGGCAGGAATAGCCGCCGAGCGACCACCACTTGGCCTGCACGTCCTTGTTGGCGAACCACTTGATGTATTTCAGCGCCGCTTCCTGCTTGTCGGAATAGGACACCACCGAAATGCCCTGGCCGCCGAGCTGGGCGAACTGGTCGCCGTCAGGACCCTTCGGGTTGACGAAATAGCCGATCTTGTCGCCTCCGACATTCTCGTCCTTCTGCAGGCCCGGCCATGTGAAGGCGAAGTTCATGTGCATCGCCACCTGGCCGGATTTGAAGGCATCGACGCCTTCACCCATGTAGCTGTTCGAGGCGCCGGGTGGGGTGCAGCAGTCATAGAGAGCCTTGTAGAATTCCAGTCCCTTGACCGATTTCTCGGAGTTGACGAAGCCTTCCATCTCGTAGGGCTTCTTCGGGTTTTCGTACTGGAAGCCATAGCTGTAGAGCACGTCCATCGCGCCCATGGTGATGCCTTCGGAACCGCGCTCGGTGTAGATCGAGGCGCCGTAGACCGTCTTGCCGTCGATCTGCCGCTTCTGGAAGAATTCGGCGATCTGCTTCAACTGGTCGAAGGTGGCCGGCGGGCCGAGATCCCAGCCATACTTCTCCTTGAACTCCTTCTGCAGTTCGGGCTTGGAGAACCAGTCCTTGCGGTAGGTCCAGCCGACGACGTCGCCCATGGCCGGCAGCGCCCAGTAGTTCGGTGTGTTCTTCGGCCATTCCGAATAGCCGACCACGGTCGCCGGCACGAAGTCGTCCATGCTGATCTTCTCCTTGTCGAAGAAGTCGTTCAGCTTGACGTAGTGGCCGTTCTCGGCCGCGCCGCCGATCCACTGGCTGTCGCCGATGATCAGGTCGCAGAGCTTGCCGTGCGAGTTCAGCTCATTGAGGAAACGGTCGGCATAGTTTGTCCACGGCACGAACTCGAATTTCATGCCGATGCCGGTTTCCTTGGTGAAATCCTTCGAAAGTTCGACAAGCGCGTTGGCCGGGTCCCAGGCGGCCCAGCACAGCGTCAGGTCTTCAGCGTGCGCGGCGTTCGAGACGGCTGTCGACGCTGCAATCGCAGAGGTCAGTCCCAAAGCCAGTTTAAAGCTCGATTTCATGCCTTCCTCCCATTTGTGAAACACGTCCGGATGACGGTTTCAAGAACTCTCAACCTCTCTCCTCAGAGGCCCAAACATGGCGGCATCGTCGCGCCGCAGATGTTTAGTAATTTGTTTAGTGATGCTCTTTTTACTAAACAACGCAAGCGAATTCGTTGCTGCGCCGCAGCATGTTTGCGCCGGTATCTGAAAACGTTGGGAAAAGCGCCGAGCGCCGGTCGGATGATCGCGGAGTGTGGACGTGCTCCGAGGGGTCAGTCGACCCGCCTGGTGCTCATCATCACCGTCCGGATCGGGGGCGCCGGCGGCAGCAGCGCGCGGATATCCCCGAAGGGAAACATCGGTTCGAAGCGAAAGGCTTCAGCCTGCGACCCCGGTGCACCATTGCATTGGCCCGAGCGAAAAAGGTTCTGCGTCAGCGCGACATCGACGAAGCGATCCGGGTCTTGGGACTGGTGCATGCGGATTGCCCTGGCCTTGATCTCGGCATGGGCGGAAACATCGACATAGTGCGTCGGCGAGAATCCGGTGCCGCCCATCGTGTCGGCATGCAGCACGGGGACGCCGAACGACGACGCGATGCGCACGCCGTCCGACAGTGCACGGTGGTCGGTGTGGTAGTCGTTGGGCGCGTGCGTGATCACGAGATCCGGCCCGATTTCGCGGATCAGCGTTTTCAGCTCATCGATCAGTGCGGCATCCGCCACCAGGCCGCCGTCGGGAAAGCCGAGAAAGCGCGGCGCGGCCCCGAGCAGCGCGGCCGCGGCCATCGCTTCCTCGCGGCGGACACGAGCCAGAACGGCGGGATCGCTCTTGCCGCCCCTGGCACCATCGGTGGCCACGGCAAAAGTGAGTGCTGCGCCTTGCGCGGCATAGGCGGCCATCGTACCGAACATGAAGATCTCGATGTCGTCCGGATGCGCACCGAGCGCCAGTATTTTCAACTATTCTCTCCCGGAAATGAAAAAACGTGCCGAACGGAATCCTGCTCGCCCTCATCGCCTATGCAAGCTATTCGTGCAGCGATGCCGTTATCAAGAGCCTGGGCGGCCAATTCACGGTGTTCGAGATCGGCTTCTTCTCGACATTGTTCGCCGGCTGCTTCCTTTTCTTCAGCCGGCCGGCCAGCGAGCGCTGGCGTGATTTCTGGCGCACCAAACGTCCCTGGGCGGTGCAGGCGCGGGCCTGGGCCGGCATCGCATCAGGCGTGCTCAGCGTCTATGCCTTCACCACCATTCCGCTGGCCGAGGCCTATGCGCTTATCTTTCTGGCGCCGCTCTGCGTCACCATTCTTTCCACCGTGATCCTCAAGGAGAAGGTTGGCCCCTGGCGCTGGCTGGCGGTGGTCGCCGGCTTCGCCGGCGTCATGCTGGTGGTCAGGCCAGGCTTTCGCGAGTTGCACCTAGGCCACCTTGCCGCTTTCATCATCGCTTTCCTCGCCGCCACCAACGTCATCCTGATGCGTTCGCTGGCGCAGCGGGAAAAACGCACAACCATTCTCGGCGTACTGATCGGGTACGGACTGCTGTTCAACGGCATCGGTGCCGCCGCGACCTCCTTCACCGTTCCGGATGGAAAGCAGCTGGTCTGGCTGGTGATGGCGGGCGCCTTCACCGCAGGCGGACAATTGCTGCAATTGCTGGCCGCCAAATACGCCCCCGCCAACCGGATCGCGCCGACGCATTATTCGCAGATCGTCTGGGCGGTGATCCTCGGCGCGCTGTTCTTCCAGGAATACCCGGGCTGGCTGTCGCTTGTCGGCCTCGCGGTCGTCGGCGGCTCCGGCCTGCTGACCATGGTGCGCGAAGAAGTGCGGCTGGGTACGGTGCGCTGGAACCCGTTTTCGCGCGCCCGGCTTTGAGTTGCCGCGGTCCGATAAGTTGCACCGCCCCCGTGACGGCTGATATGCGGGCCCAATGACGACCAAATCCTTGCCGGAGCTTCCAGTATCCGCCGTGCTGCCCGCGCTGAGCGAGGCGCTCTGCTCCGGCAACAGCGCCGTGCTGGTGGCGCCACCCGGTGCCGGCAAGACCACGCTGGTGCCGTTGGCGCTGCTCGACGCGCCCTGGCTGGGCACGGGCAAGATCGTGTTGCTCGAACCGCGCCGGCTGGCCGCCCGCGCCGCCGCGCGGCGCATGGCCGAATTGCTGGGCGAGGAACCGGGCGCCACGGTGGGCTACGCCATGCGGATGGAAAACCGCACCTCGGCACGGACCAAAATCCTTGTTGTCACCGAGGGCGTTCTGTCGCGGATGATTCTTGACGACCCTGAACTGCCCGGCGTTTCGGCGGTCATTTTCGACGAATTCCACGAGCGCTCGCTCGACGGCGATTTCGGTCTCTCTCTCGCCCTCGACGTGCAGGGCGCACTACGGCCGGATTTGCGTCTGCTGGTGATGTCGGCGACGCTGGACGGCGCACGGGTCGCGAAACTCCTGTCGGGCGCGCCGGTGATCGAAAGCCAGGGCCGCGCCTTCCCCGTCGATGTCAGCTATGACGAACGGCCGGCTGGCGCGGCAATCGAGGACGCCATGGCCAGGGCGATCCGAGCGGCGCTTGCCGAGGAGAGCGGCAGCGTGCTTGCCTTCCTGCCCGGCCAGCGCGAGATCGAGCGCACCGCCGAGCGGCTGTCCGGCAAGGTCGGCGCCGACACCGATATCGTCCCGCTCTATGGTCAACTCGACGGCAAGGCGCAGGACGCGGCGATTAAGCCGGCACCGGTGGGCCGCCGCAAGGTGGTGCTGGCGACCTCGATCGCCGAGACCTCGATCACCATCGACGGCGTGCGCGTCGTCATCGATTCCGGCCTGTCGCGGCTGCCGCGCTATGAACCGGCCAGCGGCCTGACACGTCTGGAGACAGTTCGCGTCAGCAAGGCTTCCGCCGACCAGCGCGCCGGCCGCGCCGGGCGCACACAGGCCGGCGTCGCCATCCGGCTGTGGCGGGCCGAGCAGACGGCGGCACTGCCCGCCTTCACGCCGCCGGAAATCCTCGAGGCGGACCTTTCCGGCCTGCTGCTCGACTGCGCCGCCTTCGGCGTCGCCGATCCAACCAGACTTGCCTTCCTCGATCCGCCGCCGGCGCCGGCGCTCAATGAAGCAAGGGCGCTGCTGCGCGCGCTCGATGCCATCGACGAGGCCGGGCGCTTGACGGAAGCGGGCGCTTCGATCCGCAAGCTCGCCTTGCCGGTGCGGCTGGCGCATATGGTCGCCGAGGCGGCCGGCAGCGGTCATGCCGGCGAGGCGGCCATGCTTGCGGTGTTGCTCACCGAACGCGGCCTTGGCGGCGACGGTGCCGATCTCGAACGGAGGCTGATGCGCTTTCGCGGCGAGAAATCGCCACGTTCCACGTCGGCGCGCCAGCTTGCCGAGCGCCTGGCCAGGCAGGTCGGCGATGCGAAGACCAGCGGAGCTGTTCACGCCGGGACCCTGCTCATCCATGCCTGGCCGGACCGCGTCGCCAAGGCGCGCGGCGAGCGCGGCCGTTTCGTGCTGGCCAATGGCTCCGGCGCCATGCTCGACGCTGCCGATCCGTTGGCGGGCGAACCCTTTCTGGTCGTCGCCGACCTCCAGGGCAAGGCGCAGAATGCCCGCATCACGGCGGCGGCGGCAATCAGCGAGGAGGATATCCGGTCAGCCCTTGGCGGCAAGATCGAAACGCGCAGGCAGACGAGTTTCGATCGCGAGCGCCGCGCCGTGCGGGTGCGCGAAACCGTGCGCCTCGGCGCCATCACACTCGCCGAACGTATGCTGCCGGCGCCGGTCGGCGCCGATGCCGACCGCGCTGTTCTTGAGGCGTTGCGCGAGCATGGGCTTTCCCTTTTGACCTGGAGCAAGGAGGCCCAGACGCTGCGCCAGCGGCTGTCCTGGCTTCACAAGGGCTTAGGCGCGCCCTGGCCAGACATGTCGGATGAAACGCTCATCGAGCGCCTCGATGACTGGCTGCTGCCGTTTCTGTCCGGTGCGGCGTCCCTGGCTGCCATCGATGCTGGTGTGATCTCGGCCGGGCTGTCGTCGCTCGTGCCGCATGACCTGCAGCGCAAGGTCGATGCGCTGGCGCCGACCCATTTCGACGTCCCGTCGGGCAGTCACGTGCCGATCCGCTATGACGGCGAATGGCCGGTTCTGGCGGTCCGCGTCCAGGAACTGTTCGGCCTCGACCGCCATCCTTCGATCGCCAACGGCACCGTGCCGTTGACACTCGAACTGTTGTCACCGGCGCATCGGCCGATCCAGACGACGCGCGACCTCCCAGGCTTCTGGCGCGGCTCCTGGGCCGATGTACGCGCCGACATGCGCGGCCGCTATCCCAAGCATGTCTGGCCGGAAAACCCGCTGTTCGCCGCCGCGACCGCCCGCGCCAAACCGCGCGGGACCTAGCCATGGGCGCTTTGGCGGGCCGCTTGGGTCAGCGGGACTTCCCTCGAAAATTTCGCGAAAGCATCAATCACTTCGTTATCCACGGGCGAAGCAAGGAGCCTAGCGACGCGGCGCAGACCCGAGGATCCATGCCGCGACTTCAAGGTGGCTACGTCGGCGCGGAATCCTGCCCAGCCGCACCAGGTCGAAGGTCACGGAATGGATCCCAGGGTCTCCGCGACGGAGCTACGCTCCTGCTCCGCCCTGGGATGACGAAGTTTTGAGGCCTCGGCCAATCCCGAATGTCCCTTTGCGCCGCTACTAGCGCTGTCCATCCCGCGGCTGTAATCCATGGCCATGATCAACATCCTGAACACGCCCGATTTCCAGCAAAGCCAGCGGCTGCGCCTCAACACGCTGATCCGGCTGCGCTGGCTTGCCATTGTCGGCCAGAGCCTGACGGTTCTTGTCGTCGCCTACGGCCTGAAATTCCCGCTGCCGGTCAGCCTGTGTTTTGCGCTGATCGCCTGTTCGGCCTGGATGAACCTGTTTCTGGCCTTCCGGTTTCCGGCCGCGCATAGGCTCACCCCGTTCGCCGCCTTCGGCATCCTGATCTTCGACAGCCTGCAGCTTGCCGGCCTGCTCTACATGACCGGTGGCCTGACCAACCCGTTCTCGCTGCTGATGACCGTGCCGGTCGTCATTTCGGCGACGTCGCTTCCCCTTCGGCTCACCGCCATCCTTGGTGGGCTGGTGATGATAGCGGCGACCTTGCTGGTCTTCCGCCATCTGCCGCTGCCCTGGCATGAGGACGCGCCGCTGGCCATGCCCTTCGTGTATGTTGCAGGCATGTGGATGGCGGTGCTGTCGTCCATCGCCTTCACCGCCATGTACGCCTTTCGGGTGGCCGCCGAGGCCCGGCTTCTGGCCAACGCCCTGGCCGCCACCGAACTGGTGCTGCAGCGCGAGCAGCATCTTTCGGCGCTCGACGGGTTGGCTGCCGCCGCCGCGCACGAACTCGGCACGCCGCTCGCCACCATCACGCTGGTCGCCAAGGAAATGGAGAAGGCGCTCGGCACCGATCCGAAATACGGGGAAGACGTGAAGCTGCTGCGCTCGCAGAGCGAGCGCTGCCGCGAAATCCTGAAACGCCTGACCAGCCTGTCGTCGGAGGGCGAGGCGCATCTGTCGCGCCTGCCGCTGACCTCGCTGGTCGAGGAGGTCACCGCGCCGCATCGCGACTTCGGCATTTCGATCAAGCTCCGCCCCGGCGACCGGACCGGGCCGGAGCCGGTCGGGCGGCGCAATCCGGGTGTCATCTACGGCCTCGGCAACCTGGTCGAGAACGCCGTCGATTTCGCCCGCAACAGCGTCACCGTGCGCTGGAGCTGGGACGAGGCGATGGTCTCCTTCTCGATCACCGATGACGGTCCCGGTTTTCCGCCCGAGATCATCGACCGCATTGGCGAGCCTTACATGTCGACACGCCAGGGTACGGAAGCTGGCGGCGGCCTCGGGCTCGGCCTGTTCATCGCCAAGACTTTGCTCGAACGGTCTGGCGCCACGCTCGATTTTCGCAATTCGAGCGGCCTCGGTGAAGGGGCGGTGGTGCGGATTTCGTGGCCGAGAACTGTCTTCCTGAACCCGCAATCGGCCCCGGCGACCATGTTTGACACTGCGTAAATTGGACAATAGCCACGCAAAACTATATCTGCGTAAAAATAAGGCAGCAGGAATTTTTTAAGACGATGACAGGCGATGAAAACAGTGGGCCCATGGTTGAAGGCGAGGACACCTCGCTTCTGATCGTCGATGACGACAAGCCGTTCCTGACCCGTCTGGCCCGTGCCATGGAAACCAGGGGTTTCGTGGTCGAGACGGCGGAGAGCGTCGAGGAGGCCGTGGGCAAGGCCCGCGCCAATCCGCCCGCCTATGCCGTGGTCGATATGCGGCTCGGCGACGGCAACGGCCTCGACGTGGTCGCCGCCATCCGCGAGAAGCGCGAGGATTCCCGCACCATCATCCTGACCGGTTACGGCAACATCGCCACCGCGGTGACCGCGGTGAAGCTCGGCGCCGTCGACTATCTGTCGAAGCCCGCCGATGCCGACGATGTCTTTGCGGCACTGACCCGCACCACCGGCGAGCGCGCCGCCCCGCCGGAAAACCCGATGTCGGCCGACCGCGTGCGCTGGGAACATATCCAGCGTGTCTACGAGATGTGCGAGCGCAACGTCTCCGAGACCGCGCGCCGGCTCAACATGCATCGCCGCACGCTGCAGCGGATCCTGGCCAAGCGCGCGCCGCGCTGAGGCGCGTCAACCGCGCGGGGCATCAGACCAATACCAGTTTACAACGCGCAGCGGAGACCGCCTATTAGATGGGTCAGTGCCGCCCCTCATTGCCCTGCCGGGCATTTCTCCCCGTATAGTGACGGGGAGAAAGCGGCCTGCCGCAACGCGGCGCCATGTTGCGACATCGGCGGTTGGCGAAATCGGCGATAACAGCGCCCCTCTCCCCGTCACTATACGGGGAGAGGATGCCGGCAGGCAGGTGAGGGGGCAGCGCGACGCTTGGACAATGAAATCCGCCGAGCAGGCGGCATGACGGAGGCGACATGCAGGATCAGAAGCAAAGGCCGGTTTCCGTCTTCCGCGAATTCCTGGACAGCGAGGCCGCCGGCGGCATCATCCTGATGGCGGCCGCGGCCCTTGCCCTGATCGTCGCCAATTCGCCGCTTGCCGAAACCTATTTCGCCGTTCTCCACGCCTATCTCGGCCCGCTCAGTGTCTCGCACTGGGTCAATGACGGGCTGATGGCGGTGTTCTTCCTGCTCGTCGGGCTGGAGATCAAGCGCGAGATGCTGGATGGCCAGCTCTCGACCTGGCCGCGCAGGGTGCTGCCTGGCATCGCTGCGGCCGGCGGCATGGTGGTGCCGGCGCTGGTCTATGTCGCCGTCAACAGCAACAATCCGGCCGCATTGTCCGGCTGGGCGATCCCGACCGCCACCGATATCGCCTTCGCGCTCGGCGTGCTGTCGCTGCTCGGCAGCCGCGTGCCGGCTTCGCTGAAGGTCTTCCTGACCGCGCTTGCCATCATCGACGACCTCGGCGCGGTCATCATCATCGCCATATTCTACACCAGCGGCCTGTCGCTGGCCTATCTCGGCGCGGCCTTCGCCGTCATCGCCGTGCTCGTCGTGCTCAACCGCATGCGGGTGATGAGCCTGGTGCCCTATCTCGTGCTTGGCGCCATCCTGTGGGTGCTGGTGCTGAAGTCGGGCGTCCATGCCACGCTGGCCGGCGTGGCACTTGCGCTCACCATTCCGCTCGAACGCTCCGCCGGGATCGGTCACGATCTCGACCATTCGCCGCTGCACCGGCTCGAGCATGGCCTGCACAAGCTGGTGGCGTTCATCGTCATCCCGATCTTCGGCTTTGCCAATGCCGGCGTTCCGCTCGCCGGCCTGAGTTTCGGCGCCCTGATCGAACCGCTGACGCTGGGTGTCGCGGCCGGTCTCGTCCTCGGCAAGCTGGTCGGCGTGTTCGGCTCCTCCGCGCTCGCCATCCGCTTCGGCCTTGCCGACCTGCCGGCCCATGCCGGCTGGGTGCACATGCTCGGCATCTCGCTGCTGTGCGGCATCGGCTTCACCATGAGCCTGTTCATCGGCCTGCTCGCCTTCGCCAGCGACGTGGCGCTGCAGGACGCGGTCAAGGTTGGCATCCTCGCGGGCTCCTTCATCGCCGCGCTGCTCGGTGCCGCGGTGCTGCTGATGGCTCCGGCTGCGCGTGGAGTGGAAGTGGAAGAGTAGAACGGGTTTTGCAGACCTCGGTTCCTCGCCCCACTTTCGTGGGGCGAGGAACCCATGTTCTGCGAGGCTGCCGCATGTGACTCTTGGCGCAATTGCCAGCCGCTACTCGCTTTCCCCCTCGAGCACCGGCACCGCGACACCCGCAAGCTCCGCCGCCAGCAGCCGCGAAGCACCGGCGCGCGCGATGCGCAGCATCAGCGCCTTGCGCGTTGCCGCCGCCATGCGGTGTTCGGGTGCGTCGCGCAGGATTTCAGCGCCATAGCCGTCGGAGAGGATGAACCCGCACTCTTCCGGAAAAATCTCCGCCGGCACACCGGGATGGGTGGCGAAGAAAAAACGGTCGGAATGTAGCCGGTAATCAGGCCATTTGCGGTCGACGCGAAAATCCTCGATCGAGGATTTGATCTCGATGATCCAGATGTCGCCCTGCCGGGTCAGCGCCACGAGGTCGGCTCGGCGGCCGGTGGCCAGCGACAGCTCAGGCAGTACATGCGCGCCCATTTGCATCAGCAACCGCTGCACGCCGCGCCGCACCAGCATGGCGCGCTCGGACTGGCGGCCGTCGATCAGAGGATTCAGGGGAATCGGGGAGATGATTGGCATGGCAGGCACCATGCCAGATTTTGTTCACGGTTTGAACCCGCCGCGATTAGGCGATTGTGTACTTTACGAACATGACCATGCCGATATAGATTGGCCCCTGTAAATAGCCAAACGGGAGGGGTTTCTAATGGCATATTACAAGTACTCGCAGTACCTCGCTCAGGAAACGGGAGCGGAGTTCGATACAATCCACCTGCCAAATACACAGACTCCTTTGTCTGGCATATACCGGTGCGAAGGCTGCGGGAAGAGTGCCACTTTCGTCAAAGGTCACAACATGCCGCCGCAGAACCACCACCAGCACACTGCTCAGCAGGGTACGGTTAGGTGGCGTCTCGTGGTGAAATCTCATTTCGTGTAGCCACTTTGAAATTACAGGCGGGATAGTCAACGCCTAGCAATTTGACCACGAAGCCAGCATCTTTATTCTCAGCATTTCCTCTTCTCCATTGAAACCGGGAGGGCACGGGCAATGACATTGGAAGAAAACCTGCAAGGGCGAATTATCGCTCTGGAGCTTTTCGTGCGGTCGCAACTAGCCAGCATAGTCCTGAAGGATGCCGATCCGGTCGGCGAACTTCAGAAGATCAAAGGGGCCATGTTGGCGGACACTGGCCATCCGGCGACTGCATATGAGGAGCGCGTAATGAACGAAGCCAGGAAAGCGCTCGCCGACACGTTTGCCGAGACCACCAAGAGGGTGAAGGCGATCGTAAGGGAACGATCGTAACGGTTTCATTGGGAACGTTCACAAAGGTGTGCATAGTGAGTTCGCCCTTCAAGTCGGGAGAAATGAGCTTTGGTTAAGGCAGGTACGCCGCGCGCTGGCACCAAGCGCAGGAAGATGTACGACCTACTTCACCGTACTAGACCGCAAGGCGCGTCGCTTGAGGAACTCAACCGTGCACTAGGTTGGAAGGCTTGGAGCTACATCAACGACACGACAGGAATCGCGAAAATGTACGGCGGCAAGCCGCACTGGAATGGCAGTGGTCCTACGCGTCGATTTTGGATCACTCAGGATTAGCGCTGCCGCTTTGCGGCTTTATCTTTCGGCTTGTGCGAGTGGGGCCGGGGGGAACATGATCCGTATAGCAATCGTAATAGCCATTGCTGGCAGCTCATCGGCGTGCACTAGCCAAGCGAATGTTCCTTATTCGAGCAAGGTAACGTGCACAAACCATACCGGATACGGTGAACTTCCCGGCGGGCAGCTTGTGCCAATGAACATTAAAGAGTGTATCCCAGACACATCCCAGAAATCCTGTCTCCAGTATCTTGACCGTCGTACGGGCAATATAGCGGTCGTGTGCACCCCGCTAACCCGCAAAGCTACCGATCCGAAAGCTCGCGCTAGGCAACTAGGAAATGGCTGAAAGATAGGGGCTTCTAGCGCGACCAAGCCCCAAACCAGCGGATGAAGGCGGCGCTACCTGGCCGTAGGGGAATGGCTACAGGAGTTGGCGCAAACTAGCCTTTTCCGGCTTCGCGCTTACGGCGCACCAATTCCTTTATCTGTTCCTGGGTCATCTTCAGATAATCGCCTAATCGCCGGCGATTAGCTGGTTCACAAACGGAGGATATCCGGTTGCCAAACCCAAAGCGAGATTGGAATACATTCAGGACAGGCCGGCAACCTGGCAAACCCGCTTCAGGCGGAGGAAATTGACCGGCTGACCGGGCGCGGCTCGGCGGTTTGAGGGACAATAATAAGGGCACGACCGCCGAGCCTGACTGGCGGCGGCAAATTTGGGGATTTGGGAGTTCGCCGTCAGCTTTGACCAGAATAGCGCAGCGTCGGCGGAGTGGCGTCATTCGAACGCAGGGCGGGCGGGCGTTTCCGCTCCAGTATAGGGAGTGGTCAACTTGCGCGTGTATTCCGTTCGCTCTATCCGCCCTTTGCGGGCGCAATGAACCCCTACCGCTGCCAGAAGCCACGGTGCACCGAGACCAGTTCGTCCGCAATTTCGGGGAAGGGGCCGTGGACCTCGATCTTCTTCTGTCCAGAGCCGAGCACAATGCGCGAGGACAGGCTCATCGTCGGGTTTTCGGGATGGTCGCCAGTCAGCGCGAGGAGTTCGGTTTCCTCGAAGCCGTAGACCAGCCGGCCGATATTTGCCCAGTAGAGCGTTCCGGTGCACATCGCACAGGGCTCGCCGGTCGAGACCAGCGTGCATGTCCAGAGAAACTCCGGCGAATAGGCTGCCGCCGCGCGCCGGGCAAGTTCGGTCTCGGCATGATGCACGGTGTCGATATTGCCTTGGCGCATGAGGATCGCGTCATCGGGGCCGACCAGAACAGCACCGAACGGATGGTGGCCGTGCGCGGCAGCCTCGCGAGCGACCGCATCGGCGGCGCGAAGGTGGGCGAGCATCTGGTCGCGGGTCATGCGGTCTCTCCGATCACCGGGGTCACCGGTCAGTGGGACAGCTGCAGTGCTTATATCCTACGCTCATATTAGAACGTGCAATATACCACACGAACCAATGCTGACAGCAAGGTCGCTCGCACCGCCAACAACCACGGCGGAATCCAGCCAATCGGTCATGAGGCGGGACCAGGCTTTGAGGATCTCGGCCTATCCGGCTTGTCGCCCGTCGCACCCTGGCGTTGACCACCGTCTTCAATACGCTGTCCATCGATCCTGCGCTGGGGTTTGTCGCTGACTAACGCCCCCGCCATATCATCCAGGATCGGGCAGTCCGGCCGCTCGTCGCCATGGCAGGCGTGGACGAGCTTCTGCAGTGTCGAGCGCATCGATTGCAATTCGCGCACTTTCTCCTCGATGGCCGTGACATGGGCGGCGGCGATCGCGCGCACGTCGTGGCTGGCGCGGCCGCGATCCTTGTAGAGCGCCATCAACTGGCGGCAATCGTCTATGGAAAAGCCGAGATTGCGCGCGCGGCGCAGGAAGGCCAGCCGGTGGATGTCGTCGCCCGAATAATCGCGGTAGCCATTGGCGGCGCGCGCGGGCGCGATCAGGCCGATCTCCTCGTAGTAACGGATGGTCTTGGCCGGCAGGCCTGAGCGGTGGGCGGCGTCGCCGACATTCATGGCGGGTCCTCGATTTTGCGGGGCCTGTGATTCAGGCCTCATTGAATTTCCTTCACAATCCGGTGAAGTATGTTGCCGAAATGCCATAGTGATACGCATACCAGCACGTAAGTCCCCGCATATAGGCATCGTGTGCTTGGCAAGCAAAGCAAATGCCAGCATGAATGATGGCAAGAAAGCGGCCGACTCGTGCCGCTCTGGTTCAGGCGGGGCACCGATCACCACATGCGCATGAAGTCGCTTGCAATAATTGCCGCATTGGCGCTGTCCACCGCTATTGCCGGTTGCAGCACCATCGGCGGGCAGATCTTTTCCAACGACTATGGCGCGGTGACCGATGCCGGCTACCAGCTGCCGCGCATCCCGATCGAGAAGGTTCCCTCGAAGTACCATCGCCAGGAAGTCAGCTACGACACCAAGGAAAAGCCGGGCACCATCATCGTCGATACGCAGAACAAGTTTCTGTACTTCGTCGAGGGTGACGGCCGGGCCATCCGCTACGGCATCGGCGTCGGCCGCGAGGGCTTCGAATGGCACGGCACCGCCCATATCGCCATCAAGCGCGAATGGCCGACCTGGACGCCGCCCTCGCAGATGATCAAGCGCCAGCCCGAGCTCGCCAAGTTCGCCGGCGGCATGGATCCTGGCCTGAAGAACCCGCTCGGCGCGCGCGCCATGTACCTGTTCAACAAGGGCGGCGACATGGGCTACCGCCTGCACGGCAGCCCGGAATGGAACTCGATCGGCAAGGCGATGTCGTCGGGCTGCATCCGGCTGATGAACCAGGATGTCATCGACCTCTATGATCGCGCCGAGGTCGGCGCCAAGGTCATCGTTCTTTAGGCCATGATGCCGGGAAGCCTGTCCGCTTTTTCGGCATATCGTGGTTAAATTGGAAGTCACCTTTCATACGCGGACCGTCTAGGCAACAACGGACGTCCCAAACAGAAAACCGGGCAATTCGGCCCGGTTTTCTGTTGTTCGCGGATAGGATGTTTCAGGCCGCGCTCGCAGATCGACGGCGGCGCGGAAGAAGAATCAGGAAACCTGCTCGACCTGCTGCACTTCCGGTACGAAATGGCGAAGCAGGTTCTGGATGCCGTGCTTCAAGGTCGCCGTCGACGACGGGCAACCGGCGCAGGCACCTTTCATGTGCAGGAACACGGTGCCGTTCTCGAAGCCACGGAAGGTGATGTCGCCGCCGTCCTGGGCGACCGCCGGGCGCACGCGCGTGTCGAGCAACTCCTTGATGGTGATGACGAGCTCCTCGTCGGCCTTGTCGTAGAATTCGCCCGTCTGGCTGGTCTCGGCGGCGGGGCCGGCCTTGGCCATGACAGGCGCGCCGGACATGAAATGCTCCATGATGGCGCCGAGGATCGCCGGCTTCAGGTGCTGCCAGTCCGGACCGTCCTTCGACACGGTGATGAAATCATAGCCGAAGAACACGCCGGTGACGCCAGGGATTTCGAACAGCCGCCCAGCCAGCGGCGAGGCCGTCGCCGCACTGTCAGCATCGCGGAAATCGGCGGTGCCTTCGAGCAGCACTTCCTTGCCAGGCAGGAACTTCAACGTTGCGGGATTGGGCGTCGACTCGGTCTGAATGAACATGGCCGTCTCCATGCCCGTTTTGGGCAACTAGTTTGGAATAGTTCTAAATAGGCTCTATCGGCGGGACATTCAAGCGAAACGCATCGCCGGAACGGCCGGCCGGCGGAATGTTTTTGCTGGCTGGGGAGATGAATCCCGGGCGGGCCTCAGGCGAGGCTGTCGATTTCCTCATCCGACAGATTCTGCGGTACAACGGTGACCGGAATGGGGAAAGCGGCACCCTTGCCGGCCACGGCACCGACCAGCGGGCCCGGCCCTTCCTTGCCGGCGCCGGCCGCCAGCACGAGAATGGCGATGTCCTGGTCTTCCTCGATCAGCTTGTGGATCTCTTCGGTCGGCTTGCCTTCGCGCACGACCATCTCCGGTTCGATGCCGAGCTTCTGGCGCACCTTGTTGGCGTAGCCGTCCAGCGCCGCGCGCGCCGTGGCGTTCGCCTCCTCGCGCATGATCTTCTCGACGCCCAGCCAGTGCTGGAAGTCGTCCGGCACGATGACATAGAGCAGCACCAGCGTGCCGCTGGTGCTCTGCGCCCGCTTCGAAGCGTAGGCGACGGCGCGTTCGCATTCCGGCGTGTCATCGATGATCGTCAGGAATTTCCTGCGATGACCGGCTTCGCGGCTGAGGCGTTTGGAGACCATGTCTATCTACTCGGTATCTTTTCGGCCGCAATCTGCCACCGCGGCAGGCCGGCGGCAAGCCGCCGGCCATAGGCCAGTATGTCTTGGGCCGGTACGAGGCGGCGCATTGACGATCGGGCTCAGCCCTGCAGCAGCCCGATAATGTCGCGCACCGTCTTCATAGTCGTCTCGGCGAGCACGCCGGCGCGTTCGCCGCCATCCCGGAGCACCGCGTCGACATAGGCGCGGTCGCCCTGGATGCGGCGCATCTCGCTGGCGATCGGCGCCAGTTTCTCCACCGCGAGATCGGCCAGCGCCGGCTTGAACACGGAGAATTGCTGGCCGCCGAATTGCTTCAGCACATCGGCCTTCGACATTTCCGCGAGGCCCGCATAGATGCCGACCAGGTTCTCCGCCTCGGGCCGGCTTTCCAGTCCGTCGACCTCG
The DNA here is from genome assembly GCF_004791595.1 of Mesorhizobium sp. M8A.F.Ca.ET.202.01.1.1. NCBI lineage: Bacteria > Pseudomonadati > Pseudomonadota > Alphaproteobacteria > Hyphomicrobiales > Phyllobacteriaceae > Mesorhizobium > Mesorhizobium sp. M8A.F.Ca.ET.202.01.1.1. The sequence continues at coordinate 32,347 of NZ_SRUN01000014.1, read as the reverse complement.
CTCGGCAAGGCCTCCGGGTCGGTCTTGGCCTTGCGGATCTTCTTCGAGATGGTGTCGGCATCGTCGGTCAGGTTGATGCGCGACAGATCCGATGGGTCCGACTTCGACATTTTCTTCGACCCGTCGCGCAGGCTCATGATGCGCGCCGCCGGGCCGCCGATGACCGGTTCGGTGATCGGGAAGAAGCCGTTCACCGTCTCCTCGCCGACCTGCATCTCGACGCCGACACCAAGACCGGCGATGCGGTTGGAGAAATCGTTGTTGAATTTCTGGGCGATGTCGCGGGTCAATTCCAGGTGCTGCTTCTGGTCCTCGCCCACCGGCACATGGGTGGCGCGATAAAGCAGGATGTCGGCCGCCATCAGCGAGGGATAGGCGAGCAGGCCCAGCGAGGCGTTCTCGCGGTCCTTGCCGGCCTTGTCCTTGAACTGCGTCATCTTGTTCATCCAGCCGATGCGCGCGACGCAATTGAAGATCCAGGCAAGCTCTGCATGCTGCATCACCCGCGACTGGTTGAAGACGATGTGCTTCTTCGGGTCGATGCCGGAGGCCAGGAACGCCGCGGTGATTGACCGCGTCTGGTCGGCAAGGTCGTCATGGACGAGTTGTGCGGTCAGCGAATGCAGGTCGACGACGCAGTAGATGCAGTCCGACGTATCCTGCAGGGCGACGAATTTCTTGATGGCCCCGAGATAGTTGCCGAGATGCAGATTGCCGGTCGGCTGGACGCCGGAGAAGACGAGTGGCTTGAAGGCGGACATGGATTTCCTCGTGGCTTGTGGAGGGCCGTTTCGCACGCGGCGAAAGTCTTTCGACGGCGCGCTTATGAACGAAGGGGCGGACGGGATCAAGAGGCGGAAGTTGGGCCGCTGGGCGGATGACTTCGTCCTGACAGGTTCGCGCCGCCCCTCATTGTCCTGCCGGACATTTCTCCCCGTATAGTGACGGGGAGAAAAAGCGCCGTAGCCCGCTCAGCCTCTTTCTCCCCGTTCTACGGGGAGAAATGCCCGGCAGGGCAATGAGGGGCGGCGCAGACACTATAAATCCTGGGACGGGTCCTTGACCGCCGCCTTGCCTGAGCCACGTTTCACATTCCTGCGGATCATGCCGAAATCGGCGCCGCCCGTGGCGAACGCCGTGACGAAATAGAGCGTCGCCCCGCCGGCCACCAGCGCCAGCACGGTCGTTGCCTTGATCACCAGCGGCGAGCCCGGTCCGAGCCTGACGGCGAAATAATGCTCGGCGAAATAGAGGGCGACCCCCATTACCACCGCTGACAGCACGAGGCGCGGAATGCGTTTCAAGAGCGGAACGTCGCGACCCCAATGGCCGCGCCGGATCAGCACGGCAAGCAGCATCAGCGCGTTGACCCAGCCGGCGACGGCCGACGCCACGGCGATGCCAGGCGCGCCCATCCTCGGGAACAGCGTCAGCGCGGTGGCGACGTTCACCGCCACGGAGATTGCGGCGAAGATCATCGGCGTGCGCGTGTCCTCGCGGGCGAAATAGCCTGGGGTGAAGGCCTTGATCAGGACGAAGGCCGGCAGGCCGAGACCGAAGATCGCAAGGATCGCCGCCACGACAGGGGTCGAATGGTTGGCGGCGAAGGCGCCGCGCTCGTAGACCAGCCGCACGATCGGCTCCGACATCACCCACAGCGCCGCCGCCGCAGGCAAGGTCATGAAAAGGGTGAATTCGACGGAGCGGTTCTGCAGATTGGCAGCCTCGATCAGGTTGCCCGACTTCAGCGCCCGCGACAGCTCGGGCAGCAGCACGATCGCCACCGCGACGCCGACGACACCGAGCGGCAGCTGGTAGACGCGGTCGGCATAGGCCAGCGAGGAGACGGCACTGTCCTGCGCCGAGGCGATGGCCGTGCCGATCAGCTGGTTGATCTGGGTGATGCCGCCGGTGATCGCCGCCGGCAGCGCCAGGATCAGGAGCCGTTTCACGTTCGGCGTCATCTTCGGCCGGCGGAAGCCGATCGAGATGCCGGCATTGCGCACCGCCACCCAGACGATGGCGAGTTGCACCATGCCCGCCGCCAGTACGCCCCAGGACAGGGCGAAGCCGACAGCATGTGCATCAAGCCCATGGTACCACGCGTAGCCAAGCACGCTGATCAGGATGATGTTGAGGAAAGCCGGCGCGATCGCCGCCGCGAAATAGCGGCGCAGCGAGTTCAGCATCCCCGCCATCATGGCGGCGAGCGACATGCAGATGAGATAGGGGAACATGATCGTCGCAAGCGTGACGGTCGTCTCGAACTTGCCCGGCGTGTCGGCGAAGCCCGGCGCCACCAGGTAGCGCACGATCAGCGGCATCGCCAGTTCCATGGCGATGGTCAGCACCAAGAGCGCCGAGAACAGGACCCCGAACACTTCTTCCGAGAAACGCTTGGCGCCGTCGGTGCCGTGCGTCTCGATTTCCTTGGCGAACAGCGGCACGAAGGCGGCGTTGAAGGCGCCCTCGGCGAACAGCCGGCGAAACGTGTTGGGGAACTGGAAGGCGGCGTTGAAGGCGTCCGCGACCGGTCCGGTGCCCAGAGCGGCTGCCATCAGCATCTCGCGGCCGAAACCGAGCGCACGGCTCATCAACGTGCCGGAAGCGACGGTAGCGAATTTCTTGACGAGACTCATGCGTTCGCAGACTGCCTGTGGGAATGGAAGAAGGAGATGATGGCCGTCACTCGGCGGCTGCCCTGGCCTTGCCGCCGCGTTCGAGTGCCGCGCCTTCGAGCGTCGCTATCAATCTGTTGCGAATGGTGGCGATGCGGGCCGGGCTGTCGATCTTCTGGCCGGTGAGGTCGGTGACATAGAAGGTGTCGATGACCTTCTCGCCGAAAGTGGTGATGTGCGCCGAGGCGATGTCGAGCGACAGGTCGGACAGCGTCCCGGTGATTTCCGACAGCAGGCCGGGCCGGTCGAGCCCCTCGACCTCGATGACCGAAAACCGGTTCGACAACGCGTTGCGGATTTCGGCGCGCGGCGGGATCTTGAACACCTTGGATCCGCGCCTTGGCTTGGTCCGTTTCTCGATCATTTCCGGCAGCCAGCTCTTGCCCGACAGCACGTCCTCGATCAGCTTGCCGACGCGCTCGGCGCGCCGGCGCTCGTCCTCGTCGCGGTCGAACTCCCTCGATATCAGGATCGTGTCCAGCGCGCGGCCGTCCGACGTGGTGAAGATCTGCGCGTCGACGATGTTGCCGCCGGCGCCGGCGCATGCCCCGGCAATGACCGAGAGAAGACGGGGATGGTCCTGCGCCAGCACGGTGATTTCGGTCACCGCCTCGAACTGGTGGGTCTTGACCATGGTGGCGAGCTTGTTGCCCGCCGCGTCCGCCTCGCGGATGAATTCGGCGTGGCGAAGCTGGTCCGGCAGGTCCACGGTCAGCAGGTAGTTTTCATAATGCAGTCCGACATAGCGCTTGCGCGCCTTGTCGGGCCAGTCGGCGAGCGCCTCCGCCAGGCGTTCGCGCGCGGCCGCCGTGCGCTGGGCGCGCGAGACTTCCGAAAAGCCGCCGGTCAGCAGCAGTTCGGTCTCGTAGTAGAGCGTACGCAGCAACTGGCCCTTCCAGCCGTTCCACACGCCCGGTCCGACGCCCCGGATGTCGCAGACGGTTAGGATCAACAGCATCTTCAGCCGCTCGACCGACTGCACGATCGAGGCGAAGTCCTCGATCGTCTTGCGATCGTTGAGGTCGCGGGTCTGCGCCGTCATCGACATGACGAGGTGGTTCTCGACCAGCCAGGCGACGGTTTCCGTATCGGCCGGCGAAAGCCCCATATGCGGGCAGATCCGCCTTGCGATCCTGGCGCCGGCCTCGGAATGGTCTTCAGGCCTGCCCTTGGCGATGTCGTGCAGCAGCACGGCGACATAAAGCGCCTCGCGGCTCTTCTTCAGGCCCGGCATCAGCGAATGCGACAGCGGATGCACCTTCTCGCCATCGCCGCGCTCGATCTCGGCCAGCACGCCGATGCAGCGGATCAGGTGCTCGTCGACCGTGTAGTGGTGGTACATCGAGAACTGCATCATGGCGACGATCTTGCCGAAATCCGGGATCAGCCGGCCCAGCAGCCCCGCCTCGTTCATGCGCCGCAGGTTGAGTTCGGCGTTGCGGTCCGAGGTCAATATGTCGAGAAACAGCCGGTTGGCTTCCTCGTCGCGCCTGAGCGACTTGTTGACCAGGCCGAGCGAACGGGTGAGCAGTTTCAGCGCATCGGGATGGAATTCCAGCCCGTGCTTGTCGGCGAACCAGAACAGCCTGAGAAGATTGACCGGATCGCGCTCGAACACCTGGTCGTCGGCGATGTTGATGCGATGGTTGTCGACGATGAAGTCTGACGTCCCGGCCAGCTTGCGCTTGCGGCGCTGGAAGGTCAGGAAGATGCGGTTGAAGCCGGGAACGTGCTTGGCCTGCTCCTCTTCCAGCGCGGCGCAGAAGATGCGGGTCAGGTCGCCGACATCCTTGGCAACGAGGAAATAGTGCTTCATGAAGCGTTCGACCGCCGACAGGCCGGGATGGGTCGTATAGCCGAGCCGTTCGGCGATCTCGCGCTGGATGTCGAAATGCAGCCGCTCCTCGGCCTTCCCGGTGAGGAAATGCATGTGGCAGCGCACCGCCCACAGGAAATCCTCGGCCTTCTGGAACTCGCGATACTCGGCCTCGGTGAAGACGCCTTTCTCGACCAGTTCCTCGCCGGTGCGCACGCGGTAAAAATACTTGCCGATCCAGAACAGCGTCTGCAGATCGCGCAACCCACCCTTGCCGTCCTTGACGTTGGGCTCGACCAGATAGCGGCTTTCGCCGGCCTTGGCATGGCGCTCGTCGCGTTCGGCGAGCTTGGCCTGCACATATTCCGGGCCGGTCGTGCGCACCACCTCGTGGTCGAAGCGCAGCATCAGCTCATCATAGAGCTTGCGTTCGCCCCACAGGAATCGCGCCTCCAGGATCGAGGTGCGGATGGTGATGTCGGTGCGCGACAGCCTGAGGCACTCATCGATGTTGCGGGTGGCATGGCCGACCTTCAGCCCCATGTCCCACAGCATGTAGAGCATGTACTCGACCGTTTGTTCGCCCCACGGCGTCTGCTTGTAGGGCAGCAGGAACAACAGGTCGATGTCGGATCCCGGCGCCAGCGTGCCGCGGCCATAGCCGCCGACGGCAACGACCGCCATGCGTTCGGCCGAGGACCGGTTCTTCACCCGGTAGACATGCGTCGCGGCAAAATCGTAGAGCGCCCGGATCAGCTCGTCCATCAGGTGCGACAGCCGTTCGGCGCAGGCGTTGCCGCCGCCATCTTGCATCAGCATGGCCTCGGCTGTCTTGCGGCCCTCGGCGAGGCGCCCCTTGAGAAGCTGAAGAACGGCGGCACGGATGGCCTGGCTGGAACCGTCGCCGGCGCTGGCCGCGGTCAGCGCCGTCATCTCGCGGCGCAAAGCGTCGCCGTCGATCAGTTCATCGAGCTTCAGGGAGATTTTCGCCATGGATACCGGTTGGCCTTGCCTTTTGGGCGGCGTCTATAGCGTGTTTTCTCGGCGCTGGGTATGGCCTGCTGTCAATCCGGCAAACGCTCTAGTCGTTTGCCTCGACTGGAGCGAGCGGGACGACAATCCGCCGCCGCAGCTTAAAGAAATCGGTGATCCGCCGCGCTGCCCGCCCGGCTTCCCTGCTGATTCTCGCGGTTGTCGGCTTCCTGTGCTTTGTCATAAGTCCACTCGCGGTCCGCGCGGCATCCCGTTCCGGGGCAAGCAGGCTTGGCAGCCCGTCGCCAATGAACTGGTCCTGCGCGCAGAGCGCTGGAACGAGTTGGTAGACGGTTTTGCCGGCTGAAATGGTGGGGTCGAAGATGAGATCATCGACAGCTATGTTGACCTGCGCCGTTGCTTCCAGGAAGTCGCATGCGGTTTGCCGCGAGAGGAGATAACCCCCGGCCCCGGGATGGCCCTTGCGGAGCCGGACCACGGAAAAACCGTTCCTGGCGGAAGTCCTTCTCCTTTGAATGACAGTTCTGGAAAAGAACGTCTCGAGCTTCACCACGTCCGCGTCTGCTGGCACCCAACTCGTATCGCCAAGCAATGCACCGGCTTTGCCAGAGAAGACCATGTCGTCCTCGAACACAACACCGTACGGGGCGTCGCCCTTGGCAATGATCGTCCAGCAGGCGCGATGGCTGTGCAGGCAGGCGATCTCGCTGCCGGAAAGAGGCCGGATGGCGTGTATCGCGTGCTGCGGCTGCAGCACCAGGTCGGGATGTTGCCTGGCATCGATCCCGGCGACTCGCTCAAACCCGATGCCGATGCGGGCAAATTCGGCGGTCATATGGGCAAGCCGCTCGGGAGAACGATCGAGATTGATGACAAGGCACTTCATATCGGACGCAGGCTTTACCTTCAGCGGATCGCCAGAGCCGTCTAGCACGTGAAGGTCTAGGGATTGCTGATCATTTCTGGGGCTAATTTGCGGTGCGACGAAATGAGCGCGGCTAAAACAGGGCGTGAGCCTTCATTCGAAGCAGCGTCAGAGATCAATCCTGGCGAGCTTCAGCAGGAATTTCGACACGGGCACCGAAAGGCCTGCCTCAAGCCTGCTTTCGCGGCGTGGGCACGGGCACGCCGGCGGTAGCGGCAAGAGATCTAACGTCCGGCTTCGGGCGGATCGAGCGGGATAACCGCGTGTCGCCGCAACTGGCAGTAGTCGAGGATCCACTCGGCGACCCGCCTGGTCTCCACCGCTACCTTTTTCGACAATGGCCTTCGGCGTTTTTCGGCCTGCCCGCTCGCGGTCCACTCGGCTTGCCGTTCCTGATGGAGCAGGCTTGGCAATCTGTTGCGCAGGAACTGGTCCTGCGCGCAGAGCGCGGGAACAAGCTGGTAGATCGTCTTGCCTGCTGCCGTTGCGAATGCGGGGTCGAAGATGAGGCTGTCCACCGCCACGTTGACCTCCGCGCTTGCCCGCAGAAGGGCGCGGGCCGCTTGCCTGGAAAGCAGGTAGCCTCCGGATCCTATGTGGTTCTTGCGCAGCCTGGACACGGAAAATCCCGGGCCGACGGAGATGCCGGCCCGATGGATGACCGTTCTGTGGAAGAATGTCTCCAGCTTGACGATATCGGCGTCGGCCGGAACCCAGCCCGTATCGGCAAGCAGCACACCGGCTTTCGCGGAAAACACAATGTCGTCCTCGAACACGGCGCCGTAGGGCGCGTCGTCCCGCGCAATGATGGTCCAGCAGGCGCGGTGACTGTGCAGGCAAGCGATCTCGCTGCCGAATAGGCGTCGCTCGGCGTACCGGGCATGCTGGGGTTGCAGCACCAGGTCGGGATGTTGTCTTGCATCGACCGCCGCGACGCGCTCGAACGCGATGCCGATGCGGGCAAACTCGGCGGTGATATGGGCAAGTCGATCCGGGGATCGATCAAGATTGATGACCAGGTACTTCATTTTCGGATAAAATCTATACTTCCAGGAGACTGTCGCCGCCCTCTAGCACAGATGGTGCCCGGTCGCATGATTATTTCGTCAGGAATCCCGAAGGTGCAATGCAACGAGCAGCGACGAAGCGGCTCTTGAGCTTCCGGTTACTAGATCGATGACCCGTTTCTGGACGCAGGACAGGGTTTCTATTTCGCGACATCGGACGCGAAACGGAATTCGATTCGGTTGCTCGACAGCATCTTGGCGAGCTGGGTGGAGCTGCCCTGTGGCGGCATTTACGCCCGGTTTCGGCGGCGCTGTGAGTGGGTCCCGGAGAAGCCTGCTTAATCCCTTGGCCCCGGCGAAGCGAGAGGGATGACGGTCCGTCGCCGCAACTTGCAGAAATCGACGATCCATTCCACGACCCGCCCGATCTCGATCCTGATCTTCTCGGTCATCGGCCGCCGGCGTTTTGTCATCAAGCCGCTGGCAAGCCATTTGGATTCGCGTCCGTGGTCGAGCAGGCTTGGCATCCCCAGCGCCCTGTCGCCGAGGACTTGATCCTGTGCGCACAGTGCCGGGACAAGTTGGTAGATCGCGTTGCTCGACCATGTCGCGAACGCCGGGTTGAAGATCAGGTCATCGGCGGTCAGGTTGATCCTTTCGGTCGCTTCGAGAAGATCGCGCGCGGCCTGCCTGGAGATGATGTAGCCCCCGGTTCCCGGATGGAACTTGCAGAGCCTTGACACGGAAAAACCATGACCGGCGGAAATCCTCATCCGCTGGATTATGGTCTTGCTGAAGTACGTCTCCAGCTTGACGATGTCGGCGTCGGCCGGGATCCAGCCGCAGTCGGCAAGCAGGCAGCTGGCATTCGCGGAAAAGACCACGTCGTCCTCGAAGATGGCGCCGTAGCGCGCCTCGTCCCGCGCCAGGATCGACCAGCAGGCACGATGGCTGTGCAGGCAGGCGATTTCGCTGCTCGATAGTTGCCGGGGTCCATACATTGGATGCTGAGGTTGCTGTTCGAGTTCGGGATGGCTGTATCCGTCAACCGCCACGACGCGCTCGAACGCGACGCCGATACGGCCGAATTCTGCTCTCATATGGGCAAGTCGGTCCGAGGACCGATCGAGGTTTATGACCAGGCACTTCATTGTCGACCGAAATCTAGCGAGATGAACGTGATGCGGCGAGTAATATTAGCAAGCAAAGTTTTAGCACGAGATGGACCTTTATGCAGGGGGTGTTCGATCGATTTCACGGCGCCCGAATCGGAAAATCAAAACAGCCCTTGACCTTCCAGTTACTGGAAGCACTACCTCGACCTCGAAGCAGTGACATCAAGGCATTTTCGAAATGACGCATTCAGATCACCATCATCATACGCATGGCGGCTGCTGCGCGCCCAAAGGCGCCGCCGCGAATGCGGTTCCGCTCGACCCGGTCTGCGGCATGATCGTGGATCCGGCCGCCGGCAAGCCGACATCAGAGCATGGCGGCCGCCTCTATCATTTCTGCAGCGAGCGCTGCCGTTCGAAGTTCCAGTCCGAGCCGGAAAGCTACCTGACGGCCACCGACCCTGTCTGCGGCATGAGCGTCGACCGCTCGACGGCGAAACATTTCGTCCGCCATGAAGGCCAAGGTTTCTACTTCTGTTCCGCCGGCTGCAAGGCGAAATTCGAGGCGGCGCCACAGACCTATCTCGGCGACAGGCCGGCACCGGCGCCGATGCCCAAGGGCACGCAATACACCTGTCCCATGCATCCCGAGATCATCCGTGACAAGCCCGGCTCCTGCCCGATCTGCGGCATGGCCCTCGAGCCCATGGGCGTGCCGACAGGCGATGAAGGGCCAAATCCCGAACTGGTCGATTTCACGAGGCGGCTCTGGGTGAGCGCGGTGCTGTCGGTCCCGCTGCTGGTCGTCGCCATGGCGCCGATGGTCGGCCTGTCGCTGGAGGGCTTGGTCGAGGATCGCGCAAAAGTCTGGATCGAACTGGTCCTGGCGAGCCCGGTGGTGCTCTGGGCTGCCTTCCCGTTTTTCCATCGCGGCTGGGACTCGATCCTCAACCGCAGCCCCAACATGTGGACGCTGATCTCGCTCGGTGTCGGCGCCGCCTATCTCTACAGCGTCGTCGCCACGCTCTTCCCGGACATCTTTCCGCACCAGTTCCGCGGCCATGGCGGTACGGTGCCGGTCTATTTCGAGGCAGCCGCCGTCATCGTCGCGCTGGTCTTCCTCGGCCAGGTACTGGAACTGCGCGCCCGCGAAAAGACCGGATCGGCGATCCGCGCCCTTCTTGATCTCGCGCCGAAGACCGCGCGGCGGATCGCAGACGACGGCGGCGAGACCGATGTAGCGCTGGACGAGGTCAAGGCCGGCGATCGCCTTCGCATCCGTCCCGGCGATGCTGTCCCGGTCGACGGCACGGTGCTGGAAGGCCGCTCCTCCATCGATGAATCGATGATCACGGGCGAACCCTTGCCGGTCGAGAAGGCCGAAGGCGACGCCTTGACCGGCGGCACGCTCAACAAGAACGGCTCGCTGATCATGCGCGCCGAGCGGATCGGCGCCGAGACGACGCTGTCGCGCATCGTCGAACTCGTCGCCAAGGCACAGCGCTCGCGCGCCCCGATCCAGGGCCTGGCCGACCGCGTTTCCTTCTACTTTGTCCCGGCCGTCGTCCTGGTCGCCGTCGCCGCGTTCATCGCCTGGGCGATCTTCGGCCCCGAGCCCAGTCTGATCTTTGCCATCGTCTCGGCGGTTTCGGTGCTGATCATCGCTTGTCCCTGTGCGCTGGGCCTCGCCACGCCGATGTCGATCATGACCGCCACCGGGCGCGGCGCGCATGCCGGTGTGCTGATAAAGGAAGCCGCCGCGCTCGAACGCTTCGCCGCCGTCGACACGTTGATCGTCGACAAGACCGGCACGCTGACCGAGGGCCGGCCGAAACTGACCGACGTCGTCGCGGCCGCGGGCTTTTCCGAGGACGAATTGCTGGTGTACGCCGCGACCCTGGAAAAGGGGTCGGAGCATCCGCTGGCCGAGGCCATCGTCGATGGGGCGGGCCAGCGCGGCGTGAAGATCGCCGAGGCCAGCAGCTTCGAGGCGGTTACCGGCAAGGGCGTTTCCGGCACGGTGTCGGGCAAGAAGGTCGCGCTCGGCAATGCCGCGATGATGGCCGATCTCGCCATCGACGTTTCCGCAATCCTGGGCCGCGTGGAAGCATTGCAGGGCGATGGCAAGACGGCGATGTTCGTCGCTGTCGACGGCAAGCTGGCCGGCATCGTCGCCGTCGCCGATCCGGTCAAGGCGACCACGGCGGAGGCGATCAGGGCGCTGCATGACAGTGGGCTGAGGATCATCATGGCGACCGGCGACAATGAGCGCACGGCCAAGGCGATCGCCGGACGTCTCGGCATCGACGAGGTTCGGGCAGGTCTATTGCCGGAACAGAAGGCAGCGCTCGTCGACGAACTGCGCGGCAGGGGTGCCGGCGTCGCCATGGCCGGCGACGGCGTCAACGATGCGCCGGCGCTTGCCGCCGCCGATGTCGGCATCGCCATGGGAACAGGCGCCGATGTCGCCGTCGAAAGCGCTGGCATCACCTTGGTCAAGGGCGACCTCAACGGCATCGTCCGCGCCCGCACCCTGGCCCAGGCGACCATCGGCAACATCCGGCAGAACCTGTTCTTCGCCTTCCTCTACAATGTGCTTGGCGTGCCGGTCGCGGCCGGCGTGCTCTATCCGCTCACCGGCACGCTTCTGTCGCCGATGCTGGCGGCGGCGGCGATGAGCCTGTCCTCCGTCTCGGTGATCGCGAACGCATTGCGGCTCAGAACGTTGAAACTCTGAGATTAACCCCCAGATACGAAATCCAACCAACAGGAGACCATGAATGACCTTGGCTAAAAAACTCGTGCTGCTGCTGATGGCGGCCGGAATGCTGCTTGCCGTCTTCCTCGAAAGCGTGCCGGCGCAGAGCGAGGAGATGAAGCACGACATGGGCGCCATGGCCATGGGGGCGGAAAGCCCTTCGACGGCGGGCTACAAGGCGGCGATGGACAAGATGCATACCGACATGATGGCCTCGCAATATACCGGCAACGCCGACGTCGATTTTGTCCGCGGCATGATTCCGCATCATCAAGGCGCGATCGACATGGCCAAGGTCGAGCTGGCCAACGGCAAGGATCCGGAAATCCGCAAACTCGCCGAAGGCGTCATCGCCGCGCAGGAAGCCGAAATCAAGCAGATGCAGGACTGGCTCGCCGCCCATCCGGTGAAGTAAGCTTCCCGGCATCGCTAAGCAGGGTCCGGCGAGAACTCCTTGCGGAGTCTCGTCGAGGCCTCGATGCGATCGAGTACCGACGGAGCCATGCCATGGAATCGAGCGTCAGAACCACTACACTGCCCTGCGGCGAGGCCATACCCGTTCTCGGCCAGGGCACGTGGAAAATGGGCGAGGATTCGCGGCGCCGCTCCGACGAGGTAAATGCCCTCAAGCTCGGTCTCGACCTCGGCGTCACGCTGATCGACACCGCCGAAATGTATGCCGGCGGCGGCGCGGAAGAAGTGGTGGCCAAAGCCATCGCCGGGCGCCGCGCCGAGGTCTTCCTGGTCTCGAAGGTCTTGCCTTCCAACGCTTCAAGGGCCGGCGTGCAGCGCGCCTGCGAGAACAGCCTGAAGCGCCTCGCCACCGACCGCATCGATCTCTATCTGCTGCATTGGCCGGGCAGCGTGCCCCTATCGGAAACGGTGGAAGCCTTCGAGGCGCTGAAAAAAGCCGGCAAGATACGGCATTGGGGCGTCAGCAATTTCGACACCGAGGAGATGGAGGAACTGGCTGGCCTGCACGACGGCGGCAATGTCCAGACCAACCAGGTGCTCTACAATCTGGTCCGGCGCGGCCCGGAATTCGATCTGGCGCCCTGGATGAGGAAACGCGGCATCCCGCAGATGGCCTATTCGCCGGTCGAGCAAGGCGCGCTGGCGCGCAATGCCAGGCTTGATGCGGTCGCCACACGCCACGGTGCGACACCGGCGCAAATCGCCCTGGCCTGGGTGATGCGGCAGGACGGCGTCATCGCCATTCCCAAGGCCGGCAGCCAGGAGCACGTCCGCCAGAATGTCGCTGCGTTGGACATAAAGCTTACGCCGCAGGACATCGCCGATCTCGACCGTGCATTCCCGCCACCGAAGCGCAAGCGCGGGCTGGAGATGATCTGAGGCGGCGGTGCTGCCAATTTCCCCCTCCGCCGCCCAGATTGCAAAATTACTTCCCCGCCAGCCCTTTCAGCCGGTAGAGCGCCTCCAGCGCTTCCTTCGGCGTCATCTCGTCGGGGTTGATCTCGCCGAGCGCGGTCCCCAGCGCGTCGCTCTTCACCGGCTTTGGCGCTTCCCGTTTCACCGCCACCGAAAACAGCGGCAGGTCGTCGACCAGCCGGTTGGTCTTGCCGGAGACCTCGCCTTCCTCCAGCTGGTGCAGCACCGCCTTGGCCCGCTCGACCACCGCCTCCGGCAGGCCGGCGAGCCGCGCCACCTGTACGCCGTAGGACCGGTCAGCGGCACCCTTGCCGACCTCGTGCAGGAAAACGACTTCGCCTTCCCATTCCTTGACGCGCATGGTGACGTTGGAAAGCCGCGCCAGCTTGCCGGCGAGCGACGTCATTTCGTGGAAATGGGTGGCGAAAATCGCCCGGCAGCGGTTCTTCTCGTGCAGATATTCGACCGCCGCCCAGGCGATCGACAGGCCGTCGAACGTCGCGGTGCCGCGGCCGATCTCGTCGAGGATCACCAGCGCGCGTTCCCCGGCCTGGTTGAGGATCGCCGCCGTCTCGACCATTTCGACCATGAAGGTCGAACGGCCTCGCGCCAGATCGTCCGAAGCGCCGACGCGCGAGAACAGCCGGTCGACGACGCCGATATGGGCAGACGCCGCCGGTACGAACGAGCCGGTCTGGGCCAGGATCGCGATCAGCGCGTTTTGCCGCAGGAACGTCGACTTACCACCCATGTTCGGGCCGGTCAGCAGCCAGATCGCGCCGTTCCTGGCAGTCCCCTCGGGCGAGAGGTGGCAATCATTGGCGACGAACGGGCCTTCGCCCGAACGGCGCAGCGCCTGTTCGACCACCGGATGCCGGCCGCCTGAAATCTCGAAGGCAAGGCTGGAATCCACCACCGGCCGGCACCAGGCCTCGCTTTCCGACAACAGTGCGAGGGCCGCCGATACATCGAGCACGGCGAGCGCATCGGCGCCGGCGCGGATCGCCTCTGCCTCGCCGACCGCCTCCGCCGTCAGCGCATCGAAGGCTGCCAGTTCGATGCTCAGTGCCCGGTCGGCGGCATTGGCGATCTTGGTCTCGAGTTCGGCGAGCTCGGTCGTGGTGAAGCGCATGGCGTTGGCCATGGTCTGGCGGTGGATGAAGCGCGCCTTGGCGCCATCGCTGCCGGTCATGATTGCATGATGGTTGGCCGTCACCTCGATGTAGTAGCCAAGCACGTTGTTGTGCCGGATCTTCAGCGAACGGATGCCGGTTTCCTCGATCAGCGAGCGCTCCAGCCCGGCGATCACTTTGCGCGACTCGTCGCGCAGCGCCCGCATCTCGTCGAGTTCGGCATGATAGCCGCCGCGAACGAAACCGCCGTCGCGTTTGAGCAGCGGCAGTTCCTCGCCGAGCGCCTGGGTGAGATGCTGGGCGAGTGCCTTGGGCAGCGCTTGAATCGCGGCCATCGCGCCGGCCAATTCCTGGGGCAGGGCGGTCGCGGCAAAGGTCTCGGCGATGGCGCCAGCCGCCTCGAAGCCGGCGCGCAGTGCGCCGAGGTCGCGCGGGCCGCCGCGATTGAGCGCCAGTCTGGACAGCGCACGCGGCATGTCGGCCACGCTCTTCAGGCTCATCCGCACCGCCTGGCAAAGCCGCACCTCGGAACGGAAGAACGACACCGAATCCAGCCGTGCGACAATGGCCGCCGGGTCGGTCAGCGGCGCCATCAGCCGGTCGGCGAGCAGCCTTGCGCCGCCGCCGGTCACCGTGCGGTCGATCGCCTTGAACAGCGAGCCCTCGCGGCTGCCGGACAGCGTGCGCAACAGTTCGAGATTGCCGCGCGTCGCCGGATCGATGAACAGGGTCGAGCCCTGCTCCTCGCGCTCGGGGCGCGACAGCGGTGGCCGCTCGGCCTTCTGCGTCTTCTCGACATAGGCGATGGCGCCCGAGATCGCCGACAGTTCGGCGCGCGAAAACGTGCCGAAACTGTCTGGTGTCGCCACCTCGAAGAACCGCGCGATCCGCCCCGTGGCCGAGGCCGAATCGAACAGCGGAGGCGGCTGCGGGCTGGCAATGCGGCCGAGCACGTCGAACACCGGCTTCAGCTCGGGATCATGGAAGACCGGCTCGGCCATGATAAGCTCGCGCGGGTCGACACGGAAGATGTCGGCCATCAGCCGGTCGGCGGAGGTCTCGGCGACGCGGAAGGCCCCGGTCGAGATGTCGATCCAGGCAATTGCAAAGCTGTGGTCCGCTCCGCCCTTCACCCTGCCCAGCGCCATCAGGAAACTCGATTCCGACGGCGCCAGCAATTTGTCCTCGGTGATGGTGCCCGGGGTCACCAGCCGCACCACATCGCGGCGCACCACCGATTTGGAACCGCGTTTCTTGGCCTCGGCCGGATCCTCGATCTGCTCGCAGACGGCGACGCGGAACCCCTGGCCAATCAGCTTCTGCAGATAGTCGTCGGCCGCATGCACCGGCACGCCGCACATCGGAATGTCGTGGCCTTGGTGCTTGCCGCGTTTGGTGAGCACGATGCCCAGCGCCCGGCTCGCCTTCTCGGCATCGTCGAAGAACAGCTCGTAGAAATCGCCCATGCGGTAGAACAGCAGCGAATCCGGGTTGGCCGCCTTGATCTCGATGAATTGCTCCATCATCGGCGTGACGGCGGCGCCTGGCTGTGGCGCCGCCGTCAACTCGGGAGCGGCGTCGGGCTCGTTCGGGCTGTGCATGTTCATGGCGCGGCACGCTAGCAGATGTGGTGGCGGGGTTTAATGCCGGGCCATCGAAAAGCAGGGGAAGATCGCAAGCCATCGTCCATGGCCGGCTATTCAGCGGCATTGCCCGATGCCGTGATCGCGAATATCTGTCGTCTTGGGGGTATAATGGTCATGGACAGGGATGGGCACGAAACGTTCGAGGAGATGGTAGGGCCGATCGACTCGGCCCTCGAACGGCTCTGGCTCATGACGGTTCGGCATGCCAGTCAAAGGTTGGGCTGGCTTAAGTTTTCGGCGGCCAAGCGCCTCCCTTTCGCGCTGCCGCTCAGCGGTCCGTTGTCCCATCTGGACGGCGGCATTCGGCTCGCGGTTTACGTTCTCAGCCACGATCCGCTGTTGATCTACACGCCGATCGGCGGCGCCCGTCCCCTCAACTCGATCGTCGCAATCGGCCGTCGCCTGGCCTCGCGGCGCGCCGTGTTCCTGCTGATGCCGAGTTGGACGCTCGAGCGGCCGCACGTCGTCGCAAAGCTGGGCCGGGATCTCGCCTGGTACCGTGAGAACTTTCCGCTTCACGAACTGATTTTTCTTTGCAACACGCCGGAGGAGCGTCGTCTGGTCACCGCTGTCGGAGGAACCGCGATCGTCTCCAACCACAATCTGATGGTCTCGGAGGACATCTTTCGGCCATTGCCGGATGTCCCCGTCGAATTCGACGCCGTCTATAACGGCCGCATCTCGTACACCAAGCGTCATTACCTCGCCTTCGACGTCGAAAGGCTCGCCCACATCACCTTTTCGATCGGCGAGCTGCCCCGGGCCGGCGACCGTGCCTTCATCCGTCGCTTGCAGGCGCAATCGCCGCTGCATCGTATCGCCAACCCGATCATCGACGGCCTGGCCGGCTGGCTGGCGCCGCAGGAGGTCAATCGCGTCTACAACCAGGCCGCGGTTGGGCTCTGTCTGTCGGCGGCGGAAGGGGCAATGTGTTCCAGCATGGAATATCTGATGGCCGGGTTGCCGGTGGTCAGCACGCCCAGTCTTGGCGGCCGGGATGTCTTCTTCGATCCGGACTATTGCATCATCGCCGAGCCCGATCCGGCTGCGATCCGGCGGGCTGTCGAGACGCTGCGCGACCGCGCCATACCGCGCGAGGAGATCCGCAACCGCACGATGGCCAGGGTAGAGCCGCAACGGCGGCAACTCATGGAATTCCTGTCGGAGCTGTTCGAACGGATGGGAAGCAGGCGGCCGCCCCTGTCGCAATGGCCGTTCCCCGGAACCAGGACGCTGCGGCGATGGGCAACGGCCCGCCAGCATGCGCATGAAATCACCGCATTCAAACCAGCGCCGCGCAGTCCCTGAGCGAGCGCGTCCGCTTTGAAGCAGCTTTGCAGAGCTTCGTGGTTTACACGCGGCGGCCCGTGGTCTTAATTCGCAAGGACACAGGCACCCGCTTCAAGGAGGTGCCGCACCGGCGAGGAAATCAAAAGCATCATGGCCAGGAAAACCGAGAACAACGGTCCGTCCGTCAGCGCACAGGAAGCGCTCGAATTCCATGCCATGGGCCGGCCGGGCAAGCTGGAGATCGTCGCCACCAAACCGATGACGACGCAGCGTGATCTCAGCCTCGCTTATTCGCCTGGTGTCGCCGTGCCCGTGCGCGCCATCGCCGAGGATCCTTCGAGAGCCTTCGACTATACGACGCGCGGCAACATGGTCGCCGTCATCTCCAACGGCACCGCCATCCTCGGCCTCGGCAATCTCGGCGCGCTGGCCTCGAAGCCGGTCATGGAAGGCAAGGCGGTGCTGTTCAAGCGCTTCGCCGATGTCGATTCCATCGACCTCGAGGTCGACACCGAGGATGCCGACGAGTTCATCAACTGCGTGCGCTTCCTCGGTCCCTCCTTCGGCGGCATCAACCTGGAAGACATCAAGGCGCCGGAATGCTTCATCATCGAGCAGCGCCTGCGCGAACTGATGGACATCCCGGTCTTCCATGACGACCAGCATGGCACGGCCATCATCTCGGCCGCCGGCCTGATCAATGCGCTGGAGGTAACCGGCCGCGACATGAAGACCACGAAGCTGGTCTGCAATGGCGCGGGTGCCGCCGGCATCGCCTGCATCGAGCTGATGAAGGCGATGGGTTTTTCGCCCGAAAACATCACCTTGTGCGACACCAAGGGCGTGGTCTTCCAGGGCCGAACCGAGGGCATGAACCAGTGGAAATCGGCGCACGCGGTCAAGACCGAGGCGCGTTCTCTGGCCGAAGCGCTCGACGGCGCCGACGTCTTCCTCGGCCTTTCCGCCAAGGGGGCGCTGACCACCGCCATGGTGCAGTCGATGGCCAAGAACCCGATCATCTTCGCCATGGCCAATCCCGATCCGGAGATCACCCCGGAGGAAGTGGCCGAGATCCGCACCGACGCCATCATGGCCACCGGGCGTTCGGATTATGCCAATCAGGTCAACAACGTGCTCGGCTTCCCCTACATCTTCCGCGGCGCGCTTGATGTCAGGGCCACCACCATCAACGACGACATGAAGATCGCCGCCGCCCGCGCTCTCGCCGAACTGGCGCGCCAGGACGTGCCCGACGACGTCGCCGCCGCCTATCAGGGCAACCGGCCGAAATTCGGCCCCAACTACATCATTCCGGTGCCTTTCGACCCGCGCCTGATCTCGGCCATCCCGATTGCCGTGGCCAAGGCGGCAATGGATTCGGGCGTCGCCCGCAAGCCGATCCTCGATCTCGACCGCTACGCGCAGGAGCTTTCCGCCCGCCGCGACCCGATCGCCTCGACCCTGCAGCGCATCTACGACCGCGTGCGCCGCCAGCCCAAGCGCATCGTCTTCGCCGAGGGCGAGGAGGAGCAGGTGATGCGCGCCGCCGTCTCCTATGTGAACCAGCGGCTCGGCACGGCCATCCTGCTTGGCCGCGACGACGTCATCAAGGAGAACGCCAGGCACGCCGGCATCGACTTGAACAAGCAAGGCATCGAGATCATCAACGCGCGCCTGTCGCGCCGCAATTCGATCTACACCGACTATCTCTACGAACGCATGCAGCGCAAAGGCTTCCTGTTCCGCGACTGCCAGCGGCTGATCAACAACGACCGCAACCATTTCGCCGCCTGCATGGTGGCGCTGGGTGACGCCGACGGCATCGTCACCGGCGTCACCCGCAACTATTCCACCGCGCTCGACGATATCAGGCGCGTCATCGACGCCAAGCCCGGCCACCGCGTCATCGGCGCCTCGATCGTGCTGGCGCGCGGCCGCACGGTGATCGTCGCCGACACCGCCGTCCACGACATGCCCAACGCCGAGCAGATCGCCGACATCGCCGAGGAGGCGGCAGGCTTTGCCCGCCGCATGGGCTATGAGCCGAGGCTCGCCATGCTCGCCTATTCCACCTTTGGCCATCCGCAGGGCGAGCGTTCCGAGCGCATCCAGGAAGCCGTGCGCATCCTCGACAAGCGCCGCGTCGATTTCGAATATGACGGCGAAATGGCCGCCGACGTGGCGCTCAACGCCCGCGCCATGGCGCAATACCCGTTCATCCGCCTGACCGGCCCGGCCAACGTGCTGATCATGCCGGCGTTCCACTCGGCCTCGATCTCGACCAAGATGCTGCAGGAACTCGGCGGCTCGACCGTCATCGGCCCGCTGCTGGTCGGCCTGAACAAGCCGGTGCAGATCGTCTCGCTGAACGCCAAGGACAGCGATATCGTGAACATGGCGGCGATCGCGGCTTATACGGCGGGGACTTGAGGAGCATCCCGCCTGGCAGACGAAAGCTTCTGCATCAGACAAGCCCGAAGCGCGGCGCGGGCACCTTCTCGCGCCGACTTCAGCCCGGCGCGAACCCACGCGCCGCCTCGACCACCTCTTCCGCCTGGTCCTGCCGTAGCAGGTCGATCGGGATGCGGCCGTCGAGCTGTGCCGCTGGGCGGGTCAACCATAGCCATGCGAGCCTCGGGTTGCCGATCAGCTCCAGCACGTCGCTTATGCCCGCCACCGGCCTGCCGTCGACGAATTGCGCCAGCGGGAAGACGTGCTTGCGGCCGCCCTTGCGCAGCGCGATGACGTCGCCGCGCCGTTGCCAGCGGTGCAAAGTGGAGCGTGCGATGCGCAGGTTCTCTTCCAGATAGGTCGAGCCGGCGACGCGGCCGGCCCAGTCCTCGATCAGCATCGATTCGAGGTCGTCGGACTGGGTCAGCGCGGGAAGCGCTTCGGCCTCTGCGGGCAGCGTCGTCGTGCCGGTGGTACCGGCTTCGCCTCGGCGCGCCGCTTCTGCCGCCAGCGCGCGCACGAATTTCGAGGCCAGCCCCGGAAGGTCGGCGTGGATGGTGTCGATGGCGCGCTGGTGCTTGGGCGACAGCAAGGTGACCGCGGAGGCGATGCTGCCGGCGATTTTGGCGACCGAGACCATGGTGGACTGGTTGATCGCCTCGTCATAATGGGCGAGCGCGCGCTCGACCTTGTCGGCGACCAACTCCGCGAAGTCGTCCTGGTTTATGCCGGTCGCCTGGATTGGAAATCTGGTCATGCATCTGTCTTCTGGCCGCGCTCCTCCCCGACTGCGGCCGTTTGTCAACGGCTAAGGGAAAAGCGGGACTCCGAACGGCAACAGATGCAGCGAACCCGACAGGTTGCTGTCTTGCATTTACGACACCCCAACTGACTGCGAGCATCCCGAAATGCCAGTCACGGGACGCTCGCAATTTCCTGTAGGAGCGGTGTGTGACAACCGCGCGACGGTCTTTTCCTTCTCCCCTTGTGGGAGAAGGTGGCCTCGCGAAGCGAGGTCGGATGAGGGTGTTCCAGCTTGGCAAAAACGGCGATCCGTCACCCACCCCTCAACCGTCTCGGCGCTGCGCGCCGATCCACCTTCTCCCACAGGGGGAGAAGGGAAAAGCCCCCCTACAACAACCCCGCTTGCTCGGCTTCCTTGCGCAGATTCTGCCGTGGCCTCGGGCCGATCTGCTGGATCACCAATCCGGCTGCCAGTGAGCCAAGGTCGCCGCAGGTCTGGAGGTCGCGTCCCTGTGTATAACCATGCAGGAAACCGGCGGCGTAGAGGTCGCCGGCGCCCGTCGTGTCGACCAGTTCCTTGATGGCGGTCGCCTTTATGACCACGGTCTCGTCGCCGCGCACGATGACCGAGCCCTTTTCGGAGCGGGTCACCGCGGCGATCTTGCAATCCTTGCGAATCTGCGCCAGCGCCTCGTCGAACGACGAAGTCTGGTAAAGCGACTTGATCTCGTGGCTGTTGGCAAAGACGATATCGACCGTGCCCGAGCGCATCAGGTCGAGGAACTCGTCACGGTAACGGTCGACGCAGAACGAATCCGACAAGGTCATGGACACTTCGCGGCCGGCCGCGTGCGCCAGCCTGGCCGTCTGCCGGATGGCTTCCTTGGCGCGCGGCGGGTCCCACAGATAGCCTTCGAAATAGGTCACCTTGGCGCCCGACGCCTTGTCGGCCTCGACATCTTCCGGCCCGAGTTCGACGCAGGCGCCGAGATAGGTGTTCATCGAGCGCTCGCCATCGGGGGTGACGAAGATCATCGAGCGCGCCGTCGGCGGCTCGCCCTCGAGCGGCTTGGTGTCAAAGGCGACACCTTGCGCGTGGATATCGTGCGCGTAGATTTCGCCCAGCGCATCGTTGGAAACCTTGCCGAAGAAGGCGGCGCGTCCGCCGAAGGAGGCGACCCCGGCCGCCGTGTTGCCGGCGCTGCCGCCGGAGGCCTCGATTGCCGGACCCATGCGGCTGTAGAGCAATTCGGCGCGATGGGTGTCGATGAGATTCATCGCGCCCTTGATGATGCCGTTGGTCTGGAGGAAGTCCTCTTCGCACTGGGCGATGATGTCGACAATCGCATTGCCGATGCAAAGCACGTCATAATCCGGCATCAATGTCTCCGCCAAAAACCCGAGCCGGCTTCTTGCCATGCCCGCGCGGGTCTACAGCATGACGCTGAAAACAGGCAACCGATTTTCTGTCCTTGCCGCGCCAGCCCAGGCGCTACGACAATTCGACCGTGGCCGAAACATTTCGTCGCGATGTCGCCTACATCTGCGCTCCTGAGATCACGGTCCGAAGGCGCGAGCCCATGCCTGCCAAAAACGACACGGCTACCGACCTGGCGCTGCTTGGCGTACTGGCTGTCCTGTGGGGCGCCTCCTACACCTTCATCAAGATCGGCGTCGAGACCATCCCGCCCATCACCTTCATCGCCGCCCGCACCCTGATCGCCGGCGCCATCCTGTTCGCCATCATCCGCTGGCGTGGGCTTGCCATGCCGGGAGACGCGGCTAGCTGGCGCCGCTTCGCCTTCCAGGCCTGCCTCAACAGCGTCGTCCCGTTCACGCTGATCGCCGCGGCCGAGCGCTCGGTCGACGCCGGCCTTGCCACCATCCTCAACGCCACCTCGCCGATCTTCACCTTCCTGCTCACCGCGCTGATCACCCGCCATGAGCCGGTCACCCCACGCAAGCTGGTCGGCGTCGGCGCCGGCATTGCCGGCATCTGCCTCATCGTCGGCACACAGGCGCTTGGCGGCATCGGCCACCAGCTCTGGGCACAGATCGCCATCGTCGCGGCAACCGTGTGCTATGCCGGCGCCGCCATCTTCGGCCGTGGCTTCAAGGGCCTCGATCCGATGCTTCCCGCCGCTGGCTCCATGCTGTGCGGCGCCGTCATGCTGGTGCCGCTCAGCCTGGTGGTCGACCAGCCATGGACGCTGACGCCTTCGGCAGCTTCCATCCTCGCTTTGCTCGGCCTGTCCGTGTTTTCGACGGCACTGGCGTTCGTCATCTATTTTCGCCTCATCCACACGCTGGGTTCGGTCGGCACGACGTCGCAGGCCTATCTGCGGGTGCCGATCGGTGTCGGCATCGGCGCCATCTTCCTCGGCGAAAGCCTGGGTCCGACGGCATGGCTCGGCATGGGCTTTGTCGTTGCCGGCGTGGCGGCCATGACCATACCGGTCCGCAAACCGGCCTTCGCCCGGTAGTCAGATTTCGGCAGCGTCCAAAGACAAGCAAAGGCCCGCGCTTGTGCTCGCGGGCCGCACTGCCTATCTCGGAGACGTCCTGCCTTGAGCGGTTCAGTGTTTGATGGAATCTCTGACCCGCTGTAACTTCTCGTTTTTACGCAATCCCGGGCGGAAAACCGCTACGCACTTTTCCTGGAATTGCTCTGTGGTTGTGTCCGCTGACCTGGGGTTGAAGCACGGTGATTTTCGACGCTGCCCGCACCGCGGCCCTGGAGCTGCTCTCGCCTCCGTTCCGCGCCGTGTTCATCAAGACGCTCGGCCTAACCCTGCTGGCGCTGGTCGCCCTGTGGTTCGGCCTGACCAGCCTTGTCGAATGGCTGGCCCTGCCGTGGCTCCAGACCGTGTTGCCCGGCATACCGTCCTGGGCCGGCTGGCTGGGCGGCATTGTCGCGGCCATCGCGCTGGCCTTCGGCATGGCGCTGCTTGTTGCGCCGGTCACGGCCGTCATCGCCGGCCTGTTCCTCGACGATGTCGCCGAAGTGGTCGAGCGCACCGATTACCCAAGCCACCCGGCCGGACGGGCCATGCCGGCATTGCGCTCGATGGTGCTGGCGATAAAGTTTTTCGGCGTCGTCATCCTGGGCAACATCGTGGCGCTCATGCTTCTGCTGGTGCCGGGCATCAACATCGCAGCCTTCTTCATTGTCAACGGCTACCTGCTGGGGCGCGAATTCTTCGAATTCGCCGCCATGCGCTTTCGCCCCGAGGAAGATGCGAGGGCCCTGCGCCGGCGCTATGCCGGTACGGTGTTTCTGTCCGGGCTGGTGATCGCGGCATTCCTTGCCGTGCCGCTGCTCAACCTGCTGACGCCGCTCTTCGCCGCCGCCATGATGGTGCATCTGCACAAGGCGGTCTCGGCGCGGGAAGCGGTCCGTTCCGCAAACGGTTGAGCCTTCAGCGCAAGAGGAAACCACGCCCCAGCTCGTCGTCCGGTTCGACAATGAATTCGGCTCCTCCGGAATAATAGGCGCGGCCGCCGACGCGGGCGACGATCGCTTCGTGCGGGCCGGCCTGTGCCGTTCGCACGACCGCCCCGGAAAAGCGCGAGCCGGCGATGCTCTCGAAACTGCGCGTCTGCCCGATGGCGATCTCACCCTTGGCATGCATGGCCGCCAGCCGGGCGGTCACGCCGGAACCGGTCGGCGATCGGTCGACTTCCGCCTCGGCGAAGACGCAGACATTTCTGGTGACTTCCCCGGAAAAGGCGTCCTTTCCGTCGGTCAGGATGGTGCCGTAGAGGAAGGCGAGGTCGTCATGATCGGGATGCGACAGCGCAAACTCGGCCTTGAGCCGGTTCGTCAGCGCCGTTGCCGCATCGACGAAATCGCGCACGCGGTCGTGGCCGAATTCCAGCCCGAACTGATGGCAGTCGGCCAGCGCGTAGAAAGCCCCGCCATAGGCGATATCGAAACCGATCTTGCCATACTCTGTCAGCTCGATCTGTTGGTCGCGGGCGAACAGGAAGGCAGGCACGCTCTCGAACGACACCGCACCGGCCTTGCCGTCGCTGACCTCGACCGAGGCGACGACCAGGCCACAAGGCGCCTCGATGTTGACGGTGGTGAACGGCTCCTGTTTCGCCACCAGGCCTTCATCGATGGCATAACGGCCGAGCGCGACGATGGCGTGGCCGCACATGGTGGAATAGCCCTCATTGTGCATGAACAGCACGGCAAGGTCGGCGCCGGGCAAATCGGGCTCGACCAGCAAGGCGCCATACATGTCGTAATGGCCGCGCGGCTCGAAGATCAGCAGTTTGCGCAAATGGTCGAGGTTGTCCCGCACATAGGCGCGCTTTTCAAGGATGGTGCCCTTGGGGATAGCGGGATAACCCCCGGTGACGATCCGCAGCGGCTCGCCGCCCGTATGCATGTCGACGACGGTAAGGTTCATGCGGCGTCTAACCCTGGGATTTGCCGTACAGCGCCTGCAACTTGCCGAACGGCATGGCAGCGCGGGTGAAGCCGAACGTTCCGTCCTGCTGGATCTCGCGCGCCGCCGTCTCCAGCATGCCGTAGGCGAAATTGGTCAGCCACGGCCCGAGCGAAATCCGCTTGACGCCGGCCATGGCAAGGTCGGCGATGGTGAAGCCGGGCCTCGCCATGACATTGACCGGCTTGGTCACCGCCGAGCAGAGCGTGCGCACCATCTCGACGTCGCCGATGCCCGGCGCATAGAGCACGTCGGCGCCGGCCTTTTCGAAGGCCTGCAGCCGCTTGATCGTATCGTCGAGGTCGGACTTGCCCCACAGGAAATTCTCGGCCCGCGCGGTGAAGACAAAATCGCGCTTCAGCGCCCGCGCCGCCTCCACCGCGGCGGCGACGCGCTCGACCGCATGCGAAAACTCGTAGATGGGCTTTTCCGGATCGCCGGTATGGTCTTCGATCGAGCAGCCGGCAAGCCCGGCGGCCTCCGCTGCGAAAATGGTCTCGGCGGCCTGCTCGGGGCTGTCGCCCTTGCCTTTTTCGAGATCCGCCGAGACCGGCAGTTCGGTCGCGGCCGTCACCTCGCGGCAATGATGGATCATCTGGTCGAAGCTCACGGCCCCGTCCGGCAGGCCGCGCGAAAAGGCAAAGCCGGCGCTGGTCGTGGCCAGCGCCTTGAAGCCGAAGGAGCCAAGCAGCTTCGTCGTGCCCGGGTCCCAGGGATTGGGCATGACGAAGGTCGAGGCATGCAGGTCGCGAAAGATCTTGCCCTTGTCCATGAATGTTCCCCATGACGAGTGTCGGGGCGGATGCTAGCGCGCCGTTTCCGGCCGGGCAAACAAATGCGGTTGGTTCAGAAGCGTTTCTCGTTGTCTGCTGCCAATTTTTCGAAAGCATCGGAATCGGCGACGTAGCCCGCTGTTTTCTTGTCCCAGCGGTAGGTTACGGAAATGTCGTTCGAGACGGCTTTGGGGGCGGGTTCGTCGCACGTCTCTTCGCCAGGTGCCGTCTTGTCGGTTATCGTCGCCTTGATCGCGGCGTAGGGCTGGCCATCGCTCACGGCCTGGAAGGTCAGGTCCTGGGAGCGCCGATAGGAACAGACATTTTCGTCGAACGTGTTGATGAGGTCGATCAGCTCAAAACGGTCGTCTCGCACCAGGATAAGCGGCGTCGACATGTAGCCCTGGTTCGAGTTGAAATGCGTGCTGGAGATCATCAGCGCATCGTCGCTGGCGCCGAGCGAAAGTTTGCCGGGGTGGCGAAAGAAGGTGAAACGGTCGGTCGCCACATTGACGGCATCGAGCAACCTCGGTTTGCCGGTGAGATCGTAAAGCGCCAGCACCGCATAGCCCTCCGCGCTGTCGGGCGATTCGCCGAGATCGAAAAGCATGGCCAGCCGCTCCTTGCCTCCGGCCTTGATGCCAAGCACGCCGGCGCTGAAAACGCTCGGTGCTTCTGGTGGCGAGCTGTCATTGTCGGGACCGGCAATGTGCCGCATCTCGATCGGCGAGGAGCCGACATAGTAGTCGCCCTTCGCCGTCAGATCCGGAATGACCATCCTGATGAGATCGGCATAGGTCGTGCCGGCGTGGCCATCGATGGGTTTGCCGAGGTCCGGGCTGGCCGCGTCCTGGGCGCCGGCCGCGCCGCCCAGCAATGGCAGCAGCAACAGGCAGGCAAAGACGAGCCGATGCAAAAATCCCGACATGCTTGATATCGTCCCCTCACCGCAAGCACCGCGAAGCTGACACTTCCGGGCGACATGCACTAGCCCATCCGGCCGGCAAAATCAGTGGATCGGCACCAGCCCGGCGAGTTCGCGCATGTCGTCGAACAGGATGCCGCCGGCCTGGATCAGGCCGTCGCGGTCGGAATAGGGGTCGCCATGATAGGAGAACACCCGCATGCCGGCAGCGATGCCTGCCTGCGTGCCTGCGACGCTATCCTCGATGACGATGCAGTCGGCCGGCTCGAAGCCCATGGCTTTGGTCGCATGCAGGAACAGGTCGGGGAACGGCTTGCCGCGCGAGACCATGGTGGCGCTGAACATGGCATGCTCGAACAGCGGCAACAGCCCGGTCTGGCCAAGCGTTATGTGCATCTTCGAGATCCTGGCCGAGGTGGCGACGCAATAGGCGAGGCCGGCGGCGCGGACCGCCTCGATGAACTCCCGGACATAAGGGATCGCCTCGACGCCATGAGCGAACAGATCCGGCAGGCCGGCATTCCAGCGCTCGACGAAATCGGCGCCGAGCCTGACGCTGGTCGTCTCCTCGATCTCCTTCTGCACCGAGACCATGCTGCGGCCGGAGAAGTTCTTGCGGCAATATTCGAAGGTCGTTGGATAGCCGCTCGCGCTGAGCCATTCGGCCAGGCGCCGGTTGGCGAGGTTCTCGGTATCGACCAGGATCCCGTCGCAGTCGAAGATGACAAGTTTAGGCAAGGGCATTGGATTCGCTATCAGGCGGTGCCGGTCGATCCGAATCCGCCCGAGCCGCGCGCCGTGCCGCCGGCGAGCGAACGCTCTTCCACAGCCACCTGCGTCACGGCGGCGAAAACGATCTGGGCAATGCGCATGCCGCGCGTAACGGCAAAATCCTCGTCGCCGAGATTGACCAGCAGCACCTTCACCTCGCCGCGATAGTCGCTGTCGACCGTGCCGGGTGAATTGAGGACGGTAAGGCCGTGTTTGAAGGCAAGGCCCGAGCGTGGCCGCACCTGGCCTTCCATGCCTTCGGGAATTTCCAGGATCAGCCCCGTCGGCACCAGAGCGCGCTTGCCGGGCAGGATCAGAAGCGGCCGGTCTTCGGGCACCGCCGCGCGCAAATCCATGCCAGCGGCGCCGGTGCTTTCATAAGCGGGAAGCGGAAGTCCCTCGCCATGCGGCAGCCTGACGAAGCCGACGGTGGGACCGATGACGGAGGGTGTTTGAAGGGCTGCGCGCATAAAATCGATCCTATCGGCGCGATTGCCGATTCGGTCAATTCGCCCGCGGCGCTATCAACGGCTTTCTTTCGGGCATCACTATGGCCTGAGGACGGCTCAACGCACTTCCATCGGAACCACCGTCGTCTCCTTGATCTCCTCCATGACGAAGGAGGCGGAAACATCCGACAGCGCCACCTTGGCGATGAGCCGCTGGTAGAGCCGGTCATAGGCCTTCACGTCGGCGACACGGGCGCGCAGTACATAATCGAGATCGCCAGACATGCGATAGACGCCGATGATCTCTGGCAAGCCGCTTACCGCGGCGCGGAATTTCTGCAGCCAGTCCGGGTCGTGGTTGGATGTGCGGATCAGGATGAACACCGAAAGGCCAAGCCCGAGCTTTTCGGCATCGACCAGCGCCACGCGGCCGGTGATGACGCGATCTTCCTCCAGCCGCTTGACGCGACGCCAGCAGGCATTGCGCGACAATGCCACCCGCTCCGACAGCTGGTCGACCGACAACGTGCCGTCTCGTTGCAGTTCGGCAAGCAATTTTCGGTCGATTTCATCGATTTCCAGTGTCATTTGGGATGTTTGTCCCATGAAGTGGCAAAATACAAGGATATTTTGGGACCAATGAACCGGTGAGGCGTGTCAGGATACTCATATCAGGAAGCTCCAGCGCTGAAGGGGAACCAGCATGTCGCTCGCAAGCATTTTCACCTCTCATCCGGCCAAGGTCGGCGAAACCTATTTCGGCCATATGGCCTTCGCCGCCTGGTTCTCGTCGCGCCTGCTGATGGCGGCGGGAGCAGCGCTCGTTCACGCTTTCTTGCCATTTCTCTTCGAGACTACCGCCAGCCGAATCATTCGCGAGCTCTACGAGCGGACGCACAACAGAGGCAATCACACGGTCGAAGCGCCGGCGGCGCTTGCGGATCGTGCCTAGAGGACGACAAAGCGATGTGCCGATGGGCGGCCTATCTCGGTGAAGCGGTCGTTCTCGAAGATATCCTCACGGCGCCCTGTCACTCGCTGATCGCCCAGAGCCACTGCGCCCAGGAAGCCAAGTCGCCGACCAATGGCGACGGTTTCGGCCTTGCCTGGTATGGCGAGAGGCCCGAGCCCGGCCTCTATCGCGACATCCTGCCGGCCTGGTCCGACCCCAATCTGAAAAGCCTGTGCCGGCAGATCAAGTCCGGCCTGTTCCTCGCCCATGTCAGGGCCTCGACCGGCGGCGCCACCAGCCGCATGAACTGCCATCCGTTCATCTCCGGCCGCTGGTCGTTCATGCACAATGGCCAGATCGGCGGTTTCGAGAAAATTCGCCGCGCGCTGGAGAACTCGCTGTCCGACGCTGTCTTCGACCAGCGCGAAGGCACCACCGATTCCGAACTGTTTTTTCTCCTGATGATCGACGAGGGCCTTTCGGCCGACCCACTAGGCGCCGTCTCGCGTGCCACCAGCCGCGTGCTGGAAGCCTCTCGCCGCGCCGGTCTCGAGCCGGCGCTTAAACTCACCGCCGCTTTCTCCGACGGGCAGATTCTATATGCGGTCCGCTACGCCACTGACGCTCACGCGCCGACGCTCTACACGTCCATCTTCCGCAAGGGCGCTGGCCGCTGCATCGTCTCCGAGCCCTTCGATCGCGAGGGCGGCGACTGGCAGGCGATCCCGCCATCGAGCTTCGTCACCATGACCAGGGATGGCATCGACATAAGTCCATTCGTTCCGGTCGCGGCGAAGCTGGCGCTGGTTGGATAGCAAATCGTTTCGGTCGAGTTCCTCCGCGCCCCTCTCTGTCCTGCCGGACATCTCCCCCAGAGCGGGAGGCCAGATGTCGCGATGGCCTTCCCAATCTCGAACGTTGAAGAGCGAAGCCGCCGGCGAAGCTGACGTCTCCCACTTGTAGGGGAGATGTCCGGCAGGACAGAGGGGGGCGCCGTAGAGTGCCGCGCCTCGGAAGCAGCCATTGCTACTGCGCAAACCGCGCCAGCCCGTAAGGCGCCAACAATGCATCGCGCTCGCCTTCAAGAATCTCCCGCGCGGCAAACAGGCCGACGGCTGGTGCCAGCGTGATGCCGGAATGCATGACCGCGACGTAGAGCCCATCCAGGCCCTCGGCGCGGCCGATGATCGGAAAGCCGTCGATCGGATTGGGGCGGTAGCCAATGGTTTGGAAATCGAGTTCCAGCCCCTCCGCGCCACGCAATGCTGCTTTCGTGACCGCGAACAGCGCGCGGGCGGTCGCTTCGGCGTCCATACCGGGATCGCCGCCGGCGAAATCCGAGCCGGCGATGATGCGGCCCTCGGCGGTCTGGCGCATGTGTAGCCTCTCGGCGTGCACCAGTCCGTTGAGCAATTTCCTGTAAGGCCGCGAATGGACGATAAGGCCGGGCGGCGTCTCGATCGGCAAGGTGATGCCGGCCGTCGCCGCAATATCCGGAGAGCCGACGCCAGCGGCGATCACCACCTCGTCGGCGGCAACGAGCCCATGTGATGTGTCCACGCCGGTAATCCTGCCGTTGCTCTGGGCCAGCGCGGTCACCGTGCCGGAGAGGATGCGCGCGCCTTGCCGCGCTGCATCCGCCAGCAGCGCCTTCGCTGTGGCCGCGGGCTCGGCGACACCTTCCTCAGCGATATGCAAGGCAAAATCTGGAGGCTCGGCGAGATTGGGCTCAATGCGTGCCACCTGCTCTCGGCCAACCCGTTCGATGCCGTAGCCCCAGGCCGAATGCTCGTCCGCATAGGCTTCGAGCCTCTCCGCCTGCAGGTCCCAGTTCAGGCCGCCGCACCAGGCCAGCGGCAGGCCGGGCAAATCATTTGCAAGTCGCTTCCACTCGGCCATGGCACGGATGCGCAGCCGGAAATAGGTTTCCGGATTGCCCCAACTGGCGTTGATCCAGGCAAACGAGTTCGGCGTCGCCACGCCGCCCGGCGCGCTGTCGGCAATGACCGTCACCTGCGCGCCAGCTCTGGTCAGATGCCAGGCAACCGAGGCACCAATAATGCCGGCGCCGATGACGATCACTTGTTTCGACGCAGCCATGGTCACTCCTCTGTCTCCTGATTCCAAGGGATGTTCATCCAAGTGGCATTCCTATGGCCGCTTGCCAATGTTGAAATACACGGCTCCCGGCCATTGCTGGCTTCAGCAGAGAGACGGCATCCGGCGGCATCCGTGCCGCCGGAACGGTCGACAGCCCGGCGTAGCGCTGCTAGAAGCCCGGCCTGTCACACGGAAATCCCAACAGAATGCCCGAAGCTATCCCAGAGGAAGTGGCGCGCCGCCGCACTTTCGCGATCATCGCCCACCCCGACGCCGGCAAGACGACGCTGACCGAAAAGCTGCTGCTGTTCGGCGGCGCCATCCAGCTTGCCGGCGAGGTCAAGGCCAAGAAGGACCGCATCCAGACGCGGTCCGACTGGATGAAGATCGAGCGCGAGCGCGGCATTTCGGTCGTCACCTCGGTGATGACCTTCGAATATGAGGACAACGTCTTCAATCTGCTCGACACGCCCGGCCACGAGGACTTCGCCGACGATACCTATCGCACGCTATCGGCGGTCGACTCGGCCGTCATGGTCATAGACGCCGCCAAGGGCATCGAGCCGCGCACGCTGAAACTGTTCGAGGTCTGCCGGCTGCGCGACATCCCGATCATCACCTTCGTCAACAAGATGGACCGCGAAAGCCGCGATCCGTTCGAGATTTTGGACGAGATCGAGCAGAAGCTGGCGCTGGACACCGCGCCCGTCACCTGGCCGATCGGCCGTGGCAAGACCTTCTCCGGCACCTATCACCTGGCGCTGAACGCCGTGCGCAAGGGTGACGACGAGAAGGAACGCACGCCGGTCAACGGTCCCGATTCCAACCGCGTTGCCGGCCTTCTGCCGGAAAATGAGCGCGAGGCCTTCATCGAGGAACTCGAACTGGCGCGCGAAGCCTGCCGTCCGCTCGACATCGACGCTTTTCGCGAAGGCCATCTGACACCAGTCTATTTCGGCTCGGCGCTGCGCAATTACGGCGTGCGCGACCTGATCGAGGCGCTTGGCGCCTTCGGGCCGCCACCGCGCGCGCAGGAGGCCGACACCCGCACTATCGAGGCGACGGAGGAGAAGATGACCTCCTTCGTCTTCAAGATCCAGGCCAACATGGATCCCAACCATCGCGACCGCATCGCCTTCGTGCGCGTCTGCTCGGGCAAGCTCGAGCGCGGCATGAAGGCCAAGCTGGTGCGCACGGGGAAGCCGATGTCACTCTCGGCGCCGCAATTCTTCTTCGCCCGCACCCGCGTCACCGCCGACGAGGCTTTCGCCGGTGATGTCGTCGGCATCCCCAACCACGGCACGCTGCGCATCGGCGACACGTTGACCGAGGGCGAGGAAATCCTGTTTCGCGGCGTGCCGAATTTCGCCCCGGAAATCCTGCGCCGCGTGCGCCTCGGCGACGCGATGAAGGCCAAGAAGTTGAAGGAAGCGCTGCACCAGATGGCCGAGGAAGGCGTCGTGCAGCTGTTTTCGCCGGAAGATGGTTCGCCGGCCATCGTCGGTGTCGTCGGCGCCCTGCAGCTGGATGTGCTGAAAGAGCGGCTGAACTTCGAATACACGCTGCCCGTCGAGTTCGAAATGTCGCGCTTTTCGGTCTGCCGCTGGATCTCGGCCGACGACAAGGCCGAAGTGCTTCGCTTCATCGAAGCGCATCGCGGCGACATCGCCCGCGACCTCGACAACGACCCGGTGTTCCTCGCCCAGCACGCCTTCTCGCTGAACTACGAAGCCGAGCGCTGGAAGGCGATCCGCTTCGCCACGATCAAGGATTATCAGGTGAGAGATAAGGCGGCGTAGGCTGCCCTTTCCCTTCTCCCCTTGTGGGAGAAGGTGTCGCCGAAGGCGACGGATGAGCAACTGTGTTTTCAGGCTTTGTCTGGATACCAGGGTTGGTTGTGTCGAAGCATGGCGCTGAGGATGGTCATAATCTTTCGGGCCACGGCGACGATGGCGACCTTTGGTTGCTTACCGTT